>NZ_JAQGNT010000009.1 GCF_028291725.1 Hydrocarboniphaga sp. | reverse complement strand
AAAGTGCTCGCGTAGGATTGATTCTGTGACTTTGATTCAGTGGAGTTGGTCAGAACCGCACTGACGCGAACACCGGGTCAATATTTCCGGTGGCGCGCTTCAGGCCAAATAGTTTTTCAACAGAATTGGCTGATAGCGGACAACCCCAGCTTGGGTTGATCCGGTGCTGCGAGGCCAGGCACTGCCTTTTCGACCGCGCTCCAGGGCACCAGCTCGAAGTCTGGTTTTCCGCACCGCAGGCGGGAGCTTGTAGCTGTCCTGCACTATCAGCAGGCCGTCGGTCTCCGAGACGCCGTCGTTGCCTTTTCGACTACGCACAGGGGGCAAGATGTCGTGCCCGCATCGAGACGCAACGCGACCGGAATTCGTACAGTCCGACCCGCAAATCCTATGGAAGATCAAGCCATGCGGCCGGCACCCAGCGCAGACAACCCCGCCGCCTGGATCGACGCGGTGCTGGCCACGGACCCGCAGCGGCGTTTCCTGACGACGCCCGAGGGCCGGCAGCTGAGCTATGCGGAGCTTGCTGCCGCCACGGCCAGGATCGGTGTCGCGCTGGCGCAGCTGGGTGTCGTTGCGGGCGATCGTGTCGCGGTGCAGGTCGACAAGTCCGTGGAGGCGTTGTTGCTGGGTATTGCCTGCCTGCGCAGCGGCGCGGTGCTGGTGCCGTTTAACACGGCCTACATGCCAGCGGAGCTGGACTATTTCATCGGCGATTCGCAGCCGCGGCTGGTGGTGTGCCGGCCCCAGGATCGCGCGTCGATACAGACACTGGCCCGACCACACGGCGTGGAGCGGGTCGAAACCTTGGGCGCCCAGGGCGACGGTAGTCTCACTGAGGCCATCGCGGCCGCGGACCCGGCGCGCTTCCTGCCCTTCGCCGGCAAGGGCGATGCCCTGGCCGCCTTGCTGTATACGTCCGGCACCACCGGCCGCTCCAAGGGCGCCATGATCACGCGCCGCAACTTGGCCGCAAGCGCGGTGTCGCTGGTGGAGGCCTGGAAGCTGAGCGCTGGCGATGTGCTGCTACATGCGCTGCCGATCTTCCATGTGCACGGCCTGTTCATCAGCAGCAACGCGATTCTCGCTGCCGGAGCCGGCATGCTGTTCCTGCCGCGCTTCGACGCGGCAGAGGTGCTGGCGAGGCTGCGCGAGGTGACGGTGATGATGGGCGTGCCCACGTTCTACACGCGGCTGCTGCAGCTACCCGGCTTCGACCGCGCGGCCTGTTCGAACATCCGCCTGTTCGTGTCCGGCTCCGCGCCGCTGCTGGCGGAAACGCACCGCGAATTCGAAGCGCGCACCGGCCACGGCATCGTCGAGCGTTACGGCATGACCGAAACGCAAGTCAATTCCAGCAATCCCTACGACGCTGCCTGCGTACCGGGTTCGGTTGGATTTCCGTTGCCAGGCGTCGAAATCCGCATCACCGATGCGGCCAGCGGCGCGGTCCTGTTTGAGCGCGGCGCCACCGGCATGATCGAGGTGCGCGGCGCCAATGTTTTTGGCGGCTACTGGCGCAATCCGGAGAAGACCGCCGCCGATCTGCGTCCGGACGGCTTCTTCATCACCGGCGATGTCGGCCGCTTTGACGATCAGGGCTATCTGTTCATCGTCGGCCGTGCCAAGGACCTGGTCATCACCGGCGGCTACAACGTCTATCCGATCGAAGTGGAAACCGAGATCGATGCCTTGCCCGGCGTGCTGGAAAGCGCGGTGATCGGCGTCCCGCATCCCGACTTCGGCGAGGGCGTCACCGCCGTCGTGTTGACCCAGCTTGGTGCCACGCTCACCGAGGCGCAGGTCATCGAGGCGCTGCGCCCTAGGCTCGCCAGCTACAAGCTGCCCAAGCGTGTGCTCTTCGCCGCCGAGCTGCCGCGCAATGCGCTGGGCAAGGTGCAGAAGAATCTACTGAGGCGGGCGCACGCCGAGCTGTACCAAGCTGGCTAACCGAGACCAGTCGCGTAGGTTGGGGTGAGCATAGCGAACCCCAACATCGGCGCGGCACCCCTGTTGGGGTTCGCTATGCTCACCCCAACCTATGGCATTGCGCTGGACCCTACGCCGAGCAGCGTCAGCACGCCGATCACCACGAACACGCCGGCGGCAATTTGGCGCATCAGCGTTGCCGGCATGCGCTTGGCGAAGCGGTCACCCAGCAGCACCGCCGGGACGTTGGCCAGCATCATGCCCAGCGTGGTGCCGGAGACCACCGCGAACAGGCTCTCGTAGCGCATCGCCAGGCCGATGGTCGCGATCTGGGTCTTGTCGCCGATCTCGGCGATGAAGAACAGCCACACGGTGGTGAAGAAGATCGTGCCGCGGCTGACCAGCTTGGAGTCGTTCTCGTCGAATTTGTCCGGCACCAGCAGCCAGCCGGCCATGACGATGAACGACAGGCCGAGGAACCAGCGCAGATAGATCTCGGGAACGTGCGCGCCAACCCAGACACCGACCCAGCCCGCGATCGCATGGTTGAGCAGAGTCGAAACCAGGATGCCGAGGATGATCGGCACCGGCCTGCGGAAACGGGCCGCGAGGCACAAGGACAGCAACTGCGTCTTGTCGCCCATTTCAGCGAGGGCGACGACACCGGTCGATACCAGGAAAGCTTCCAGCATGGGAGGAACCTGGCCGGGAGTGGACGACAACGACTGGCAGACACCGCCCGGCAATGCCGGCGCCTGCAGTCGTTGGTCTCGCCAGATCCGAAAGGCTGGATCATCTCGCGCCATGCCAGCAAGCCGGCAAGTATGTTGACGCGGATTCTTCAATCTCGAGAGAGTCTCGAGCGAGATTGAAGCGGCTACTCCCCAACGGAGCGCGTCGATTGTAGGGGCAGGATCGGCGCGCGACAAATCAACCCAGCGGGGGCCGGGCTCCTGCTGAGATATGATTCCGCCGCATGAGCGACAGGATCTCTTCATGAAGCAGCCGGCGTCCCTTGCTGCTGGTTCCGGCCGCGGGGGTTGGTCCGGACGGCTGCTGCCACCGACCACCGTCGCCGGTTTCGTGATCGCGATCGTCGCGGTGGTGCTGATCGGTGCGGTGTCCTATCGCGCGTTGGAGGGCGCGGCCCGGGCATCCGACAGCGTGACCCATACGCTGGAAACAACCGAACGTCTGCAGCGGGTACTGTCGCGTATCAAGGATGCCGAAACCGGTCAGCGCGGGTATTTGCTGACCGGCAGCGATGCCTACCTGGACCCGTACAACGAAGCCCAGGCGACGCTGCCGGCCGAACTCAAGAGCTTGAAAGCCCTGGTCGCGGGCGACCCTCAGCAGCAGCGCCGCTACGAGCTGCTCGAACAGCTGTCTGCCGAGAAGATGGAGGAGCTGGGGCAGACCATCGCGCTGCGCCGCTCGGGCGATGTGCAGGCCGCGCTGGCGCTGGTGCTGACCAACCGCGGCAAGACCGCGATGGACCTGATCCGCTCGGTCATCGGCGAAATGCAGGTTCAGGAGCGCAACATTCTGACCGGCCACCAGCAGGAGTGGCAGGATGCGGCGCGCTTCTCGGTCAGGTTCACCTGGGGCAGTTCGGTGGTGCTGTTGCTGCTGATCGTGGCTGCAGCCAGCATCGCGTCCCGTGACTTCACGGCGCGCGAGACACAGGCCTGGGTGCGCAGCGGCCAGATGGGCCTGAACAGCAGAATTCAGGGCGAGCAACGGCTCGACGTGCTCGGCGCCAACGTGCTCGAATTTCTCGCTGTCTATCTTGGCGCGCAGGTCGCTGCGTTTTACGTCGCCGAAGCCGGTGGACGCTTCCGCCGCTTCGCCGGCTATGCGGTGCCCGGCGGTGCCGAGGCCGAGGAGCTGCGGCCCGGCGACGGCCTGCTGGGCCAGGCCGCGAAGAGCAATCAGACGCTGCACGTCAAGGACGTGCCGGACGGTTATCTGCAGGTTGCCTCGAGTGTCGGCCGCAGCCGCTCGCGCGAGCTGATCCTGGCGCCGGCCAGCGTGCACGGCGTCGTGCAGGCGGTGCTGGAGCTGGGCTTTTTCCGCCAGGTTACCGCCGCCGATCGCGAGCTGCTCGAAAGGGTGTCCGAGTCCCTCGGTGTCGCGGTGCGCGCATCGAAGGATCGCAGCCGCCTGGAAGAGCTGCTCGAAGAAACCCAGCGCCAGGCCGAAGAGCTGCAGGCCCGGCAGGAAGAGCTGCGCGCCAGCAACGAGGAGCTGGAAGAGCAGGGCAGCGCGCTGAAGCAGTCGCAGGCGCAACTCCAGGCGCAGCAGGCCGAACTCGAGCAGACCAACTCGCAGCTCGAAGAACAGATGCAGCTGCTGGAAGACCAGCGCGACGGTCTGGCACGCGCCCAGGCCACGCTAACCGACAAGGCAAACGAGCTTGCGCGCTCCAACCAGTACAAGAGCGAGTTCCTGGCCAACATGAGCCACGAGCTGCGCACGCCGTTGAACTCGACCCTGATCCTGGCCGGCCTGCTGGCCGACAACAAGAGCGGCAATCTCACGGATCAGCAGGTCAAGTTCGCGCAGACCATTTTCTCGGCCGGCAACGACCTGCTGGCGCTGATCAACGACATTCTCGATCTGTCCAAGATCGAGTCCGGTAAAGTCGAGGTGTCGCCCGAACAGGTGCTGGTCGGCAGCACGGTCGAAGCCTTGCTGAAGGCCTTCGAGCCGGTGGCGCAGCAGAAGAAGCTGCGCTTCCATGTCGGCATCGACGCCGGTACGCCGGAGTATCTGCAGACCGACGCGCAGCGGCTCGGCCAGATCCTGAAGAATCTGCTGTCGAATGCGCTGAAGTTCACCGAGGAGGGCGAGGTGTCGCTGCAGGTGTATTCGGCGTCCGAGGGCAGGCTGTCGTTCGCGGTGCGCGATACCGGTATCGGCATCGCCGAGCAGCAGCAGGACATCATTTTCGAAGCCTTCCGCCAGGCCGACGGCAGCACCCATCGCAAGTACGGCGGCACCGGCCTGGGCCTGTCGATCTCGCGCGATCTGGCACGGCTGCTCGGCGGCGACATCGTCGTGCATAGTGTGCCGGGCGAGGGCAGCGTGTTCACGCTGAGTTTGCCGCTGGTCTATTCCGGGCCTGTCGAAGGTCCGCGCGGGACGGCGGCTGGAACCCCGACTCTGGCCGTGCCGGTGGCTGAGGTCGCAACGACGCCGTCGGCATCGGGCGCAGTCAAGCTGAAGCCGCCGACGGTCGACGACGATCGCGATCATCTGCAGACCGATACCCGGCTGATACTGGCGATCGAGGACGACCTGCGCTTCTCGACGATCCTGCGCGACCTGGTGCACGAGATGGGCTTCCAGTTCGTCGCCGCGCATTCGGCGAACGAGGGCCTGGCCGCGGTCGCTGCGTATCGGCCGAGCGCGATCCTGCTCGACATCAACCTGCCGGATTATTCCGGCCTCGGTGTGCTCGACCAGCTCAAGCACAACCCGAAGACCCGGCATATTCCGGTGCATGTGCTGTCGGTGGCCGACTACACGCGCGAGGCGCTCGAGCGCGGTGCGATCGGCTACGCGCTGAAGCCGGTCAAGCGCGAGCAGCTGGTCGAGGCGATCAAGCGGCTCGAGGCGCGCTTCTCGCAGAGTCTGCGGCGCGTATTGGTGATCGAGGACGACGAGCGCCAGCGCAACAGCATCGGCCAGCTGCTGTCCAACGGCGACGTGCAGATCGTCGGCGTCGCCAGCGCCGCGGAGGCTCTGGAGCAACTGACGAAGACCACGTTCGACTGCATGGTCATCGATCTCAATCTGCCGGACCTGAGCGGCTACGAGTTCCTGAAGCAGATCGCCGAGCAGGACGAGATCGCGTTCCCGCCGGTGATCGTCTACACCGGCCGCTCGCTGAGCCGCGACGAGGAGCAGCAGCTGCGGCGCTTCAGCAAGTCCATCATCATCAAAGACGCCCGTTCACCGGAGCGGCTGCTGGACGAAGTGACGCTGTTCATTCACCAGGTCGAATCCAAGCTGCCGGCCGAGCGCCAGCGGATGCTCAAGGAAGTCCGCGACCGCGACGCCACGCTGGAAGGCCGGCGCATCCTGGTCGTCGAGGACGACGTGCGCAACGTGTTCGCGTTGGCCAGCGTGCTGGAGCCCAAGGGCGTAAAGGTCGAGATCGCGCGCAACGGTCTGGAGGCCCTGGACGCCTTGACGCGCAGCCGCGGCCAGCCGGCCAAGACCATCGATCTGGTGCTGATGGACATCATGATGCCGGAGATGGACGGCATCTCCGCGATGCTCGAAATCCGCAAGCGCCCCGAATGGAAAAAACTGCCGATCATCGCGCTGACCGCCAAGGCGATGAGGGACGATCAGGAAAAGTGCCTGGCCGCCGGCGCCAGCGACTACATCGCCAAGCCGCTGGACGTCGAGAAGCTGCTGTCGCTGGTGCGCGTGTGGATGCCGAAGTAGCGGATGTCGAAGTAGCGGATGTCGAAGTAGTGGATGCCGGCAAGGAGCCAGCTTGTCAGTGAGCGACGACCACAGCCGTGACGACAGCCAGGATTTCGAGATCGAGATGCAGCTGCTGATCGATGCGATCTACCTGAAATACCACTACGATTTTCGCGGCTATGCCGAAGCCTCGCTGCGCCGCCGCCTGCGCACCGCGATGCTGCGCTTCAGCTGCAAAACCCTGTCGCAGCTGCAGGACAAGGTGTTGCACGAACCCGGAGCTTTTCCGGCGCTGATGGATTTCCTGACGGTGCAGGTCAGCGACATGTTTCGCGATCCGGCGTATTTTCGTGCGCTGCGCGAAAAAGTCGTGCCGATGCTGCGCACGTATCCGTCGCTGAAGATCTGGATCGCCGGTTGCAGCACCGGCGAGGAAGCCTACTCGCTGGCGATCCTGCTGCGCGAGGAGGGCCTGCTTGAGCGCGCGCTGATCTACGCCACCGACATCAACGGCCATGCTCTGCAGAAAGCCGAAGCCGGCATCTACGGGCTGGAGCGCATCGCCGGCTTCACCGAGAGCCATCGCCGCTCGGGCGCACCGGCTTCGCTGTCCGATTACTACACGGCGGCCTACGGGGGAGCGGTGTTCGACAAGTCGCTGCGACGGAACATCGTGTTCTCCGACCACAGCCTGGCTACCGACAGCGTGTTCGCCGAAGTGCAACTGGTGTCCTGCCGCAACGTGCTGATCTATTTCAACCGCGAGCTGCAGGACCGCGCCCTCGGCCTGTTTCGCGAGGCGCTGTGCCGCAAGGGCTTCCTCGGCATCGGCTCCAAGGAGTCGCTGCGCTACTCCACGCACGCCGACGCCTTCCTGGAACTCGATCGCGAAGAACGCCTGTTTCAGAAGCGGGACCAGTCGTTGTAGGTTGGGGTGAGCGCAGCGAACCCCAACATCAGCTCGGGTCGAATGTTGGGGTTCGCTGCGCTCACCCCAACCTACGGCACTACGTCACGATCACGGCATCAATGAAAATCCCGCGACTGATGCGGGATGTCCGAAAACCAGCCGGTGATGTCGACGATTTTCTCGGCCATCACATGAACGATGCTGCCGCTGCGCTGGACTTCGCCGGCGACGATCATGAGGCGCGAGCCGAGCACGACTTCGCGATTATTCTCGATGTATCGCGGCCTCAGGATCAGGTTCACCGATCCGGTTTCGTCCTCGATGGTCATGAACATCACGCCCTTGGCTGCCGGTGGCCGCTGCCGGAACATCACCATGCCGGCGACGCGGATCTTCGATTTGTCGGCGGTTTCCCGCAATGACTTCGCGGTCGAGACTTTGCGTGCGGCGAGGCGGTCCCGGAACAGCGACAGCGGATGCTGGCGCAGCGACAGGCCGATATTCCGGTAGTCGTTGAGTACGTCCTCGCCGGGCGTCGGCGGGCGCAGGTCGAACTCCGGCTCGGCCGCGCGTGCCAGCGACAGCGCGGTGTCGGGCGTCTGCGCGGCGACTTCCCAGCGCGCCGCATGGCGATGTCCGCTCAGCGCTTCCAGCGCGCCTGCGTTGGCCAGCGCGGTGAGTTCGCGGCGTGTCAGCCGGGCGCGGCGGGCGAGCTCGTCCAGGTTTTTGAAGCTGGACTGCAGCCGGGCGCCCGCAATGGCTTTGCCGGCTTCTTCCGCCAGCCCGCTGATTTGCAGCAGGCCCAGGCGCAGCGCCGGCTGGGCGTCCTCGTCGCGCGGCTCCAGCGTGCATTCCCATTCGCTGTGCAGCACATCGACGGCGCGGACCTCCACGCCAGCACGCCGCGCCTCGCCGACCAGCATTGACGGCGGATAAAAACCCATGGGCTGGCTGTTCAACAGCGCCGCGGTGAAGGCGGCGGGGTGATGGCATTTGAGCCAGGCCGAGGCATAGGCGAGCAGGGCGAAACTGGCCGAATGCGATTCCGGGAAGCCATAGGAGCCGAAGCCGAGAATGCGCTGATAGATCTGCTCGGCGAAAGCGCGCTCGTAGCCATTGTCGAGCATGCCTTTTATCAGGCGATCCTGAAGATGTTCGAGACCGCCGCTGCGCTTCCAGGCGGCCATCGAGCGGCGCATGTTGTCGGCTTCCCCGGGAGTGAAGCTGGCCGCCGTGATCGCGATCTGCATGACCTGCTCCTGGAAGATCGGGATGCCGAGCGTGCGTCCGAGTATGTGCTGGAGTTGGGGCGGATCGTCGCGCTTTTCGAGCCCGTCACGGCGCCGCAGATACGGATGCACCATGCCGCCGGTGATCGGCCCGGGCCGGACGATCGCGATCTGGATCACCAGGTCGTAGAAGTTCTGCGGCTTCAGGCGCGGCAGCATGTTCTGCTGCGCGCGCGATTCGATCTGGAACACGCCAATGGTCTCGGCGCGACGGATCATCTCGTAGGTGGGCGCATCGTTCTGCGGAATGCTGGCGATGCTGTAGTCGATGCCGGTGAATGCCTGGATCAGATCGAAGCTGCGGCGCAGCGCCGTCAGCATGCCGAGCGCGAGCACGTCGACTTTCAGCAGGCCGAGGGATTCCAGATCGTCCTTGTCCCACTGGATCACCTGGCGCTGCGGCATGGCGGCGTTCTCGATCGGCACCAGTTCGTCCAGCGAGCGCTCGGCAATGACGAAGCCGCCGACGTGCTGCGACAGATGCCGCGGAAAGCCGACCAGGGTCTGAGTCAGCAGCACCCACAGCCGCATCTTCGGCGCCCTGGGATCGAAGCCCTGCTCGATCAGCCGCGCATCGAGTTCTTCGGTATTGTCCCACCAGGCCAGGGTCTTGCTGAGCCGGTCGATATCCTCGGGCTCCATGCCGAGCGCACGGCCGACGTCGCGCAATGCGGAACGGGTGCGATAACAGATCACGGTCGCCGCGATCGCGGTGCGATGACGGCCGTATTTGGTGAAGACGTACTGGATCACCTCTTCGCGGCGTTCGTGCTCGAAATCGACGTCGATGTCCGGCGGCTCGTTGCGCTCCTTCGACAGAAAGCGCTCGAACAGCAGGTTCTCGTTTTCGGGCCGTACCGAAGTCACGCCGATCGCGTAGCAGACCGCCGAGTTCGCCGCGCTGCCGCGGCCCTGGCACAGGATGCCCTGCGCGCGCGCATAGCGGACGATGTCTTCCACGGTCAGGAAGAAGGCCTCGTATTTCAGCTCCGCGATCAGCGCCAGTTCCTTGTCGACCTGTGCACGCACCGCTGCCGGTATTCCGTCCGGCCAGCGCCATTGCATGCCGGCTTCGGTCAGATGGCGCAGATGGCTGCTCGGGCTCTCGCCTTCAGGCACCAGTTCGGCGGGATATTGGTAGCTCAGTTCCTTGAGGCTGAACTGGCACAGTGCGGCGAGCGCCAGCGTTTCCGCCAGCATCTGCGGCGGATACAGCTCGGCGAGTTCTCCGCGGTCGCGCAGGTGGCGCTCGGCATTCGGCAGCAGGTTCAGGCCGCATTCCTGCACCGGCCTGCCGATACGCACGGCGGTCAGCACGTCGTGCAGGGTTTTGCGCTCGGCGCGATGAAACAGCACGCCGCCGGCCGCGACGCAGCGCATGCCGGTTTGTGCGGACAGGGAATCAGCGCGCGCCATGCGCGGCGCATCAAAAGCCTCGCGATGCTGATGGACCGCGATCCAGGCCTGCGCGACGCGTTCGCTGAGCCAGCGGCCCTCGTCGGCATCGGCGCCTTCGCCGGGCAGCCACAGCGCCAGACACAGCGACAGCGCATCGCAGTCCGCGCGATGCAGCCGGTAGCGGCCCTTGGGTGAAGTCTGGCGGCCGCGCGTGATCAAGCGGCTGATCTGCGCATAGGCTTCGCGGCTGGGCGCCAGCAGCACGAAAGACGGTCCGTCCTGCAGATGGAACTCCGCGCCGATGATCAGCTTGATCGTCGCGTTGCCGGGTGCTTTTCCCTCGAGCTTCTTGATCGTGTCATAGGCGCGCACCACGCCGGCCAGCGAGCACTCGTCGGTGATCGCGATCGCCAAGTAGCCGAGCGCGATGGCCTGGTGGATCAGCTCGTCGGCGTGCGATGCGCCGCGCTGGAAGCTGAAGTTCGACAGGCAGTGCAGTTCGGCGTAGTCGGGGGCCTGTGTCATTCGCTGCATTTTCTCACCCTGCATCCGCCGCTGCATGCGCGTCGTATGATGCCGAGGTCCGTTCATCCAGCAAGGAATGCCGATGTCCCTGCCACGCCTGCGTCTTGCGCCCCGCCTGATGATCGTTGCGATGGCCGCGATCATCTCGATTCCGGTCGCCATGCCGGTGCTTGCCAGCTTGAAGCCGGGCACCGTCGCGCCGCTGTTCACCGCCGACGCTTCGCTGGCCGGCCAGCCGTTCACGTTCTCGCTGACTGAAGCGCTGAAGAAAGGCCCGGTCGTGCTGTACTTCTACCCGGCTGCTTTCAGCTCGGGCTGCAACGTCGAGGCACACAAGTTCGCCGAGGCTACCGAACAGTTCAAGGCGCTGGGCGCCCAGGTGATCGGCGTATCCAAGGACGATCTCGACACCTTGCACAAGTTCTCGGTCAGCGAATGCGGCGGCAAGTTCGCGGTCGCCGCGGACCCGAAACTGACGGTCGCCAAGTCCTACGACGCGACGCTGATGCTCTGGCCCGGCCATTCCGACCGCACGTCCTACGTGATCGCACCGGACGGCAAGATCCTGTACGCGTATTCGGCGCTGAGCCCGGACGATCACGTCAAGAACACACTGCAGGCGCTGAAGAGCTGGCACGACGCTCAAGCGGTGCGATGACAGTACGCGTAGGTCGGCAATCCCTTGCCGACGTGTACCTTCGATGCGCAACCGGGGTCTCGCGTCGGCAAGGGATTGCCGACCTACCAGCGGCAGCAACGCAAACCCGTCATTGCCACAAACCCTGCAGATACCAGCGGCCATCGCGGCGGTCCTGGTAAACCCAAAGGCCTTCACCATCGGCGCCTTTGGCGCGGTAGTAGTCGCGCGCGATCGGGGCTTCGTCCCACCAGCCGCTGCTGATGCGCTCCGGCGCCGCCGCCAGCGGTACGCGCGGTATCCAGGGCTGCGGACGGCGCAGCAGCCAGGGCGGACGCGGCGGCAGCGGCCGCTCGCTGCACCGTTCGCCGTCGCGGGACCAGGCGAATTCGGGGCGGTGATCGGCGGCCAGCCCCGGGCGCCATAGCGCGCCATCGCCGAGCCGCGCGCGGATGCGGTCGGCCAGCGAGTTCCAGGCTTCGCCGTCGCTGTGGCCGTCATCGAAAAGCTGGGTCTGCGGTGATTGCAGCGCGACGAACTGATCCGCGCGCAGCCGCAGTTCGCTGGCCGGCGCACTCGGCGGCCGCGCGTTCCAGCGCTCGCGCAGCAGGCGCAGGAACACGCCGGCGTCCTGGGTCGGCGTCGTGGTGCGCAACACGAAGGCTTCGTTCTCGGTGCGCCGCCGCGACAGGGTCAGCGCCAGCTGCGTCGCGGCGACCTGGCGTGCGCGCAGATAGGCTTCGAACTCGTCGAACAGCCGGCGCAGCGGGAACAGCAGAGCCTGCCAGTCGTCGATCTCGACGTCGAGATCGAGCTTGCGCCGATAGCGCGGTGGCGGCGTGAACCAGGGGCGCGGATCGGGCGCGCTGCCGAGCAGCCTTGCCAGCGCCGCAGGGAACTCGCGGCCGAGTCGGGCGGCGAGACTGGCGGCGTCGTGCCGCAGCACGTCGCCGAGATGCACATGCCCGGAATTCAGCAGCAGATCCTGCGCCGCCAGCGGCCAACGCAGAAATTCCAGCGGCAGTTCGGCGAGCCGGCTGCGCAAGGCGCCGGCATCGGCCAGCGGCGTCAGCCCGGCGCGAACCGCTACGGCAGCGCCTTCCAGTGTCGGTGCGACCGCCAGCCGCGTGGTGTAGGGCAGCGTGCCGAGCAGGCTGCGGGCACGATCGAGCAGGCCGGCCAGGCCGCCGAACAATTTGAGGCTGGGTGCGATGTCGATGTTGACCGCCTGGAACGGGCGATCGAACAGCCCACGCGGTGTCTCGTTGCTGAGCACGATGCGGTCGCTGAGCCCGTATGCGAGGCAGCCGACCGCCTGCAGCGCCGCCGTTTCGGCCGCGATGTCGCGCGGCACGGCGCGCACGTCGGGAAAGCGCGCCTGCACGCTGCCCAGGGCTTCGCCGTTGCCGATCCGCGGATGCCGGCCGGCGATCACCCAGCGCCGCGAACCGTGCTGCGCATAGACCACCAGCGGCGCGGCCTCAGGCGCTGCCTCATTTGACGGCAGCGCCAGCGCTTCGAGCGGCAACTGCGGCAGCTCGATGCATAGCCAGAGTCCGGTGGTGCTCATGCTGCCAGCCTCGCGGTCTGGCCGACACGGCCGCCGCGCGCTTTCAGCACTTCGACGATGGGGCCGTCGGCGCTAGCCGTGATCGCCAGCCGCAGCGCGGCGACCGAGGGCTGGCGGCGTGCCTGCGGCGGGCGGATCAGCAGGCCGATCGCGCCGCCGCCGCTGCCGTTGTCCTCGGCGGCGAGTTGCAGGCGGCGCTGCACGCGCTCGTCGGCGCTGGCCAGCCAGCCAGCCACCGCGCCGATGCCGGGACAGCGCAGCATCTGTTCGATCGCCCAGACGCAGTCGACCGCCGACGCAGGCTCGGCGACCCAGCAGAGATCCAGGTCGACGCCGGCGGCCAGCAGCGCCGGCGCATAGGGGATCAGCGGCGGTGCGACGAAAGCGACGCGCCGGCCGGCCTGCGACAGCCGCGCCAGCAGCGGCAGGATCAGCTGCATCTCGCCGACACCGGGCCGCGGCACCAGCACTTCGCTGAGCGCGCCCAGCGGCCAGCCGCCGCCGGGCAACAGCCGGTCCAGCGCCGCATGGCCGGTGGATTCCGCGGCCACCGCCGCCAGCCGCGAACCCACCCAGAGATCGGTGCGCTGCAGCAGGCTTTCGGGGAGCGGACGCGAGGACATGGCGGGCGACGCGGATATGGGTCGCTACGTTAACCTGAAGTTACCGCTGGGTTGAAGCGCAGGGACGTAGGCTGGGTTGAGCGCAGCGAAACCCAGCGGCAAAGCTGGGATTCGCTACGCTCCATCCCAGCCTACGGGAGCTGCGCCGGTCGGGCTGAAGCCTGACCTGCCGATGCTGAAACGGAGCGCGGCAAGCAAGCTGCGCGTAGAGTGCGCGGCCGCATTACGGCGCTCCGCCATGTTCAGCCTCAAGGTCCGCCTCGCGGCCTTCTATTTCTGCTACTACGGCACGGTCGGCGCCTTCATGGCGTACTGGACTCCGTACCTGCTCGCGCGCGGGCTGAGCGCGCCGCAGGTCGGCATCGCTTTCGGGCTGATGGGGCTGTCGCGCGCCACGGTGCCGATCCTGTGGGGCTGGTGGGCGGACCGGCGCGGCGAGCGCATGGGGATGATCCGTCTGGCGGCGCTGGCGAGCCTGCTGATTTTCGCCGCGATCCCGCTGGTGCAGAGCGCGCCGGCGGTGATGGCGCTGATGCTCGCCTACACGCTGTTCTGGAACGCGCTGCTGCCGCAGTTCGAGGTGGTCGCGCTGAACCATTTGCGCGACGGCGGCGGCGAATATCCGCACGTCCGCGTATGGGGCTCGGTCGGTTTTGTCGGCGCGGTGCTGGCGGTCGGCCCGCTGCTCGACGGGATCGGTGTGCTTTGGGAGCCCTGGCTGGTTGCGGTGCTGTTCGCCGGCATGGCCATCGCCGCCTGGGCGGTGCCCGATCATCGCGCGGCGCCGGTCATGGCTGCAGACCGGCCGTCCGGGCCGCGGCCGTCGATGCTCGCGGTGATGCGCCAGCCGGCGGTGATCGCGATGCTGCTGGTGTGTTTCTGCTCGCAGCTGAGTTATGCGCCTTACTACAACTTCTTCACGGTGTTCCTCGATCGGCATCATTACAGCCGCAGCTCCGCTGGCCAGTTGTGGGCTCTGGCGGTCGTCGCCGAGATCCTGCTGTTTGTGTTTGCCGCGCCGCTGCTGCGCGCCGTCGGCACGCGGCGCCTGATGATCGTCGCGCTGCTGACGACGATGCTGCGCTGGCTGGCGATCGGCCTGGGTGTCGATTCGCTGCCGATGCTGGTATTCGCGCAGCTGCTGCATGCCAGCAGCTTTGCCTGCTATCACCTGGTCGCGATGAAGTACGTGCAGACCCTGTTTCCGCCCGCGCTGCATGGGCGAGGGCAGGCGCTGTACAACTCGGCCACCTATGGCCTGGGCGGATCGATCGGGTCGATCGCGTCGGGATATCTGTGGCAGGCCACGAGCCCCGAAATTCTGTTCATGATCGCGGCCGGCGTGGCACTCGCCGGCACGGTGGTCGCCTGGAAGTACCTGCCGCCCGATCAGCCGCCTGATCCTTAGGCATTAGGCAATCATGAACTATTGATCACCTGGTCAATACTGGCTAAAAAGACAGGCCGCCGATAAAGAACTCGCGTTCCGCGCGGGTCCCTGGACCGGGGAGCAGCGATGGCGACAGGCGCGGGGGGAGATGTTCAAATTTCTTAGGGCTCTGCATGGCCGCCAGATCGACTGGCTGCTGCTTGCTGCCCTATGCAGTGCCGTGACGTTCACGATGGAGTTGCTGGTACTGGGCGAAACCGGCATCGCCGGCCTGCTCAGACCGGCACCGGGCGTGGTGTTCGTCGCCACGCTGCTGCTGGGCTGGCGTGGCAGCCTGGCAGCTCTTGGCGGCATCGCGATCGGCTATCTGATGTCGGTGCAATTCGGCTGGCCGGCGGTGTTCAAGGCTCCCCTGGCTCCCTGGGTCTTTGCGCTGCTGATCGCGGGTCTCGGTGCGCAGGCGCTGGTGCAGGTCGGGCTGCTGCGGCGCTTCGAAACCCTGGCCGGGCGCAAGCTGCATCCCCTGTTCGGCATCCTGGTGGTCGCGCCGCTAGGCTGCCTGGTCAGCCCCTCGGTTACGACGCTGACGCTGTACGCTCAGGACGTGATTCCGCATCCGACGACGTTCAATTTCTGGCTCGTCGCCTATGCCGGCTCGATGCTCAGCGTCACCGTGATTTATCCGCTGGCCTGGCTGCTCGACCGACGGGTGAACAATGAAGGGTCGAGCCGGCGCCAGACCGGCCTGGTGTTGTCGGTGGCCGCGATGGTGCTGGGCAGCTGGGTTCTCACTTATGGCCTGCTGAGCCACTCGATCAAACTGGAGCGCAGCAGTCTCGGCAGTCGTTTTGAGGCCGCCGGCGAAGCGCTGCACGACGAAGCCGACAACATCGACCTGATGTCGATCGGCCTGCAGGCGGCATTCCGCCGCGACGATGTCGAGCCGCAGGTGCTCGACGATCTGGCCGCGAAACTGATCGACAAGGACCCGAGCATCACCGCCATCGCGGTGGCCCAGGCGCTGGCACCAGAAGATCAGGCTGCTTTCGAAGCGCGTGCCGGTGCGCGCCTGGGTGTCACCGTGCAGATCAGCGCGATCACCGGCGGCGACATGCCCACGCCGATCCGGATCAGCCAGGCCGAGACGGTCATCGACCAGGTGGCGCCGGCTTCGCTGTCCAAACGCATGGTCGGCCTCGCACTGAGCAGCGACCCGGACGGGCGCGCGTTGCTGGCCAACGCCTGGGCCGGTTCCCGTGCGCGGCTCAGCGCGCCCTTGCGGATGCTTCGCGACGATCAGGGTCATCGCCTGCTGGCCTGGGCGATCCCCCTGCGCAGCGTCGGCAGCCAGCCGCCCGGCTATCTGCTACTGCTCCAGCGGCCCGGGAAGCTGCTGCAGATGGCGATCGACGCTGCGGCGGAGCTGCCCGACAGCGCCTGGATTCAACTGACGGATGTCACCGGCGGACAGCGCACGCCGCTGTTCACCAGTGACCAGAACGGCGTCGAAATCCTGGTGAACGAAGGCAGCTCCAATCTGGAAAGCGGGCTCCGTTCGCATCAGCAGCTGTCGATCGGTGGGCGTGTCTGGGAGCTGGTCGTGGCTCTGCCTGCAACGGCCGCGTTCAAGTTCTCGGCGGCATGGTGGAGTGTTCAACTCGTCGTGCAGTTGCTGGGCGCGGCGCTGGCCTCGCTGCTGGTGGTGTCGGCGGATCGGCGCCGCACGCTGCGCGAGATGGAGCGGCAGGTGTCGGTGCTGAGCCGCCGGTACCTGAATTTCGAGCGCGCCCTGGCGGCGCAACCGGCGCCGAGCGCGATGGCCACGGCGCGCATGCAGACACCGGTCGATAGCCGCGACCGGGTGTTGCTGAAGGCCTTCGATAACAGCGCGTTCCGCCAGTTCTACGAGCCGGTGATCAGTCTGGCTACCGGCGACATCCTCGGCTTTGAGTCGCTGCTGCGTTGGCCGGACGCGTCGTTCCAGATCGCGGTCCCCGAGATCATCACCTGGGCCGAGCGCACGAATCACGTGCATCAGTTGACGCTCGGCGCCTTGCGCCAGGCGATTGAGATGGTGGAGCTATGGAAGTCCGCTTCGGTCGATCGCCTGGCGCCGTGGATCTCGATCAATGTTTCGCCCGACGACGTCGCCGATATCGACTTTATGGAGCGCTTGATGGATCTGTTCAAGCGCCATCCGCTGGCGCGCAGGCAGATCAAGCTCGAAATCACCGAAGGGGTGCTGGTCCGCGATTTCAAGGGCGTCGCCCAGCGTCTGCGCTGGGTCCGCGATCAGGGCATGGGCATTTCGCTCGATGATTTCGGTACTGGCTATTCGTCGCTGAGCTATCTGCACCAGCTGCCGGTGGATTCGATCAAGATCGATCGCAGCTTCATTTCCGGCCTGGACTCCGACGCGCGCGTTCGTGAAATCGTGCAGGCCACGGTTGAACTTGCGCACCGTCTGAAGATCGACATCGTCGCCGAGGGTGTCGAAGAGCCGCATACCGCCGCCTACCTGCACGGCCTCGGTTGCCAGGCCGTGCAGGGATGGCTGTACTCCAAGGCCCAGCCATCGACCGTGGTCGATGAGTGGGTCCGGACCGAGCGCCGCTTCGATTTGAGAGCGGCCTAGTAGAACAGGAAGCCGATGCGCTCGGCGACGATGCCGTTGGAAATCGAGATCAGCACGACGTCATTGTCGACCCGCACCCAGCGCTGACCACGCGGCGGCGCACGCAGGCGATACCGCTGGTAGTCATAGACCACATAGCTCGACGTGCGATAACCGCGCGGCAGCGTTTCGCCCGGCCCCCAGCGACGCGCCTGATAACCGCGCGGGTGCTGGTAGGTGGTGACGTGATAACGCTGCTGATGGTTGTTGCGGCGGTCGTCATGATCATTCCAATTGTCGTGATGGCCGTCGTTATGGTCGTTGTCATGATCGTTGCGATTGTCACGATGCTCGTCCCCACGGCCGTCGTGGCGATCATCATGACGATCGTCATGGTGCCCGGCCTGATTGGCCTGATCCTGCCGGTTATGGTCATCGCGAGCCGAACTCGTGCCGGCATAGGTCATGGCTAGCGTCGCGAGCAGCGCGGCGGCAAAAGCAGTCTTGTTGGCGGTCTTGTTTGTCATGGCTTCAATCCTTGTTACGTGGAAGAACTGAAGGCGACTCTGGGCCGGATTCGTGTATCAATAATGGAAAAAACGTGGATTCGGCGTTAAGCGCTTGATCAGCGAGCACCATGAACGTACAACGGTGCGCCTTAACGAGAACCGCGATGAAGACCAGCGTGACCGCCAAGCTGTTTGTCGCCATCCTCGCCACCAGCCTGCTGGTCGCGGTGGCGATGGGAGTGGCGGCGCGCATCAGCTTCACGCAGGGCTTTCTCGGCTACGTCAACGAGCAGGGCCGTGCCCGCATGGAATCCCTGATGCCCGATCTGGTCGAGGCGTACCGGCAGCATCGCAATTGGGATTTCCTGCGTGACAACTCGCGCGCCTGGTTCGCGCTGATCCGCCTGGCGCGACCCGATACCGACCCGGACAAGCCCGGTGACCAGCGCGCGCCGATGAGCGACGTCGAAATGACCGGCCTGAATCTTCGTGTCGCCGTGCTCGATGATCAGCACCAACTGGTGATCGGCTATTCGCAGATCGGCCCGGCCGCGGAGACGCGGCCGATCGTGGTCGAAGGCCACTCCGTCGGCTGGCTGGCGATGGCGCCCTTCGAGGAGGTCACCGTTGCTGCCGACGTGCGCTTCCAGCGCCAGCAGCTGCGCGCGAACCTGATCATCGGCGGGCTGGCCGGGCTGCTCGCGGCGGCGGTCGCGTTCGGGCTGGCGCGCGCGTTCCTGGCACCGGTGCGCCGCATCGCCGGCGCGACGCGGCGCCTCGCGGCCGGCAACTACTCGACGCGCGTGCCGGTGTCGTCCAGCGACGAGATCGGCCTGCTCGCAGGCGACTTCAACCAGCTCGCGACCACACTGGAAAAAAACGAGCAGATGCGCCGCGCTTTCATGGCCGACGTCTCGCATGAATTGCGCACACCGCTGTCGGTGCTGCAGGGCGAGATGGAAGCGCTCGAAGACGGTGTGCGTCCGCTGACCACCGACGCGATCCGCTCGCTGCAGGCCGAAGCGCGCCATCTGAACAAGCTGGTCAGCGATCTGTACGACTTGTCGCTGTCCGACGCCGGCGCGCTGACCTATCGCAAGGTCGATGTCGATGTTGCCGAGATTCTTCACAGCAGTCTCGATCTGTTCCGTGAGCGCTTCGCGTCGCGCGGCCTGAGCTTGAACGAGGCGCCGTCGTCTTCGGAAATGCTGGTGCTGGCCGACGAAAGCCGGTTGCGCCAGCTGTTCGTCAATCTGCTGGAAAACAGCCTGCGCTATACCGAGGCCAGGCCCGATGGCAGCGGCCAATTGCGCGTCAGCATTCGCCGCGAGGCCGGGCATGCGCGGATCGACTTCGAAGATTCGGCGCCGGGTGTCGCGCCCGAACTGTTGCCGCGCCTGTTCGAGCGCTTCTATCGCGTGGAAGGTTCGCGCAACCGTGCCCACGGCGGCGCCGGCCTGGGCCTTGCGATCTGCCGCAATATCGTCGAGGCCCACGGCGGACGCCTGTCCGCTGCGGCATCGAAATTCGGTGGCGTTCACATGACCGTGTCGCTACCCCTGCTGGCCTCGTCAATGAGGAATCGCGAATGAGTCCGTCACCTGCCATGCCGGTACGCCGCATCCTGATCGTCGAGGACGAGCCCAAGCTCGCCGCGGTGGTTTCGGATTATCTGAAGGCTGCCAGCTTCGAGACCCGCATCATCAACGACGGCCGCGACGTGGTCGACGCGGTCAAGGACTATCATCCCGACCTGGTGCTGCTCGACCTGATGCTGCCGGGCCGCGACGGCCTGGACGTGTGTCGCGACCTGCGCAGCTTCAGCGATCTGCCGATCGTGATGATGACCGCCAAGGTCGAGGAGATCGACCGCCTGATCGGGCTCGAACTCGGCGCCGACGACTACATCTGCAAACCTTTCAGTCCGCGTGAAGTGGTCGCGCGGGTCAAGGCGATCCTGCGGCGCAGCAGCCGCGGCGATGCGGCTGACGATGCGCCCGCGACGAACGCCGGGCTGCTGATCAACGAGGAGCGCTACGCGGCCAGCTTCAACGAGCAGTTGCTGGATCTGACGCCGGTCGAGTTCCGCTTGCTGAAGACATTGGCCGCCGCGCCCGGCCGCGTGTTCTCGCGCGATCAGCTGCTCGACAACCTGTACACCGATCACCGCGTGGTCACTGATCGCACCGTCGACAGCCACATCAAGAACCTGCGCCGCAAGCTCGACGCGGCCAGCCCCGAGCAGGAGCTGATCCGCTCGATCTACGGCGTCGGTTATAAGCTGGAACTGTAGGAGCGCATACCCGCGACTGCGACTCAGACGGCACAGTCGCGGGTATGACCCGCTCCTACAGGAAGCTACGGTAGCAGTGGCGCCGCCAGCGGCGATTCGTAATCGTCGACGAAGATTTTCAGGATCTGGAAGTGCTTGGGCAGCAGCAGGCCGGTTGCGAAAGCGTGATTGCTGACCAGGATATTGCCCGTACCATCGAAGGCGATGTTCGCCGGCGAATCCAGCGGCGCGATCAGGCTCAGCAGCTTGTTCTGCACGCGGGCGTATTCGCTGCCGTCCGGATTCAGGATCGAGATCGCGGAGCGTCCCGGCAGCGCCAGCGTCACGTACAGCCGCCCCGAGGCGCCGAAGGCGATGCCGTCCGGGCCACCGGCCGGGTAGTAGTGGAAGGCCTTCAGGTCCGACTTCTGCGGCTGCTCGACCAGCGGCAGCGTATAGACCCAGCCCTGGCCCAGCGGATCGATGGTCACGGTGAAGAACAGCTGGCTGCGGTCCGGCGACAGGCGCGCGCCGTTGACGCCGATGTAGGCCGAGGCCAGGCGATAGTCCTGGAACCAGATCTGCGGTTCGCCGCCGCCGGGCGGCACCCGCCAGATCGTCGCCTGCGTCGAATCGGTGACGTAGGCGTAGCCCTGCTCGTCGAAGGCGATGTCGTTGGGCAGCGGCGGCAGGTTCAGCGGTGTGGTCGAGCAGGCGTTCTTCGACAGGCCCAGCGGCAGGCAGCTGCGCAGATTCGGGAACGGCGGCGTGTACGAGGTTTGCTCTTCGGTCTGCAAATCCAGACGGTAGGCGCCGAGCTGGTTGTTGAGCACGTACAAGCGGCCATTGCCGTCGAAAGCCAGGCAGGAGTTCGCATGTTCGGCGCCGAAAACCTTTTCGCCCTGGGTGATCAGCGTGCGCGTCAGCTCGCCGCTGGCCAGGCTGAACTCGAATACCCGCGAAGGCTTGTTGTTCAGCGAGGTTCCCACGGTCGCCGGACCGGCGGTGTAGACGTGGCCGCCATGCACCGCCAGACCTTCCGGAAACCCGTTCGGCACCGGCACCTGAGCGAACACGCTGACCTCGCCGAATTCGGCGGCCTGGGCGGCGCCAACGCCGCTCAGCAACAGCACCGCGGCGCCGAGTGCGCGCACAACGCAAAACAGCCTGCTTCCCCTGTTCATTTCGATACTCCCTGATTTGAGGCCCCCCGGCTGGAGACCCTATTCGCGGAGCAGCCTAGCGGCGGCTGGTTTCCGGATGAACTCAGAAGCCTGAAACATGATGTCAGGCTGACATCAGGGGCAGCCGGCGGACCAACTCGAGTCGGCGGCGCGGTTCATCGCCCGATGCAGCGGCAGCTCGCGTGATGAGCTGCCGGCATCGATCGAATAGCAACCGGCGGCGACGCGCCAGCGGTTGTCGGCGATGTCCCAATACGACAGCGCACGAGGGTCGAGATCGAATTGCAGGCGTTGTGATTCGCCAGGCTGCAGCCGCTGTTTGTCGAAGCCCTTCAAGGCATGCACCGGTTGCGCGACGTCGGCGGATGGCGAGGGCAGGCCGAGGTAGAGCTGCGCCACTGCCCAGCCGGCGCGGCTGCCGGCATTGCGGATGCTCATCGCCACCCGCAGCCCGCCGTCGCGGCGCGTGGACACCTCGAGTTCGCCGGTCTCGAACTGCGTATACGACAGGCCAAAGCCGAAGGCATAAGCCGGTGCGACGTTATTGGCGTCGTGCCAGCGGTAGCCGGTGAAGATCCCTTCGGAATAGAACGCCTGGTTCAGCAGGCCCGGATAGCGTGCGAGGTGGCCGGCGGTCGCGGTGTCCTTCTCGGCCGCCGGAAAGCTGACCGGCAGGCGGCCGCCCGGATCGGTGTCGCCGAACAGCACGCGCGCCATCGCCGCGCCGGCTTCCTGGCCCGGATACCAGGCGCTGAGAATTGCGGCGACGTGCTCGCGCCACGGCGTCAGCACCGGGCCGCCGATCTCGAGCATCACGACGGTGTTTGGGTTGGCTGCCGCGACGGCTTCGATCAGCCTGTCCTGCGCGCTGCGGCCGAGCAGCGGGCAGTCCAGCGACAGGCAGCGCTTGTCGACGCCTTCCGAGCTTTTGTCGGCGACGAATACCAGCACCACATCGGATTTTGCGGCCAGCGCCGTGGCGCTCGCCGGCTGGCGGCCGTCGTCGTAGCTCACCGCGATACCGCTGCCGGCGCGCTGCGTGATCGCGTCCAGCGGCGTAACGAACTGGAACGGCACCACGGCCGACGAGCCGCCGCCATTGGGCAGCCGCGTCGCCGGCTCGCCGATCACCGCGATGCGGCGCAGCTGGCGCGCATCCAGCGGCAGCACGCCGGTATTGCGCAGCAGCACCATGCCTCGCTCGGCGGCGTCGCGCGCGACCCGCGCGTGCGCAGGCTGATCGATCAACGTGTCGTCGGAAGGGAAGTCGGCGCGGTCGAAGAAGCCGAAGCGGAACAGCGTGCGCAAGATGTTGCCGACGCGCTGGTCAATGGTACTCACGGGTATCAGGCCGGCGCGTACCTGCAGCTCCAGCAGCAGCGGCGTATAGAAAGTGCCGATCGGCATCTCGATCTCCAGGCCGTTGCGCGCGCTCAGCACCGTGTCCTTCACTGCCAGGTAGTAGTCGGAGACCACGAAACCGTCGAAGCCCCATTCCTGCCGCAGGATGTCTTCGAGCAGATGTGCGCTGGAGCAGGCCGGCGCACTGTTGACGAAGTGGTAGGCGCACATCAGCGAGCCGACTTCGCCCCGTTGCACGGCGGCCTCGAAAGGCGGCAGATACAGCTCGCGCAGCGTGCGCTCGTCGATCAGTGCATTGACCAGCTGGCGCCCGCCGATCAGCGCGGTCACCGGCGGCACGCCGATCTGGCCTTCCTGTGTATAGACCGCAAAGTGCTTGACGTTGGCGATCACGCCTTCACTCTGCGCGCCGATGATCCATTGCGGCGCGATACGGCTGCTCAGCAGCGGATCTTCGCCATAGGTTTCGAACGCGCGGCCGGACAGCGGTGTGCGCATCACGTCGACGCTCGGGCCGTGCAGCAGGTCGTTGCCCTCGTAGCGGACCTCGTTGGCGATGGCCGCGCCGACGCGCCGCGCCAGCGCCGGATCGAAGCTGGCGCCGAGCGCGAGCGGCGAGGGCATTGCGGTGGCCTTGCCCTCGCGCGGCCCGACCGGGCCGTCGGACATGTACAGCGTCGGGATGCCGAGTGCCGGTATGCCGTCGACGACACCGGTCGCCGGTGTGCCGTTGATCACGCTCAGCGCATCGTCACCGGCCATCATCCCGATCTTCTGTGACAGCGTCATCGAAGCCAGCAGCAGATCGGATCGCTGTGACGCGCTCAGCGTGGTGTCGCACCAGGGGCGCTGCGCGGCGTCGCCGCAGCGGCTTGCTGCATCGCTGCCAGCCGCCTGCATCGCAAGCACCATTGCTGCGCAATAGCGCAGGCCACGATCGAGCTTCATAGCGTCCTCCCTCGCAGCGCTGCTGTCGCAGTCTTGTCCGCCGCATCTTAGGAGCGGAGCCGCGCCGGCGACCTCGTTCGTCCTGACTAGGTCGGGCGCCGGGGAATCACGTCAGGCTCTCGATGCACAACTGTAGGAGCGGACCTTGTCCGCGATTCTCGACGGTAGCGCTCACTCGAAGAATCGCGGACAAGGTCCGCTCCTACAGGTTCAGGGAATCAGCCGGCGCACGATCCCGGCGGTCTCGGCCACCCGCTCCAGATGCGCGTGATGGCCGCAGCCCTTGAAGACCGTCAGATTCACCTGCGCCAGCGCCTCTACATAGCGATCGGCGCCCTTGAGCGGCGCCATGCGGTCGAGCTCGCCCCAGATCATTTCGACCGGCAGCTGCAGCGCCGACAGCTGCAGCGGCTGCTGAAGTTCGTTGCCGATCGAGATCAGTGAACTCATGTGGCGGGCGATGCGCGCCGGCGTGTAATGGCTCAGGTAATCGGCGTAAACCGAGTCCGCTACGAGTTCGGGCTGCGCCAGGCAGGTGCGCTTGAAGCTCTTCAGGAACTCGGCCTGTTGCTGCTCCCAGCTCAGCTCGTCGCCGAGCCGGCTGGCGCTGGGCGCCAGCGAGCCGTTGCGCACCAGCATCTTCTGCCAGGCCGGCAGATCCAGCGGCGCCGGGCCGATCACTACGCAGCCCGGAATGTCGAGGCTCAGGGGCTGGTTCAGCGCCATCAGCAGCGCGCGTCCGCCCAGGGATTGCGCGATCGGCAGCAGCCTGCCGCGGGCGCCGAAATGAGCCAGCGCGGCCCGCACGAACGCGACGAATTGCGGCAGCTGCGGCCCGGGCGCCAGATCCTCGGCGGCGCCGAACTGCGGCAGGTCGACGGCGACCAGCCGCGCCGGCACGTCGGCCAGCGCCGCCATCAGCGGCCGATAGGTATCGGCGCTGTCGGCCCAGCCGTGGATGAACAGCAGCGTCAGATCCGCGGGGCCGCTGCGTTCCAGAAGGCGGGTCTGGTAGCCGCCGATGCGGACGGGACGGGGTTCGAGCCTGAAGTTGCTACTGAGCATGAAAGAGACGAGGTCAAGTGGCAGTTCCGAGCAGCTCTTCGATGAGCGCCCGGGCGGGTGCGGATTGGGTGCGGCGCTGGTGCCAGACGATGCCGAGTTCGCGCTGCAGCTCGAAGCCGGCGACGTCGATCGCGCGGATGCTGTCGTCGAGCATCGAGCGCGGCAGCACGCTCCAGCCCAGGCCGATCGCGACCAGCATCTTCAGCGTCTCCAGATAGTTTGTCGCCAGCCGCACCCGCGGCGCCACACCATGCCGCTGCAGCGCCGAGGTGATGATGCGATGAGTGTACGTGGCCGCGTCCGGCAACACCGCGGGATGCGCGGCCAGCATAGTCAGATCGACCGTCTTCAGCCTGGACAGTTCATGCTCGGGCGACACCACCACCGCCAGCGGATCGGGCCACACCAGGCGCTGTTCGAGCTTGGGCAGCGGCGCCAGCGGCAGGGTGACGATGCCGAGTTCGAGCTTGCCGGCCAGCACCGCGTCGCAGGCGTCCTCGGAGTCCATGAAATGGATGTCGAGATCGACTTCGGGATAGTGCTGGGTGTAATGCTTCAGCACCGGCGGCAGCCGGTGCAGGCCGATGTGGTGGCTGGTACCGATCGACAGCCGGCCGCTGATCTCCACGGACAGCCGCGACACCGCGCGCCGCCCGTCTTCCAGCTCGTGCAGCACACGTCGCGCATAGGGCAGCAGCGCGATGCCGGCCTCGGTCAGCGTGATGCGCCGGCCGACGCGGTCGAACAGCGGCCGCTTCAGCCGGTTCTCCAGCGACGCGACGCGCTTGCTGATCGCCGGCTGGGTCAGGTGCAGGCGCTCGGCGGCGGCTGAGAACGAGCCGGTCTCGGCGACTTCGACGAAGGCATTCAGATCCTGGGTATCCATGGACAGGCACTGCTCTCGAATTCCATAACGGAATGCAGGATATTCAAACGATTCATTGGAGTTATGGCAAGCCCAGGCCTAAAATCCGCGCCATCCGATAGCCGAACGAGCGATCCAATGGCCTCCGCAGCGCACACGCCAGCACGAACCCTGTACGAAAAAATCTGGGATGAGCACGTCGTCCAGGACAAGGGCGACGGTTCCTGCCTGATCTATATCGACCGCCACCTGGTGCACGAAGTCACCAGCCCGCAGGCCTTCGACGGGCTGCGTCTGAATGGACGCAAGCCCTGGAGCATTTCCGCGAACCTTGCGGTGGCCGATCACAACGTGCCGACCACCAATAGAAGCTCCGGCATCACCGACCCGATTTCCCGCACTCAGGTCGAAGCTTTGGAGTCCAATTGTGTTGAGAGCGGCATCACGCTTTTCAAGATGAGCGATCTGCGCCAGGGCATCGTCCATGTGATCGGCCCGGAGCAGGGCGCGACCTTGCCGGGCATGACTGTGGTCTGCGGCGACTCGCATACTTCGACGCACGGCGCCTTCGGTGCGCTGGCCTTCGGCATCGGCACCTCCGAAGTCGAGCATGTGCTGGCCACGCAGTGCCTGATCGCGAAAAAAACCAAGACCCTGCGCATCGTCGTGCGCGGCCGGGTCGGCCCGGGCGTTACCGCGAAAGACATCGTGCTGGCGATCATCGGCCGCATCGGCACCGCCGGCGGCAATGGTTACTCGATCGAATTTGCCGGTGAGGCGATCACCGCGCTGTCGATGGAAGGCCGCATGACGGTCTGCAACATGGCGATCGAAGGCGGCGCGCGCGCCGGCCTGATCGCGGTCGACCAGACGACGATAGCCTACTGCAAGGGACGCCCGTTCTCGCCCAAGGGCGACCACTGGGACCAAGCGGCCGCGCACTGGCAGACGCTGCACTCGGATGAAGGCGCGCTGTTCGACAAGGAAGTCGTGCTCGATGCGGCCGAGATCCAGCCGCAGGTGACCTGGGGCACATCGCCGGAAATGGTGCTGCCGGTGTCGGCCTCGGTGCCGGACCCGGCCAAGGTCGGTGACGCGGTCAAGCGCTCCGGCATGGAAAAGGCGCTGGCCTACATGGGCCTGCAGGCGAACCAGCCGATCGAGCAGATCCGGATCGACAAGGTTTTCATCGGCTCCTGTACCAACTCGCGCATCGAGGATCTGCGCGCCGCGGCCGTGATCGTACGCGGCAGGACCAAGGCCGCCAGCGTCAAGCTGGCGCTGGTCGTGCCGGGCTCGGGCCTGGTCAAGGCGCAGGCCGAGAAAGAAGGTCTGCACACGATCTTTCTAAACGCCGGCTTCGAGTGGCGCGAGCCGGGCTGCTCGATGTGCCTGGCGATGAATGCCGACCGCCTGGAACCGGGCGAGCGCTGTGCGTCGACCAGCAACCGCAATTTCGAAGGGCGCCAGGGGCAGGGCGGCCGTACCCATCTGGTATCGCCGGCGATGGCTGCCGCCGCCGGTATTGCCGGGCACTTCGTCGATGTCAGGAGCTTTGCATGAGAGCCTTCACTAGCGTCACCGCCAAGGTCGCGCCGCTGGACCGGCCGAACGTCGACACCGACGCGATTATTCCGAAGCAGTACTTGAAGTCGATCAAGCGCACCGGCTTCGGTCAGTACCTGTTCGATAGTTGGCGCTACCTCGATCCGGGTGAGCTTGACGTGCCGGTCGCGAGCCGGCGGCCGAATCCCGACTTCGTGCTGAACCAGCCGGCGTTTCGCGATGCGCAGATCCTGCTGAGCCGCGAGAATTTTGGCTGCGGTTCTTCGCGCGAACACGCGGTCTGGGCGCTGGACGATTTCGGTTTTCGCGCAGTGATCGCGAGCAGTTTCGCCGACATCTTCTATAACAATTCATTCAAGACCGGATTCCTGCCGGTGGCGCTGCCGGCCGAGGTGATCGAGTCGCTGTTCGAGGAACTCGCCGCGACGCCGGGTTACCAGCTGACGATCGATCTGCCCGAGCAGGTGGTGATCACACCCGGCGGCTTGCGGCATCGCTTCGACGTCGACGACTTCCGCAAGGATTGCCTGGTGCGCGGCCTCGACGAGATCGGGCTGACGCTGCAGGCGGGAGATGCGATCCGGGCGTACGAGGCGCGTCGCAGGGAAGAAGCGCCGTGGCTGTTTACGGCATAACCGAACTCAATCATCTGACTGTAGGAGCGGGTCATACCCGCGACTGTGCCCTTGAAGATCCAGTCGCGGGTATGACCCGCTCCTACAGTTCCAGCTGAAACCCGAAAGAAAACATGACCAAAAAAATCGCGATCCTCCCGGGCGACTACATCGGCCTTGAAGTGATGGCCGAAGCCGTGAAAGTGCTCGACGTACTGCGCGCCGAAGGCGAAGCGCTCGAATACGAATTCGGCCTGCTCGGCGGCGCGGCGGTCGACGCCGAAGGCCATCCTTACCCCGAATCCACGCAGAAACTCGCGCGTGCGGCCGACGCCATCCTGCTCGGTGCCGTCGGCGGCCCCAAGTACGACGAGCTGCCGCGCGAACTGCGCCCGGAACGCGGCCTGCTCGGCATTCGCAAGGATCTCGGCCTGTTCGCGAACTTCCGCCCGGCGCTGGCTTATGCAGAGCTTGCCGCGGCCTCGTCGCTGAAGCCGGAGATCATCGCCGGCCTGGATCTGCTGATCCTGCGCGAGCTGACCGGCGACATCTACTTTGGCCAGCCGCGCGGCCGCCGCACGAATGCCGAAGGCGTCGAAGAAGGCTACGACACCATGCATTACAGCCGCACCGAGGTGGAGCGCATCGCACGTCTCGGCTTCGAGGCGGCACGCAAGCGCAGCAAGAAGCTGTGTTCGGTCGACAAGGAAAACGTGCTGGAGACTTCGCGGCTGTGGCGCGAAGTCGTCATCGAAGTCGGCAAGGGCTATCCCGACGTCGAGCTGAGCCATATGTACGTCGACAACGCGGCGATGCAGCTGATCCGCAGGCCCAGGCAGTTCGACGTGATCGTCACCGGCAATATCTTCGGCGACATTCTTTCCGATGAAGCCTCGATGCTCGGCGGCTCGATCGGCATGCTGCCTTCGGCTTCGCTGGACGTGAACGGCAAGGGCATGTACGAGCCGATTCACGGCAGCGCGCCGGATATCGCCGGCCAGAACAAGGCCAATCCGCTGGCGACGATCCTGTCCGTTGGCATGATGTTCAAGTACAGCTTCGATCGCGGCGACATCGCCGATCGCATCGACGCGGCGGTGAAGGGCGTGCTGCGTGCCGGCCATCGCACCGGCGACATCGCGCAGCCTGGCGAGAAGATCATCGGCACGCGCGAGATGGGCGATGCGGTAGTGGCAGCGCTGCAGCGCTGATTCGAAGAGGGCAACAGAGAACGAAGATGAAGAAAGTCGGCATGGTGGGTTGGCGCGGCATGGTGGGTTCGGTGCTGATGCAGCGCATGCAGCAGGAGAATGATTTCGCGCTGATCGAACCGCATTTCTTCACGACCTCGAACGTCGGCGGAGCCGCGCCTGCGTTTGCAAAGAACGCCGGCAAGCTGCTCGACGCCGCCAGCGTCGACGCGCTGCGCGCGATGGACGTCGTCATCACCTGCCAGGGTGGCGATTACACCGGCGAGATTTTCCCGAAGCTGCGGGCTTCCGGCTGGAACGGTTACTGGATCGACGCGGCCTCGACGCTGCGCATGAGCAACGACGCGATCATCGTGCTCGATCCGGTCAACAGCGAAGTGATTTCCCGCGGCATCGACAGCGGCGTAAAGAACTACATCGGCGGCAACTGCACCGTCAGCCTGATGCTGATGGCGCTTGGAGCGCTGTATCGCGAGAACCTGGTCGAGTGGATGAGCGCGATGACCTACCAGGCCGCCAGTGGCGCCGGTGCACAGAACATGCGCGAGCTGATCGCGCAGATGGGCGCGACCCATGCGGCCGTGTCCGGCCTGCTCGCCGATCCGGCCAGCAGCATTCTCGACATCGATACCCAGGTCACCGCGACGCTGCGCAGTGCGGAATTTCCGACGCAGAACTTCGGCGTGGCCTTGGCGGGCAGCCTGATCCCGTACATCGACAAGCAGCTCGACAACGGCCAGTCCAAGGAAGAATGGAAAGGCCAGGCCGAGACCAACAAGATTCTCGGCCGCGGTCATGGTTCGGATTGGGAACCAATCCCGGTCGACGGCCTGTGCGTGCGCATCGGCGCAATGCGCTGCCACAGCCAAGCGCTGACGATCAAGCTGCACCGCGACGTGCCGCTGGCCGAGATCCAGGCGCTGATCGGGACCGCCAACGACTGGGTGCGCGTGGTGCCGAACGATCGCGAGGCCAGTATGCGCGAGCTGACGCCGGCCGCGGTTAGCGGCCGGCTGCAGGTGCCGGTCGGCCGTCTGC
This sequence comes from Hydrocarboniphaga sp., assembly GCF_028291725.1. Taxonomy (GTDB): domain Bacteria; phylum Pseudomonadota; class Gammaproteobacteria; order Nevskiales; family Nevskiaceae; genus Hydrocarboniphaga. Next base: position 125,799 of record NZ_JAQGNT010000009.1, on the reverse strand, counting down.
GAAAGCTCAACATGGGGCCGGAATATCTGGCTGCGTTTACCTGCGGCGATCAGCTGCTGTGGGGCGCGGCCGAGCCGCTGCGGCGGATGCTGCGGATCCTGCTGGCCGCGTAGGTCGGCAATCCTTTGCCGACGTGAGGCCTCGATTGCGTATCGACTTGGCATGTTGGCAAGGGATTGCCGACCTACGTTAAGCGGAGATTTCAGCTCGGCTGAAAGCCAAGGTACGTCAGCGTCAGATGCTTCAGATCGATGCCCTGCAACAACAGGGATTCGTAGACCGCGCTCTGCATCGCCAGATAACCGATCTGATCGCCTTTTTTCAGCAGCTCCTGGCTGCCGTTGCCGGCGACCGTGGTCAGGATGCCGAGCGCTTCCGAGGTGCGCTGCTTCTCGGCGTCGCTCATAAGAATGATTTCCGGGCTGTGCCGCAATGAACGAGCGAGCTGATTGCGCACCGCCCGGAAGTAGTTGGGCGGCACGACCGTATGATTGACGATTTCCCAGCTGCCGACGTAATACGAGGCCATCACGTCGGCGAGGTTGCGGCTCGAGTAGCCGATGCCGGACAGCAGCGCATCGAACTGTTGCCAGATCCAGCCGCTGGCCAGTGCGGTGCGCACCTCGGGCTCCTGTTGTGGATCGGCATTGACGACGCGGCGCGCGAGTTGCTCGCGCAAGGTGCGGCTGATGCCCTCCTGAGCCTGGTAGTCGAGGTCGGCACTGACGGTCTCCGGCATGTAGATGCGCACTGCGGCCGATGAAGGCGGCGCGCTGGCGCCGAGCACGCTGCGCTGGCCCGCGGCGAGTGTCGGCTTGCCGACTTTCTGCATCACGCTCTGCTGGAATGCAGGCGAGGCATACAGCACCGACAGCTCGGCAGTGTCCACGGCCTGCGCATGGCCGCGCGCTCCGAACGAGGTGAGTAACGCGGCGCCAATCAGATATTGAATACGACGATTTCTTGAAACCATGGAATGACTATAAGCAAAACCGCTGCCATGAGATGTAAGCTCCTGTTCAGAAAACCCTTCGTCCACTGCCTAGGGCCTGTTGACATTTAATTGATCGCTGCGCTGGCCAATTAAATGTCAACAGGCCCTAGATCAGCGGCCGAACGGATTCCGGCCGGCCCGGAACGGCTCTGGCGTTTCTGGCGACGCTGCTCCGCTTGTTGCTTGCGCCAGGTGCCCGCGCCGTTGATCCTGCCGCACCAGCCGCTGGTGCCAGCGGGGCAGTGGCCCGGCCCGGCGGCCGGGGCACTTTTGCTACTGTATGAGGCACTGCAGATCGCGCCATCGGCGCGACGCAGGCCTCGACCACAATTAGACGCGCAGATGCGGGCGGCGCGCGGAGACCTAGATGCTGCAAAGACTGGCTAAGGGGACGGCGCTGCTGGCTGGTCTTTTCTGCACCGCCGCCTATTCCCTGGGGCTGGGCGAGATTCAGGTCGCGTCGCATTTGAATCAGGCCTTGTCCGCGACGATTCCGCTGACGTCTCTGAGCCAGGACGAGGCGGAAGGTCTGCGCGTGCAACTGGCCTCGCCAGCGGACTTCGAGAAAGCCGGAGTCGAACGCGGTGATTACCTGTCCAGCCTCAAGTTCAGCGTCATCGGATCGAAAGTCAGGATCAGCAGCGACGAGATCGCGCGCGAGCCCTTCATCGCCTTGCTGGTGGAGGCTCGCGCCGGCAACAGCCGTGTGCTGCGCGGCTATTCGGTGCTGCTGGATCTGCCGCCGAGCGGGCCGAACGCCCCCGAGTCCGGCGCGGCTGCGCCGGGCCGCGTCTATGAGACCGCCAAAGCCGGATCGTTTGCGCCCGCCGACGTGCCCACGACCGACGACGCGGTTCCGACATCCGATGCAGCCGCCAGCGCGCAGCAGCAGCAACCCCGGAGCTATGGCCCGATCCGATCCGGACAGACGTTCTGGAGCGTCGCGTCGAAGTTGCGCCCCGATCCATCGCTGGTCTCGATGGACCAGACGATGCTGGCCCTGTACACCGCCAATCCTCAGGCTTTCATCGGCGGCATCAATGGCCTGTTGATCGGCTCGGTGCTGCGTGTGCCGAGCGTCGATGAAATGCGGGCCGTGCCCGAGATCGAAGCGCGCCGTCGCGTGCAGGCTCTGCGTACTTCGTCGTCTGCCGCCGTGAGCGGTGCCGCGGCGGCTGCACCGGCCAAGCCGGCCGCCGTCGCCGAAGCGCCTGCGGTCGTGGCAGCAGAGACTCCGATTGTGCCGGCCGCGGTGCCGGAAGCGCCCGCCGGAACCGAGGCTGCAAGCCCGGCGCCGCCCGGCGCCGTCGATGCAGCCGCTCCAACTGCCGCCGCCGATGCGGCACCGGCCGAAACTCCGGTTCCGGCTGCAACTCCGGCGCCCGCGACACCGCCGGCAGCCACGCCCGCACCGCCTGCGCCGCCCGCGTCGTATCCGCTGCCGTGGGCGCTGGTTCTGTTGGTGCTGGCGCTGCTGGCGGTATGGGTTTTGTGGCGCCGTCGCCGCCTGCCGCCTGCAGTGCCGGTTCGCAGCGACGTGCCGGTGGCGGCGGCTCCGCTCGCTGCCGCGGCCACGGCGATCGAGCCGGAGGTCGAGCTTGCTGCGTTGCCGGCCGGCGAGCCGCTCGTGCTTGTCAGCCCGGAGGCGCCGCCCGAGCTGCCGACCGAGGCTGCGATTGCAAGTGAGGCGATCATCGACCTGCCGCAGGCCGAAGCCGAGCCCATGGCCGAAGTCTCGCCGATCGAGGGCGAAGACGCGCATCCGGCCGATATCGACCTCGCGACTTCGATCACAGGCGCTCAGCCTTCGCTGGATGAGCTCGATCCGCTGGCCGAAGCGGACTTCCATTTGTCCTATGGCCTTTACGACGAGGCGGTGCGCGGTCTGCTCGAGGCGAGCACGAACGAGCCCGAACGCAACGACCTGCAGATGAAGCTGGCCGAGACCTATTTCGCTGCGGGGCGGGCAGCTGACTTTGAAGCACTGGCGCTGCAGATCCAGCCGCGCGTCGGGCCGTCGGAGTGGGGCCGCCTGGTATTCATGGGCGGCCAGTTGTGCCCGGATGCGACGCTGTTTCGTGGCGAGACCGATGCCGAGCTGATTCGGGCCGAACATCACGGAAACGGCGTCGAGTTCCGACTCGAGCCGATGCTAGAGATGCCGGCTCCTCCGGAGACGCCCGCAGCCAGGAACGACAATCTGCTCGAATTCGAGTTGAGCCAGTTCGACGCCAGTGCGCCGGTCGATGTGTCGACCTGGCATACGCAGACCCATTGGCGAGGTTCGTCGCCCTCGACGTCCGGCGCCGCGCCGGCGGCGCTCGATCTGTCGGATCCCGGCGTGGTGGCGTTCGAAGCACTGCCCGATATCGATCCGTCCGACATCGATCTTTACGAGGCCGAGCCCGAAGTCGAGATCTCGACCGACGACGAAGTCGGCACCAAGCTCGATCTGGCGCGTGCCTATCTGGACATGGGCGACAAGCAGATGGCGCGCGATCTGCTCGCCGAGGTGGCACTGCAGGGCAATGCCGCGCAGCAGGCCGACGCGCAGTCTCTGCTGCAGCGACTGCCGCTCTAGGCGGGATTTCGTCCGGATGACGCGTTGGGCGGCCGCGGTCGAATACGTCGGCACGCGTTATTCGGGATGGCAATCGCAGCCGCATGCGATCTCGGTGCAGGGCGAACTCGAAGCCGCGCTGTCCAGGGTCGCAGCGCATCCGGTCGCCATTTCGGCAGCCGGCCGTACCGATGCCGGCGTGCATGGCTATGCGCAGGTCATCCACTTCGATTCGCTGTCGGTTCGCAGTCCTTATGCCTGGCTCCTCGGCACCAACGCGAATCTGCCGGCGGATATTTCGCTGCGCTGGGTACAGGCCGTGCGCGACGATTTCCACGCACGGCACAGCGCGGTCGCACGCCGCTATCGCTACGTGATGCACAACAGTCGCGCTCGCTCGGCGCTGCTCAGTGATCGCGCGGCCTGGCTGGCCTGGACACTGGATGCCGATGCCATGCATCGTGCCGCACAGCACCTGGCCGGTGAACTCGATTTTTCGGCGTTCCGCGGATCTCAGTGCCAGTCGAACACGCCGATGCGCTGCATCACCGACATCGCCGTACATCGCGAAAACGACTTCGTGCTGCTGGACATCCGCGCCAACGCGTTCCTGCATCACATGGTGCGCAACATCGCCGGTACGCTGATCGAGGTTGGCAGCGGACGTCGCTCCGAAGCCTGGGTCGCCGAGGTGCTGGCCGGCCGCGACCGCACTCGCGCCGGCATGACCGCACCGGCCCAGGGGCTATACTTTGTGGCTGCCGACTATCCGTCCGAATTCGGCATTCCGGCCGCGCAGGAATTCTGGTTGCCCTGAGCGGTTGTCCTGTCTCCAACTGCCCGACGCGAAGCTGCCTTGCCGACACGTATCCCGACACGTATCAAGTTCTGCGGATTCACCCGCGCCGAGGATCTCGACATCGCGTTGAGCCTGGGGGTGGATGCGGTCGGCCTGATCTTCGACAGCCGCAGCCAGCGTGTGGTGTCGCTGGCCGCCGCCGCCGAGCTGCGCCGCCGTGTGCCGGTCTTCGTCAGCGTCGTCGCGCTCTTTCGCGATGCCGACGAGGCGCTGGTCGCCGAGGTCATCGACCGTATCGAACCTGACTTGCTGCAGTTTCACGGGCAGGAATCGCCGCTGTTCTGCGAACGCTGGGCGCGGCCGTATCTGAAGGCTGTGCCGATGGCCGAGAGCCAGGATCTGGAAGACTGGTGCCGGCGCTATTCACGAGCGCGCGGACTGCTGCTGGACAGCCACGCTCCCGGTGCTCTGGGCGGTACCGGGCACCGCTTCGATTGGTCGCGGTCACCGCGTGGCTTGAGCAAATCCTGGGTGCTGGCCGGTGGGCTGAGCCCGGTCAACGTCGCCCAGGCGGTTACAATGGCGGCCCCGCCGGCCGTGGATGTATCCAGCGGAATCGAGTCGGCGCCGGGCATCAAGGATCCCGCGCTGATGCGGGCTTTCGTCGACGCGGTCCGCCGCGCCGACCTTCAGTCACCCTAAAATGAAATACGAACAGTACCCCGATGCGCGCGGTCATTTCGGCCCCTATGGCGGCCGTTTCGTCGCCGAAACCCTGATGGAGCCGCTGCGCCAGCTGGAGGAGGCCTACGAACAGTTCAAGGCCGACCCGAAGTTCCAGGCGGAGCTCGATTTCGACCTGAAACACTATGTCGGCCGGCCGTCGCCGCTGTATCCGGCGGATCGTCTGACCAAGGCCTGGGGCGGTGCGCGCATCTGGCTCAAGCGCGAAGACCTGAACCACACCGGCGCGCACAAGGTCAACAACACGGTCGGTCAGGCGCTGCTGGCCAAGCATCTGGGCAAGACCCGGATCATCGCCGAGACCGGCGCCTGCCAGCATGGCGTCGCGACCGCGACGATCGCCGCGCGTCTCGGGCTGAAGTGCGTGGTCTACATGGGCGCCGACGACATCGAGCGCCAGTCGCCGAACGTCTACCGGATGAAGCTGCTCGGCGCCGAAGTGGTGCCGGTGACCTCGGGCACGCGCACCTTGAAGGACGCGCTGAACGAGGCGATGCGCGACTGGGTGACCAATGTCGACGACACCTTCTACATCATCGGCACGGTCGCCGGCCCGCATCCTTACCCGATGCTGGTGCGCGACTTCAATGCCGTGGTCGGCCGCGAAGTGATCGCTCAGTCGCGCGAGCAGATGGGCCGGCTACCGGATGCACTGGTCGCCTGCGTCGGCGGCGGCTCCAATGCGATTGGCCTGTTCCACCCGTTCATCGGTTTCGACGAAGTCAAGATGTATGGCGTCGAAGCGGGCGGCGACGGCATCGAGACCGGGCGGCATGCGGCGCCGCTGTCCGCCGGCAAGCCCGGCGTGCTGCATGGCAATCGCACCTACATCATGGCCGACGAGAACGGCCAGATTCAGGGCACGCATTCGATCTCGGCCGGCCTGGATTATCCGGGCGTCGGCCCCGAGCATTCCTGGCTGAAGGATCTGGGACGCGTGCAATACTCCGCAATCAACGATGACGCGGCGCTGGCCGCGTTCCATGAGTGCGCGCGCCGCGAAGGCATCATTCCGGCACTGGAATCCGCCCACGCGGTCGCCTACGCCAAGCTGCTGGCGCCATCGATGCGGCCCGATGAGAACATCGTCGTGAATCTGTCTGGTCGCGGTGACAAGGACATCTTCACGGTCGCCAAGCTCGAGGGCATCACGCTCGGCTAATACTCGTAGGTTGGGGTGAGCGCAGCGAACCCCAACATCAGCGCGGACGAATGTTGGGGTTCGCTGCGCTCACCCCAACCTACGATGACGTCGCCGCAATGCCGGGCGTTCAGCATCACATCGCTACCTTTGCTCCTACCCATTCGGGCCAATTAGGCAAAGGGAGATTGTGATGGCACTCGGAACCATATTGCTGATCGTGTTGCTGCTGTTGCTGGTCGGTGCGCTGCCGGTGCACTCGCACAGCCGCTCTTGGGGTTACTATCCCGCAGGAGGTCTGGGCACTGTGCTGATCGTGGTGCTGGTACTGGTTTTCATGGGTGCCATCTGAGCCTCCCGCAGCACCTCGGTACGTCGGGCCGGTCAGCTGACCGGCTTAAGCGCTGCAGATTCGAGCCCCAGGCTCATCCGACTATCCCCCTACAGCCTCCAGTCTCTGTGCGTCTATAGCGTCATTGCGGGGCTGCGCGTGTTATAATTTGCTGCATATTGCTTCAGCCCTCCGACTATACGAGGCGGCCTTCTAACAGCCGCCCGAGCCCGCTATTGCGCAATGACTGAATTCGCCAAGGAAGTGCTGTCCGTTAATCTCGAAGACGAGATGCGGCGTTCGTATCTGGATTACGCGATGAGCGTAATCGTCGGCCGAGCTCTCCCGGATGCCCGGGACGGCCTGAAGCCGGTGCATCGCCGCATCCTGTATGCGATGAGCCAGCTCAACAACACCTGGAACCGCCCGTACATCAAGTGCGCGCGCGTGGTCGGCGACGTCATCGGCAAGTACCACCCGCACGGCGACACCGCTGCCTACGACGCGCTGGTGCGCCTGGCTCAGCCGTTCTCGATGCGCTACCTGCTGGTCGATGGCCAGGGCAACTTCGGCTCGGTCGACGGCGATCGCGCCGCGGCAATGCGCTACACCGAATGCCGGATGGCGCGGCTGACCTCGGAGATGCTGGCCGACCTCGATTCCGAGACCGTCGATTTCGTCCCGAACTACGACGAGAAAGACATCGAGCCGCTGGTGCTGCCGACGCGCGTGCCGCAGCTGCTGGTCAACGGCTCGGCGGGTATTGCGGTCGGCCTCGCCACCAATATCCCGCCGCACAACCTGGGCGAAGTGATCGCCGGCTGCATCGCGCTGATCGACAACCCGGACATCGACACCGCCGGTCTGATGAAGCTGATCCCGGCGCCGGATTTCCCCACCGCCGGCCTGATTCTGGACGCGCACGGCCTGACCGAAGCCTACGATACCGGCCGCGGACGCATCGTGATACGCGCGCGTACCCATTTCGAAACCGTGGGCAGCGACAAGCAGGCGATCATCGTCACCGAGCTGCCGTACCAGGTGAACAAGGCGCGTCTGCAGGAGCGCATCGCCGAGCTGGTCAAAGAGAAGAAAGTCGAGGGCATCGCGGAGATTCGCGACGAGTCAGACAAGGACGGCATGCGCGTCTACATCGAGCTCAAGCGCGGCGAGAACGAAGAAGTCGTGCTGAACAACCTGTTCCAGCATACCTCCCTGCAGGTCACGTTCGGCATCAACATGGTCGCGCTCGACGGCGGCCAGCCGAAGACGCTGTCGCTGAAGTCGCTGCTCGAAATCTTCGTGCGCCATCGCCGCGAAGTGGTCACGCGCCGCACGCGTTACCTGCTGCGCGAAGCGCGCAAGCGCGCACACATTTTGGAAGGCCTGGCGGTTGCGCTGGCCAACATCGACGAGATGATCGAGCTGATCCGCAGCTCGCCGAATTCCGCCGAAGCCAAGATCAAGATGATGGCCCGCACCTGGGACGCGGGCCTGGTCACGACGCTGCTGGCGCGTGCCGACTCGTCGGCCTCGCGTCCGGAAGATCTGGCCGTCGAGTTCGGCATCATCGACGACAACGGCGTGGCGTCTTATCGCCTGTCCGACGCGCAGTCCTCGGCCATCCTGGAAATGCGTCTGTCGCGCCTGACCGGTTTGGAGCAGGACAAGATCCACAACGAGTTCAAGGAGCTGCTCGACTCCATCATCGACTACCTCGACATCCTCGCCTCGGAGGATCGCCTGCTGACGGTGATTCGCGACGAGTTGCTCGCGGTCAAGGAACAGTACGGCGACGAGCGCCGCACCGAGATCACCGACGCCGCGCTGAACATGGCGCGCGAAGACCTGATCGCGCCGCAGGACATGGTCGTCACGCTGAGCCACGAAGGCTACGTCAAGAGCGTGCCGCTGACCGAGTACCAGGCGCAGAAGCGCGGCGGCCGCGGCAAGCTCGCTACCGCCAACAAACAGGAAGATTTCGTCGACCGGCTGTGGGTCGCGCATACGCATGACTGGCTGCTGTGCTTCGGTTCCACCGGCAAGGTCTACAAGCTGCGCGTGTTCGAGCTACCCGGCGGTTCGCGCGGTTCGCGCGGCCGGCCGTTCGTCAATCTGTTGCCGCTCGAAGCCGGCGAGAAGATCAGCGCGGTGCTGTCGGTCAAGAAGTTCGAGAACGAGGACGGCTCGCCGCGCTACATCTTCATGGCGACGCGCCTGGGCACGGTCAAGAAGACCGATCTGGCCTCGTTTGCGAACATCCGCAGCAACGGCATCATCGCGCTGGATCTGCGTGTCGACGACTCGCTGGTCGGCGTCGCGCTGACCACCGGCAACAGCGACGTGCTGATGTTCAGCGACGCCGGCCGCGTGATCCGCTTCAACGAGAACGATGTGCGTGCGATGGGCCGTACCGCGACCGGCGTGCGCGGCATGCGCCTGGTGCGTCGCGACGAGGCGGCGGGTGACGAGTCCGGTGAAGGCGCCGAGACCGAGACCGCGGAAGAAGCGCTGCCGGCGCATGCGCAGATCATCGCGCTGATCGTGGTGTCGCCGGAGGCCGTCGGTGAGGCGCGCGCCGACATCCTGACCGCGTCCGAACTCGGCTACGGCAAACGCACGCCGATCGACCAGTTCCCGCTGCGCGGCCGCGGCGGCATGGGCGTGATCGCGCAGTCGCTGACCGACAAGACCGGCAATCTGATCGGCGCGATCGAGGTTACCGACGGCCACCAGGTGATGCTGATCTCCGAGTCCGCGAACCTGATCCGCTTCAAGGCCACCGATGTGCGCACCATGGGCCGCAACACCCAGGGCGTGCGCCTGATGAAGCCGAATCCGGGTGATCGCCTGGTCGGTGTCGACCGCATCGAGATCGAGGCCGAGGACGAGGTGGCGATCGACGATACGGCGGCTCCGCTGGAAGGGCCGAACGACGAGTAGACAGGCGTAGGCGTAGGTTGGGGTGAGCGCAGCGAACCCCAACATTCGTTCCGCGCCGATGTTGGGGTTCGCTGCGCTCACCCCAACCTATGGGTACGATCAGAAAGTTTGTCTAACATGTCCTGTTATGTTGTAATTCGCGACATGAACTTCAGCGTCCATTTCGACGACGAAACCCTCGAGCGCCTGAATCGCGCGGTCGAGGCCACCGGCATGACGCGCAATCGCCTGATCTCAATAGGCGTCAAGGATTGGCTTCTGCGTTTCGAGGCCAGCGACTGGCCGCCGGCGCTGCGCGAGCATTTCCGTAATCCGGCGCCCGAACTCGCGGCCGGGATTGCGGACTTCCAGGTCTGGAAACCTGGTGAGGATCGCTGATGGCGGTCTTGCTCGATGCGGCCATGCTGGCGGCCGCGGTCAAGGGCCGGCTGCCGGTGGTACTGGCACTGGGGCAGCTCAAGCCGGGTGAAGTCGCCGTTTCGGTGGTCAGCCAGGTGCAGGCTGAGACCGGGCTGCGGATGCAGCCGCGCGCCCTGTCGCGCTACGGCGAGCTGATGAAGAACCTGCTGGCGACGGTGCGCGTGATCGAGTTCGGCGGCGCCGAGGCGCAGAAGGCGAGCCAGCTCGCCGGTTACCTGGCGCAGCAGCACGAGAGTCTCAGCGGATTCGAGCTGATCCTGGCCGCGACCGCGCTCGCGCACGGCCTGACGCTGATCACCGACGAGCCGCAGCGTTATCTGTCGGTGCCTGGCCTTGAAGTTGAAAACTGGCTGCGGGCGACGCGTTCGTCCGCGGCTGCTTGAGCCCAGCTGAGCCCCAGTCAAAAAACTAAAACAGGAGATCCATCCGATGAGCCGTATCTATAACTTCAGCGCCGGACCCGCGACCTTGCCGCTGCCGGTCCTCGAACAGGTCAAGGCCGAGCTGCTCGACTGGCAGGGCTGCGGCATGGGCGTGATGGAGATGAGCCATCGCGACAAGGAGTTCACCTCGATCGCACAAGACTGCGAGCGCGACATGCGCGAAGTGCTGAACATTCCCGCCCACTACAAAGTGCTGTTCATGCAGGGCGGGGCGACCGCGCAGTTCGCGGTCGTGCCGCAGAACCTGCTGCGCGGCAAGACCGGCGCCGATTTCATCGTCAATGGCGACTGGGGCAAGAAGGCGTACAAGGAATTCGCGAATCACGGCAAGGCCAATCTGGCCGCGAGCAGTGAAGCCGGTAAGTTCACCGACATCCCGGAGCGTGCCAGCTGGAAGCTCGATCCGGATGCGGCCTACGTGCACATCACCTCGAATGAAACGATTCATGGCGTCGAGTTTCCGGATGCGCCGGATGTCGGTGGCGTGACGCTGGTCAGCGACATGTCGTCGAGCTTCGCGTCGCGCCCGTTCGACGTGTCGAAGTACGGGCTGATCTATGCCGGCGCGCAGAAGAACATCGGCCCGGCCGGTTTGACCGTGGTGATCGTGCGCGACGATCTGATCGGCAAGACCGCGCCGGGCACGTTCCAGATCCACGACTACAAGAACGTCGCCGAAAACGATTCGATGATGAACACGCCGCCAACTTTCGCCTGGTACGTCTGCGGCCTGGTGTTCAAGTGGATGAAGGCCGAAGGCGGGCTCGCGGCGGTCGGTGAACACAATGCGCGCAAGGCGGCGCTGCTCTACGACTATCTGGATAGCCAGGACTTCTATCGCAACCCGGTCGCCAAGCCGGTGCGCTCGAAGATGAATGTGCCGTTTACGCTGGCGAATCCGGAACTCGATGCGGATTTCCTGAAAGGCTCGAAAGCGGCGGGGCTGATCGGCCTGAAAGGCCATCGCTCGGTCGGCGGCATGCGCGCGTCGATCTACAACGCGATGACGATCGAGGGCGTCCAGGCGCTGGTCGGCTACATGAAAGAGTTCGCGCGCACCCGCGCCTGATCGTCTAAAGGGAGCCCCAATGTTCAAGATTCAGACGATCAACAACATCTCCGCCGAGGGCCTGGAGCGCCTGCCCGCGCCGCGCTTCCAGACCGGCCCGGACGTCGCCCAGCCCGACGCGATCCTGGTGCGCTCGGCCGACCTGCACAAGCTCGAGTTGCCGGCCTCGGTCAAAGCGATCGGCCGCGCCGGAGCCGGCACCAACAATATTCCGGTTGCCTTGATGAGCAAGCGCGGCGTGCCGGTGTTCAATGCGCCGGGCGCCAATGCCAATGCAGTGAAGGAGCTGGTGCTGGCCGGCCTGCTGCTGGCCTCGCGCAACATCGCGCCAGCGCTGGATTTCGTGCGCAAGCTCGACGGCGACGACAAGGCGATGCATGAAGCGGTCGAAGCCGGCAAGAAGAAGTTCGTCGGCATGGAATTGCCGGGACGTTCGATCGGCGTGATCGGCCTGGGCGCGATCGGCGTCAAGCTGGCGAACGCGGCGATCGAGCTCGGCATGGAGGTCTGGGGCTATGACCCGGCGATGACGGTGCAGAACGCCTGGAAGCTGGATGCGCGCGTCAAGCAGGCGCTGACGGTTGACGAGGTGCTGGCGAAATCGCAGTTCGTGTCGCTGCACGTGCCGCTGATCGCGGCGACGCGGAATCTGATCAATGCCGAGCGCATCAAGCTCATGAGGCCGCGCGGTGTGGTGCTGAATTTCGCCCGCGAAGGCATCGTCGACGAGGCCGCCGTGGTCGAAGCGCTCAACGAGAACCGGCTGCACGCCTACGTCTGCGACTTTCCGTCCAATGCCTTGAAGGGCAACCCGCGCGTGGTCGCGCTGCCGCATCTGGGCGCATCGACCAACGAGGCTGAGGACAACTGTGCGGTGATGGTGGCCGAGCAGCTGCGCGACTTTCTCGAGACCGGCAACGTCACCAACTCGGTGAACTTCCCGGAGGCGGTGCTGGCCTTGCTGCCAGGCAAGCACCGGCTGTGCATCGTCAACGAGAACGTGCCGAACATGGTCGGCCAGATTTCCACGGCTCTGGCGCGGCGTAATCTCAACATCGCCGACCTGCTGAACAAGTCGCGCGGTGACCTGGCCTATACCCTGGTCGACGTTGACACCGCGATCCCGCAGACCGTGGTCGACGAGATCGCGGTGATCCCGGGGGTGCTGTCGACACGGGTGATTGCGGCTAGATGAATCAGGAATGTCTCTGTAGCTCGGGCTGAAGCCCGACCTACAGGATAGGACCAGGGGAAACCAGCCAGCATCTTGGCGTATCCTTCGCACCCCGAAATGCCTCTAAACGCCCTCTCAGGGATATGAAACCAACCACGCTTGCCGAAGCCCGCGCCCTGATCGACGACCTGGACAGACAAGTCCAGGGCCTGATCAGCGAGCGCGCCCGCGTTGCCGAAGCCGTCCGCGATATCAAGGCCCGCTCCGGTGCCGACGGCGATCACTATCGCCCGGCGCGAGAGGCCGAGGTATTGCGGCGCGCGATGGAGCGCAACAAGGGCCCGATCTCCGACGAGGTGATGGCGCGGCTGATGCGCGAAATCATGTCGGCCTGCCTGGCGCTGGAGTCGCCGCTGACGGTGGCCTACCTGGGGCCTGAAGGCACGTACACGCAGGAAGCCGTATACAAACATTTCGGCCACTCGGTCGAGGCGCGTGCCAAGCGGGCGATCGACGAGATTTTCCGCGACGTCGATTCCGGCGAAACCGCCTACGGCGTCGTACCGGTCGAGAATTCGATAGGCGGCATCGTCAGCAACACGCTCGACGAGCTGGCGACAGCCAATTTGTCGATCTGCGGCGAAGTCCTGTTGCCGGTTCATCACCACCTGATGGCCAAGGTCGAGCGGATCGATCAGGTCAAGGTGATTTTCTCGCACGCGCAGTCGCTGGCGCAGTGCCGTCACTGGCTCGACGCCACGCTGCCGAACGCTTCGCAAGCGGTGGTATCGAGCAACGGCGCCGCGGCCCAGCAGGTCAGCGAGAGCGGGATCGGCGCCGCGATTGCCAGCAAGGCCGCGGCCGAGCTGTATGGCCTGAACGTGCTCGCCTCGAACATCGAGGACGACCCCAGCAATACGACGCGCTTCCTGATCATCGGCCGCAAGCTCTCCGATCCAACGGGGCGCGACAAGACCTCCCTGGTGTTCTCGGCCCAGAAGGGCAGCCCCGGAGCCTTGTTCGAACTGCTGGCGCCGTTCGCAAAGGCCGGCATCAATCTGACCAAGCTCGAATCGCGGCCCTCGCGTCGCGCGGCCTGGGACTACAACTTCTACATCGATTTCGACGGGCATTGCGAAGATTCGGCGATCAAGCCGGTACTCGAAGAAATCCGCCGGCACGCCGCTCTGTTCCGCGTGCTCGGCTCTTACCCGCAAGCGGTGATCTGAAAAGCTGTGATGAAAGAAATGGCCGATAGCCTCAAGCAGAACGCGCTGCCCGGCGTGCTGTCATTGCACGCCTACACACCCGGCATGCCGATCGACGAACTGCAGCGTCGCCTCGGCATCAAGGACGTGCTCAAGCTCGCCTCCAACGAGAACCCGCTCGGCGCCAGTGCCAAGGTTCGCGCGGCCGTTGCCGCTGCGGCCGGCGAGCTGAATCTCGGCCTGTATCCGGACGGCAGCGGTTATGCGCTGAAAGCCGCGATCGGCCGCTACCACGACATCGCGCCCGAGCAGATCACGCTCGGCAACGGCTCCAACGACATCCTCGAATTCCTGTCGCGGATCTACGCCGGCCCGGGCCGCGCGGTGATGTATTCGGATTTCGCGTTCGCGGTTTATGCGCTGGCGACGCAGGCGCAGAACGCCGAAGCGGTGGTAGTGCCGAGCTATCCGGCGAATCATCCGACGATGCCTTACGGCCATGATCTCGATGCGTTCGCGCGCGTGCTGAAGACGCGTCCGGACGCAAGCCTGGTGTTTATCGCGAACCCGAACAATCCGACCGGCACCTGGAATACGCCGCAGCAAATCGAGCGCTTCCTCGACGCCGTGCCGCCGCAGGTGATCGTCGCGCTCGACGAGGCGTATTACGACTACCAGGACGTGGAGCTGCGCTCCAACGCGCGCGGCTGGCTGGATCGTTATCCGAACCTGCTGGTGTGCCGCACGTTTTCGAAGATTTATGGCCTGGCCGGTCTGCGCGTCGGTTATGCGCTGTCGCACCCGACGGTCGCCGATCTGTTGAATCGCGTGCGTCAGCCGTTCAACAACAACACGCTGGCGCTGATCGCCGCCGAAGCCGCGCTGGCCGACCAGCAGCACGTGCGCGTATCGGTCGATCTCAACGCCCGCGAGCGCCTGCGGCTGCCGCCGCTGCTGGCCAAGCTCGGCCTGAGCCATCTGCCGTCGCAGGCGAATTTCCTGACAATCGATTTCGGCCGCAATGCCGCGCCTATCCATCAGGGACTGCTGGAGCGCGGCATCATCGTAAGGCCGATGGGTTCCTACGGCCTGCCGAACTTCCTGCGCGTGACCTTGGGCACCGAAAGCGAGAACCAGCGTTTCATGGCCGCGCTGCGCGACGTGCTCGGCGCCTGAGCGATGCTGGCAAAGCATCTGGCCGTCGTCGGCCTGGGACTGATCGGTGGATCGGTAGCGCGCGCGCTGCGCGCCGCCGGAATGGTCGGCCACATCAGCGGCTACGATCCGGACTCTCAGCGGCGTGAAGAAGCGCTGTCGCTGGGAGTGATCGACAGCGCGGCCGAAACACCGGCTGCAGCGGTCAAAAACGCCGATCTGGTGATCGTCGCCGTGCCGGTGTTGCACACCGTCGAAGCACTCACCGCGATCCGCGGCGCGATGGCGGCTGGCACCGTGGTCACGGATGTCGGCAGTACCAAGCAGTCTGTCGTTGCCGATGTCGAGAGTGTGTTCGGCGAACTTCCGCCCTGGTTCGTGCCCGGCCATCCGATCGCCGGCACCGAGAAAAGCGGTGTCGCCAACTCGCTGGTCGATCTGTTCCGCAAGCATCGCGTGATCCTGACGCCGCATGCCCGGCAGGACGCCAAGGCGCTGGCCCTGGTTCGCGCGCTCTGGGAAGCCTGCGGCGCCCGCGTCGTCGAGATGGCGCCGGCGCAGCACGACGCCATTTTTGCGGCGACCTCGCATCTGCCGCACATTCTCGCGTACAGCTTCGTCGACGTCATCGGCAAGCTCGACGACAGCGCCAGTATTTTCCCGAATGCCGGTGGCGGCTTTCGCGATTTCACCCGCATCGCCAGCAGCTCACCGCAGATGTGGCACGACATCGTTCGTGCGAATGCGCCGGCGGTCGGCGAGCTGCTGACGCGGCAGATCGCCGATCTGCAGTCGCTGCAGGCGATGATCGCGGGCGGCCGCTGGGACGAGTTGAAAGCGGCTTTCGAGCGCGCCCGTGCGGCGCGTGAACACTACCTGACGCAGATCGAGTAGAGCTGTCGCCGATGAGGAATCAACGGGATGCTACGAATCGTAGGTCGGCAATCCTTTGCCGACGTGAGGCGTCGATTGCGCCCCGAAGGGTGCACGTCGGCAAGGGATTGCCGACCTACTGAATGTTTCAATTAAGCGGGTGCCTTTTATGAGCGATAGCAGCCTGAGTTTCACCGTGGAACCCGGCGGCACCCTGCAAGGTCGTCTGCGCGTGCCCGGCGACAAATCCATCTCGCATCGCTCGGTGATGTTCGGCGCGCTGGCTGAAGGCACGAGCGAAGTCAGCGGCTTTCTCGACGGCGAAGACTGCCTGTGCACGATGAAAGCCTTCGAGGCGATGGGTGCGACGCTCGATCGTCGTTCCTCGACCGAGTTCTCAATCACCGGTGTCGGCCTGCATGGTTTGAAGTCGCCGGGCCAGGTGCTCGATCTTGGCAATTCCGGCACCTCGATGCGTCTGATGACCGGCCTGCTGGCGGCGCAGAATTTCGAAACCACGCTGACCGGCGACGCTTCGCTGTCGAAGCGGCCGATGCGACGTGTGATCGACCCGTTGACGCAGATGGGTGCGCGTATCGGCTCAACGGACGGCCGCGCGCCGCTGCATATTCATCCGGTCGCCGGCCTGCACGCGATCGAATACCGCTCGCCGGTCGCCAGTGCTCAGATCAAGTCTTCGATCCTGCTGGCTGGCCTGTATGCGCAAGGCCTGACCCAGGTTCACGAGCCCGAAGCTTCTCGCGATCACACCGAACGCATGCTGCGCAGCTTCGGCGTCGAAGTCGAAGCGCGCCCTGGATACGCGGCGCTGCGCGGCGGCCAGAAGCTGAAAGCGGCGAAGGTGCAGGTGCCGGCCGATATCTCTTCGGCCGCGTTCTTCATGGTCGGCGCCGCGATCCTGCCGGGCTCCGATGTGACCCTGGTCGATGTCGGTGTCAACCCGACGCGCACCGGTGTCATCGAAATCCTGCGGCGCATGGGCGCGAATATCGAGCTGCAGAATCCGCGCGACTTCGGCGGCGAGCCGGTTGCGGACATCCGCATCCGCGGCGGACAGCTGCGCGGCATCGACATTGCTAAGGATCTGGTGGCCAGCGCCATCGACGAGTTCCCGGCGCTGTTCGTCGCCGCGGCCTGTGCCGAGGGCGAAACCCGCCTGACTGGTGCCGAGGAGCTGCGCGTGAAGGAATCCGATCGTATCCAGGTGATGTGCGACGGCCTGGTCGCGCTCGGTGTCGACGCGCGGGCGATGCCCGACGGCATGGTGCTGCGCGGCGGCGCCATCGGCGGCGGCAGCATCGATTCGCGCGGCGATCACCGCGTGGCGATGTCGTTCACGATGGCCAGCCTGCGTGCGGCCGGCACGATCCGGATTCTGGACTGCGCCAACGTCAACACCTCGTTCCCGGGCTTCGCCGATCTGGCGGCCGGCGCCGGCCTGCGCATCAGCGTGCAGAACCTCTGATGTCCGCCGCGCCGGTGCCGGTCATTACCGTCGACGGCCCGTCCGGCGTCGGCAAGGGCACGGTGTCGCGCGGCTTGGCCGAACGCCTGGGCTGGCATCGTCTCGACAGCGGCGCGCTGTACCGGATTCTGGCGCTGGCGGCGGTCGACGCCGGTGTCGCGCTGGAGCAAAGCGACGCCGTCGCCGCGCTGGCCGCCCAACTCGATATCCGTTTCACCGGCTCGCACGAGGATGACGAGGCGATCTGGGTCAACGGTGTCAATCGGCGCGACCAGATCCGCGCCGAAGCGAGCGGCGGCCTGGCGTCGCAGATTGCCGCGGCACCGGCGGTTCGCGCGGCGCTGCTGCAGCGGCAGAAGGATTTCCGCGTCGCACCGGGCCTGATCGGCGACGGCCGCGACATGGGCACGGTGGTATTCCCGGACGCCGGTCTGAAGCTGTTTCTGACCGCCAGTGCCGAGGAGCGGGCTCGTCGCCGCCTGCACCAGTTGAGTGCCGCTGGACAAACCGCTATATTGGCAGACCTCTGCACCGAAATAAGTACCCGCGATGAGCGGGACCGCACTCGCAGCGTGGCGCCATTGGTGCCGGCGAGTGACGCGATCCTGATCGACACGACGCTCCTGAATCCCACGCAAGTGGCTGAGCGTATTGACGATTTGTTAAAGGATCGGGGTTTCCTCCGAAGCTAGCCTTCGTGGGGCCGTGCCTATCCACGACGCCGGGGTCTGGGCCGCAAACGGATGCGGCCTTTGATAACCAACACGACTGCCGCCTCCGTTTTAGGCAGGATATTGCGAGTTAAATGAATGATTGAGTCTTTTGCTGAAATGTTTGAGGCCAGCCTTAAGGGCGGCCAGTCGATGCAGCCGGGCACCATCGTCAATGCGATCGTGCTGGAACTGAAGCCTGACGTCGTCATCGTCGACGCCGGCCTGAAGTCCGAAGGCGTAATCCCGATCATCGAGTTCATGGTCGATGGCGTTCTGACCATCGCCGTCGGCGATCAGGTTGAAGTCGCACTGGAAACCGTCGAAGACGGCTTCGGCGAAACCAAGTTCAGCAAGGAAAAAGCCGAGCGGATCAAGACCTGGGAGCGCCTGCAGAAGGCGTTCGACGGCAAGGAAACCGTCATCGGCATCATCACCGGCAAGGTCAAGGGCGGTTTCACCGTCGATATCGGCACGGTCCGCGCGTTCCTGCCGGGCTCGCTGGTCGACGTCCGTCCGGTCCGCGATACCTCGTACCTCGAAGGCAAGCCGCTCGAGTTCAAGGTCATCAAGCTCGACCGTCTGCGTAACAACGTCGTTGTCAGCCGCCGCGAAGTCTTGGAGGCCGAGTACAGCGCCGAGCGCGACAGCCTGCTCGCCAACCTGCAGGAAGGCATCGTCCTCAAGGGCGTGGTCAAGAACCTCGTCGAGTACGGCGCGTTCGTGGACCTGGGCGGCATCGACGGCCTGCTCCATATCACCGACATGACCTGGAAGCGCATCAAGGATCCGGCGGAAGTCGTCCAGGTCGGCCAGGAAATCGAAGTCAAGGTTCTGAAGTACGACCGCGAGCGTCGCCGCGTCAGCCTCGGCCTGAAGCAGCTGGGCGCCGATCCGTGGGTCGACATCGCTCGCCGTTATCCCGAGAAGACCCGTCTGTTCGGCAAGGTCACCAACATCACCGATTACGGCGCGTTCGTCGAAATCGAGCCGGGCGTCGAAGGCCTGGTCCACGTTTCCGAAATGGACTGGACCAACAAGAACATCAACCCGAACAAGGCCGTCACCATTGGCCAGGAAGTCGAGGTGATGATCCTGGACATCGACGGCGAGCGCCGCCGTATCTCCCTGGGTATGAAGCAGTGCGTGCCCAACCCATGGGAAGAGTTCAGCCAGAACTATCAGAAGGGCGACAAAGTCAGCGGCCAGATCAAGTCGATCACCGATTTCGGCGTGTTCATCGGCCTCAATGGCGGCATCGACGGCCTGGTTCACCTGTCCGACCTGGACTGGAACGACGACGGCAGCAACGCCGTCCGCAAGTACCAGAAGGGCATGGAAGTCAACGCCGTGGTGCTGGCGATCGACTCCGCGCGTGAGCGCATCAGCCTGGGCGTGAAGCAGGTTGCGCAGGATCCGCTGACCCAGTTCATGGCCGAGAACGTGAAGGGCGCGATGGTCAAGGGCACCGTCAAGTCGGTCGAGGCGCGTGGCGCCGTGATCGAACTCGCCGGCGGCGTCGAGGGCTACATCAAGGCCAACGACCTGTCCCGTGAGCGCGTGGAAGACGCGACCAAGGTTCTGAAGGAAGGCGATACGCTGGAAGCCCGCTTCATCGGTGTGGATCGCAAGACCCGCATCGTGACGCTGTCGGTCCGCGAGAAGGAGATCCAGGAAGAAGCCGAGATCGTCACGGAATACAGCCGTAACGCCTCCACCGGCAAGACCTCGCTGGGCGACCTGCTCAAAGATCAGCTGGGCGGCAGCGACAACTAAGCTCTCTAAGCTGTATCTCCCCAGAAGTATTGGGAAAAATCGAAGGGCCGCGCTTGCGCGGCCCTTCTTTTTTGACTATCGTCAGGTCTGCGGCCTTATTCCCTTACCTATATGACGAAGTCGGAGCTGATCGAACGTCTGGCCGCACGGCAGACCCACCTTATGCATAAGGATGTGGAGCTGGCCGTCAAACTGATACTCGACCGCGTCAGCCTGGCCCTGGCCAAGCAGGATCGCGTCGAAATCCGTGGTTTTGGCAGTTTTGCACTGCATCATCGTCCCAGCCGGATCGGGCGCAATCCCAAGACCGGCGAGGCCGTGACGATCCCGGCCAAGCATGTGCCGCACTTCAAGCCGGGCAAGGAAATGCGCGAACGCGTCAACGACAGCGCTTCGGAGTAGTCTTTTCCGTCGCGCTTGTTTGGCCGCTGGTGTCCGAATACGGCCCTAATGAAGGATTTCTGGGATTTCCAGATCGTGTATCGGATCTTCGTCACCATCGTGCTGGTTCTGGTGCTCTGCGTCGGCGCCACGGTCGGCTATTTCAATGCCCAACCGATCCGCTTCGACTACCTGGCCGGCCAGATCGAGCTGCCGCTGATCGCGCTGGTGCTGGCCGATTTCTTCCTCGCGGTGCTGCTGACCCTGCTGGTCTGCGGCGGCCGGATTCTGTCGCTGAAAGCCGAATCGCGGCGCCTGCGCAAGCAGCTGCGGGATGCCGAGGCCGAGCTGAAAACCCTGCGCAACATTCCGCTCAAGGATGTCTGACAGCGTCGCCGCCTGGCTGATCCTGCCGCTCGGGATCGCCCTCGGCTGGTACATTCGCGGACGCGGTGCCGAGGGCGCGGGCAGTGGCTTCGGTGCCACCGGCCCGAGCGGCATGGGTGACGACCGCCCGACGGCCGAAGCCATGGCCGGCATCAGCAACCTGGTCGTTGATGATCCCGATCAGGCGCTCGCCGCGCTGCTGCGGGTCGGCGAGTTCGACAGCCAGGCGATCGAGCTGCACCTGACGCTCGGCGCGCTGTTCCGCAAGCGCGGCGAAGTCGATCGGGCTCTGCGTGTGCACGAGGCGCTGGTGGAGCGCGCCCAGCTCAGGCCTGATCAGGCCGATCGCGCCCGCTACGAACTGGCCCTGGACTATCTGAAGGCCGGCATGATCGACCGTGCCGAGCAGCTGTTTGAAGCGCTCAGCCAGCGCGGCCTGCATGTGACCTCGGCGCTGGAGTCGCTGGTCTCGATTCACGAGCAGAGTCACGAATGGCGCCGCGCCATCGATGCCAGCCGACGCCTGCAGGCAGTCGCGGCGTTGCCGCGTCAGGCGATCACCGCGCAGTACTACTGCGAGCTGGCCGACGAAGCGCGCCGGGCAAAAAATTCCGAGGAAGCACTCCGGCTGGCAAGGCGCGCGCTCGACGAGGATGGCGGCTGCGTGCGCGCCAATCTGCTGATCGGCGCGCTGCTGGAAGCCGCGGGCGATCGTGTCGGCGCGATCAAGGCGCTGCGCCGCGTGCCCGAGCAGGATCTGCGCTACATCCCCGAGATCGTCGAGCCGCTGCTGCGCTGCTCGGAAGCCGAGCACCAGCTACCGGAATTTCTGGAGTTCCTGCAGGAGCTGGACGCCGAAGACACGGTCAGTGTCAGCGTGCTGGCGCAGGCGCGGCTGTTGAAGGAAACCGGCACCAATCCGGCGCGTTTCCTGGCCGAGTCTTTTGCCGCCAATCCGCGTTGGGCGCTGCTTGAGCAATTGCTGCAGGCGATCGAACCGCCGCAGGACGAGAGCATGGCGCTGGCGATGAACACCTTGCGCGAAGCGCTGCGTATCGCGGCTGCCAGCCGCACCCGCTATCGCTGCACCAGCTGCGGCCTCGCGCCCGGTCTGCTGTTCTGGCACTGCCCGTCGTGCAAAACCTGGGGCAGCGTGGTGCCGGCGGACGACCGGCTGACGCCGGTGAAGATCTAGACTCGCATGATAATTTTACCCCGGTAATATTGACGGCATAATTTACCCGGGTAATAATTGACTCTTATCCCGGAGCCAATGATCGTGAGCGAAATTCTCGACAAACCCTGTACTGCATTCGATGGCCATCGGCGCCTTGCCGCCGGGCCTCTGCGAGACCTCGCCCTGTCGGTGAAGCGCGCAACTGAGCCCGGCAGCTCGAGCCCGGTCTCGATTTACGACGACGCAACCGGCACCGTTATCGATATCGACTGTCGCGGTATCGAGCAGGAGTTTCTGGCGCGTCTCGCTGGCTGCGGCGTCGAATCATTGGTTCAGACGACGAGCCAGGCTTTAAGCGAACCGCGCGCTCGCGGACGTCCGAAGCTCGGCGTCATCGCGCGCGAAGTGACGCTGCTGCCCCGGCACTGGGACTGGTTGAACGCCCAGCCCGGTGGTGCTTCGGTGGCGTTGCGCAAGCTGGTCGAAGAAGCGCGCCGCGCGAATAGCGGCCGCGACCGTCTCAGGGGGCGACAGGAAGCGGCTTATCGCTTCATGTCCGCGAGGGCCGGCGATCTGCCGGGCTTTGAGGAGGCGGCACGCGCTCTGTTCGCGGACGATCGGGGCCGGTTCGATCAATGCGTTTCTGCGTGGCCCGGGGACCTGCGCAATTACGCAACCAAGCTCGCTTTCACCGAGGGCACAACCGACGTAGAGGCGGCGACATGACCGACGGCAATCGAAAAAAAGAACGGCTGATCCGGTTTTTCCGCGAAATCTGGAGTGAAGGTAAGGTCGACGCGGCCGATCGGTATCTCGCGGCGAGCTACACGATCCATCACGATCCCGGTGACCCCTGGCAAGGACAGACACTAGACCTGGAAGCTTTCAAGCAACGCGTTCGGTCGTCGCGGGCTCCGTTTCCGGATCAGCGCTTTGAAATCCAGCAATTGCAGCAGCCCGCTTAGCCCGGCGAAGCTTCGATTTCGCCGCCGCCAAGGCATTCCTCGCCGTCGTAGAGCACGCAATACTGGCCAGGCGACACGGCCCGCTGGGCCTGTTCGAAGCGGACACGCACGCGGCCCTCGTCGGCCACTTCCACGACGCAATTCTGCAGTTGCTGGCGGTGGCGAATGCGCGCCTGGAGCCGCGCGGGCAGGGGATCGGGGCGGCGAATCCAGCAGAACGGCGCGGTGATCAGGCTGTGGCTCATCAGCAAGGGATGCTGCGGATCCTGGCTGACCAGCAGCGCCTTGTCCGCGGGACGCTTGCCGACGACATACCAGGGTGCTTCGCGCGCGCCGCGGACGCCGCCGATGTTCAGACCGCGGCGCTGGCCCAGCGTGTAGTACATCAGGCCCTGGTGCTCGCCGATCTTTGCGCCACGATCGTCAAGGATCGCGCCGGGATCGGGCTTCAGATAGTTCTGCAGAAAGCTGCGGAATTCGCGTTCGCCGATGAAGCAGATACCGGTCGAGTCCTTCTTGCGATGATTCGGCAGCCCGGCTGCGGAGGCGATCTCACGCACCTGTGGCTTGGTCAGCCCGCCGATCGGGAACAGCACGCGCTCGAACTGCGCGCGTGCGACCAGTGCCAGAAAATAAGTCTGATCCTTGTCCTCGGTGACCGAGCGCAGCAGGTGCGGGCCATCGGCTTGATGCGACAGCTGCGCGTAATGGCCGGTCGCGACGAAATCCGCGCCAAGCCGCAATGCATGCTCGCGGAACGGCTGAAACTTCACTTCGCGATTGCACAGCAGATCCGGGTTCGGCGTCTTGCCGGCGGCGTAGTCGGCCAGAAAATGCCGGAACACGCGCTCGCGGTATTCGGCCGAGAAATCGACGCGGTGCAGCGGGATATCGAGTTCTTCGCAGACCGCGCGCGCGTCCTGGAAATCGTCGGCCGAGCTGCAATAGCCCTGTTCGTCCTCGGTCCAGTTGACCATGAACAGGCCGGACACGCGGTAGCCCGCCTCCTTCAGCAGATACGCAGAAACGGCCGAGTCGACGCCGCCGGACAAACCGACGACGACGTGTGCTCCCTTGCCACTCATCGCGATCGTCTCAGCGCGGCGGCGTCAGGTGCCGGATCGCTTCCAGCGGATAGCGGATGCCGGCCTGGTAGTCGGCGATGCAGGTTTGTACCGAGGGGCTGCGCCAGCGCGATTCGGCCTGCAGGATCTCATCCGGCGTCATCCACACCGTGCGTTCGATGCCGGCGTCGAGCGGGCGGTCCGGATGATGGCGCAAGGCGGTTGCGGCAAACGCAAAGCGCACGAACGGATACGCCAGATCCCTGGGCTGCCATTCGTAGATGCCGAGCAGCTGGGTCGGCTCCACGTCCCAGCCGGCTTCTTCCAGCGTTTCGCGACGCGCCGCTTCGATCAGCGTCTCGCCCGGTTCCCAATGGCCGGCCGGCTGATTCAGCACCAGCGTGCCATTGATGCGTTCTTCGATCAGCAGGAAGCGGCCTTCGCGCTCGACGATCGTCGCGACGACGATATGCGGCACCCAGTCCTTGTTCGTCGCCGGCATTACTCCGACGCTCCTTCGACGGCCTGTACGACTGGCGCCGCGGGCGAGGCGAGCTGGCCCTTGCGGCGGATGTGGTAATAGCCCTGGTTGTCGGGCGCGCCGAGGCCGGCGAGCATGTTGACCAGCGGCGGCGGCGCATCGGCCTTGGCCTTGATCTGCAGATGCATTTCGTAGCTGCTGTCGGCGAGCAGCTGCGCATCGCCGCTGACGTCGAGCGGGCCGCGCAGGGTTTTGACGAGCGCGGCGAGACCCTGGTCCGAGGGTGCGACATCGGCGACGAAATCGCCGAGCGACATCGGCTCGCGGCCGAGCTTCCACGACAGGCCATTGAGTTCGATGTGGCCTTGCGCGGTGGTCGGCAGGCCGTGCTTCAAGACAAGCTTCTCAGCCTGCAGGCCGAGCATGCCGTCGATCGGCAGGAACATCTTGAAGGCGGCCAGCAGCGGCTTCACCGATCCACTGGCGCGAAAGTCGTCGATCAGCGTAGTGCCGAACAGGGTCTGCGCAACCCGGCCGTCCAGCACCACGCCATCACCGGTGCCGGCAAGCTGAAAGCCGGCGCGGCCCAGCAGCAGCAGCCAGGGCTGCAGGGTCCAGTGCAGATCGCGCACCGCGGTCTGGTTGTGCACGACCAGCCCTGAGGCTCCGCCCTCACGCAGCGAGCCTTCGATGCCGACCAATTCGATATCGTGCTCCGCTGGCTTGAAATGGCCGTAGATCACGGCCAGCGGCGCGCGCGTGATCAGCGTGTAGAAGAACACCAGCAGGCACAGCAGGATCAGCCAAGAAGTTTTCATGCGGATCAGCTGGCGCGCGTCAATGACATGCGGACGTTGACCAGGCCGGTGCCGGACTGTGCTTCAACATCGAGCGCCTGCACGCTGACGCCGTACTTGGCTTGCAGCTCGGCCAGCCAGCGCACCAGGCTGTCGAAAGGCACTTCTTCGAAACGCACTTTCACCTCGTGATCACCTTCGGGCTGCAGGCTCGCCGGCGGCTTGGCCAGCGTGCCGTTGCGCGTCGACTGGTCGATCGCCGCCAGCAGCGACATGCCGCGTCCGACCTGGGCGGCGCCGCTTTTCGGGCCGGCGGCGGCAACGGCCGCCGCCGCGGTCTCGAGCTGCGCGGCAAGCGCGCGTGACGAGGCCAGCGCCGCGACGCGGCTGCCGTGAGCGTTCGCGACCGGCTCGATCACGCCCAGATACAGCGCCGTCAGCAGCACGACGATGCTGCCGACCACCACGATCACTCGTTCACGCGGCGCCAGCTTGATGTAGCGGCTGCGCGCCTCGTCGATGACTTTCTGGATTGCGGCGTTGGCCATCAGGCGGGGCTCAGTTTCAGGCGCACTTGCACGCCTTCGCTGCTGGCGTCGGCGGACTGCACTTCGAGCGCGGTCGCGCGCTGCGACGAGAACCATTCACGCAGGCGTTCGACGACCTGCAGATCGGTTGCGCGCATCGCCAGGTACAGTGCCCCTTCGCGATATTGCAGGCTCTGCAGCTTGAGCCCCTGATTGGCGCCGAGCGCCTGCGACAGGGTTTCCATCAGCATGAAAACGCCGCCGGTCTTGCCGCTGCCTTTCAGCGCGCGGATCTGCTGATCGACCTGCGCACTCAGGTCGACGATCCGGGTCTCGGCCGGGAATAGTTCCTGGAAGCGGCCGATGTTGGCCTGGTCCTGCGCGGCGATTTCGCGCGACAGCTGTGAGGTCTGTACGCCATAGATCGCTGCGCCCAGCAGCAGGCAGATGCCGGCGAGCGCTGCGGCGGCACGCCAGGGCTTCCAGTGGCGCTCGTAGTCCTGGCTCAGCGAATAGCTGCCCTGCAGCAGGTTGATGCTCAGCGCCGGCTGCAGGTGCCGGCTGTACGCCTCCAGTGCGCTGCCATAGCCGGGCAGCAGCTCGAGCGGCCATTCGATGCGGCTGTAATCGAGCCCGGCGTTGGCCAGGATCAGCAGGCGCAGCGCACGGGTTTTTTCCGGGTCGGCCAGCTGGAGATAGGTCACCAGATCTTCCGGCGCGCAGCAGAAGCCGGAGTAGGGGCCACTGCGCACGATCACCTGGCCAGCCTCGATCAGCGCGCTCCAGCGCGCCGCCTCGGAGTCCCAGGGCAGCGCCAGTGATTCCGGGTACAGGCCCTCGGGGTTCAGGCCGCGTTCGCGGAATGGCGCCATCCAGGCTGCCATCAAGGCGCGGCTCACGACCGCGACCGGCCAGCTGCCGTCGGCCTGGCGCGTGCCGAGCGCGAAGTGCAGTGTGTCGACATCGTCGGCGAGTTGGTCTTCGAGCTGGTAGGGCGCGGCGGCGAGCACCTTGGCGGGCTGGCGTGCCGGCACCGTGACCGAGGCCAGGCGCACGTCGGAGCCCGGCACGATCACCGCGATGCGGCGGCCGCCGACGCGGTCCAGCGCCTGGCTCAGCGGCGCGTGCTGAATGCCCACCGCGCCGGTGTGATCGCCCGGCGCAATGCCATAGCCGACGAGCGCCTCGCCAATGGCATCAGCGGGCACGCCCGAGGGCAGGCGAATGTAGAAGATTTCGCGCAAGCGATCGATTTCGAGTGGGTTATTCGCTGTCGGTACTGCGGGCCAGTACCACGGGATCGCCCTGCGAGGGGCGGTAAAACAGGCAATATATTGCCACATGCGAGCTGCCGATGGACGCGTCGGCGCGTAGCTGGAAGTACGAGCTGCTGACGCTCAATCGAGCTGGCTTGGCGTCGCCCGGTCCGGTGAACAGGCCCTTGGTCTGCATTTCGCCCGGCGTCTCCAGCGGCTTCTGGAGGCGCTCCTTGAGGAAGCTTTGGGTGTCGGAGCTGGTTTTGACTTCCAGCGCGAGCACCAGCGCCTCGGGCGCGGTGTTGATGTTGATCGGCACGTCGGTTCGCGGCAAGGCGCTGATGTACGGCAGCAGCGCCGCATAGATGTCCTTGTTGATGCCCTTGACCGCCATCAGCTCGGTGACGCTCTGCATCAGGCGGTTGGCCGTTCGATACGGCACGGCGGGCGGCCGCAGCGCCAGATATTCATTGTCCTCGGCGCCGTCGTACGGCGTCGGATTCTGGTCCGCGTCGACCCAGTCGGTGATCGCCTCCGACAGCGGCAGCGCCAGGGCCGGATCGAGCTTCAGCTGCTCGAACAGGCGCGTGAAAATGTCCTGCCATTCCTTTCGCACGATAGGGTCGGTGACGCCGAAATTATTCAGATTGAAGCGGCCCTGCTCGTCGATGATGCGGCCGGCCAGAACGCCCTGCTCGACCGGCAGCGCATCCACCGGCTGTGCCCAGATGTCGCTGAGGCCGTCGTACTTGTTCTCCTTGGCATCGCGCTGGAGGATGGTCTTGACCCAGGCCTCGACGCCGATCGCATACCACCAGGCTTTCTCGGTTTCCTGCAGCGTCGCGGTGCGCTGGATCGCGAGGCTCCCGGCCGACAGTACCGCGGTCGCGGCGATCACCGCGATCGACACCACCAGGATCGCGGTGATCAGCGCGATGCCGCGCTGGCGCCGCGGCAGCGCCGTCCTCGGCGGCTTATTCATCATCGGGATTGGTCGGAGTCTGGGTCCCGGGCGTGTCCTTGTCCGAGTCGTCGTCGTTCGAGCCCGAGCCGATTCCCGTGCTGGAGCCTGTGGTTGGCGGCGGCACATTTGCGCCCGCGGGCGTGGGCTCCGAACCCGGCTTGAACACGAAGCGCAGCTCGCCCATGTCCTTGGTCACCAGGGTCAGCTCGATCGCCAGCGGCGGCTTTTCGGTGCTGCCCTGCGTGGTCTGCGGCTGATTCCGGCTCGCCGTCGCGGCCCATTCGGTGACCCATTCGCGCTGCTCGTCCATGTAGCGCAATTTGAAATCGTCGACGCGGTCGAGCAGCGTGACGCGCGCCGGCTGCGAGTCCTGTGCACGGTCCAGCACGCGGTAGCTGGCGCGTTCCAGCTTGTGGTCGGTGAGCCGGTAGACCACGCGCTCGAAACTGCTGCGCGGCAGGTACAGCGGGTTGCGCCAGCCGCCGCGGGTGAACTCCACGATGTTGTCGCGCGAGCCGAGCAGCGCGGGCTGCGGGTCGCCGAAGTTGTCGCGGATCGGACGCAGCGCCAGGTTCTGGAAATCGTTGCGCATGCGCATGTAGGCGCGCTGCAGGTCGGCGGTGCGCTCGATCGAGGCTTCGACCGCGGTGCGGGTTTTCAGCACGCTGTTGAGGCCGCCGTAGGCCATTGCCGACATGATGCCGAAGATCAGCACCACCAGGATGATTTCGATCAGCGTGAAGCCCTGATGCCGGCGTGGCGGCGTGACCCCAACACGGTTCACTTTGTCGCGTAGGGCGGGAGGAGCGCAGCGTATCCCGCCGCCCCGTCGCGAAAGGCGGGATGCTCCCGCCCTACAACTCCGCGTTAACTGAACGGTATTGGGCGTAAGCCTATTCATCTGCCGATCATTTGCCGACGAAGCTCGACACCGACGCCAGCGCGCCGTTGTTTTTGCTGTTGCCACGATGGTCGTCGGGTGCCATCACGTCCAGATCGACGCGGCGCAGATTGTCGTCGTCGGTCTTCTTGACCTCGGCTTTCCAGCGCCATTTGACGCCGGCCATCTCGGCTTCGCCGTTGGTCTTGCCGATGTCAGGCCAGGTCGGCTGCAGCGCGATTTCGGTCAGGCGGTTGTGCGCCACCCAGATCGCGATGGTCTTCTGTCGCAGGTAGGCGGCGTTGCTGGTGAAGCGCGCCATGCCCGAGATCACCGCGCCCAGCGCCATCGCCAGCACGGCGACCGCGACGAGCACTTCGACCAGGGTGAAGCCGCGTGCCCGCATCGCCGGGCGCCGGCTCACTTGCTCGCCTGCTGGCGTTGCAAGGTGCAGCGGCTCAGAACGTCGCAGTCGAGCCGATAGTAGCTCGCATAGTTCTTCAGCTTCAGGTCCAGCTGAAAGGCGCTGGCATCGCCGCTCGACAGCAGGAAGATCTGCGGCTGCGGGCGATTCTTGGGCTTGTCGTTGTCCAGGTGCAGTTCGCTGTCGGCGCCCGGGTCCTTCTTCTCGTCGTCCTTCTTGTCGTCAGCCTCTTTCTGGCGACGCTCTTCGGCGTGATTGACCTCGACCGGCTTGACTTTCTGGCCCTCGACGGTCAGCTCCAGGTAGAACGGCGCCGCGATCTCGCGCGGGCGCAGCGTGCCTTCATCGACCGGCTGCCACAGGCCGCGGTTGTCCATGCTCAGGAACTCGAAGCCCTCGGTGGTCGTGCGCAGGCCGATTTCGACACCCTGGATCTGCGCCTGCTCGGCCGCGAACAGGATCAGCTGCTGCAGGCGCTTGGACTCGGCCTGCAGCCGGTCATCATTCGTGCGATTGCCGATCGACAGGCTGACGAAGCTCGCCAGGATGCCGACGATCACCATCACCACCATGATCTCGATCAGCGTGAAGCCGTCCTCGCGATCTACCCGGGTTCCGTGATGCTTTGCGCCTGAGTCGAACGCCATCCATGGCGCGATATTCGCCCGGTTTTTTAGCCGCGGCCGGGTCATCCATGCCCCGGCGTTCGATGCGAACGAGGCCGTCGGCCTCATTCGCATCTCACCCACCGAGATTCCAGTTGCCGATATCGGCATTGACGCCGTCGCCGCCCGGGCGATTGTCGGCGCCCAGCGAGAAGATATCGATCTCGCCCTTCACGCCCGGCGACAGGTACTGGTAGGGATTGCCCCAGGGATCGTTCGGCAATTTGGCGACATAGCCGCCTTGCTTCCAGTTCTTGGCCTGCGGCTCGCCGGACGGCGGCGCGACCAGCGCTTCCAGGCCCTGCTGGGTCGTCGGGTAGACGAAATTGTCGAGCTTGTACAGGTTCAGCGAGGACTCGAGCACACGCACATCCTGCTTGGCTTTGGCGATGCGCGCGTCGTCGGGTCTGTTCATAATGCGGGGCACCACGACCGCCGCCAGGATGCCGAGAATGACGACGACGACCATGATCTCGATCAGCGTGAAGCCGCGCGAACGCGCCGGGATCGGGACGGGCATGGCCGGGGCCGGGATGGATGCATCGCGGGCTGCGCCGAGGCGCGGCCGAAAGGATGTGTGCATGTTGGGAGTGTGCCGTTCGGGTCGCAAAGAGATAGCCGGGAATGATACCAAACGCTTCTGACAACACTGAGCCCGGCTTGTTCGCACGCTCAGTATGGTGGGCGCCTGTGGCATTGATGTTGCTGTTGCTAGCTGCGGAGTTAGGGGGCGGTCATGTGCGCGATCTACTGTGTTACCAGCGCACGGCGATCGCAGCCGGGCAGTGGTGGCGCCTGCTGACCGGCAATTTCGTGCACCTGGGCTGGTATCACCTGTTTCTGAATGAGCTGGGACTGATCGTGCTGGTGTTGCTGTGCCCGGAGCGCCTGAGCTTGTGGGTGCTGGCGCGCAGGGTCGTGCTGATCGGCCTGGCGATGTCGCTGTGCCTGTATGCGTTCGTGCCGGGGCTGCACAGTTATGTCGGCATGTCCGGAGTCATTCACGGTCTGTTCGTGCTGGGCTTGTTGCCGCAGTTGCGGCGACGCGACCTGGTGAGCCTGGGCTGCCTGATATTTTTGCTGGGCAAGCTCGGCTACGAGCAGTTAGCCGGAGCGCCGGTGTCGGACGAAGCCGCGATCGGCGGATCGGTAATTACCGATGCGCATTTCTTCGGCGCGATCGCAGCCTTGGTTTATGCGCTGATATTCGGCAACTGGCGTGGCGGCCCGGAGCGCGGCGCCCGAGCGCCGGCAACCGCGAGCGAGCCTGCGGCAGGGCGTGCCTAGGCGCTATAAGAGAAGCAAGGACGTCGGTATCGCGGCACAAGGCCGTATAGGGAGAGTGATAAGAGATGAAGTACGCGTTGTTGTTTCCCGGGCAGGGTTCGCAGGCGGTCGGCATGCTGGGCAAGCACGCCGCCAGCGAGATCGAGCCGACGTTTCGCGAGGCCTCCGAGGTGCTCGGCTGGGACGTCGCCAAGCTGGTGCTGGAAGGCCCGGCCGAAGAGCTGAACCGCACCGAACGCACGCAGCCCGCGCTGCTGGCTGCCGGCATCGCGCTATGGCGCATCTGGCGCAAGCAGGAGCCACCGTCCCCGGCCGCGCTCGCCGGTCACAGTCTCGGTGAATACACCGCGCTGGTTGCCGCCGGCAGCCTGCGTTTTGCCGACGCGCTGAAACTCGTCGAGCTGCGCGGCCAGTTGATGCAGGCCGCAGTGCCGGAGGGCAGCGGCGGCATGGTGGCGGTGCTCGGCCTGGACGACGGCAGGATCGAAGCGGTGTGCAAAAGCTATCCGGGCAGCGAGGTGCTGGAGCCGGTCAATTTCAACTCGCCGGGGCAGGTCGTGGTGGCGGGGCAGACTGTCGCCCTCGACTGGCTGCAGGCCAACGGCAAGTCGCTGGGCGCGAAGCTGGTGAAGCGCCTGCCGGTGTCGGTGCCCTCGCATTGCTCGCTGATGCGAGGCGCGGCCGAACAGCTCGCCGAGCAGCTTGATCAAACGTCCGTTCAACCGCCGGCCATCCCGGTCTTCCATAATCTCGATGCGATGGCTCACAGCACACCCGACGAAATCCGCCAGGCCTTGA
Organism: Hydrocarboniphaga sp.; assembly: GCF_028291725.1. Classification (GTDB taxonomy): domain Bacteria; phylum Pseudomonadota; class Gammaproteobacteria; order Nevskiales; family Nevskiaceae; genus Hydrocarboniphaga. The sequence goes on along the minus strand of NZ_JAQGNT010000009.1, from coordinate 93,920 downwards.
AGGAGCAGCTGTATCGTCCGGTGCGCTGGACACAGACGATCCGCCAACTGCACGCGAATGGGGTGTCGGCGTTTCTCGAATGCGGACCGGGTTCGGTGTTGACCGGCCTCAACAAGCGCATCGTCGACGGCCTGCAGTCGGTGGCACTGGAAGACCCGGCGAATCTGGTACAGGCGCTGGCTCTGGCACGCGGCTAGTGTGCCGTCCCGCAAGTTCGTGCCATAAGTCGGCAGCGGATTTCGGTGTCCAGCAAGGCGCGACGACGAGCCATAGTCGAACTATGGTGAGGAGGAGCAACGCAGCTGGGCGCCGAAAGACGCATCGAATTATGGTACGAACTTGCGGGACGGCACACTAGGCACGATCGTCATTAGCTGATCAAGGGATACACAGGGATAAACGGATGAAATTCGATACAAACGTCGCGTTGATTACCGGCGCCAGCCGCGGCATCGGCCGCGCGATCGCCGAGCGTCTTTCGGCCGAGGGCATGAAGGTGGTCGGTACCGCGACCAGTGAAGAGGGCGCGAGGGCGATCAATGACTGGCTTGCCCCGGTCGGCGGCGCCGGGCGTGCGCTCGACGTGCGCGATGCGGTTGCCTGCACCGCCCTGGTGTCGGAGGTCGAGAAAACCTTTGGGCCGATCACGGTGCTGGTCAACAACGCCGGCATCACCCGCGACATGATCGCGCTGCGCCTCAAGGACGATGACTGGAGCGCCGTCATCGATACCAACCTGACCTCGGTTTTCCGCATGTCCAAGCTGGTGATGCGCGGCATGATGAAGCAGCGTTTCGGCCGTATCATCAACATCGGTTCGGTGGTCGGCATCATGGGTAACTTCGGGCAGGCCAACTACGCGGCGGCAAAAGCTGGCCTGACCGGCCTTTCGAAGAGTCTCGCCGCCGAACTCGGTAGTCGCAACGTCACGGTCAATGTCGTGGCTCCGGGCTTCATCGAAACCGACATGACGCGCGGCCTGCCAGACGAGGTCAAGGTCAAGCTGATGGAGCGCGTGCTGATTCCGCGTCTGGGCGCGGTGGACGAAGTCGCCTCCGCGGTCGCGTTTCTGGCTTCAACCGAGTCCGGCTACATCACCGGCCATACGCTTCACGTCAACGGTGGCATGTTCATGGCGTAGAATGAGCTCAACTTCGGTAGCTAGCGTCACGCAGCATCCCGTACACTAGGTCCGCTTTATCATCTTGTTACTTCAGACCCCAAAGAGGGAGTGTTCATGAGCAGCTTGGAAGAAAAGGTCAAGAAAATCATCGCCGAACAGTTGTCGGTCGCGGAGGATCAGATCACGCCAACCGCATCTTTCGTCGAAGATCTGGGGGCCGATTCGCTGGACACCGTCGAACTCGTCATGGCTCTTGAAGAAGAGTTTGAGATCGACATCCCCGACGAAGAAGCCGAAAAAATCGTGACGTTCCAGGACGTCCTCAACTACATCCGGTCGCACACCAACCAGCAGGCTTAATGCCCTGCTGACATTCTCCTCCATCGATAAGATCGTATGAGCCGCAGACGCGTTGTCGTCACCGGCATGGGCATTGTTTCGCCCGTCGGTTCCAGTCTCGATGTTGCATGGGCGTCCATCATTGCCGGCAAATCCGGCATCCGGCCCGTCACTTCCTACGACATGTCGGCCTACACCACTCGCTTTGCGGGCACGGTGTCGGACGATTTCGTCGCCACGGAATGGATGGGCCCGAAGGAGCTGCGCAAAACCGATCCCTTCATCCATTACGGTGTCGCCGCGGCCAAGCAGGCCATGCGCGATTCCGGGCTGGAGGTGAACGATGCCAATCGTGAACGCATCGGCGTTCTGATCGGCTCGGGGATCGGCGGCATCGGCTTTATCGAGGAAGAGTGCCGGAAGCTGCACGACAAGGGGCCGGGGCGCGTCTCGCCGTTTTTCGTGCCGGCTTCCATCATCAATATGGTGGCGGGTTACGTGTCGATCGACCTCGGTCTGACCGGCCCGAGTTTCGCCACCGTTTCGGCCTGTACCACCGCCGCGCATTCGATCGGCGTCGGCATGCGCCTGATCCAGTGCGGCGATGCCGACGTGATCATCGCCGGCGGTGCGGAAGCCGGTTCGGCCCCCGCGGGCATGGCCGGTTTCTGCCAGGCGCGCGCGCTGTCCACGCGCAACGATGATCCGGTTCGGGCTTCGCGGCCCTGGGACCAGGATCGCGACGGTTTCGTCCTCGGTGACGGTGCTGGCGTCCTGGTCATAGAAGAGTACGAGCACGCAAAAGCTCGCGGCGCCCGCATTCATGCGGAGCTGGTCGGTTTCGGCATGTCGTCGGATGCATCGCACATCACGCTGCCGCCCGCGGACGGCAACGGCGCGCGGCGTGCGATGCAGAACGCGATGCGCGATGCCGCGATCAATCCTGAGCAGATCGATTATGTGAATGCGCATGGCACCTCGACCTTGGCCGGCGATCTCGCCGAAACGGTGGCGATGAAGGATGCGCTTGGTGCTCACGCCTACAAGGTGGCCGTCAGCTCGACCAAGTCGATGACCGGGCATCTGCTCGGCGCGGCAGGTGGCATCGAGGCGGTGTTCTGCATCCTGGCGATGCGCGACGGCATTTTGCCGCCGACGATCAACCTCGATAATCCCAGCGAAGGCTGCGATCTCGACTACGTGCCGCACAAGGCGCGCGAGGCCAAGATCGATCTGGTGCTGTCCAACTCCTTCGGATTCGGCGGCACCAACGGCACGCTCGCGTTCGCGCGCCTGAAGTAGCCGCGCCTCGGCGCATGGGCATACGCGCCGAGCGGGCAGGCGAGGTCGATCTTTTCGACCTGCACCGCCGCAACCCCGCTCGTTATCCTTTTTTGTTGCAGTCGGTGGCCGGGCATCCGGTGTCCGGCCGTTACGACCTGCTGTTCGGATTCCCCGGCGATACCATCAGCGGCGCGGGCTTCTTCGACAGGCTAGCCGAGGCCTACGCGGCTGAGCGCGTGCTCCCGGACGACGACCGCGATCTGCCCTTCGTCGGCGGCTGGTTCGTGCTGCTCGGCTACGAGGTCAGCGCGCAGATCGAGCCGCGGCTACAGCTACCGCCATCGCCGCATCGTCTGCCGGACGCACTCGCGGTGCGTTGTCCGGCGGTGGCGATTTTCGATCGTACAAGACGCGTCACCACGGTCTATGCGGAAACCGAGTCTGCGCAGATCGACGCGATGCTCGGGGATCTCGACGCGCCGCCGCCTCCGGCCGAGACCGCGCCGGATATCGGCGCCGCGGTCGAGGACGAAGCGAACTCCTATCTCGCCGGGGTGCGGCGCATTCTGCAGTACCTGCGGGCCGGCGATATCTTCCAGGCCAATCTGTCGCGGGCCTGGCGCGCGCCGCTGCGCAGCGGCACCGCGGCCAGCGTGTATGCGCGGCTGCGCGGCGCGAACCCGGCGCCGTTCGCCGGCATCGTGCAATGGCAGGGGAGCAGCGTGCTAAGTTCTTCGCCCGAGCGCTTGCTGCGCATCGAAGACGGCGTCGCCGAGACCCGGCCGATCGCCGGCACGCGTCCACGCGGACGCGATGCAGCGGAAGATGCGCTGTTGCGTGAACATCTGTTAGAGAACGTCAAGGAACGCGCCGAACACGTCATGCTGATCGATCTGGAGCGCAACGACCTGGGCCGCGTGTGCCGGCCCGGGAGCGTCGAAGTCAGCGAGCTGATGACGGTCGAGAGCTACGCCCACGTGCATCACATCGTCTCCAACATTCGCGGACGTTTGCAGGGCGATGCGGGCCCGGTCGACGCACTGCGCGCGGTATTTCCAGGCGGCACCATCACCGGCTGCCCGAAAGTGCGCGCGATGGAAATTCTCGCCGAGCTGGAAGTTATCGGCCGCGGCCCCTACACCGGCGCGATGGGCTATCTGTCGCGCTGTGGCCGGCTCGATACCAACATTCTGATCCGCAGCTTTGTGCTTGAGGACGGCGTGATCAGTTTCCGCGCCGGTGCCGGCATCGTGGCGGATTCCGAACCCGAGGCAGAGCTGGCCGAGACTCGCGCAAAAGCCCGTGGTTTGCTGCTCGCGCTCGGAGCGGCCTGATGCGCCGGTTCCTGATTCGATTGTTCCGCATGCTCGGCCTGTTGATCCTGCTGGCAATCGCGATCGCCGCCTGGCTGGTCTACGACGGAAACCAACAATTGTCGATGCCGCTGAAAGTGGCCGAGCCAAGCACGATCACGATCGCCCCCGGCGCACGCATCCGCGACGTGATCCTGCAGCTGCATGCTCAGCAGCGCCTGGCCTCGCTGCGCCAGGGCGCGTATCTGGAAGCCTATGCGCGCGGCTCCGGCAAGGCCGCCGGGATCAAAGCAGGCGAGTACCGGCTCGAGCCCGGCATCAGTGCCTATCAGGCGCTGGAGCTGTGGCGGTCGGGCAAGGTCGTCGTTTATGAATTACGCATTGTCGAAGGCACGCGCTTCGATGTCGCCTTGCAGCAGGTGATGGCGCATCCTCAGATTCGTCACACGCTAACGACGACCGACAAGGAGAAGATCATGGCGGCGCTCGGTCTGGCCGGGAAGTATCCCGAGGGGCGGTTTTTCCCCGACACGTATCTGTTCCCACGCGACACCGTCGACGTCGTGGTGCTGCGCCGCGCCTTTGATGCGATGACCAAGGTGATCGACGCGGAATGGCAGACGCGCGCGGCCGATCTGCCGTACTCGAATCCGGACGAGGCGCTGAGCATGGCCTCGATTGTCGAGAAGGAAACCGGTGCTCCGGTGGAGCGGCCGCAGATCGCGGGCGTGTTCGTGCGCCGGCTGCGCATGGGTATGCGCTTGCAGACTGATCCGACCGTAATCTACGGCCTCGGTGACCAGTTCGACGGCAACCTGCGCAAGCGCGATCTGCTCGCCGCCAATCCGTATAACACCTACTTGAACACCGGCCTGCCGCCGACGCCGATCTGCCTGCCGGGCCGCGCCGCGATCAATGCGGCGCTGCATCCGGCCGACGGCGATGCGCTGTACTTCGTCTCGCGCGGCGACGGCACGCACCAGTTCTCGGCGACGCTGGAAGAGCACGAGGCGGCGGTGCGCCGCTATCAGCTCGGTGGCCGTGCGCCGCCGCCGACGGTCGATCCGACGACGAGCCCGAATCCGCAAGTCGATCCTGCGAGCCCGACGCCGTGAGTCGCGGCCGGCTGATCACGCTCGAAGGCGGCGAAGGCGCCGGCAAGACCACGCATTCGAAAACCATCGCAGCCTGGCTCAAAGCGCAAGGTCGCGACGTGATCAACACCCGCGAACCCGGCGGCTCGCCGCTGGCCGAAGCGATACGCGGCGTCGTGCTCGCCGACTGGGCCGAAGGCATCGACGCGCCGACCGAGCTGCTGCTGATTTTCGCGGCGCGCGCCGCGCACCTGCGCGCGACGCTGCTGCCGGCACTCGAGCGCGGCAGCGACGTCGTCTGCGACCGCTTCATCGACGCGAGCTGGGCCTACCAGGGTGCCGGCCGCGGCCTGCCGGCCAAAGCGCTGCAGGCGATGGAAGACCTGGTGCTGGACGGGCTGCATCCGGATCTGACGCTGATCTTCGACATCGCGCCCGAGCTGGGTCTTGCGCGCGCCAAAGGCCGCGGTAATCTGAACCGTTTCGAGGCCGAGAATCTGGCCTTCATGCAGCGCGTTCGCCAGTCGTACCTGGACCGCGCAGCCGCCGCGCCGCAACGCTGCGTGGTGCTCGACGCGAGTCTTGCGATCGATCAGGTCGAACGGCAGTTGCGCCAGGTATTGGAGTCGCGTTTATGAGCCTCGCCGCCATACTGCCGTGGCACAAAGCGCTGTGGTCGGTGGTCTGCGAAGCCCGCGCGAACGACAAGCTCGCGCATGCGCTGTTGCTGGCCGGGCCCGCCGGCGTCGGCAAGCGCCAGTTCGCGCGCGCACTGGCGCAGGCGCTGTTGTGTGAATCGCCGGATCAGCAGGGCGAGGCCTGCGGCAAGTGCCGCGGCTGCGTGCAGTTCGAGGCCGGCTCGCATCCGAACCTGTACTGGCTGCAGCCGCTGTTCGACGACAAGACCGACAAGCAGAAACGCGACATCAGCGTCGAGCAGCTGCGCGATCTCGGTGAAAAACTGGTGCTGAGCGCGTATTACGGCGGCTCGAAAGTCGTGGTGATGGACCCGGCCGACGCGCTCAACGTCAACGGCGTCAATGCGCTGCTGAAGACCATCGAGGAGCCGCCGCCGAAGACCTACATGCTGCTGGTGTCGGAGCGGCCGATGGCACTGGCCGCGACACTGCGCAGCCGCTGCCAGCGTCTGCGCTTCACGCCGCCGGCCGAAGCCGAAGCCCGCGCCTGGTTGCGCGAGCAGGAGCCGGCGCTGAGCGCCGTGGCGCTGGAACGCACGTTGGATCTGGCCCAGGGCGCGCCGCTGCGCGCGCTGGCCGGCCATAAGTCGGGGCTGCTCGAGCAGCAGGGCAAGTGGCGCAGCGACTGGCTCGAGGTCGCTGCTTCGAGCCGGGCGCCGACCGCGGCAGCGGTGGCCGTCGGCAAGGATCGCGAGCAGGTTTCGGCCTGGATCGCGGCCTTCATCGCTTTCCTCGGCGAGTTGCTGCGCGCACGCGTCAGTGGCCAGCAAGCCGGAGATCTGGGCCAGGTGCCGGGGCGCATCGGCATGACCGGGCTGCAGGCGATGCTGGACGAGGCCTACGATGCCGCGCGCCGCATCACCACCAGCGCGTCGCCGCAGCTGGTAGTGGAGTCCTTGATGATCGCGTGGTGGCGCTGGAGCATGGCGCGCGGCGCTGCCGCCCGCTAAGGTTGCGCCGTGAGCCCATGAGAGGACCTAGATCGTGGAGACGCCAACCAGAGCCGGCGCGCAGCCTGGCATCCTGACGCTGAACCTGAAGGACAAGAGCGCGCTATACGTGTCCTACATGCCGTTCATCAAGAACGGCGGCCTGTTCATCCCGACCGGAAAGGAATACCGGCTCGGCGACGAGGTGTTCATCCTGCTGACCCTGCTCGACAGTGCGGAACGCCTGCCGGTGGCGGGCAAGGTGGTCTGGGTGACGCCGCGTGCCGCGCAGGGCAAGCGCGCGCAGGGCATCGGCGTGCAGTTCAGCAGCCAGGACGGTGGCATCACCCAGAAAAAGATCGAGTCGATACTCGCCGGGGCGCTCGGCGCCGATCGGCCGACCCATACGTTGTGAGTAACGGGTAGGTTGGGGTGAGCGCAGCGAACCCCAACGTTCGTCCCGCGCCGATGCGTGGGGTTCGCTGCGCTCACCCCAACCTACGGGACTCAGCCTGTCGTCTCGATATTCAGCAGTCCATTGCCGAGCACGCAGGCCTCGAGTCCCAGATGGGCGAGGATGAAGGCGGCGACCGCACTGCTTCGTCCGTTGTCGCAGACGCAGATATAGACGGTCCCGGCCGGCAGTTCGGCGGCCTTGGAGCGCAGCCGATACAGCGGAATGTTCAGGCTGTCGGGCAGATGCCGGCCAGCGCGCTCGCTGGGCAGACGCACGTCGAGCCAGCGCGCCGTGCCGCTGGCAACGCGTCCGGCCGCGGCGTCGAAACCGAGCCGGCGGGTCCAGGCCGAGCCCAGTAGCTGGGCGAAATCGGCCTGAGACAGGCGCAGCAGCTTGACCGCGTTCTGCGCCTGCACGCTGGCGTTGCGCGGCGTCCCCGATAGCAGCGAGTCTTCACCGAAACAATCGCCGGGCCCAAACGTGGCCAGCACCAGCGGGGCGTGCCCGGGCACCTCGCGAATCACCCGGCAATGTCCTTCCACGATGACGTAGAAGTAGTCACCGGATTCGCTCTGTCGGATCAGCATCTCGCCGCTGTTGGCGCTGACCGGACTCATTCGCAGGAACATCGCCTGCAGGATGCGGGCGGGAAGTTGCTGGAAAGTCCTGCGCTGCAGCAGCCGCAGCATCCAGTCGTCGGCTGCAGTGGCCGTATGCGCACCGACTTCGCCGACGTCCACCTGCGGATCGCGACCCCAGCTGAGCATCACTTCAAGCAGGGCTGAATCGACGCTCAGGCAGGCCACGTCGCTCAGACAGCGCGCGCTCACCTGCGGCGGCGAGGTGCCCGGCAAGGGTTCCGCGGCCGCCGTGTCTCCCGCCGAGAGATGGCCGGACAGCAGCCCCGTCGGCGCTTCGAAAGCCAGCTGACCCGAGACCAGAAAATACGTATAGGCTGAGTGCTCGCCGGCGCGGAACAGGTAGTCTCCGCCGTGCCGGTGGATCAGCTTGGTCCGCTTGGCCAACTGGCTCGCGCTTTGCGAGCTGAGGCCGCGGAGGAGTGAGTACGGAGAGAAAAGCTTGAGGCTGATCGACATGCGGTTTTGCCGCCTGGTGGCCGGCTGGTGGCCGGTAAGGGACTGGCCCTTTTTGTGCCACAATATTGCATTGAATGGCTTGAACCCGGTCACGGTCTCGCCTGGGATAATTTACTAACTTACCCAGAGTTCGTACCCAGAGTTCGTACCTCGTCGAGCTTGGAGGGCGGGACGGGCGGGGATAGAACAGCGAGCAGGTACGATTAGATAACGGAGAGAGTCGAAATGGCGTCCAAGAAAGCTGCTAAGCCGGCACCTGCACCCAAGTCGAAATCGGTCGTGACCGCCGCCAGGAAACTGGTCAAGAAATCGGCCGCAGTCGCCAAGGGGGCCTTCACGAAGCCCGCTCCGAAGCCGTCGCCGAAAGCGGCTGCAAAGCCGGTCAAGGCGGCGAAACCTGCAGCAAAGCCTGCCAAACCCGCTCCCAAGGCGGTTAAGCCGACGGCCAAGGCGGCTTCAAAGCCAGTCCCCAAGAAAGCCTCTCCAACTCCGCCGGCGGCTGCCAAAGCCAAGCCCAAGGCGGCACTGCCACCCGCCAAGAAGGTGGCCAAGAAGGTAGTGGTTGCGCCGGCTCCCGCCGCAAAGCCCGTTGCAGTGAAGCCGGCCATTGAACCTCCGGTAAAGCCGGCCGTTAAAACTGAAGTTGCTGCGGCCCCTTCGCCGCCTGTCGCTACAGCTACCCCCTCGGAAAAGCCCACCAAGATCGCGGAACCGGCGGTGCCGGCCGCAACAGGAAAGATTGCCAAGATGATGTCTGTGTCCAAGCCTTCCACTACCGCCGCAAGCTCAACTCTCCCGGCCAAGCCGGCCAAGACCACCGTCCGCAGAGGCGCCGCCAACGGGCGCGTGCCATCCGAAGAAGAGATCCGCAGCATGCCGGCGGCGGATTACATGAACGACGACCAGCTCGCGTTCTTCCACGAACGCCTGTTGCAGATGCGCTCCGAAGTGCTGGCGCGCGAAGTCGACGTGAAGGAACGCCTGCATCAGCGCGAAGTGTTCGCCGATCCGGCGGACCGTGCGAGCGCCGAGGAAGAGCACTGGCTCGACCTGCGTTTGCGCGAGCGTGAATCGCTGCTGCTGCGCAAGATCGAGGACGCCTTCCGTCGCATCCGCGACAAGGAATACGGCTACTGCGAGAAGACCGGCGAGGCCATCGGTATCGCGCGTCTGCTGGCGCGCCCGACCGCGACCGTCTGCGTCGACATCAAGGGCCAGGACGAGCGCGCTGAGTCGCAGTACCGCGATCGCTGAGTGGTGCTCAGCGATGGGCGATCACTGATCGCCGCATCGCCAGCGGATGCCTGAGGACGCTGGCGTCCGGCTGGCTGCCAGGGTAGTGCTGTGGGCCGGTTCGGCTTGTCTCGAATCCACAACTTGAATTCGGCGGACGCGGTACCAGCTTCAGCGGATGCGTCGAAACCCTCTGCTGTTCGTTGCGTTCGTGAGCGTGCTGCTACACGGGTATATCGCCTGGCGTCTGTTGCCGGCACTGGATCTGGGACCGCTTGGTTTCGGTATTGGTTTTGGTTTGCTGCTGGCCTCGTGCGTGCTGGTGCCGGCACCGCTACTGCTGCGCTTGAGCCGCCTGCCGGAACGCAGCGCCGATGCTTTGGCCTGGGCCGGCTATCTGGCAATGGGCGTGTTTTCGAGCCTGCTCATACTGTGTTTGTTGCGCGACATCACGCTCGCCGGGTTCGCCGCCTGGAGTCTGTTGCAGCCCGTTTCGGTGAATGGTGGACCGCTGCAACATCGGTCAGCCGTCGCGGTTGTAATGCTGAGTCTGGCGGTCAGCCTGATCGGCCTGGTGAATGCTCGCCGGCTTGCCAAAGTGGTAAACGTTGATCTGCCGATCGCGGGCTTGCCGCTCGCGCTTTCCGGTTTCACGATCGTGCAACTCAGCGATATCCACGTCGGGCCGACGATCAAGCGAGGCTATCTGGACGCGATCGTCCGCCGCGTCAACGGTCTCGACGCCGATCTGGTCGCGATCACCGGTGACGTCGTAGACGGCAGCGTCGCGAGTCTGCGCGCGCACGTGGCGCCCCTGTCCGAGCTGCGTTCGCGGCACGGTACGTATTGCGTTACCGGCAACCACGAGTACTACCACGGCGTCGAAGCCTGGCTGCCGGAATGGCGGCGCCTGGGTATGCGTGTACTGCTCAATGAAAACCAGGTCCTGAGTCACGACGGCGAGCGCCTGCTGATTGGCGGCGTCACTGATTTCAGTGGGGGGCACTTCGACGTGACCCATACCAGTGATCCCGCGGCAGCCGCTCGCAGCGACGAGCCCGTCGCGATCAAGGTTTTGCTGGCTCATCAGCCGCGCTCCGCAGCGGCAGCCGCCGAAGCGGGATTCGATGTTCAACTGTCCGGGCATACCCACGGTGGCCAGTTCCTGCCGTGGAATCTGTTTGTGCCAATGCAGCAACCCTTCGTGGCTGGCCTGAATCGATTGAAACAGCTGTTGGTGTATACCAGTCGTGGAACCGGCTACTGGGGGCCGCCACTGCGATTTTTTGCGCCCTCGGAAATCACGAGGTTGCGATTGGTGTCGGTTTAACACTCATCCTGAGCCAGGATTGAGTGTGCTGCCGTACAGAGCAAAGCGCGCTCTGCGCGCAAGCTCGGCCGGTTACCAACCAAGGCCACTACAATGATGAACATGGACGAACAGTCGTTGGCAGTGTCGATGGCCTCGATCGACAGCCCCCAGACCCAGCGGGGCGCAACGCACTATCCTCACTCGCGCGTCGATTCGGGCACGCTGCTGCAGAACCCGGTCGACGCTGCAGCCGACGCGCCCAAGCCTGCAAAGACAAGGCTGGCGCGTAAAAGGGCCGGGCCTTCCTCGCGGATTGGAAAGTAGCCTTCTTCCAAGCTGGGTGCGGGATTCAACAGAGTGCCTGCCGGGTGCAGGCAAGCTCTGATCAAGTCCCAAGCGTTCGCATTGCCAATTCGTCCGCCCCTCGGTCGTGGACGGCCGGGGCAATTGACGCCGATCAATGTGGGCGCGTATCGCAGCCGCTACGGTGGTCGCACATCGTCCCGTCGTCCAATCGGTCGGCGCGCGATTTGGCGATTTTCCGTTCAATACAGGAGCTTTCTCATGCTGCTATCCCAGACCGTGGTCTGGCTCGATCACCACAGCGCTCAAGTGTTGCAGTTCGACGCCGAAGACGTGCAAACCCGGAAGCTCAAGGAACATCATCATCACACTCGCCAGCACCGCAGCAGCGTGCGCACCGAACATGAATTCTTCGGCGAGGTCTGCGATGCGCTGGCGGGCCTCGGCGAGATTCTGGTGACCAGTTCGCATACCGCGCAGGCCGACTTCCGCCACTACGTGGACAAGCACCGCGCGGCCTTGGCGCCGCAGATTGTCGGCTGGGAGATCGTGGATCATCCCAGCGAAGGCCAACTGCTGGCCCTTGCGCGTGAGTATTTCCTCAAGCATGCACTTATGGCGTCTACACCCTGATCAGCTGATGGCCGCCGCCAAGGTGGTGCGCACGATCAAGCCGCAGACTGCGGATCAACGAGTGCGGCTTTTTGCGGAGCCGTAGGCCTGCTGCTCTGAATGTGCGACAAGTCGATGCGGGTCCGGTCGATCCAGTAGCGATCGGCACCGCCGGTTCTTCTGCCGCTTGCGGGAGGAGGAACGGGGCCGGCGCTACCTGCGGCGGTTGTGGCCGATCAAAGCTGCTGGGTTAAGCTTCGATCTCGCCCGGGAGGATCGCCGTGCTTGCCTGTCAAAACTGTCATGCAGACAATCCCGCGGGCGCCCGATTCTGCAATCAATGCGGCAGGCGTTTGGGCGCGGACGACTTGCCGGAGCAAGGGCGACGCATTTACACCCCTCAGCATCTGGCCGAGCGCGTGCTGAACTCTCGTGCCGCGCTGATCGGCGAACGCAAGCGCGTGACCGTGCTATTCGTTGACATCAAGGGTTCCACCCGGATGGCCGAGCAGGCGGGGGCCGAGGTCTGGCATCGGATTCTCGATCGCTTTTTCAGCCTGCTCGGCGCCGCCGTGCATCGTTATGAAGGTACGGTCAACCAGTACACCGGCGACGGCATCATGGCGCTGTTCGGAGCACCGCTGGCACTGGAGGATCATGCGTCCAGGGCCTGTTTTGCCGCGCTGGAGATTCAGCGGACGATGCGCGAATACGCCGACGAGTTGCGCCTGTCGCTGGGAATCAATCTTTCGACACGTGCCGGTCTCAACACCGGCGAGGTAATCGTCGGCGCCATCGGTGACGATTTGCGGATGGACTACACCGCTCAGGGTTTGACGGTGAATCTCGCGGCTCGCATGGAACAGATCTGCGAGCCTGGACGGATCTACGCTACACGCAATACTGCGCTGTTGACCGAAGGCTACTTCCGTCTGCGTGATCTGGGTGAGATGACGGTCGCCGGTAGCGATGCGCCGCTGCGCGTGTACGAGGTCGAAGGCGAGGGCGCGGCCAAGACGCGGCTCGAGCGCGGCCTGGCACGCGGCGCAACGCGCCTGGTCGGCCGCGAGCTTGAGCGCGAGCAACTGCGCGCGGCGATGCGCGAAGTCGTCGCCGGCCGTGGGCAAGTGGTTTCAGTCGAGGGCGAGGCCGGTATCGGCAAGAGCCGGCTATGCCACGATTTCGCGCTCGAGTGCGAGCGCAACGGCATCGCCGTGCATCGCGCTACCGGTGTGCCCTATGCCACCGCAGTGCCATTCCATCCGGTGCAGACGCTGGTGCGTCGGCGCCTTGGCTTGCCCGAACACGGCAGCCGCGCGGATATCAGGCAGCTCGCCGCCGGCGCACTGCTGCTGTTCGATCCTGCGTCGGTCGTGCTGTTGCCGCGCCTGCTGGATTTTCTCGGCGTCGGTGACGGCGCCGTCAGCAATTCCGCTACCGGTGTTCCTGCAGACCGGCATCAGCTGTTCGAGCTGCTGGCGCGTCTGCTGCCCCTATCGGATTCGCCGCAGTTGCTGTTGGTTGAAGATCTGCATTTCGTCGATGCGGGCAGCCTCAGTTTCCTGCAGATGCTGGCGGCGCAGATTGCCGGAAGCTCCACGCTGCTGCTATTCAATTTCAGGCCGGGCGCTTCTGCCGGCCAGCTGCAAAACCCGGCGAATCTGCGCATCGTGCTGGAGGCGCTGAAAGCCGAGCAGATCGAGAATCTGGCGCTGCAACTGCTCGGCGCGCATCCGAGCGTCGCGCAATTGCCGCGGGAGTTGAGCAAGCGAGCAGGCGGGAACCCGTTCTTCATGGAGGAGGCGGTTCAATCGTTGAGCGAGTCGGGGCAGCTGCGCGGTGTTCGCGGGGCCTACTCTCTGGAGCGCGCCATCGAGCGCTGGACCATCCCGGACACCGTGCATGCGCTGGTCGCCGCACGCGTCGACAAGCTCGACGAGGTGGACAAGCATCTGCTGCAGTCGGCCTCGATCATCGGCCTGCAATTCAGCCGCGGGCTGCTGCTTCAACTGGTGAGCCTCTCCGAAGATGCAGTCGCTGCCGGCCTGCGCAATCTGCAGCTGCGCGGCTTCGTCAGAACCGACAGCGAAGCGGATGATGTTTGCGAGTTCATGCATCCGATCAGCCAGGACGTGGTCTACCGAACCCAGCTCGAATCGCATCGGCGGGAAGCGCATGCGCGGCTCGCCTTGTTGCTGGAGCAGGAGCATCCGCTTGAAGCCGTGGCCGATGATGTAGCGCCGGTGATTGCGTATCACTGGCGCCGGGCGCAGGAATGGCTGCGCGCGACCGAGTGGAATTTCCAGGCCGCACGCTGGTCGGCCAATCACGGTGCGAATGCATCGCTGGCCCAGTTCCGTCTGGCGCGCAACAACATCGAACGTGCACCGCGCTCGGCAATCGCCGACCGCTTGCGAGTCCAGGCGCTAGCCGGGCTGGTGCGCCAGGCGCAGTTCACCGACATGTCGACCGACGAAGTCGAGCAGGCTTATCGCGATGCCAGCGAACTGGCCGAGACCAATCGCGATGTTCCTGCGCAAGCCGAGTTGCTGATCTCCTACAGCGCCGAGCAGCTGCATCGCGGTGATGCGCGGGAAGCGATCCGGCTGGTGGCGAAAGCCATGCGGCTGGCCGTCGACAGCAACGCGGTCGAACTGATCGGCCGCTTCCGCTTGCAGTTACTGCTGGTCCACAGCACCGCGGGCTATCCGCGCGAAGGCGCAGAAAGGGTCAGCGAAGCCGGCGGCGACAGCTGGCTGACGGAGCCCATCAGTCACGACAATTTCATGTCGCGTGCCTTTCACGCGCTGATGCTGGGCTGGCTAGGCCGGCTGCCGGAAGCCAGGACGCAGTTGAACGCGGTATTCGCCTATGCGGAAGGGAAGAACCGCGTGATCAGCTGGATGCACACCTGCTGGATCGATCTTGCCAACTTCACCGGCGACTACGAAGGCGTGTTGCGGCATGGTGAGTTGGCGATGGAACGCGCCGAAGAATCCGGCAGCTCCTATTTCCGCGCGATTGCGCTGCGCGGGCTCGGTTTGGCGCACGTGCTGCAGGGTGACGCCAGCATCGCGATCGACCTGCTGAAAAAAGCCCTGCCGTTGGTAGCACCCGGCGCCAACGCATACCAGTACCAGGCTCAGACGCTGCTGACACTGGCGCGAGCCTATCGCCTGGTCGGAGATCTGCAGCGCTCACACGATGCCGCCATCGCCGCGATCGACAGCGCCCATAGCTCGCATGCGCGCGTATGGGAAGTCATGAGCTGGCTCGGCTACCTGGAGTTGTGCGGGCAGGGCATTTCAACCCCACGTGCAGCGGAAGGGCTGGAGCGCGTAGATCAGTTGATCGAAGATACCGGAGCCGAGGTTGCAAGACCTTGGTTATGGCTGGCGCGCATGCGGTGTGCGGCGGATCAGGCGGAAGCCGCGGGCCATCGAGCGCGGGCGCTCGAAGCTTTCAAGAGTACCGGCGCTACTGGCCATCTCGTCCGCTTGCAGTCGAGGCTGGACCTTATGTGATCTCATGAGTCTGGAGCGCGCGGAATCAACGGCTCCGCGCACGCCCTAGACGGGATTTGAAACAGAATGGATGAGAGGGTTTGAAGCAATGCCTAGCTAGGCGGCGGGTACGCAGAAGGTGCGGATGTCTGCTTGAGTGCCGCACCTTAGTCGCGTTGCCCGATTTTGGAATCCACTTTGGAGGGAACTCTACGCCCGAAATGATTTGCGCGCGTATGTATCTCCACTTTGCCTCCGACCCGAAGCCGTGCCTGTAAAGCAACACTTAGGGAAACGCTCGACATAGTGTTTTACCTCGCGACGAATTGAACGGCGCAAAATGACGATTCGGTGTGTCGTTGTGCTCTATGAATGCAACGCAGTACAGAGTCTCAGTCTTTGGAGTCAATGCGATCATGTGCATTTCTCCAAACTCGAATCGGTCATTAATTCAGACAGGCGCTGCATCCCGATTAAGCTCTATGGAACCTCTTCGCTGATGAAAACCGTGTCGGTGAGCTGAGTAACCGAGCGCTTCAACAGATCGAAGCCGATCACGTCGGTATCGCTGCGTCCGGATGTGGGCAGATGCTGATAAGCGGTCAGGCCCACAGGCAGGAAACTACTCTGGATGAACGCGGAATCGGGGACGGTATCGACGTCCTGTTTGTTGCCGGATAAAAAGTCGTAGTAGGCAATAGTGCCACCCTGATCGCCCGTCGTCTGAAATTCGGCTCCGGTGTAGCCGCGTACCAGGGCTGCGCTGGACGCTCCCACATCGCGTGGCAGCGTGAAATCGGCATTGGCATTCACCTGATTGATCCATTCCGAGCGCTCGTACAGTTCTACCTGAGTGCCATCGTCCTTGCTGATTCCCGCGCGGCTGGAACTGGGCGCTCCCTGGCCCGAGGGATCGGCATAGGCAGTCCAGACGATGCGGTCGGCACTTACGAACGGGGAAGTACCGGTCGGCAGATTGCCCTCCAACGTAGCCCCGAAAAAGCCGTATCCCGCCTCGGCAATCGTTTTCACGGTGGACCCGGAGATCTTCTCGATTGACATCAGTTGATCGATGCCCGTACTGGTGGACACCACGATCACGAGCGCTTTGCTGGTGACGCCGGCGATGTAGGTGACGAATTCCGAGGTCGAGTACAAAGTGTGCGTCTGGCTGCCGTCGTAAGGGACGCGCACGATATGCGTTCCGCCGCTGGCAGGGCGTGCGACAACGTAGAGCGCGTTTTCGTCCGAATATCCGCTGCCGAAACGCGTGTTCGGCTCAGAATAGATCGGGCTGCTGGTGCCATCCGACTTGACCCGCTCGATATGGGACGTTTGGGTCTCTGCATCCTGATAGCGGATATAGGCAGTGTCCATCGTCCGGGCGAAAGCCCCGGCGCGTCCGAAGCTGCTGCCAGTCGCACCGGCTCGTAATGTCTTGAAGGTGATCAGGCTGGCATCGTAATAGCGCAGTTCGTCATGGACCCCGACGACGAAGCCGCTGATCGAGCCTGTGCTCGAATAGAAGACGCGCAATGGCATTGCGAATGAAGTGGAGGAGCTAGGTCCAATGACATGCGGGGACGTGAGCGGACTATCGTCCAGGCGAAAGGCGTGTATTTCGTCGTCGTCCCCGTAGCAGCTTCCGTCGGTGCCCGCCGCGCTGTAGAAAACAAACGAATGCGTGGTGACGGCGTCGTCCGCCCAGACGCCTGCGAAATAGCAGAATTGCTGACTGTCGCGGCCCAGAGCGGTCGGCGTGGCGGACGTGCCGCTACGAAGATCCAGGCGCCATAGCTGGCCGGCTTGCGAGTAGACGAATTGCGCAGGGCGACTATTGCTGGCTTTCCCGCCCGACCACTCGCCGGCCATGACGACGACGGAATCGTCGATCTTGCCGGTCGCGGCGCGGCTGACCTGGACGGACGTATCGAGCTGGGAAGCACGTACCAGGTATACGTCGTCATCGACCTCCCCCGGCGCTATATAAGCACCGCTGAAGTCCGTAGGAAACGAGGTGCCCACGGGTCCACCAGGATCGTCTCCGCCGGTATCCGGGTCACTCCCGCCGCCGCCGCAAGCTGCCAACTCCCCAACAACGACAAAAAGCGCCGCAGCCAATATGCGGCGCCCACTTGAGCTGACCATTGTGATTTCCCCGATTTGCAGACTGATTTGCTGACCGTGCGCCGCATCTCAACAGAGCCTTGTGCGCTAGCCGTCGCTTCGATTGAGATGTCGTCAAGCGAACCCCGTCGGCACTGTAGCCGGACGATGAAGTGGCGTCAAAGAACGAAGCTCGGGCTTCACGTCAGTCATTTGAGTCGGCAATGTGCAGAACGAATCGCTCCATCGTTCCTCCCAAAGCGACTAACAAAATGCCTGGAGGATGCGTAGCCCGGGCAAAATCCGGGGCTTTCGCAACTCGCGTCATCCTCGGGTTTCACGCGGGCCACGGGGCACGTGCCGATATACCGATCTGCTCAGAACCGCAGCTTGCCGGTCAGGCCCCAGGTGCGTGGATCGCCGGGCAGGCCGCTGACCAGGCCGGTGTCGGTCACGCTCAGCGTCTGGAAGTATTCCTTGTCGAACAGGTTGCGCGACCACAGTGCCAGCTCCCAGCGCTGGTCTTGAGGGCGGATGCCCAGGCGCAGGTTGACCAGGCCGTAGGCATCGACCTCGGCGTAGCGCGAGTTGCTGACATTGGTATTGAAGGACGAGCGGTAGATGTAGTCGGCGCGGCCGAACACTTCCAGCGCGCCCAGCGGTGCGCTGGCGTCGGCGGCCAGTGAGCCGGCCCATTTGGAAGTGCCAGGCAAGGACTCGCCGGAGAGATCGCAGCTACTACCGGTGTTCTTGCGCTCCGAAGGGCAGGGCGCTTGGGAGTAGTCCACGTAGAGCGCATCGATGTAGGCGCCCGAAGCGCTCAGGATCAGCCCCTGCAGCGGCGTGTAGCGCAGGTCGGCCTCGACGCCGCTGGAGCGTACCTTGCCGACGTTGTCGATGTAGGTGATGGTGGGACCGCCACCGGTCGAGATCACGATCGAGCTCTGGTAGTCGCTGATCTCGGTGCGGAAAGCAGCGAGGTTCAGCGTAGCCGCGTGGTTCAGCCATTGGCTCTTGAGCCCCAGCTCGTAATGGTCGACTTTCTCCGGGTCCACGGTCAGCGGCACGCCCGCCGGCAAGGTCGTCAGATTGAGGCCGCCGGATTTGTTGCCGCGCGAGTAGGTGGCGTAGCTGAGCAGATCGTCGCTCAGCCGGTAGGAGATATTCAGTGTGCCGGACACGGCGTCGTCCGACAGCTCGGCGTGCACGCCGGTGATGTTGGGATTGAAATTGTTGCGGATCGCCTGTGCCTGAGCCTGCTGCGTGGTGGTCAGACCGGAGAGGTCGGCGCCGGCCACCTGGGTCTGCGAATAGTCGCCCTCCTTGTCCTCGTGCGTGTAGCGCAGGCCCAGCGTGATATCCAGCCGCTCGGCCGCGTGCCAGGTGCCCTGCGAGAACAGCGCGTAGGAGTCGGTCTTCGGTGTGGACTTGCTGGTAGCGAGAAAGCCGTCGAGTGCCGCATTCCACACTTCCAGCGGAATCGGGTTGCTCGGCGCGCGGTTCCAGTTGCCGGCGTCCTCGCCGTATTCAAAGCTGCCGTAGCCGTCGACTATTTGATGGAAGTAGTAGACACCTGTCACGTAATCGAAGCGCCCACCGGCTTCCGAGGCCAGGCGGATTTCCTGGCTCAGCTGGCGTTGGCGGTTCACCTGCTGCGCCTTGCGGTTGACGTCCAGGCCGGTGGCGTCGGCGTCGTTCGCCGGGTCCCAGTCCCAGCTGCGCCAGGCGCTCACCGAGGTCAGCGTGCCGACGGGCAATGTCCAATCGAGCTGCGCCGACAGGCCTTCCTGCGCCATGTTGGCGTGGAACTCCGCATCGGCATCGGCGATGCGCGCGAACGGCTTGAACGGCACTGGTGTATAGCCGAGGCGTGCGGTGCGGGTGTCGAAGTTGTTCGCAATCGTGGTGGACGCCGTCGGGTTGGCGGGATTGACGTCGTAGTCGGTGAACGAATCCACCAGAAAGTTGAGGCAGCAACGCTGCCGCTGGCGGCTGTGGTCGCCGATCAGGCGCAGCGACAGCGACTCTGATGGCTTGAACAGCAGCTGTCCGCGCGAGCTGAAGTTCTCGTAGGTGTAGATGTCGCGCTGATCCTGGTCCAGGCCTTGGTGGATGTTCTCGCCGAAGCCGTCGCGCGTGGTGTAGCCCACGCTCAGGCGGCCAGCGACGCTGTCGCCGGAAATCGGCCCGGAGGCCGAGGCTCGCGATTGCCGGTAGCCGTAGTTGCCCACACTCTGCTCGCCGCTGAATTCCGGCGTGAAGCTCGGCAGCTTCGAGCTGATGTTGATAGCGCCGGCCGTCGTGTTCTTGCCGAACAGCGTGCCCTGCGGTCCGCGCAGCACTTCCACGCGCTCAAGGTCGATCAGATCGAATTGCGAGATGCCCGGCCGGCCGTAATAGACCTGGTCGACATAGACGCCCACGCCGCTCTCGAGGCCGTCGTTGGTCAGCGCCACGTTGCTGCCGAGTCCGCGGATGTTGATGTTGGTGTTGCGCGGATTGAAGCTGAACACCTGCAGGCTCGGTGCCGCCTGCTGCAGTTGGCTCAACGTGTAGGCGCCGGTGGCTTCGATCTCGTGCTCGCCGATAGCGGTGAGTGCGATCGGAACGCTCTGCGCTGTTTCGGCGCGGCGGCGTGCGGAGACGACAATCTCTTCAAGCTCTACCGGGGCTGATGCGCCGGCGGCGACTTCGGCACCATCGGCCGGCGAGGCTGCCGCGGCCACTTGCGGGGCGGCGGCCGCTTCTGCTTCCTGCTGTTGTGCATGAGCCGCCGGCGCGAGTGCGGCCAGCGGCAACCAGAGTCCAATCAGCGCGGCGTTTATCGGCAACAGCCGACCCGCGCGCAGCTTTAAGCGCGACATGATTTCCCCAAAACGTTGTGGTGGTTTTATGCAGCGGACCAAAAGCCGATCGCCCCAATTGATCGGCATGTATGGACGCTAGTCGACACACGATTAACTTCAAAGTACCGATTTATTCGATTCTTATGGCCGCGTAGAGGAATAAGAGAAATCGAAAAACTTCTTTCTGCCGGCGACGCGCGGCTGGCTAAATCTGAATGCCAGCGCACGGCCCGAGGCCGCGCGGCGCCGTTGTCGTTCCTTCGTTCGGGAGAACCGTGTGAATGCCCCCATTGCCGTCGGCGCGCCGACGCTTGTCGCTGTACCTGCGCATCCGCCGCGACGCGGTCTGCTGTCGCGAACGCTGCGCGAGCCGCTGCTGCAATTCCTGTTGCTGGGCGCGTTGCTGTTCGTGTTGGCGCATGTCGTCGAGCAGCATCGCCAGACTGCCGAACGCCAGATCCTGATTGATGACGACACCATCAGCCGCCTGGTCAAGCTCTACGAAATGCAGATGGGCTCGGCACCTTCGCCTGCGCGCCTGGAGGGCATCATCGAAGAGCATGTGCGCGACGAAGTGCTGTATCGCGAGGCGCTGCATATGGGCCTGGATCAGAACGACGAGATCGTGCGCCGTCGTCTGATCCAGAAGTTGGACTTTCTCAACCGCGATCTGACCGCGGTGCCGGAGCCCGACGAAGCCGCGCTGCGCGCCTACTACGATGCGCACACCAGCGAGTTCACTGAGGCGCCGCGGGTGAGCTTTACGCATCGCTATTTCAGCCCCGACATCGACGGCTTCGACGGCGCGCGTCGCCGCGCCGAAGACGCGCTGCGGCAGCTGCGCCTGCAGGGGCCGTCGGCTGCCGCATCGGACGGCGATCGCTTCGCATTACAGCAGGGCTATGCCGAGCTGAGCCCGCCGGAACTGGTGCAGATTTTCGGCCAGTTCCCGATTGTCGAGGGACTGTTGCGGTCGACGCCGGGGCAGTGGAGCGGGCCGCTGCAATCCGGCTATGGCTGGCATCTGGTGCAGGTGACGCAGCGCCGCGAAGCCCAGGTGCCGCCGTTCGAGACGCTGCGTGAGCGTGTGCGTAGCGCCTGGGTCGAGCGCACGCGCCAGCAGTACAACGCCGCGAGCTTCGACGAGCTGCGCCGCCGCTACGAAGTGGTGCGCGCCGACCGCAAGGCGCAGCCGTGAGGCGCGCGATAGGGCTGCTGCTGGCGCTGCTGGCGCAGCCTGTTTTTGCGCACGAAATCCGCCCCGCCTACATCGAGATCAACGAGGCAGGCGATGGCACGCTGCAGGTGCTGTGGAAACAGCCGGCCATCGGCCGTCTGTCGATTCCGATCAATCCGCACCTGTCCGACTGGCTCGATGACAGCAAGGCCAAGCTCAGCCAGACCGATGCCTATTTGATACAGGAATGGACCGTCGCGCCGCCGCACGCGCCGCTGGGTGAACAGACGCTGCAGATCGAAGGGCTGGAACGCACCATCACCGACGTGCTGGCGCGACTGCACTACGCCAATGGCGTCACCGCGACGCATCTGATCCGGCCCGATCAGCCGCGCTGGCAACTGCCGCCGGCGGAGAAGCCCTCGCTGCCGGTGGCGGATTACCTGATGCTGGGCGTCACGCATATCTGGACGGGCATCGATCATCTGCTCTACGTATTCGGGCTGATGCTGCTGGTCGGTGATCTGCGCCGTCTGGTGAAGACCATCACCGCGTTCACGCTGGCGCACAGCATCACGCTGGCCTGCGCGGCGCTGGACCTGATCACGGTGCAGCCGGCGCCGGTGGAGGCAGTGATCGCGCTGTCCATCGTCTACGTCGCGGTGGAGCTGGTGCACCAGCGGCGCGGTCGTGTCGGTTTGGCGCAGCGTTACCCGTGGGCGGTGGCTTTCAGCTTCGGCCTGCTGCATGGCCTGGGGTTCGCGGGCGCGCTGGCGCAGATCGGCCTGCCAAAAAGCGACATTCCGCTGGCGCTGCTGCTGTTCAATCTCGGCATCGAGGCCGGGCAGCTGATGTTCGTCGCCGGCATCGCGCTGGCCGGCGTGGCGCTGTATCGCACGGTGCCGCGCCTGCTGCCTTATCTGAGGCCGATACCGGCTTACGTCATCGGCTCGCTCGCCTCGTTCTGGTTCATCGAGCGGACCTTGGCTTTTCTATAACTCATCTATAACCCACTAAAGGGAGTGCATTCATGCGTATCACCGTTTTGATGGGCATTGCGGCGGTGGCGGTGCTGCTGCCGGCGTTGGCATCGGCGGCGGAGCGGCAGGCCTATTTCGGCGATCTGCATCTGCATACGGCGATGTCGATGGACGCCTATGCCTCGCGCACCAACACGCTGCCGGAGGACTCGTACCGCTACGCGCGCGGCGAGGAGATCGATTACATCGGCCAGAAGATTCGCCGCAAGGCCGCGCTGGATTTTCTCGCCGTCACCGATCACTCCGAGTACCTCGGCGCCGCGCGCATCGCCGACGATCCCAAGGGGCCGCTGGCCAGGTTCGGCATCCACCAGATCATGAATGACACCACGCTCAGCTTCTTCGATCGCTTCCGAAAAGTCGGTGCGGCTTTCGGCAAGGGCTTCACCAGCGACAGCGGCACGCCGGCTCCCGAGCTGGTGAACGATGAGTTCGTGCATAGCAACTGGCAGCGCCAGATCGACGCTGCGGAAAAGTATTACCAGCCGGGCAAGTTCACCACGTTCGCCGCCTATGAATGGACCTCGATGCCGGCCGGCGCCAACCTGCACCGCAACGTGATCTTCCGCGGGCCCAAGTATCCGCAGCGGCCGTTTTCGACACTCGATTCGGTCAAGCCCGAAGACTTGTGGACCTACATGGATCACCAGCGCGCGCTGGGTGTCGAGGTGATGGATCTGCCGCACAACTCCAACGTCAGCGACGGCCGCATGTTTACGTTTGAGGATTCCGCCGGCGCGCCGATCTCGCGCGCCTATGCCGAGCAGCGCATTCGCAACGAGCCGCTGGTGGAGATCACGCAGCACAAGGGCACCAGCGAAACCAACCCGGTGCTGTCGCCGGCCGACGAGTTCGCCAGCTACGAGCTGATGGAATTCCTGCTCGGCCAGCCGCGGCGCAGCAAGCTCGACGGCAGCTACGTGCGCCAGGCGCTGGGCCGCGGGCTGGAGATCGAGGCGCGCGTCGGCGTCAACCCTTACAAGCTCGGCTTCGTCGGCGCTTCGGATTTTCATTCCGGCGCTTCGTCCTCGGAGGAGTTCAACTTCAGCGGCGCCTTTGGCGTTGGCGACAGTCAGCTCGACGCCAAGCGCTGGCTCAACGAACCGATCGATCCGCAGCAGCCGTCGGGCGCGATGATGGTGCTCGGCAGCGCCGCTGGCGTCACTGGCGTGTGGGCCGAGCAGAACACCCGCGAAGCGATCTTCGATGCGCTCAGGCGCCGCGAGGTGTTCGCCACCACCGGCCCGCGTATCCAGCTGCGCCTGTTCGCCGGTTGGAGCTATCCGAAAGACCTGGTGAAGAAACCCGGCTGGGCGGCCAAGGCCTACGCTGGCGGCGTACCGATGGGTGCCGATCTTGCGCCCAAGGCTGGCGCCAAAGCGCCGAGTGTGGCGGTGCAGGCACTCAAGGACCCTGATTCGGGCAATCTCGACCGCATCCAGATCGTCAAGGTCTGGCTCAAGGACGGCAAGACGCAGGAGAAGGTGTTCGACATCGCCTGGGCCGGCGAGCGTGCTGTCGATGCCACGACCGGCAAGCTGCCCGTGGTGGGCAGCACGGTGGATGTGAAGGCCGCCAAGTACACCAACAGCATCGGCGCCGCTGAACTGGCCACGGTATGGAGCGATCCCGAATTCGATGCCGCCGCGCCCGCGGTCTACTACGCCCGCGTGCTGGAAATCCCGACGCCGCGCTGGACCACGTATCTGGCGGTGAAGAACGGCCTGCCGCTGCCGCAGCTGGTGCCGCCAGCGATCCAGGAACGCGCCTGGTCGTCGCCGGTGTTCTACCGGCCAGGCTGAGTCACGGAACCGACCAGCCCTCCCCCGCAGGCGGGGGAGGGAGCGGTTTCTGTGTGTAGGGAATATTTTTAGGGATAGGGAGCTTTCATGAACCGCATTCGATCAACCACGCTGCTCGTCGCCTTGCTACTCGCTGCCTGCAACAAGAAGCCCGCCGAAGCACCGCCTGCTTCGACGACGGCTCAACCGCCCGCGGCCGCGACCGACAAGCAAGCCTACTTCGGCGATCTGCACCTGCACACGGCGATGTCTTTCGACGCCTTCACCATGCGTACCAACACGCTGCCGGAAGATTCCTACCGCTTCGCGCGCGGTGACGAGGTGGATTACCTGGGGCAGAAGGTCAAGCGCAAGGCGCCGCTGGATTTTCTCGCGGTGACCGATCACTCCGAGTATCTGGGCGTGCTGCGCATCGCCGCTGATCCGAATGGCCCGTTCAAAGACACGCCCTGGCCCAAAGCCTTCTCCGACATCGCGCCGGGCAATCGCATGAAGCTGATCTATCAGATTGCCGCTCCGATGTTCGCCGGAGCCGCGCCGATCGCCGAGTTCCGCAGCGACGAGCTGCAGCACAGCAACTGGCAGCACCAGATCGATGCCGCCGAGAAATACTACGAGCCGGGCCGGCTCACCACTTTCGTCGCCTACGAATGGAGCTCGATCCCCAACGGCGCCAACCTGCACCGCAACGTCATCTTCCTGGGGCCCAAGTATCCGCAGACGCCGTTTTCGTCGATCGACTCGCAGCACCCCGAAGACCTGTGGACCTACATGGATCACCAGCGCGAGCAGGGTGTCGAGGTGCTGGACCTGCCGCACAACTCCAACGTCAGCGACGGCCTGATGTTCGACTGGCGCGATTCCTTCGGAAAACCGATTTCGCGCGAGAACGCCGAGCAGCGCCGGCGCAACGAGCCGCTGGTGGAGATTTCGCAGAACAAGGGCACCAGCGAAACCCACCCGCTACTGTCGCCCAACGACGAGTTCGCCGACTTCGAGATGTACGAGATCCTGCTCGGCGGCAAGGGCAAGGGCCGCCTCGACGGCAGCTATGTGCGCCAGGCGCTGGGCCGCGGCTTTGCCATCGAGCAGCGCATCGGTCTCAATCCGTTTCAGCTGGGCTTTGCCGGCGCCTCGGATTTCCATTCCGGCGTCTCGGCCACCGAGGAATTCAACTTCCCCGGCGCGCTGGGGCTGAGCGATTCGGCGGCCAATGCCCAGCAGCTGTTCGAGCCCAACCCCGCCGGCGAACCGCGCGTCGTCGGCTCGGCTTCCGGCCTCACCGGCGTCTGGGCCGAAGGCAATACGCGCGAGGCGATCTTCGCCGCGCTGAAGCGCAAGGAAGTGTTCGCCACCTCCGGCGGCCGCATTCGCGTGCGCCTGTACGCCGGCTGGGATTTCGACGACAAGCTCACCGCGCAGGCCGATTGGGCACTGCGCGCCGCCGCGGCCGGTGTGCCGATGGGGGGCGAATTGGCGCCGGGCGCCAAAGCCAAGGCGCCGCGCATCGCCGTGCAGGCGCTCAAGGACCCGGATTCCGGCAATCTCGACCGCATCCAGATCGTCAAGGTCTGGTTGGAGCGCGGCGCGTCGCATGAGCAGGTGTTCGACGTCGCCTGGGCCGGCGATCGCCGGCCGGACACCAAGACCGGCAAGCTGCCCTCCATCGGCAGCACCGTCGACCTTGCGACCGCGCAGTACAGCAACAGCATCGGTGCCACCGAGCTGGCAACGGTATGGACCGATCCGGAGTTCGACGCCGCGGTCCCCGCCGCCTACTACGCCCGCGTGCTGGAAATCCCGACACCGCGCTGGACCACCTACGTGTCGGTGAAGAACAAGCTGCCGCTATCCGATCGCGTGCCGGCCACGATCCAGGAACGCGCCTGGACTTCGCCGGTGTATTACAAGCCCTAGTCCGCTGCATCGGAGAAATCGGATGGGTGAAAAGCATTTCCCGGCAACGGTAGGTCGGCAATCCCGTGCCGACGTGAGGCCTCGACTACGCATTGAAGGGCACACGTCGGCAAGGGGTTGCCGACCTACGATGTCATCTGGCACCGGATGCTGTTCACCGGTTATACGCCACTAGTCCGCTGGATCGTTGGAATTGGCGGTGAGGGACGCCCGCATCGGGTGGACAGCACTGCCGATTTCAGTGATTCAGTGGACTAGGCGGCCTCATCGAGCCGGCTCGTATCGCGCCAGGAGGCGGCGAGGTTGAAGACGTCGGTGCCCGTGCTCGTCACCGTGTACGACAAGCATTCCTGATGGCGGACGTCGAAGCTCCGGTGTTCGCACAGCAGGCCGAGCAGAGCCAGGGCGCGGGCGCGGTCGGCTTCGTCGGGGCGGGGGATCGCCGGACGGGTGCAACGTTCACTGATGCAGCCCAACTCGTAGATCAGCCGGAAACTGGCTTCCGGCAGACAGCAGGCATACTGCAGTTCCATCGAGTCCAGACACTTCAATCGGCTGTAGCTCATCGAAGCCCTCCTTGCGCCATCAATCCGACGGCGCATGAGCCGGTATCGGCAACCGCTGTTCCCGCTTCAGGCAGCGGCTCGCAAGAGCGTCATGGATGGACGCCTTGGGCCGATGGGCGGCCGTTGCTGCATAGCCTGGTACGCGCGGACAAAGGAACAACAGCCTGGCCGTCGTCGGAGCCGTTGGCTGCCATACGGTCCGTCAGGATGCCGGAGAAAGCAGGCGCAGCTTGAGTTTGGCGAACGAGCGGAATCCGCGGTCAAACGTGACCATTTCGCAGTCGGTCGACTGGGCCAGCGCGGCGAGCCAGGCATCCGTCCAGAGGTCCGGTGTCGGTTCGCGTTTCGCGATGTTGGCGCGCCAATGCTTGGCGTGGGTCTGCGGTACCTGATCGACCAGGGAAATTCTCGGGTCGTCGAGCAGCTTGCCCAGGGCATCCCAGGCCTGTTTCGGACGCAAGGTTCCAGACCCCATGACGCGAGTCAGCAGCCGGAGCAATGCCATGCGCACCGGCAGGCACAGCCCGACGGTGTCGTCGTCACAGCCGTCCCACCACTCGACAGCCGGACCGCGGTGGGCGTGACCCTCGGTCAGTACCGGCAGCAGGATGTTGGCGTCAGCGATGTGCCGCACGCGCCCGTACCGCATCGGCTTCCGAGACCGATTCGGCGTCCAGGCGTTTGACCGCGTCCGGGCTGAGCTTGCGCAACGGAGCGTCGGCGGAGAGTTGAATCGGTGGGCTGGTCATTCGGCGGCGAACGCTGGGCGCAGTCCGTTCGATTTCGTGGCGCAGGGCGTGTGTGACGAGTTGACGCAAGCTGGAACCCCGCTCCACGGCAGCGATCTTCGCCCGGCGGAGAATGTCGTCCGGAAGGTCCAAGGTAGTACGCATAAATATGCCTTGCTGTATTGATGCGCCAAGCTTGGGTCATCTTGAGGTCTGCCGGCAAAGGGAGTTTCACTCGATGGCTCATCGCGAAGCCCTTGGTTGGCCCGACGCTGTCCGGCTGGCGATTGCACAGAGCCTGCCGCACATTCGCTGATCGTCCAGTTCGGACAGAACCCTGCGCTTCAAGCGAATGACAGCCCGGAACGACGCTCCGCTTGGGGCACGGTGGATCAGGCCGGCACCATCATCGGCATCAGATGTGTAAACCCGCCGTCGACCACCAGCTCGGCGCCGTTGATATAGCCGCTTTCGCCGCCCGCCAGAAATAGCGCCGCGTTGGCTGCTGTCGGCCAGGATCGCGGCATGGGTCTGCGCCAGCGCGTCGGCGTCGCGGTCCACCAGCAGCAGGCGCGCGCCTTCGCGCGCGAACAGCACCGCCGTGGCCTTGCCATTGCCCCAGCCGTGGCGGCAGCCGGCGCCGGTGATGATCGCAACGCGCTTGTGCAGACGGCCGCTCACTGCGCCGGCCCCGCTTCGGTGCCGGACGCAAGCCGTGCCTGCACCCGCCAGGCAGTCGGCGTCATGCCGGTCTGGCTGCGGAATACCCGCTTGAAGAATCCAAGGTCGCCATAACCGACCTGCAGGCCGACGCGATCGACACGCAGGCTGGTGCGCAGCAGCATGCGCTTGGCTGCATCGATACGCAGCGCCTGCACGTAATCCTGCGGCGACAGGCCGAGCGCGCGATGGAAGCGGCGGCTCAGAGTGCGCGGGCTCACCGCCAGTGTCGCCGCCAGATCGCCGAGCTGGGCCTTGTCGGCGTAATGCTGCTGCAACTGGTACAGCGCGGCCGCAACCAGCGCATCGCCGCCGGCATCGTCCTGTGGTGCGGCTGCCTTGAGCATGCCGAGCTCGGTCGTGGTGTCGATCAGCGTGGTCCTGGCGAGCCATGCGGCGGTGTTGGGCGAAGTCAGACGCTGCACGACCCGCAGCGCCATCGGCAGCAGGCCGGCGAGGCTGCCGGCGCACAGCAGGCGGTCGTGCTCGGTGACCCGCTGGCTCGCGTCGAGGCGCACCGCCGGATAGCGCCGATGAAACTCGCTGTGCTGCCACCACGGCGCGGTCGCCACCCTGCGGTCGAGCAGGCCGCTCTCCGCCAGCAGCAGGACGCCGCTGCCGAAGGCGGCGATCGTGGCGCCTTCACGATGCTGGCGCCGCAACCATTCCGAGCGCTTCGACGCGCCATCGGCGGCAGCATGCGGCGCTTCGCTGTTGTTGGCTTCGTATGAGGCGACGAAGACGGCGTCGTAGACCAGCTCCTGATCCAGGCCGCCGTCGGCGTCCAGGCTGCCGCCCGACGACAGCGAAACCGGCCCGCCGTCGATCGACAACCAGCGACAGGCGAGCGGCGCGGCTTCATCGCGCGTCGCGGCGCCTTCGCTGGCGCCGGTGCGCTCGCGGGCGAAGCGATTGGCCAACTGCAGCAGATCGGTCGGGACGGCGATGCTGCTCAGCTCGGCGCGCCCGGGCATGAAGACGGCGACTCTGCGCGTCATCGGTGTCGGCCCTCCGGCAGCAAGCTCATGTCCGATTCGTCTCCTGTTCGTGTCCGCTGCAGAACTGTTGCCTGAGCCAGTGTTTATCTAGACTTCAGGCATAACAGTACACCAATTAGAGAGGAGATCATGTCCGAACCGCAACCCATCGCGCGGCGCTGGTTCATCACCGGTGTGTCCAGCGGTTTCGGCCGGGAGCTGGCCGTCGCGGCGCTGGCGAAGGGCGACCGGGTGATCGGCACTTTGCGCAGGCCCGCGCAGATCGCCGCGTTCGAGGCGCTCGCCCCGGGTCGGGCCCATGCGCTGATGATGGACGTCAGCGATCCGGCGCAGATCGGTGCAGCCGTCGCGGCAGCGGGTGACATCGCCGGTGGTATCGACGTGCTGGTCAACAACGCCGGCTACGGCTTCGTCGGCGCGGCGGAGGAGGCGAGCCTTGCCGAGATACGCCAGCAGTTCGAAACCAATTTCTTCGGCCTGGTGCAGCTCACCCAGGCGGTGCTGCCGCAGATGCGCGCGCGACGCACCGGGCGGATTCTCAACCTGTCATCGGGCGCCGGGCTGATGGCGTCGGCCGGCCTGGGCTACTACGCGGCCTCGAAGTTCGCGGTGGAGGCCTTCTCCGAAGCGCTGGCGGCCGAAGTCGCCGCGCTCGGTATCCGCGTGACGCTGCTCGAGCCGGGCGGCTTCCGGACTCAGTTTTCCGGCGGCTCGTTCGCTCAGGCGCAGCAGCGCATTGGCGACTACGACGCTACCGCGGGGCGCATGCGTGCCGGCTTCGAGCAGTTCAACGGCAGGCAGCCGGGTGATCCGGCCAAGGCGGCGCAGGTGATGCTGCAACTGGTCGAAATGCCCGAGCCGCCGCTGCGGCTGCTGCTGGGCAGGGACATGCTGCCGCGCCTGCGCGCCCGCTACCAGAACGCCTTGCTCGAACTCGACCGATGGGAAGCGCTCAGTTCGAGCACCGAATTCGAATCCGCCGAGGTCCAGGCATGAGCACGGCACGCGATCAGTTGCTGCAACGCGTCTACGCCGCCGATCACTACCAATGCGCGCGCGCCGAGATCGACACGCTGCAGTTGCTGGCTGCGCAGGAGTTGTTCGAGACCCGCGCTGAACAGATCCCTCTGGTTAAGAAGCGCGCCGACGACGCCGGCATCACGCGCATCAGAGGCTTCGCCGATCTGGTGCCGCTGCTGTTCCCACACACCACGTACAAGTCCTACCCGCAGTCCTTCATCGACAAGGGCCAGTGGCCGCGGATGCAGCAATGGCTGAACGCCTTGTCGGTCGACGATGTGATGAAGGTCGATCTGAGCGGTGTCGTTACCGTCGACGACTGGGTCGATCGTCTATGGGCCAACGGCCATGAGGTGATGGCCACCAGCGGTACCTCGGGCAAGTGCTCGTTCCTGAATCGCAACGCTCACGACCGCGAGCAGGTGCGGCGCTACCTGGGCACGGTGATGGGCGGCTTTCTTGGTATCGCGCCACATGCGGATCGCCCGGTTTTCCAGCTGTTTCCGAGCAGCGGGCCGAATTACGGTGTGCAGACATCGCGAGTCAACGCCGAGCTGTGGGGGCGCCCGGGCGAGATTCATTTCCTCAGCGACGAGCCCTTGCGTATTTCCCAGGTCAGCCGCGCCGCGATCATGCGGCGCGCGATGATGGAAGGCACCGCGACGCCGACCGCGATCGCCGAGTTCGAAGCCGAGGGCCTCGCAAAGTCCGCGCAGATGAAAGGGCGCCTGGTGGAGATGATCGAGCGGATCATGGCGCATCGCCACGAGCCGATCTTCCTGTCGGGCCAATGGGGCCAGCACTGGACGATCGTGCAGAAGGCACGCGCGATGGGCATCGGCGACGGCGAGTTCCATCCCGACAGCGTCGTGGCCGCCGGTGGAGGGATCAAGGGCATCCCGCTGCCGCCGGATTACGAGGCGCAGGTCAATGGTTTTTATGGCGCGGTCAAGCGGCCCAAGAACTACGGCATGACCGAGATGGCGCTGATGTTCCCGCGCTGCGAGGCGCACCATTATCACCAGCCGGCCGGCATGATTCCGCTGATGCTGAGCGGCGAGGGCGATCAACTGCTGCCGCGCGAAGGCCGGGTCGAAGGCCGCTTCGGCTTCGTCGATCTGCTGTTCGAAGGCCGTTGGGGCGGCGTCATCAGCGGCGACAAGCTGACGATGGATTTCTCCGAGGTCTGCCCCTGCGGGCGCCGCGGCCCGACGATCCTCGAACCGATCACTCGCTATGCGCCGCCGGGCCAGGACGACCACATCGGCTGCGCCGGCACCATCGACGCCTATATTCGCGGCACCATCGAGGCCTGAGAAGGTGGCCTGTAACAGAGGAATCGCTAGCGCCTGGCCGCGTCTCGCGTGCCGATGCGGCGTTGCTCGTCGTCGCCATAGCTACCGCTATGACTCCTCCTCGCGCCTTGCCTCGACACGCGATCCATCGCCCATGCTCACTACCTTTTCCTCAGCTACAGGCCACTAGATGACCGATTTTCGCTTCGACCCATTGGACCACGACACCGCAGCCGATCCCGGCAAAAGCTATTCCGAGCTGCGCGCGCGCTGCCCGTTTTACAAGTACGAGGGCGAGCAGTTCCAGTTCTGGATCACCAGCCATTACGACGAGATCAAGCGTGACATCCTGACCGACAATCCGATCTGGTCGTTCAAGTTCGGCAACGCCGCCAAGGACACGATCAGCGAAGTCGGTTTCAAGACCGACCCGCCGTTCCACAACGCATTCCGCTTGTCCATGCAGCCGGGCCTGTCGCCGAAAGCCGTGCAGCGCTACGAGCCCGAGGCCGTGCTGATCGCCAACGAATTGATCGATCGCATGCAGCAGCGCAGCGGCGGCGACTTCCACGACGAGTTCGCGCTGCCGCTACCGGCACAGATGATGTGCGTGATGCTCGGCACGCCGCGTACCGACTATCTGCAATACAAGCACTGGGCCGACGAGCTGCAGATGCAGCTGTTCCACGATCCGACGCCGGGCTCGTTCGAAAAGATCCTGACGGTGATCCTGCCGCATTTTTCCGGCCTGCTCGCCGAGCGTCGCAAGCTGCTGGACGCGGCCGGCGTCACCGAGCCGACGCCGGCACATCTGGGCACGGTGCTGACGGACGACTATCTGTCGCGGGTGCTGGTCGCCAAGGTCGAGAAGCGCTATCTGACCGAGCCGGAGATGCTCAATGTCTGCCTCGCGTTTCTGACCGGCGGACAGGAGACGACGACGAACCTGATCAGCAATCTGCTGTGGCGGCTGCTACAGGTGCCGGAACGCTGGCAGCAGCTGAAAGCGAACCCGCAGCTGATCGAAGTTGCCGTGGAAGAGAGCCTGCGCTACGACCCGCCGGTGCTCGCGCATTTCCGCACCAGCCTGTGCCCGGTGACGATGCACGGCCAGGAGCTGCCGGAGCGTGCCAAGCTGATGTTCAACATCACCGGCGCCAATCGCGATCCTCAGAAGTTCCCTGATGGCGAGGCGTTCCGGCTGGATCGGCCGCTGGCCGAAGCCAAGCAGCATCTGTCCTTCGGCAGCGGCGTGCATTTTTGCCTGGGCGCGCCGATCGCGCGCATGGAGGCGAAGGTCGCGTTGAAGCTGCTGATGGAGCGCCTGCCGAAGCTGCGCCTGAACGGCCCGACCGAACGCATCGAATCGTGGATGCACTGGGGCCGCACCAAACTGCCGCTGGCCTGGGATTGAGCCGGCGCGGTCGGCCCGGCCGCTACTGTAGGAGCGGTCCTTGTCCGCGATTGAGGCCCCGCCCGCACAATCGCGGTCAAGGACCGCTCCTGCAAGTGCAGCTTGTGGACGGCAGTCGGTGACATCGCCTTCAGCGGAACTCGCGGAAAAACTCCCGCACTTCACCGACAAACAATCCGGGCTCTTCCATCGCCGCGAAATGTCCGCCACGCGGCATGGTCTGCCAGCGCCGGATATTGAACTTTGCGTCCGCCCAGGGGCGCGGCGTGCGGGTGATCTCGGCCGGGAACAGCGCGTGGCCGGTGGGCACCGCGACTTT
This sequence comes from Hydrocarboniphaga sp., assembly GCF_028291725.1. Lineage (GTDB taxonomy): Bacteria > Pseudomonadota > Gammaproteobacteria > Nevskiales > Nevskiaceae > Hydrocarboniphaga. The sequence continues at coordinate 60,675 of NZ_JAQGNT010000009.1, read as the reverse complement.
CGGCAGCGGCTGGCGCCGCCCGGGTCCGATCTCCTCGAAATACAGACGCATCGACGAGTTGATCGTGCCGGTGAGCCAGTAGATGGAAATATTGTCGAGCAGTTGGTCGCGGCTGAAACTGCGTCCGATATCGCCGCCGCAATCGCTCCAGCCGCGGAATTTCTCGACGATCCAGCCGGCGAGCCCTGCCGGTGAATCGCTCAGCCCATAGGCCAGCGTCTGCGGCTTGGTGCGCTGGATCTGCTGATAACCGGTCTCGTGTTCGGCGAAAACGCGATTGCGTTGCACTGCTTCGATTTCCGCATTGCTCAAGCCCGCGTGCGGATGCTCGGGGTCCGGCGGCGGCGCGGTCAGCAGGTTCAGATGGATCGCCTCGACCTGCTCGGCATGCAGGCCGCCGAGTATCACCGTGATCATCGAGCCCCAGTCGCCGCCCTGAGCGAAATAGCGCGGATAACCGAGCTTCAGCATCAGCTGATTGAACGCGCTGGCGACCACGCGGCCGTTGACGCCGCGCCGCGTCGTCGGGCCCGAGAAACCGAAGCCCGGCAACGAGGGCGCGATCACATGGAAAGCGTCGGCCGGATCGCCGCCATGCGCGCGCGGATCGGCGAGGGGGCCTATCACCTGCTGGAATTCGACGATCGAACCCGGCCAGCCGTGGCTGAGCAGCAGGGGCTTGGCACCGGGCTCGTGTGAGCGCAGATGGTAGAAATGCAGATGCAGGTCATCGACTTCGGTGGTGAACTGCGGGTGTGCGTTCAAGCGGCTTTCGAAAGCGCGCCAGTCGTAGCCATCGCGCCAGTAGTCGCAGAGCTGGCGCAGATAGACGCCGTCGGTGCCGTAGCTCCAGTCATCGTCCTCGAGCTGGTCGGGCCAGCGCGTGTAAGACAGTCGCCGGCGCAGGTCGGCAATCTGCTCTTCACCGACCGCGACCTTGAAGGGCTTCACGGCGCCGTCCATTCCAGCGACAGGCTGCGCACGGCGAGGATGATGCCGCCGGCAGTGACGGGTGTCGTACCGGGCTTGATCTTGAAATGCGGAATGCGGCTCAACCATTCCTCCAGGAAGATCTTCAGCTCGATGCGCGCCAGGTGCTGTCCCGGGCAGACATGTGCGCCGTTGCCGAAGGTGATGTGGCGCATGTCCCGGCGTTTGAAGTCGACAGTATCCGGTGCCTCATAGTAGCGCTCGTCGTGGCCCGCCAGCATCAGCGGCATCAGGATCTGCTCGCCTTTCTTCATCGCCACGCCGTGGAACTCGATGTCGTTCAGCACGCAACGCGGCATGTTCGGCAGCGCATACCAGCGGAACAGTTCTTCGATCGCCGCCGGAATCAGCGCGGGATCGTCGACCAGTTGCTGGCGATGTGGTGCGTTGTTGGCCAGGAACAGCGCAATGTGCGACATCATGTTGCGCACCGTGTCGAGCCCGCCGTGGATCAGGTTCCTCGCCATCGACACGCCTTCCATCTGCGTGACGCGGCGGCCGTCGACCTCGCTGTTGACCAGGTAGCTGATCAGATCGTCGCCCGGCTTCTCGCGCCGCGCCGCGACCGTGCTGTCGATGTAGTTCACGGTGAACTCGCGGGCCAGCCGACGCTGTTCCGGGTCGGGATCGCTGAGCACCTTGTCGACGTTGTTCATCAGCATGAAGCGGTCTTCGAAGGGCAGGTCGAGCCAGCGCATGATGATGAAGATCGGCAGCTTCTGCGCGACGTCGCTGGAGAACTCGCATTCACCGCGCGGCAGCACCTCGTCGATCAGCTCGCGCATGATTTCGCGGCCGTAGGTCTCGAAGCTGGTGACGGCCTTGGGTGCCATCATCGGTGACAGCAGGCGCCGATATTTCAGATTGTCCGGTGCATTGATCTCGGTGAAAGGCTGCGGTGTCGCACTGGAGACCGAACTCGGGATCACATACGGGAACGTCGAGAAAACCTCGGAGTTCTGGAATATCTCGACCATCAGCTCGCGCCGCGTCGCGATCCAGTGGCCGCCGTTGCGCAGCGTATAGATCAGATCGGGCCCATCGCGGAAGCGTAGGTAGGCAGCCTGCGGATCGGTGCTGAACATCGGGTCGTTGACGTAGTCGAAATCGACGACGCGCTCGGGCGATACGTGATCGGGTATCGCGACCGGGGCGGTTGCGATACTGCTGGCTGCTGCGGACATCGGCTTTCTCCTTGCTGCCCCTTATCGTTTTAAAAAACTAAACGGGTGATTAGAAAAAAGCAAGCGCGATGGCTGCGCCTCTCGAGACATGCAGGCCCGAGATATTTCGATATCCGTATCGTGATTGGCGCTGCTTCAGCGGTCGTCGACACAGTTCTGCACCGCCTCGGCCAGGTGCCGGATCAGCGTCTCATGATCACCTTTGGCCAGGGCATCGACCCCGATCACGCGCTGCATCAGCGAGAAGCCGAGCAGGTAGGTGGCGATCAGCGCCGCGCGCTCCTGAGTGCGATCGCCGCTCAGGCGAGAGGCGATCGGATCGACGATCTGTTCGCCGATCGCGCGGCGCACGGTGGCGGCCGCGACCGGGCTTGCAGCCGAACGGATCAGCAGTTGCAACGACTGATTGGATGCCTTGAGCCGCGCCTGCCTGGCGGAGACGCCCTGCACGGTGAAGCGCGCCCATTGCTCGCCGAGTTGATCGACGCTGCCTTGCCGCAGTTCAGCTCCGGCCAGCGCCTGGCTTGCGACTTCGCGGAACAGGTCTCCCTTCGAGCCGAAATACAGATTGATCAGTGCAGGGTTGACCCCGACGGCCTCCCCGATCTGACGCACTCCGGTCGCGTCGTAGCCCTTGGCGGCGAACAAGCGCGTTGCCGCTTTCAGGATCTCGCTGCGGGTTCTTTCGCCCTTGGTAGGCGGTTTCGGCCTGGCGCCGGCAGCGGCAGTCTTGGGCATTCGGGATGGCGTCCTGGAGTCATGGCGATGCCGTGCAATATCGGGGGAGCCGCGGCACATTGCCAGTCTCGACGACGTGGCGGTCGGCCAATCTATGGCGCGGAAACTGCCGAGGACTTGAGCGTCTTGACTGCGCTATGAGCCGGTTGGTCCCTTACCTTAATAAAGTTAAACATTTAATATAAAAGGGATATTCAGATATTGGTCGTTGCTGTCCCATTATAAACTTGAAGCGCTATCAATATTGCCGTCCGGCGGCATATACTGCGAACCGTGGCCGTCGCGGCGCTTTGCCTCCCGACGCCGGCTGCCCGCTTTGCCCAAACAAGCGATAGCGCCGAACCAGGCGCGTCGATAAGCCGATCCGTCGACGCCTCCGGCGGATCGTCAAGGAGACTCGATGAAGGCTGTGCGCACATCCGGCAGGCCGGCGGCCTCGGGCTATCGCTGGTATGTACTGTCGCTGCTGGTGCTGGTCTACGCGTTCCACCACATGGATCGCCAGGTCGTCACGCTGCTGCTGGAGCCGATCAAGCGCGAATTCCTTCTGTCCGATACGCAGCTCGGCTTCCTCGCCGGCTTGAGTTACGCGATTTCGTTCGGCATTGCCGGCATTCCGCTGGGGCTGCTGGTGGATCGAGTGCACCGCGTGCGTCTGCTTTCGGTGCTGCTGACGGTGTGGAGCGGCCTGACCGCTCTGTGCGGATTCGCCGGCGGCTTTGCCTCGCTGGTGATCGCGCGTATCGGCATCGGCGCAGCGGAGTCGGGCGGCACGCCGACCAACGTGTCGCTGATCGCCGATTACTTCAAGCGCAAGGATCGCCCGACTGCGATGGGCATCTACTACATGGGCACGCAGATCGGCACGATCATCGGCTTTGCGGTGGCCGCGATCGTGGCGCAGAAGTACGGATGGCGCGCCGGCTTTCTGGTCGCGGGTATTCCCGGCCTGCTGCTGATGCTCCTGGTTCTGACCACGATCAAAGAACCGCGACGCGGCGACGCCGACGAAGATCAGGAAGTGCCGGCCGCGTCGCGCAGCGCACCGGTAGCCGCGTCCAGCCTGGGCCAGACTCTGGGTTTCATCTGGTCGCAGCGTTCGCAGGTGCACACGATGACCGGCATCGTCATCGCGATGGCGGTGACGGCCGGGATGGGCGCGTGGCTCGCGCCGCTGATGATCCGCCTGTATGGCATCAATCTGAAAACCGCCGGGCTCACGCTGGCGCTGGGTGTGGCGACGTTCGGCGCGCTCGGCTCTTTCGTCGGCGGAATGCTGGCGAGCCGTGTCGGCACGCGCAATGTCGCCAATCTGCCCAAGCTCACCGCGCTGGCGACAGCGCTGACCGTGCCGACTGCCCTGCTCGGTATTCTCGGCGGATCGCTGCCCTTGACCATCGTCGGCTTCGCCGCCCAGCATTTCTTCAATGCGATGATCGTCTCGACCGGCTACGCGCTTTCACTCGAACTAACGCGCTCGACGATGCGCGGCACGACGATGGCCCTGCTGCAGGTGCTGTGCAATGTCTGCGGTTACGGTTTCGGGCCGCAGTTCGTCGGGCTGCTCAGCGACCGGTTCAACCCGAGTTTCGGCGCCAACGCGCTGCCCTACGCAATGGCGCTGCTGGCCCTGGGCAATATCTGGGCGACGGTGCATCTGCTCGTCGCGGCGAAATGGGCTCCGGGCGATCTGCTGCGCGCAGCGGCGTTTAGCCCGCAGACTTCAGCCTGACGAGCGGACAGCGGAGGATCTGATGGAAACGAAAATTGAAACCCGCGATCGGTATCGCTACTGGCTGTCGATCGCGACGCGCTGGATGGACGGCGATCCTTACGGGCATGTCAACAACGTGCAGTATTACTCGTTCATCGACACCGTCGTGACGACGATGCTGATCGACAGGCAGGTGCTGCGCGGGCCGCACTGGGACGCGATCGGGCTGACCATCGAAAGCCAGTGCAACTATCACCAGCCGATCACGTTTCCCGAGGCGATCGATGCCGGACTGCGGATCGGCCGCATCGGCAACAGCAGCCTGCGTTACGAGGTCGCGCTGTTCAGGCAAGGCGACAGCCAGCCGGCTGCGACCGCGCATTTCGTGCATGTGTTCGTCGACCCCGATTCGCGCAGGCCGGTGCCGCTGGTCGCGGCGGTGCGCGAGGCGATGACTGAGCTGATGTTGCCGGTCTGAGCCGAACCGGCCAGTTCCTTCCCCCGCATGCAGGGGAGCCGTTGGCCCCGGCGAGAATCGACTTGTGTCGATTCGAGTTAAGCCAACGGCGGGATGGGGGCGAGACGACAGCCGTGTAGGTTGGGGTGAGCGCAGCGAACCCCAACATCGGCGCGGGCACACGTTGGGGTTCGCTGCGCTCACCCCAACCTACACGCTGAAACCAACACGGTTCACTTTGTCGCGTAGGTCGGCAATCCCTTGCCGACGTGCGCCCTCGGATGCGCAATCACCGCCTCACGTCGGCAAGGGATTGCCGACCTACGGGTGTCGTTGCCCGTCGATATCGGAGAATCATCCCGCCTTGCAAAGTCCCGGCGGCTGGTAGCGCCCATCGAGCAGCTCCGCCTCGGGCCAGTACAGCCGCGCGACGATCTGGAACGGCATCGCCGGCGCCGGCAGCCAATTGGCCTGATGTTCCGCGCCCGGCGAATCGTGCTGCACGTACAGCGTCAGCGAGCCATCCGCGGCGTACACCAGATCGCGATCACGGTCGCCGATCTTGTAGCGTCCGCTGGGATGCTTCACCAGCAAGCGCGTCTTCGCGTCGTAGACCGTGAACGACCAGAAGCCTTTGACCGGCGGTGGCGGAGCGAGGTGGAAGCGGTAGCGATGTTGGCTGCCGTCCAGCGGCTCGCCGTCGAGATCGACTTCGGCGGTCATGTAGACGACTTCGGCCGATTCCGGGCCCCAGATCGCATAGCGTGCCAGCACCGCGCGGCGCAGGAAGGCGTCGTCGCTGCCGGCGAGTATCGATCGCGGACCGCGCAAGTTCAGCGGATAGACCCAGCCGTTGACCGGATCGTCGAGATGCGCGAGGCGCTTCTGGATGCGTTCGTAACCGGCATCGATGCCGGCCTGAATTGCGTTGCGCCGCGGCGTGTCGAGCTTGGATGCATCGAAGTCCAGACCCGGGTCGATGCCGATCTTGGAGAAGCGCTGCATCAGCGCGATTTCGCTTTCGTGTATGCGGCACATGCCGAGCACGAAATTCAAGTAGCAGATGAAGTTCGGCGTGCGTGCCTCGAACAGTCGAGCGTTGCCGTCGGGCACGACCCAGTCGATAGCCGCGACCGGTGGCGGCGGATTCTGCTTGAGCCAGGCGCTCAGCGTATGCAACTCGAAGCGATCCTGCAGCGCATGCAGTTCGGTCCAGTTCTCGTCGGCGCCTTCCACGAGGATGCGGGCGAACATCTTCAGCAGCCAGGATTCGCCGACGATGACTTCGTCGATTCCGGCCGGCGTCGGGCCGCTCCAGCCCGGGCCAGCGATCAGATAGCGGCGCGAGCCGTTGCCATGCGTGCGAGTGCCGCGGTTGACGATGTTGTGGCCGTAGACATCGTTGATCTGGATGTTCTGAAAGCGGTGCTTGGGAAACTCCGGTGTGACCAGCACCACCGGCTCCGCGCGCAGGTCCAGCCATGATGACGAATACACCGTGTCGGTGTTGACCCAGGGAATGTAGTTGTTGAAATCCGGCGTCGCCAGCGTGCGGAAATGCTTCCAGGTGTTGACTGGCTGACGTTCCGCTTCGGGCGCGGTGACGATCTGCGTATACGTCAGGCCGTAGGCCATGACCGGTGAATACGCGTACACGTAAGCCTGCTCGGCAATCTGGCGAATGTCGGCGAGTCCATCCATGAAAAACTCCTGGCTTTCAGACAAAGAAAACCCGCGCCGAAGCGCGGGAGGGGAGGTTATGCCAATAAGCCGGCTTGCATCAGCCGCCTTGTGCACCAAAGCGATAGCGGATATCCAGGCCAAAGCTGCGCGGCTCGCCTGGCGTGCGCGTGACGATGCCGATAGCGGCCGAGGTGTAGATGTCGCCGAAGGCGTTCAGATATTCCTTGTCGAGCGCGTTCTTGACGAAGAAGCCGAGATCGAAACCGCTGCGCATGACCGAGTTCCAGTCCGCGCGCAGGTTCAGCAGTCCATACGCGTCCACGCTCTGTTCAGGCGCGTAGGTATCGCTCGCGCTGTAGCCGGCGGTGTGGAAGTAATTGACCTGCACGCTGGTCTTGCCGATCTCGGCCGGTGTCGGCAGCGTGTAGCGGCCGGTGATGCTGTAGACGTTCTTCGGGGCGCGTGCAAACGGCTGGTTCGAGATGTCGGCTCCGGTCAGTGGATCGATGAACTCGTCATAGCTCGCATCGGTGTAGGAATAGAAGCCCGAGATTTCGGTGTTGTCCGTCGGCAGGATCGTGAACTCGACTTCCGCGCCCTTGATCGTGGCCTTGGCGGCGTTGACCGGAATCGTCTGCGGCGGATTGGTGGTCGGATCGGTCAGCAGGCGCTGAATGTCCTTGTAGTCCGAGTAGTAGACAGCCGCATTGAGGCGCAGCGGTATTTCACCGAGGCGGAAGTCGTTCTTGCTGCCGATTTCGACATCGGTGACGGTTTCTGGATTGAAAGTCTTGGACAGCGCGTCCTCGGTCGCGGCGCGTGCGCCGAAGCCGCCCGTGCGATAGCCGCGGCGATTGGCGAGGTAGAGCAAGTTATGCGGCGTGAACTGGTAGTCCAGGCTGAGGTTCCAGGTCGGCTCGCTGAAGCTCTTCTTGAACGAGACCACGCATTCGTCGATCGGCACCTGGTTGGCGGGTGTCTCGGGCGTGCTGGGATCGCTGTCCAGATCGCGCGAGAAGCGGCAGACCTCCGGTCCGTTCGGATTGCTGGCGTTGCCGGAACGGTTGCGTATCGTGGCCTCGCGGTCATCCCAGGTATAACGGCCTCCGGCGGTGAACGACAAACCCTCGACCAGGTTGTCCAGCTTCTGCGTGGCCTGTGCGAACACCGATTTGCTGGTGTTCTTGCCATCCGGATCGGTCAGCGTCCAGCCCGGGAAATCCTGCGGTACTGGCTGCGGTATCTGGTTGCCCGGCGAGGTATTGGCCGGCTTGACGGTGATGCTGTAGTCGTCGGTGCCGCCGGCTTCGTGGAAGTAATAGGCGCCGACGATCCAGTTCAGAGTATCGGTCTTGCCGAGCAGCTGGAACTCTTCGGAGATCTGGTTGAAGTCGTAGTAGCGGGCGATCTGGATCAGCGGAATCGGCATGCCGTCGACATCGTCGAAATTGCCGCCGGTGACGCGACGGTTGCCGACGATGTTTTTCACCGACAGGCCGTCGTTGATGTCATAGGTCGTCGTGTTGGCGATGTCGCGAGTCGAGACGCGCGTGAACTGGTCGGCGCCGCTGGCGGTTTTGTAGATGCCGCGCGCCTGCTGGTCGGCCACCATCTGCTCGCCGCTGAGCGAGCCGGTGTAGCCGAGGAAAGCCGCAGTGCCGTTCGGCGTGCCGTCGGGCTTGGTCGCATTCGCCAGCGAGCCCGGATTCAGCGTGACGATTTCCGCGCCGGTGCCGCCATCGTCCTCGATGAAGCGCGAGAACGTGAACAGCGAGTTCATTCCATCCATCGGCTGCACGGCGAGCGAAACCCGGCCGGCCTTGGTGTGCTCGTTGTTGATCTCCTTGTCGAGCACGACGTCCTTCAGATAGCCGTCGCTGTCGGTGGTCTGGCCGGCGACGCGCAGCTGCGCCCAGTCGGTCAGCGGCTGGTTCACCATCGCCGTCGTGTTGAAGCGGCCGAGGTTGCCGACCGTGGTGCCGACGTAGCCTTCGAACTCCTCGCTCGGTGTATTCGCTTTGATGTTGATCGCGCCGCCGGTGGAGTTGCGGCCGAACAGCGTGCCCTGCGGGCCCTTGAGCACTTCCACCGACTGGATGTCGAACAGCGAGGAATTGACGCCCTGCTGGCGCTCGACGACGACGTCGTTGAAGTACACCGGCACCGACGGATCGGCGAGGATCGAAAGCTCCTGCTGGCTCTGGCCGCGGATCGCGAACGTCGGTATCGCCTTGCTGCCGGACGAGCCGGCCGTGATCACCAGGCTTGGTACCTGCGTCGCCATCGCATTGACGTCGGTGATGTTCGCGCGTGCCAGCGCATCGCCACTCACCGCAGTGACCGCGATCGGCACGTTCTGGATGCTTTCAGCGCGGCGCCGTGCGGTGATCACGACTTCCTCGATCGACAGCTCACCAGCTTCGGCGGCGGGCGGAGCGGCGTCGGCAGTTGGTGCCGCCGCAGTGGGATCGGCGGGTGCCGACTCCGCAGCCGGTACATCAGTTTCACTTAAAGCGCTTTCAGTTAAAAGAACTGGAGCGGTCTGCTGGGCGACTGCTTCCATTTGCGCATGCACGGGGAAGCTCGCGATGGCGCCGGCCAAGCCTACGGATGTTGCGATAATGCTTTGTTTAAACAAGACAGTTTCTCCTCTATGGCACGGTGCTCACTTCAAGCGGTGAGCTAGTTCTGGTTGGCTGAATGCCTTATTCAGCTTAGATTCTCTCGAAAGGATGCTATTTGTCAACGTCTTTTTGAAGTCTTACCTGTAGGTAAATGAAGCGCATCATTTTGCATTTGTTCGCACCGGGGGGCGGTCAGGCGCGGCGGTCTTCGGGTACCCCGAAACGCTCGGTATAGAACGACAGCGCCTGGCGGCGCTGCGCCATGTCGATGCCGAAATCCTCCGCTGAATAAGTATGCCCGCCGGGTTTGCCGCGCTGGCTGGTCTGTATCCAGTCGCGCATGGCTGTTTCGGCGGCGGCGTCCAGCGTCTTGCCACAGGCGGCGTAGATGCGCCGCACGGTGCCGATCGGATCGGCAGTCAGGTCGCGGAAATGCACGTCCACGTAGCGCGGATCACCGGCTTTGCGCGCGTCACAGATACCGCGCAGCAGGCGCTCGATGATCGCGACCATGTTGCTGCCGACCAGCAGTGGATTCGGGTGATCGAAGTAGTTGCGGATGCCGTAACAGGTCAGGCTGGCCAGCGACACCGTCGTCGTCACCGGGTCGCGATGCGTCTGCACGATCAGCGCGTCCGGAAACACCGCCAGCAGCGGCTTCAGGTTCTCCATGTGCATCGGCGCCTTGAGCACCCATTGCTCGCCGCCGCGCAGCCACTGCAGCGTCTGCAATACGCGCCGGAAGTAGGCATAGCCGGCGGTGTGATCGGCGCGCAGGTAGTAGTCGACGTAGCTGGGTACCGCGAACGAGAATTCGAACGCCATCGAGCAGAAGCCCAGCGACAGCAGTGCGATTTCTTCCTCGGGCTCCTCGGCCTCGAGCTGGTGCATCTTGGTCATCTCGGGTGCGATCCGGTGCAGCCGGTCCAGCGCCGCGTGTGCGGCGGCGATGCGCGGATCGGGCTGCGACACCGGCGCCTCCGGATCGCCGAAAGGCAGCGGGAACAGCAGCTCCCAGAACGGCGCGTGGCGCAGGCTCGCGTCGCGCGCCAGCAGCCATTGCAGGAACGTCGTGCCGCTGCGCGGCAGGCCGACGACGAAGATCGGCTTGGGCACCGGCAGGTTCAGGATCTCCGGCCGCTGCCTCCACAGCGCTTCAAGCCGCAGGCGCGTCACCAGGATGGTCATCAGCCGGCGATAGGCATTCTCGCGGCCGCCGGCGTTCAGATCGACCTCGCGGCTCAGTGAATCGCATAGCGCGGTCAGAGGTTCGAGGAAGGGATCGGGGCCGAAATCCAGCAGCCCGGTTTCTTCGCGAGCGCGTTGCATCAGAGACTGCGGATCGAGCGGAAAGCGGCGCTCGAGTTCACTGCCGGCGACGATCTCGTCCGCGGTATCGATCTGCGGATAGGCGAATTCGCGGGCCCGCGGGGTCAGGCTGTCGGGCGCCGGGACCGGTACGTGTTTCAGCATGATTCTGTTTCTCCAGGTTCTCGCAGACCTCAGGCGGGATGCACGCCCTCGCTACGCTGATGCCTGACCTCTGAGCGGGTCTCGTGTGGTTGCGATAGTAGCCTATTTGAAACGCTTCAAGTCAACTCAGGATCTGTGTCGGCTCAGCAGCAGCGCGACCAGGATCACGGCGCCCGCTGCGACGAACGGCAGCCGGGGGTCGATCCGGTGCAGCGGCATTGCAAAAATCGGGGTCACGATGAAACCGGCGGACCACAACGCGCCGTTGAGCCCGGCGATCGCTCCCTGCTCATCGGCCTGCACCGACAGCGAGGCGCGGGCGATGTTGCCGGGCCGCACCAGGCCGTAGCCGAGGCCGCACAGCAGCGTCGCCAGCCAGACGCTAAGCGAGCTCGTGCTGATCGCCAGGCCGGCGAAAGCGCAGAGGTTGATCGTCAGGCCGAGACTTTCCAGCTTCCTGGGTGCGGCGCCGAGTCTCGGCACCAGCACAGTCTGCGAGAACAGCGTCGCCAGGGCCGCCAGCATCAGGGCGATGCCGACCACGCGCGGCGCGTCGGCAGTGGCGACGCCGATCCGGTCCATGAAGGTGTAGGCCAGCGTCTGCAGCAGCGTCGCCTGCGAAATGCTGCCGCACAGTCCGATCAGCAGTACCGAGCGGATCCGTGGATCGAACGGGCTCATCCTCAGCGTCGGGGCGCCGTGACTGCGCTGCGGCGGCTGCGGGTCCAGACCACGGCGCACGCCCAGCCAGACCAGCATCGCGAAAGCGGCGGTCGCGAACAGCGGGGTCAGCAAGCCGAACACCGCGAGCACGCCGATCACCCCTGGGCCCATTAGCGTGCCCAGATTCCAGGCCGCGGTCAGCCGGCCGATCGCGATCGTGCGCCGCGCCGGCGGCGTCAGCGCGATGACGTAGGCCTGGGCGGCCGGCAGCGCGCCGCTGCTGAGCGCGCTGTAGAGCAGACGCGACATCAGGATCAGCGTCCACAGCAGGCCGGCGCCGTACCAGCCTGCATAGGCGCCGGCGGAGGCGAGAGCGAAGATCAGCAACGACGCTGCAAAGCCGAGCAGGCTCAACAGCAGGATCGGCTTGCGGTCCCAGGTGTCGCAGCGATGGCCCCACCACGCGGTTGCCAGCGACCAGGCGATCGCCGGCAGCATATAGATCAGGCCGACGCCGTTTTCGTCGATGCCGATGTCGCGGGCGACCGCCGGCAGAATCGCGAAGATCAGCGACTGGCCGATGCCGTGCATCACCGGAACCGCGGTCAGCGAGATCGCGATGCTGCGCGAGATGCCGGGTGACAAGCGATCCGGCACGTCCGGTGCGGACGATGCCGGCCCAGGATTCGGATTGGCCGCGCCGTCGCTCACTCCAGGAACACGCGGCGCTCGGAGTCGACGATCTCGACGCGCCCACGCAGGCCGCTGCGCAGCTTCGCAAACGGCGCCGCGCGCGCGTTGACGCTGGACAGCGCGAGTTCGCCATCGATCGCGTCGACGCGCCACTCGCTCTCGTCGTAGCGGGCACCGCCGCCGGCTGGCGGCTCGAATGCGAATACCGGGCCGATCTGCAGCAGCGTCCACGCCGGCACGCTGAGCGCGGCGAGCTTGCGCGCCGCCGCCGGCGCCGCAACCACCGCGCGCAGGCCGCCGAAGAACTGCCGCGGATCGCGGCCCAGCGCGAGCAGCGCATCGAGTACCGGCGTCGACAGGCCGAGAATCGCCTGCAGCTTGAAGCGGCGGATCACCATGTCGGTGCGGCTGGTGTCGAAAGCGCCGGATTCGGCCTGGATCCACGGGATGTGCAGGCGCATCGCCGCGTTCTCGAACGGCCACCACGACACTTCCTCGGCACCGTCGCCGATCAGGTGGATCATCTGGCCGGCCTGCAGGCCCAGGCGTTCGTAGACCGTCACCGCCCAGGCGCTGTCGCGCTCGATATCGCGGCGGCTCAGCGGGTAGGGCAGCGTGCCGCAGGCGAAGTGCGCGACGCCGACGATCCAGGGCGCTCCGGCCGGTGCTTTCAATGGTGTTGCATGGTTCGTCGGGATCACTGCTTCGCGGTCCGGGGAATCTTGTTGCGGGGGCCGATCTTCAGCAGCTCCGAATAGGGCACTAATTCGATCTCGGCGATCAGGCCGACCGCGCGCTGCACCGATTCCACCAGCTGCGCCTGCACCGCGGCCAGGTCGGGCGTGCCGCCGTAGCCGACGCGCATCCGCAGCGCCGGCATGTGGCGGCCGGTACGGATCACCTGGAACAGGCCGGCCGAGGTGTCATCGACATTCTCCACGGCGGCCCAGACATCCATCGGCAGCACGGTGCGGCCGTCGACGACCACCTCGTCGCCGGAACGGCCGACGGTCCAGAAGCGTGCGCTGCTACGGCCGCAGGCGCAGGGCTCGGTGGTCAGCCGGATCATGTCGCCGGAGCGATAGCGGATCAGCGGATCGACATCGTTGATCAGCGAGGTCACGCACAGTTCGCCAACGCCGTCGCCCTCGATCAGCGCGCCGGTCTGCGGATCGACCAGTTCCACCAGCGCGAAATCCTCGTGCGCATGCATGCCCTCGTGTTCGCGGCATTCGTGCGCCACCGCGATGTCGCCGAACGCGGTCTGGTTGTAGATACGTCCGATCAGCCCCCAGCCTTCGAGCAGGCGGCGGTTGCGCGGCCCCATCGGCTCGCCGGCAAACATCACCGCCTTGTAGCTGGTGAACACTTCGCGCATGTCGACGCCGTGATCGCGCTCCAGCAGTTCGAGCTGGTAGATGAAAGGATTGCTGGCCGTGAACAGCACCGCCGGCCGATAGCGCCGCGACATCTCGACGAAGGCATGGGTGTCGTCGGGGTGATAGCTGAGCAGGATCGGGATCGTGCCCAGGCGCTCGAGCACGCGAAACACCGGGCCGCGGATGCGGTTGGCCAGCAGCACCACGTAGTCGCCGGCGCGCACGCCCATCTGCCACAGGTCACGCGGCGTATTCGGCCAGAAGTTCGAGGTGCCGGCCTCGATGCCCGGGCACTGCGGGTCCATTCCATCGGACGAGCCCCAGCGCCAGGTGAACAGCGTCGGGTCGCCGGTGGTGCCGGAGCTGGACGCGATGAAGCTGATTTCTTCGGGCGGGATGCACAGCAGACCGCCGAAAGGATCGTCGTGCTCGTCGCGAAACGCGCGGATCTGGTCCTTGTCCGTGAACGGTGCCAGGCGCTTGAAGTCGTCGATGCTGCGGATGTCGTCGGGCCTGACGCCGGCCGCCTGCCAGTTGTTGCGCAGCAGCGCCGAGCGCTCGTAGGCGTAGCGCAGCATCCTCAGCAACCGCTGTTCCTGCAGCGCGCGCAGCTGCGGGCGGGGCAGGGTTTCGACGGCGTCCAGAAACCGTGGTTCGACTACGGCCGTCGGCGGGCTGGGCGTCTGGGATGTGCTTGGGTCCATCGTATTCGGCGCCCGCTGCGCGGCCGCTTTCTCCTCCTCGTCGTTTTAAGAGCTGGCGTCCGCGGCCCATAACAGAGGCCCGGTTACGGCGAGCATCCTATAAATAGTATCCTAATTCAAGACGACGAGCCGACGCCAGCCATCACAGGTTTTTTTCGATGAAGGCAACAGTCCTGGGGCAGCGTCGCATCGCCGCGGAAACCCACCGATAATAGGACCCTATACCGTGCCTATCGATCCTGACCTACATGCCCTCTAGCCCCAACGACGCCGCTGCGCGCAGCAAACCCTCCCGGTCGTCGCGCTCGAAGTGGACAGCGGCAGCGGCGAATCTGTTCCAGGTGCCGAAGGACAACGAGGCGGCGCGCACCCGCAAGCTCGGCGAAGTCACCGCTTACGCCATCAAGCGCGACATCGCGGCGCGCGGCTGGCCGGTCGGCGAGGTGCTCGGCAACCAGGTCGAGCTGATGCGCCACTACAACGTGAGCCGCTCGACCCTGCGCGAAGCAGTGCGCCAGATCGAGCGCCACGGCGTGGCGAGAATGCGCCGCGGCGTCGGCGGCGGCCTGGTCGTGCAGCAGCCGGCTCGTGATTCGGTCGTGCTGGCGATCGCCAGCTATCTGGAACTGGCCGCGGTCAGCCTGAGCGAGTTGTTCGAAGCGCGTGAAGTCGTCGAAGGCCTGCTCGTCGGCCTGATCTGCGAGCGCGCCACCGACGCCGATCTGAAGCGCCTGGGCGAATTGCTGCAGGGTCTGCTCGCCAGCGCGGCGGACAACATGCAGCTGGAGGCGACGCGACACCTGGCGCTGCGTGGCGCGATCAACTCGCTGTCGCGCAACGCCGCCCTGTCGCTGCTGCTGGAATCGCTGTACTACGTGACCAGCGACATGCTGACCGTCGAGGCCGATCACCCTGACGTGAAGATGCTGATCCGCGAATCGCGGCGCGAGAAAAAAGAACTGGTCGAAGCGCTGCTCGGCGGCGACGAAATGCAGGCGCGGATGGCGATGCGTGCCTCGCTGGACCGCAGCCGCAAGCAAGCCGAACAGCAGCTGCGGCGTATCCGGATCAAGTTCGAGGATGCCAGCGCACTGACGCTGGGCGTGACCCACGATTCGCCCAACGCCGGCAATGCCGCGATGAAGCTCGGGCATCGGACCTCGCTGCGCATCGCGCACGATATCGCCGCGGCCAAGTCCGCACCGGGCACCCGCATCGGCGCCGAGCCTGAAGTCGGCGCGCGCTACGGCGTCAGCCGCGCGGTTTTCCGCGAGGCCGTGCGCACGCTGGAGCTGCATTCCATCGTCGGCGTGCGCCGCGGCCTCGGCGGCGGCCTGGTCGTCGGCAAGCCCGATCCCGCTTATACGGTCGAACTGACGTCGATCTATTTCCAGTATGCGCGCCTGAAACCGCGCCATTTTTATGAACTCTGGCGGACGATCCAGACCACCGCGGCGCAGCTCGCGGCGCGCAGCATTGACGCCACCGGCCGCCGGCAGCTGGAGTTGCTGCTGGAGCAGCAGCGCCAGGCCGGCCGCGAAGACATGCTGGAAATTCACGGCCGCGTGCACGAGGCCATCAGCGTGCTCAGCGGCAATCGTGTGCTGGCGCTGTTCACCAAGGTGATGGCGGAAATCGCCGCCTACTATTCGACACGCGTGCCGCTGCCGGACATCTGGAAAGTGTTCACCGACAGCCATACCGAACTGGTCGGCGCGATCAGCCGTGGCGAAGTGGCGCTGGCACGGCGTCTGATGACGCGGCACCTGAAGCTGGTCGATGCTTGGTACGGCGAGGCGCCGCGCAGCGAGTGGCTGCAATCGCTGCGCGATACCGAGGAGCTGTCACCGGAATGGCCGGCGGCACCGAAAGTAGCCGCCACGAAGAAAGCGGCCAAGAAGCCGCCTGCCGTTAAAAAAGGCCCAGTCAGGAAGCCGGCAGTCAAGAAAGCTGCCAAAAAGCGGAGCAAGAGCTGATGGCCGCCGAAGCCGGCAAGGTACGGATCGAGCGCGTCGGCGAGCATGTCGCGCATGTGCTGATGGATCGCCCGTCGGCGCGCAATGCGATCGATGTCGATATGGCGGTGGCGCTCGAAGCCGCCGCCGACGAACTCGAAGCCGATGCCGCGATCCGCGCCGTCGTGCTCAGCGGCGCCGGCGACAAGGCCTTCAGCGCCGGTGCCGATCTGGCGACGATCGCCGCCGGCCGCGACCAGGAGCTGCTGCGGCCACGTGGTGGTTATCTGGGCCTGACCGCGTATCCGCGGCGCAAGCCCTGGATCGCCGCGATCCGCGGCGTCGCCGCCGGCGGTGGCCTGGAGCTGGCGCTGTCCTGCGACCTGATCGTTGCCGGCGACAACGCGCGGTTGGGCCTGCCCGAAGTCAGCCGCGGCACCATCGCCGGCTCCTGCGGCGTGTTCCGCCTGCCGGCGCGGGTAGCGCATTCGATCGCGCTGGAGTGGCTGCTGACCGGCGAACTCGTCGCGGCACCGCGCGCCTACGAAGCCGGATTGTTGAACCGCGTGGTACCCGACGCACAGGTGATCGCCGAGGCGCTGACGCTGGCCGCAGGTATCGCGCAAAACTCACCGCTGGCCGTGCGCGAGACGCTGGCGATCGCGCGGGCGGCAACGCGCATGGACGAAGCCGATGCGCGCGTCGTTACCGAAGCGGCCAGCCAGCGGCTGCGCGCATCGCCCGACAATCGAGAAGGCGCGCTGGCGTTCCTGGAGAAACGCGCCCCGCGCTGGGCGGACTGAAGTCGCTCTGTAGCGGATCCAGGCCTGATTCCTGGAACCGACCGTTAGCGAACATGATGATTTAAAATCCCCCTTGCTCGATGGGATGAGCCTTTCATATCTGCCACTACGAGGACGAACCAATGTGTGAAAGCGATGACCTGGCTGGCTTTGCGCGGCGTGACACGGGGCTGACGCGCCGCAAGTTCGGGCTGGCGGTGCTCGGCGCGGGCTTGGCCGCCGGCATGCCCGTCCTTTCGCTGGCGGCCGAGACCAAGGGCAAGGATGTCGACATCAAAACGCCCGCAGGGACTGCTGATGCGTACTTCGTGCACCCGGCGAAGGGCAAGCATCCCGGCGTGCTGATCTGGCCGGATATCTTCGGGCTGCGGCCGGCATTCAAGGAGATGGCGACGCGCCTCGCCGCGTCCGGCTATGCGGTGCTGGTGGTCAATCCGTTCTATCGCACCCAGCGCGCGCCGACCGCGCCCGAACATGCCGACTTCAATAATCCGGCAACGCGCGATGCGCTGATGGCGCTGCGCGCAAGCCTGAGCGCGGACACCGCGCAGATCGACGCCAAGGCCTTCGCTGCGTTTCTCGACCAGCAGTCGGCCGTGGATATAAAGCGAAAGATCGGCACCACGGGTTACTGCATGGGTGGTCCGCTGGTGCTGCAGACGGCAGCGGCCTTGCCGGGCCGTATCGGTGCGGGTGCCACGTTCCACGGCGGTGGATTGGCGACGGACAAGCCGGACAGCCCGCATCTGCTGATCCCGAGCATGAAGGCACAGTTCCTGATCGCGATTGCCGAGAACGATGACGCCAAGGAACCGACCGCCAAGGACACGCTGCGCACGGCTTTCGCTCAGGCGAAATTGCCGGCGGAAATCGAGGTTTATGCCGGCACCAAGCACGGCTGGTGTCCGACCGATTCGCCTGCCTACGATTACGACCAGGCTGAGAAAGCCTGGGATCGCATGCTGGCCTTGTTCGGCCGCGCGCTGTAGCTCGACCACGATACGAAAGTACTAGTCCTACCTGGCGATTGAAGAGCCGCCGCCGCTCAGGCGGAATGATTGCGCGACCACTCCACCGTTCTGGGCAAGCGCTCAGGCGGTCCGGTCGCTCAACCAGGGAGAGGCGATCATGAAACAGGGAATCCACCGCCGGGTATCCGGCGGCCGCGTCATTTCGGCTGCGCTTGCACTCGTGCTCGGCAGTGTCAGTGGTAGTGCTTTCGGTGCGGCGCAAGCGGCAGGAAAGAGCGAGCCTTATGCCTCGCTGATCTTCCTCAACGCGAACGTCGTCACCATGAACCCGCAGCAGCCGAACGCACAAGCGCTGGCGGTGAACGACGGCAAGATTGTGAAGCTTGGAACCGACGCCGAGATGAAGCCATTGGTCGGTCCGTCGACGCAGCTCGTGTATGCGCAGGGCATGACCATCCTGCCGGGCTTCATCGACCCGCATTCGCACATGGCGGGCTACAGCATCTACAACGACCCGGAAAATTGGCTGGACGTATCCAGCATCAACATCTACTTCAAGCCTTCGCCGGGTGACCCGCGCTGCGCCACGCCCAATGATCCACAGCAGTGCTTCATTCCGGTACAGAACCACGATGAAGTGCTTGCGCGCATCACCGCGCGCGTCGCGCAGTGGAAGCAGGAGAAGCGCAGCGGCCCGGTGCTCGCGTTCAACTACGATCCATCGCGCCTGGGCCACAGCCCCAGCTGCAAGAAGCCGCCGCAAGACGTGGCCTTTCAATGCCCGAACTTCGAAGACGGCAGCGCGCGCAAGCAACTCGATGCCATTTCTACGGACATCCCGATTTACGTCACCAGCGAATCCGGGCATATCTCGTACGTCAACTCGCCGGCGTTGGAGATGCTGAACATCTGCAATCCAGGCACCGTGCAGCCGCAGCCTTGCCACATGCCCACGACCAATCCGAAGCAGGAAATCGCGCTGGCACAGATGGGCCAGCTCAACGAAGACCGCTCGCTCGTCGCCACCGCCTACTTCCAAGGCGTGTTGATCAAGCAGAACAAGGGCGTTGACTTCAGCGGCAAGCTGCTCCAGCAGGCCGCCGACATCTATGCACAGCACGGCTACACGCTGGCGCAGGAAGGCGCAGCCGGATTTGATGTGATGGCGCTCTACGCGCAGCAGTTGCTCGATTGGAAGCGCAGCGACTTTCCAGTGGCCGCTGCGATGATTGCCTACGATGCCGCCGCCGCTGATTTCTCAAAGACCGTCGAGACCGGATTGGCGGCGCGGAAGTTGATCGGTGAAAAGAACCCGCTGCTATCCGTCGAGGCATTGAAAAGCTTCACCGATGGTTCGGCGCAGGGCTATACCGCCGATCTGAAGCAGCCCTACGAGGAGTGGTTCAAGCCGTATACCGAACCCCTGCTGTACTCCCAGCCGTATAAAGGGCTGCCCGACATCAGCCAGCAGCAGATCGCCGAGCGCTTGAAGGCTTCGCACCAGGCGGGTTTCCCGATGATCATTCACCAGATCGGTGACCAGGCGATCCAGAACGCGGTGAATGCGCTGCAGGAGACGCGGCCGACCTCACCGCCGCCGTCCGGCAAGCGTGACGTGCTTCTGCACGCGCCGATGATCACCACGCAGGACCTGGACACGCTCAAGAGCCTGGGCAATACCATGGTCAGCGAGATGTCGAGCAACGTCTACTACTACGCGCTGCCGGAATGCCATCAGGTGCTCGGCCCCAAGCGCACGCTGACGATCTACCCCTCGCGCGACGTGCTGCGTCACACCGGGCGCCTGACGCTGCACAGCGATTCGCCGGTGACGCCGCCGTATCCGCTGTTCGAAATCTGGACGGCGGTCACCCGCAATGCGCAGCAGATGCCGTGGTATCCCAAGGATCAGAAGTGCCCACCGGTGATGGTGGACGCGGCCGACCCGGTCGGCGGCGACCAGCGCATCAGCATCCTCGAAGGACTCAGGGCCTTCACTGTCGATGCCGCATATCAATACGGCATGGACAAGACTCGCGGCACTATTGAAATCGGCAAGTACGCCGATCTGGTGCTGCTCTCTGCCGATCCACTGGCTGCGGAAGTGACGCGCGACCCGAACCTGCTGCGCGACATCCGCGTGATCGGCACGGCGAGCTACGGCCGCTACTTTCCCAATCCGAACGGCTACCAGAAGCCGATCTGGCCGGAATGAGCCGCGTTCGTTCTACAGCCCGTAGGTTGGGGTGAGCGGCAGCGAACCCCAACATCGGCACGGAAGAATGTTGGGGCTCGCTTTCTCGCGGAAGCTTTGTTGATCGAGACATCCGTCACGCGCCCAGCCACAATTCGTTCAGGCCTTAACGCAGGACACAGCGCGTGGCACGCTCGCCGTCCAACCCGAATCCGGTTCGCGTCCGCTTCGACGAGTTCGAACTCGATGAGGCGAACGCCTGGCTGCTGCGAGGCGGCAAGGCCGTCGCGCTCGCGCCCACGCCCTTCAACCTGCTGTGCGCGCTGGCGCGCCAGCCGGGCACGCTGCTCGCGAAGGACGCACTGCTCGACGCGGTGTGGGGCCACCAGTTCGTCACCGAATCAGTACTCAAGACCGCCATCAGCGACCTGCGCACGGCGCTCGGTGACAACCCCCGCGAGCCGCGATTTATCGAGACCGTGCCGCGGCGTGGCTACCGCTTCATTGCGGCGCCGGCCGCCGCGCCTGCGGCACAGTCCGTCGCCGTCACGCTGCCGCCAGGCCCGGAGCCGACGTCGTCGTTCGTTGGCCGCGCGAACGCCATCGCCCGGCTGCAGCAGGCCTGGGATCAAGCCTGCACCGGGCAGCGCGCGGTGGTCTGGGTCGCTGGCGAACCGGGCATCGGCAAGACCACGCTGATCGAGCACTTCGTCGCCAGCCTCGGCGGCATCGCCTGCGCGCGCGGGCAGTGCGTGGAGCACTACGGCACGGGCGAGCCCTACCTGCCGGTGCTGGAAGCGCTGGCCGAGCTGTGTCGCGGCGACCCCACACTGCCGGTGCTGCTGCGTAGTGTGGCGCCGACCTGGCTGCTGCAGCTGCCGTGGCTGAGCACCGCCGAGGAACGCGACGCGCTGCGGCGCGAGCTGGCTGGCGTGGGCCCGGAACGCATGCTGCGCGAAATGGGCGAGCTGCTCGACCGCTACACCGAGCAGCGTCCCTTGCTGCTGGTGACGGAAGATCTGCACTGGAGTGATCGGGCGACGCTGCAGCTGATCGATTACCTCGCGCGGCGGCGCGGACGCGCGTGCCTGATGTGGCTGGCTAGCTTCCGCCTGGCCGAGGTGATCGCGCTGAACCATCCGCTCAACCCGCTGCGGCACGAGCTGCGCCGGCAGCGCCTGTGCCAGGAGGTGGTGCTCGACCCGTTCTCGGAGACTGAGGTCGCCGCATGCATCGCGCAACACTCGGCCTCGCTCGCGCGCGACGAGGCCTTCGTGCGTGCGCTGCACGCGCGCACCGACGGCGTGCCGCTGTTCGTCTCGTCGGTCATCACCGAGGTGATGGAACGCAGGGCGGACGACGCCGCGGTGGAAGCGCAGCTCGCGGCGATGGCGGTTCCGGAGAGTCTCGCGGCCATCATCGACCACTACATGGCCAGGCTGGACAACGAGTCGCGCGCCCTGCTC
The DNA here is from genome assembly GCF_028291725.1 of Hydrocarboniphaga sp. GTDB lineage: Bacteria > Pseudomonadota > Gammaproteobacteria > Nevskiales > Nevskiaceae > Hydrocarboniphaga. Next base: position 38,984 of record NZ_JAQGNT010000009.1, on the reverse strand, counting down.
TCGGCGGCGGCTGTCTGCGGAGTGGAATTCCGTGTCGATACGGTGGCGCTGGCTCTGGAGCGCGATGCCGCGTCAGTGGTCGATGCCTGCGAGGCGCTGGTGCGGGAGCACCTGTGGCTCGCCGCGCCTCGAGCCGCCGAGAGCGACGCCGCAGGAGAGCTGCCCTACGCGTTCCGGCACGCGCTGTTCCGGCAGGTGCTGTACGAGCGCACGTCGCCTGCGGTTCGAACTCAGCTGCACCGCAAGGTCGGCGCGGCCCTCGAACGGGAGCGTTCGGCCGGCGTGCCGGTGGCCGCAGCGGAGTTGGCGATGCACTTCGACCGCGCGCGGCAGCCGATGACCGCGCTGCGCTACTACAACGAGGCGGCGGAAGCGGCGCTGCTGCACTTCAGCCCGGCCTTGTCCATCAGCCTCACCGAGCGCGCCTCGGTTCTGCTCCAGCAGGCGCCGACGGGGGACGAGCGCAACGCACTGGAGATCGCAGTCGCCACGCTGCACGGCGTGGCGGCCTTCCAATCGCTAGGCGTGGGCAGCGAAGCGAAAGGCGCTTTCGAGCGCGCGTACACGCTGCTGCAAGACTTGCCCGACCACGCGATGCGCGGGCGGCTGCTGTACGGTTTCGGCTACATGCTGAGCCTGCGCGGCGAGTATGCGCAGGCGCTGGCGGTGGCGGGACGCGCCGAGGCGCTCGCGGCGGGATCGGACGATCCGGCGCTGATGCTGGCGGTGTGCATCGTGCACGGCGAGGTGCACCAATTGCAGGGCCAGCCGCAGGCGGCGCTCGCATGGATAGAACGCGGGCTCGCCATTGCCGAGGCGCTCGACGTCGCGGCGGCGGAGGTCTTCGTCACCGACCCGCAAGTCACGCTGCTCGGGATGCTGACCATCGAGCTCGTACACCGCGGGCGGGTCGGGCAGGCGAGGGCACAGGTGCAACGCTTACGTGAGCGCGCTCGCGTGCTGCGGCAGCCGATGACGCAGCTCGTCGCCACCTGGCACGAGGCGCTGTTCGAGGTGCGCCTGGGCAATGCCGAACGGGTCGCGGCGCTGGCCGAGGAGATGCAGTCACTGGTCGACGAATTCTCCCTGGCGCAGGGGCAGACGGCGTGCCGCTGGTTCCGCGGCTGGGCGCAGGCCCTGAACGGAGCGCCACTCGAAGGCCACCGCCTGATCCGCGAGGCCTATGAGCAGAACATCCGGCTTGGCATGCGCTCGGGCGCCAGTGAGGTGCTGGGCTACTCGGCGCAGGCGCTGCTGCTGGCCGGCAGTACCGATGCGGCGCTAGCCCAGTTGCAGGAAGCGCTGCAGCTCGCCGACGAGTTGGCCGAGCGCGTGGTCCTGCCGCAACTGTGGCTGCTGGAGGCGGCGATTGCCCGTGCGCAAGCTCGGGCCGAGGCCGGCGCCGCCTCGGTGCGGCGCGCGATCGACGAAGCGCGAGCGCAGAACGCGCCCTGGCTCGAACTGCTTGCACTCGTCGACCTGTGCGAGCACCACGAGGCGGCGGCTGCGGAGCGTAGCGCGCTCGCTGTTCTTGTCGAGCGACTCCCGGAAGCGAGCGACACGCCGCCGGTGCGGCGCGCACGGGCCATCCTGCAGCCCTGACCAGCCTGATGACGCCCATGGCACCGGCCGGTGCCAGAACAAGCTCGATGCGCTGGACCATGAGGCAGCGATTGCCGCGGTACGTCCATGTACTAACATCAAGGAGCCGAAGGGACGCAAACACTCGATATTCGGCCGCGCCGGTTGCCCGGAACGATTGTCCAGCAGACTGTTGGACGAATGCAGCTTCTACTCAGGGCAACGGTGCAAGCACCGCTTGCACCGTTGTAGCCACGCTCCAACTTCCGAAGCCGATCTGTGATTCCCTCAGGCCGGCGCTCCACGTCCTGTCGAAGCGGGCCAGGGCTTGATCTTCGCGAGTGCTTTGCTCATCGCGTCGCGCGCAATCCTGGTGTCGTAGTCGGCCTGCAAGCGCAGCCACCAACCATCCGAGAGGCCAAAAAACCGGCACAGCCGCAAATCGGTATCGGCGGTGATGCTGCGACGACCGGCGATGATTTCGCCGATGCGCTGGGCGGGCACGCCGATTTCCTTCGCCAGCCGGTAATTGCTCATCTCCAGCGGCTTGAGAAACTCCTCGACCAGCATTTCACCGGGGCTGGTGGGCGGGATGCGCCGAGCGCGCGGCTGGATCAGGTCACTGAAATCCAGGTGCGGCAGGTCTTCGATACGAATGCTCATCTTCAGGCTCCTTCAGTGGGCAATCCATCAGTCGAAGAAGTCCTCGTCGAGTTTCTTGATGTAGACCACCTCTTCGACCCGGCAGCCGATATCGAATCGGATCATCAGCCGAGTGAGAAGTATCCCATCGATCAATACGATGCGTTTGCTCAGCATGTCGGCCGTTTCTTTCGCTGCCGGCGAGAAGGTTGACGTCGTGACGAATAGGCCCTTGTTCGCTTTGAATCGATCCAACGACCCGAAGAAGTCCCGGATCTCGCCCGACGACACTTTGTTGTCCGTGTAGCGCTTTGCCTGGACGTAGATCCGATCCAGACCCAACGCATCCTGATCGATGACGCCATCTACGCCACCGTCGCCGCTCTTTCCTAGCGCCTTACCGGCTTCGATGGCTGAACCACCGTAGCCCATGGCGATCAGAAGCTGAACGACCAGGCGCTCAAAGAAGTCTGGGGGTGAGGCAAGTATCTTCGCGAGCAACTCCGCACTGAGCGACTGCTGAAGCTCGTCACTTGCAGACCGGATCACCTCATCGGGCGCCAGTTCTTTGAAGTTCGTCGGCTCCGCTTGCGGTGTGGTCGGACTCTCAGCAGCGGCCAATCGGAATGCCTTGAATTCGGGAAAAGACTCGAGGAACTTGATATTGATCGTCTGCGGCGGGTTGGCAAGCACCGCCCGCCCTCGTTCACTGATCTCGAAGTACGCGCGCTTCGTGAGTGTGATCAGGCCGGCCTTGCCCAGGTAGCTCTTGGCCCAGTTCACGCGGTTGGCAAACGTCGTCTGCTTGCCCGAGGGCAGGAGTTCCGACAGCTCTGCCTCGGTCAAAGCCAGCTTGGTTCCGAGTACGGCAACGACATCTGAAATGCGGACCTCGCCGGCAGCAGACTCCTTGAGCACAGGAAGCATCAACGACTGAAAGTCCGGGATCGCCATAGCCTTATCTCCACACTAGCCGCCTTGTCGGAGACCGATTCTATCGGGGACCATACTGGACGCTTGTAACCGTCCTGCAGTTAGTTCGGGGAACCCCAAGCAGTTCCCCGGAATGCCAGCTCCTGGCCGAGACGCAACTCGAATTCCATCCGATCAAACGCGAATCACCAGCCCGGCCAGGCCCAGCACGCTGAAGCTGCCGATGCAGCCCATCAGCATCCAGAGGAACGGCAGCCGCATTCCGCCGCGCAGCCGCTACCGAGCCGCAGCCGTGGGCCGCAGCCGACGAGGCGTCGGTTTCTGGATTCATGCGCCTGTATGACTCAGGCGACGACTTCGAGGCCGCGCTTTTGCACCAGGTGTAGCAGCTTGAGAGCGGTGCCGGTCGGCTTCTTCTGGCCGATTTCCCACTTCTGCACTGTAGAGAGGCTGGTGTTCAGCAGACGGGCAAAGACAGCCTGACTGACCCGTGTGGTTTCGCGGATGTGCTTGATTTGCTCGGGCTGCAGCGGCTCGACCGGCGGCAGGCAGAGCTGGTCGAATTCACGCAGTGTGACCTGATCCATCACGCCCGCTTTGTGCAGGCCCTTGGCCGTGTCATGCACGGCGTCAAGGATCGAAGATTTAGTCTTTCGCATCGCAATCCACCTTCATCAGTTCACCGGCACTCAGTGCTTTGCTGAGCGCCTGCGTCGTCAGTGACAACAGGTGCGCTGCCAACTTTTTCAAGGCTTCGGCTTCGTCCTTGTCGATGTTGCTGCGCTCATTCTTCGGAAAGCCAAACACGAACACCCAGCGGTTGCCCTTGTTGGTGGCAACCAACGTTCGATAACCGCCGCTCTTCCCTTGTCCGGGCCGCCCAATCCGCTTCTTGACCAGCCCACCGCCCAGGTCGGCATCCACGAGGCCATGCGCCATTTCCTGCACGGCGGCGCAGAGGCTGGATGCGGCCAATCCCTCTTTGCGAGCCCAGCGGTCGAACCACCGGGTTTTGTAAACCGCCATGTCCGCCTCCTCGCCCTTTATTGTATAGCACTAAGTGCTATGAATTTGCACGCTGACTTTGCAACCGGCGCCCGATCCCGACGGCTTGCTCTTGACCGAGGCTTCCGAGCAAGCGCAGTCGCGACCCAACGCCGACCTTTCGCTGACGACTCGACGGGGGCAGGGGCTCAGGCTGACAGCGAACCTGCCGATCCCTTTCGCTGCCATGACGCTGAACCCTGAATCCAAGTACCCGAACCGCCGCGCCTACGTGCTGAAGCTGCGCGGCGACGCCACTGCCGAAGCGCTCGCCGGCCGCATCGAAAACCTGGTCACCGGGCGCCAACGGGAATTTACCTCCGCCTTCGAGTTGCTGGCCGCCATTGCCAGTGACCTGGAGTGCGCCGCCGCCGGCCGGCCCGCTGACGACGCCGCCGGCTGAGCCGCCCGCACGGCGACCGAATCGCGACGCAACGCTGACAACTTCGCGTGCATCGAGCCCTACGCTGACCCCATCAAATCCACACGAGTCCATTCCGATGTCACCTCCATTAGCAAGCCCGCTGTCCGGATCTGCCGGGCCGAAGACCGTCCGAGCTGCCGGTCAGCTGGCCGGCCGTGTCGCCATGTCGGCGCTGGCCGCATCGTTCGCGCTGGTGTTCACCGGCTGCTCCACGCCGATCTCCCATGCGCAGGTCGATGTGCCGGCCCAGTTCGTCGCCGGCACGGTCGCCGATATCGAGCCCGAGGCCGCCTGGTGGGAGAGCTTCGGTGACCCGATCCTGACCGAGCTGGTACGGCGTGCCGCGATCGAGAACCGCGACGTGAAGATCGCCGCCGAGCGTCTGCACGCCGCACGTGCCGGCGTGACGGTCAGCCGGTCCTTCCTGATGCCCAGCGTCAGCGCCGTCGGCTCGGCCGGCGACCGCAGCAGCGGCTACGGCGATGCCGTGAAGCAGCTCCTGCCGGACACCAAAAGCGCCAGTGCCGGTCTCGACGTGTCTTGGGAGGTCGACCTCAGCGGGCGCCTGCGCGCCGGTGCGGCCGCATCCGCCGCCGATGCGCTGGCCGCCGAGCACGGCGTGCGCGGCGTGCGCCTGTTGGTGATGACCGATGTCGCCAGCAATTACTTCACGCTGGTCGGCGCACAGCGCCAGCTCGACACCCTGCGTGCGATCACCGCCGCCCATGACGAGACACTGCGCCTGGTGAAGGCACGCCAGCGCGCGGGCCTGGCGACTTCGTTCGACGTGGAGCGTGCGCAGACCGATGCCGAATCGGCGCGCGCGCAGATCCCTCCGCTGGAGACGGTTGTGGCGGTCTCGCGGCACCGCATCGCCGTGCTGATCGGCGACCAGGCCTCCCACGCGGCGCGCATCGAGCCCTGGCGCGGCGACGCGATCGTGCCCCAGGCGCAGCCGGGACAGCCCGCCACGCTGCTGCAGCGCCGGCCCGACGTGCTGGCCCTGATGGCGCAGCTGGATGCGGCCAATGCGCGCCGCAAGCAGGCCGCGGCGGAGTGGTTCCCGCGGCTGTTTCTGGACGCGTCGTTCGGCAGCCAGAACCTGGGTCTGAACGGCATCGGCCTCGGCGCCGCGCGCTACACCAACGTGGCCGGCCTGCTGGCGATGCCGATCTTCAACGCCGGCCGCACGCAGGCCCTGAACGAGGCCGCCGAGAGCGGCCAGCGCGAAGCGGTGCTGCGCGCCGAGGACGGCATGGTGCGCGCGCTGGAGGACGTGGAGAACGCGCTGGTCGCGCTGTCCTCCGAACGGCAGCGCTCGCAGTCGCTGCAGGCCGCCGCCGCCTCCGCGGAAGCGGCGCTGGGCCGCGCGCAATCGCTGTACGACCGCGGCCAGATCGATCTGCTGCCGCTGCTCGATGCGCAGCGCGCGCGGCTGGCGGTCCGTCTGAGTGCCAACGACGGCAGCACCCAGCTGCTGCTCGACAGCGTGCAGCTCTACAAGGCGCTGGGCGGGGGCTGGCAGGCCTTCGAACCCGCCGCCGACAACGCCGCCCGCCCGCTTTCCTAAACCCCTTTGCCCATCACGAGAAACTGTCATGAAGAACTTTTTTGGCGCGATCGTCGCGTTGCCGATCGCCGCGATGTTTGCCGCTTGCAGCACGGAGCCGCCGCCCGTGCAGGCGCCCCGGCCGGTGCGTACCGCCGAACTCCGCTACGACCAGGCCCGCGAGGCCAACCGTTACGTGGCGACGGTGCAGTCGCGGCATGAAGTGGACGAGGCGTTCCGCGTTGGCGGCAAGGTGGTCCAGCGCCAGGTCGACGTCGGCCAGTCCGTGACCGAAGGCGAGGTGCTGGCCGTGCTCGACGACGCCGACTACCGGCTCGCCGAAGACGCGGCGCGGCAGCAATATGCCGCCGCCGTCGCCCAGGCGCGCCAGGCCGACTCGGACCAGCTGCGCCTGCGCGACCTCAAGAGCGACGGCTCGGTCAGCGTGGCCGACGACGAGCGCGCCACCACCACTGCGCACACGGCGCACGCGGCGGCCGAGGCCGAGGCGCGCAAACTCGAACTCGCGCGCAACCGGCTCAAGTACACCGTGCTGCGCGCCTCGCGTAGCGGCGTCGTCACCGCTCTGCGCTTCGAGGTCGGGCAGGTGGTGGCCGAAGGACTGCCGGTGGTCTCGATCGCTAACCCCGGCGAGCCCGAGATCGTGGTCGATGTGCCCGAGGACCAGGTGGCCGCTTTCCAGACCGCGCGCTTCAAGGCATCGCTGGCGAGCGCGCCGAGCGACAGCTTCGACGTCGCGCTGCGCGAACTGTCGCCGCAGGCTGCGGCCCAGACGCGCACCTACCGCGCGCGGTTGAAGCCGGTGAACGCCCGCGCGCTGCCGCTCGGCGCCACCGCCACACTGGTGGCCGACCGCGTGATGTCAGGAACGCCGGTGGCCGCTATTCCGGCCGCGGCCATCACCCAAAACAACGGCAAGCCGGCGCTATGGGTGGTGAAGCGAACGGGCCAGGAGCCGGTGGGCACCGTGGAGCTGATGGGTGTGTCGGTGCATGGCTATCGCAACGACGAGGTGCTCGTGTCCGGCCCGCCGGCCGGCGAGCAGGTGGTCACCGCCGGGGTGCAGAAGATGTCTCCCGGATTGAAGGTCGCGCTGCCCGGCTCGTTGCCGCTTGCGGCGCTGGCTGAAACCAACAACACGCAGGTGGCCCAATGAACCACTTCAACCTCACCGACTGGGCCTTGCGCCACCGCGCCGTCGTCCTGTTTCTGCTGCTCGTCGTCGCGGTGGCCGGCGCGTTCAGCTTCACCCGACTCGGCCAGCTCGAAGACCCGAACTTCTCGGTGCCGTCGATGACCGCCGGCGTCTCCTGGCCGGGCGCGACCGCCCAGCAGATGCAAGACGAAGTGCTCAACCGCATGGAGAAGAAGTTCGAGCAGATCGACCACTTCGAGAAGGTGGTCACCTTCGCCCGGCAAGGCTACGGCGGCATGACGCTGACCGTGAAGGGCGGCACTTCGAAGGCCGACCAGCGCGAGGCCTGGTACCAGGCACGCAAGAAGCTCGACGACCTGCGACTGGAGCTGCCCGATGGCGTGATCGGCCCGATCGTCAACGACGAATACGGCGACGTCTACGGCCTGATGTACGCCGTCAAAGGTGATGGCATCAACCACGCCGACCTGACGGATGCGGCCGAGGACATCAAGCGCCGCATGCTGAAGGTGCCGATGGTCAAGAAGGTCGACGTGATCGGCAAGCAGGCCAAGCGCGTCTATGTCGAGTTCTCGCATGAGCGCCTCGCCGCACTCGGCATCACGCCGCTGGCGATCGCCGAAAGCCTGAAGAGCCAGAACGCGATGCTGCCCGCGGGCCAGGTGGACACCCATGGCGACCGCGTCATGGTGCGCGTGAGAGGCCAGTTCGCCAGCGACGAGGACATCCGCAAGCTGCCGATCGCGGCCGACGGCCGCACGATCAAGCTCGGCGACATCGCCACCGTGCAGCGCGGCTACGAAGATCCGCCGACCTACACCGTGCGCCACAACGGCCAGCCGGTGCTGATGCTCGGCATCTCGATGACCGACGACGGCAACATCGTCGACCTCGGCAAGGCGATGGACGATGCGGTCGCGAAGATCCAGTCCGAGCTGCCGCATGGCGTGGAGCTGGAGCGCGTGGCCGACCAGCCCACCACCGTCAAGGACGCGATCTGGGACTTCGAGCGCTCACTGATGGAGGCGCTGATCATCGTGATCGCGGTGAGCCTGGCGAGCCTGGGCTGGCGCACTGGCCTGGTGGTTGCGGCGTCGGTGCCGCTGGTGCTCGGCGGCGTTGCGCTGGTGATGCTGGCGATGGGCTGGAACCTGGAGCGCATCTCGCTGGGCTCGCTGATCATCGCGCTCGGCCTGCTGGTGGACGACGCGATCATCGCCATCGAGATGATGGTGGTGAAGATGGAAGGCGGCTGGGATCGTGTGAAGGCAGCCGCCTTCTCGTACCAGTCCACCGCGATGCCACGCCTGACCGGCGCGCTGATCACCGCCGCCGGCTTTCTGCCGATCGGCTTGTCGAAATCGACCACCGGCGAGTACGCGGGCGGCATCTTCTGGATCGTCGGCGCTGCGGTGCTGCTGTCCTGGATCTGCTCGGGCATCTTCACGCCGTACCTGGCGGTCAAGATGCTGCCGAAGGACTTCGGCCAGCATCATGCCGGCGACCCGTACGATTCAAAGTTCTATCGCAAGCTGCGCGGGCTCATCGACCTCGCCATTCAGCGGCGCTGGCTGGTGATCGGCACGACGGTCGCGGCGCTGGCGGTCGCGCTGGTGGGCATCAAGCTGGTGCCGCAGCAGTTCTTCCCCAGCAGCTCGCGGCCCGAGCTGATCGTCGACCTGCGCCTGAAAGAAGGTGCGTCGTTCGCAGCGACGACCGAGCAGGTGAAGAAGATGGAAGCCGTGCTGGCCAAGGACCAGGACGTCAAGTTCTTCACCGCCTACACCGGCGCCGGTGCGCCGCGCTTCTACCTCGCGCTCAACCCTGAGCTGCCGAACGCGGGCTATGCCCAGTTCGTCGTGATGACCCAGGATCTGGAGGCGCGCGAGCAGGTGCGCTCGCGGCTGATGGCCACGGTGGACCAGCAGTTCCCGCAGGCCTGGGTGCGCGTCACTCGCCTGGAGTTGGGGCCGCCCGTGGGCTACCCGGTGCAGTTCCGCGTCGTCGGCCCCGACACGCAGGTGGTGCGCGGCATCGCCCGCGAGGTGGAAAAAGTGGTGAACGCCAGCCCCAAGGTGCGCGACGTGCAGCTCGACTGGAACGACCCGGTGCGCGCGCTGAAAGTGCAGCTCGACCAGGACAAGGCGCGCGCCCTCGGCCTCTCGCCGGCCGACGTGTCGCTGGTGACGCAGACCGTGATGAACGGCGCGACGCTGTCGCAGCTGCGCGAGCACGAAGACCTGATCGACATCGTGGCTCGTGCGGTGCCGCAGGAGCGGCTGGACCTCGACACGCTGAAGGACATCAACATCTATACCCGGCAGGGAACGGTCGTGCCGCTGTCGCAGGTCGCGAGCGTCAGTCATGAGCTTGAGGAGCCGGTGCTGTGGCGCCGCAACCGCGACATGGCGATCACCGTGCGCGCCGACGTGAAGGACGGCGAGCAGGGTGTCTCGGTGACGCAGGAGATCCGGCCGCTGCTGAAGGACATCGAGGCGAAACTGCCTTCGGGCTATCGCATCGACGTCGGCGGCGCGGTGGAAGAGAGCGACAAGGCCAACCAGGCGCTGCTAGCCGTGGCGCCGCTGATGATCGGGGCGATCCTGCTGCTGCTGATGCTGCAGCTGCAGGACTTCTCGCGCATGTGGATGGTGGTGCTCACCGCGCCGCTGGGGCTGATTGGCGTGGTGCCCGCGCTGCTGGCGTTCCAGGCGCCGCTGGGCTTCGTCGCGATCCTCGGCATCATCGCGCTCGGCGGCATGATCATGCGCAACTCGGTGATCCTGATCGACCAGGTGCAGACCGAAATCGCCGAAGGCCGCGACCCGTGGAACGCGGTGCTGGACGCGGCAATTCATCGGACCCGCCCGGTACTGCTGACGGCGCTGGCCACGGTGCTTGCGATGGTGCCGCTGACGCGCAGCGTGTTCTGGGGGCCGATGGCGATCGCGATCATGGGCGGTCTGACGATCGCGACCTTGCTGACGATCTTCTTCGTGCCGGCGCTTTACGCCGCATGGTTCAAGGTCCGCCGCCATCAGCCGGCCGGCGACACCGACCCGGTTCCGGGCCCGACTACCGGCCATATTGCGCTGGCATCCTGACGGTGTCGGTCATGGCGCTCCGTCTCTGTCTGCTCGTTGCGATGATCCGCGCGATATCGGCCTCGCCGCGAAATCGGCGCGGCGCGTGGGGGCGGGGCGCCGTGGTCAGCGCCGCCGCACTGCTGCTGGCCGCCTGCTCGACGACACGGCCCTGGATGAACCCGCCGATCACGGCGGACTCGCCGGGCGCATCAACCCCGATCGCCGCGCCCGCGGTCGACGCAGCCGGCGGTGCGCGCACTACGCCTTCGATCATCGCCGCGGTCACGCTGTCCGGCGGCGGCGCGCGCGCGGCGGCGTTTGGCCTCGGCGTGCTGCAGGAGCTGAAGGAAACGCAGTTCACCTGGGAAGGACGCCAGACGAGCTTGCTCGATGAAGTGGGCCTGGTCAGCGGCGTCTCCGGCGGCAGCGTCCTGGCGGCCTACTACGCGGCGTTTGGGGACGAGACCTTCACGCGCTTCGAGCACGACTTCCTGCTGGTGAACTTCCAGTCCTCGCTGGTGGGGGATCTGACCTCGCCAAGCAGTTTGTACAGTCTCACCTCCCCCTGGTGGGGCCGTAGCGATATCCTCGCGCAGCGCCTGGACCCGGTGTTTCGTGGCATGAGCTTCGGCGATCTGCGGCGCAAGCGCCCGAAGCCGCAGCTGCTCGTCACCGCTACCGACCTGAGCACCGGCGCGCCCTTCGAGTTCACGCCCGAGCAGTTCGCATTGATCTGCTCCGACCTGGACAGCGTCCCGCTGTCGTTCGCAGTCGCCGCCTCCGCCGCGGTGCCGATCCTGCTGAGCCCGATTACGGTGCACAACTACGCGGGCAGCTGCCCGCAATCCGCACCGCTGTACGAGTTGCCCGCGGACGGCAACCTGTCGGCGCGGCTGCTGAATCTCATCGCGCAAAGCTGCAGGGACTCCGCCAAGCGTCCCTACATCCATCTCGTCGACGGAGGCTTGGTCGATAACCTCGGCGTGCGCAGCCTGGTCGATCGCGTGACCGCAGGCGGCTCGCTGGAGACGAGCTTCGGCGCCCTGCCACCGGGATCGGTGCACAGGATCGTGCTGATCAGCGTCAACTCGGAACGCGACACCGCCGAGCGCATCGACACCAGCGACCGTGTACCCGGCGTCGGCCAGGTGATGGACTCGCTGATCTTCGGCGCAGGCTCGCGTGTGACGACGGAGACCACCGAGATCGTCAACGACGTCGCGCGCCGGCTGTCCGAGCAACTCGCGGCCGACCGCAGCCGACCCGGCAGCCCGTTCGCACCCGACGCCGAGATCCATGTGATCAACGTCAGTCTGCGCGGACTGCATGACCCCGCGGTTCGGCGGACGCTGATGAACGTGCCCACCGCATTCACGATCCTGCCCATACAGGTTCGCCAGTTGCAGATCGCCGGCCGGCGGGCGCTGCGCGAGTCGCCGGAGTTTCAGCGGCTGCGCCGCAGTTTGGCGGCAGAGCCGGAAGTCGCCCTTGCGGATATGCCGTGATGCGGGGCTTTACTTGCGTTGGTATTAGTAACGGCTGCTGAAAGAACATGCTCGGAGACTTGCACCACTATTGGAGCGGCGCCTTCCTCGCCGCGAACGCCTTCATCGGATTGAACCTGGTGGGCGCCTTGCTGCTGGGCATGCTGGTCGGCTACGAGCGCTCGTTCAACGGCCGCGCCGCCGGCATGCGCACCTACGGCCTGGTCTGCATGGCCTCGACGGCGCTCACGGTGTTCGTCGGCCACGCGTCGCTGTGGTACGGCGGCACCGCCGCGCATATGCAGGCCGATCCGACGCGCGTGGTGCAGGGCATCGTGACCGGCATCGGCTTCCTGGGTGCCGGCGTCATCATGAAGGACGGCCTGAGCATCAGCGGCCTCACGACGGCTGCGTCGATCTGGGCGGCTTCGGCGATCGGCGTGCTGCTCGGCGTCGGCTTTTATGCTGCGGCGTTGCTGCTCGCCCTGTTATGCATGCTGTCGATGTCGATGCACCGACTGGAGGCCCTCCTTCCGGGTCGCTCGACGCTGGACGTGACGCTGACCTTCCGGCCGGCCAGCCCGGCGTCGTTCGACGAGATGTCCGGCATCGCCGAGTCGCACGGCTACCGGGTGCTTCGAAACAGCCTGAGCATCACCTTCGCCGACAGCCGCCCCGTGTGGCGATTCAGCGTCGTGGCCCTGGACCGTTCGCGCGCCACGTTGCCGTCCGCGCTTGCCGAGGAGATCGCCTCGGCCGAGGGTATCGCCGGATTCAGCATCGCGCCGGTGCGCAACTGAGCGAGGCGAAACGCTACAGCCCGTAGCCCGTAGGTTGGGGTGAGCGGCAGCGAACCCCAACATTGCGGCAGTGATCGTTGGGGTTCGCTGCCGCTCACCCCAACCTACAGCGTCAGCAGATCGGCGGTGGTCGGGTTCATGATGCCGACGCCGCCGTCGACCTGGAACAGCTGGCCGGTGACGTAGCCCGATTCATCGGAGGCCAGGTAGACCACCAGGTGGCCGATGTCTTCGGGCAGGCCGAAGCGCGGTACCGGTGTGTGCTTGCGGAACACCTCAAGCATCGGCTTGGGCCAGTTCGGCGCGCGCGTGGTCATGATCATGCCCGGCGCGATGGTGTTGCAGCGGATGCCCTTGGCGCCGTACTGCACGGCGACGCTGCGCGAGAACGCCATCAGGCCGCTCTTGGCGGTGGCGTACATCGTCGGCTGCGTCATGCCCTGGACCGCGGCCATCGACGCGGTGTTGATGATCGAGCCGCCGCCGTTTTCGATCATCAGCGGCAGCACGCAGCGCGCGGCGAATACGGTGCTCTTCAGGTTGAGTTGGATCACCGTGTCCCAGTAATCCCAGTCCATGCCGAGCACGGTGTTGTCGCGGCGGCCGTCGGTGAAGCCGACGTTGTTGTGCAGCACGTCGATGCGGCCATAAGCGGCCTGCGTGGCCTTCACCATCGCGGCGATCGACTCTTCCTGCAGCGCATCGAGCGGCAAGGCGATGGCGTCGCCGCCGGCTTGTCGGATCGTCGCCGCCACCGCTTCTGCGCCAGCAAGGTCGATGTCGGCGACGGCGACTTTGGCGCCCTCGGCCGCCATCAGCAGGGCCGCGGAGCGGCCGATACCGAGTGCGCCGCCGGTGACGATGCAGACTTTTTGTTTGAGACGGTTCATGGCTTTTAGTCCTTCTACGGAACAGCAATCCAGTGTGCTACTTCGCGACCATACCGCCGTCGACGGGCAGGGTGACACCGGTGATGAAAGACGCGGCATCCGAGCATAGCCACAGCACGGCATCGGCGAGTTCCCGCGGCTGGCCGGCGCGCGGTATCGCGTGCAGCGCGGTCGCGGCCTGGCGGATTTCATGTTCCTGCAGGCTGCCGGTTGCGCCGGGCGTTTCGGTCAAGCCGGGCGATACCGCGTTGATACGCACGCCCTGCGCGGCATAGCGCACGCCGGCGATGCGCGTCAGGTGCACCACGCCGGCCTTGGCCACCGAATACGCCACCGGCGCCGCATCGACCACCTTGAACGCAGCCGCGGCCGCGGTATTGACGATGGCGCCGCCGCCAGCGGTGATCATCGGCGGCAGCTGTGCCTTCATGCAGCGCCAGATGCTCACCAGATTCAGATCGAGCGTGCGCAGCCACTGCGCTTCGGTGTCGTCGAGCAGATCGAGGTGACTGACACCGCCGCCGACGTTGTTGTGCGCGCAGTCGAGCCGGCCCCAGGTCTGCATTGCAAGGTTCACGGCGTGATCGACGTCTTCGGCACGCGTGACGTCGGTGCGGACGAACAAGGCGATGCCGCCGCGTGAGCGCAGATCGGCAACGCAGGCTTCGCCGGCGATCGGGTCCAGATCTGCGACCAGAACTTTGGCACCGGCGGCGGAAAATGCCTGCGCACTGGCGCGGCCGATGCCGGAGCCGCCGCCGGTGATCATCGCGACCTTGCCTTCAAAGTTCGGCGCGGGGCTGCTCATGCTTTTGCGGCGGCCTGCTTGAGCGGCGAGGGGATGGCCTTGGCGATGCCGCGTTCGAACACGCTGCGATCACCGGTTTCGAACAGCGAGCTGAAGCGCTGCGCCGTGATCAGCCAGCCGCCGTCTGTGCCGCTTGCACGGCGCAGGCCGTGATCGTAAATGCCGCCGCAACTCCAGACGTCGCCACCGATGCGGTGATTGGAGATGACGTAGGAGCGGCAGCTGGCATTGTCGCCATCGAGCGTGACGACGAGGTTGCTGACGATGTGCTGAGTGATGTCGAAAGCGTCGATCAGGCTTTTCCAGTACGGCATCAGCAGGTCGCGCGAAATCTCTTTCGGCGGATCGGCGAGCGTGCTGCTGTAGTCGATGGTGATCGCCTCGGCGTAGCGTTGACGATAGCGCTCCCAGTCGCCGGGCGCACCGCCGTCGGCGAGCATGGAGTTGGTGACGACGAACTCGGCGATTTCCTGCCGGTCGAGTGCGGCTTCGAGACGAGTGCTGGCGGACACGGTTCTCTCCTGGGTCAGAACAGGCTCTTGGTGTAGCCGCCGTCGAGGATGAGTTTTGCACCGGCCTTTTCGGTCATGTCGGCAATTACACCGACCGCGCTTCCACCGGCGGCGGTGATTGCGGCGACGGCGGCATCGACCGGCTCCTGATTGCGGCCCGACAGCACGATGTGCGCGCCTTCCTTGGCCAACTCTTCGGCAATCGCGCGTCCGCAGCCGCGACTACCTCCGGCGACGACTGCGATTTTGCTCTTCAGGCCGAGATCCATATGTCGGTACGCTTATTGGTGCGGCACGTTAATCGCCGCCGCTGTAGGAGCGGGTCATACCCGCGACTCCGGCCTTGAACGGCACAGTCGCGGGTATGACCCGCTCCTACAGGTGCCGCTCGTGTTTGGATGCTGTTCATCGATTACGAGCCGCTAGTAGTGATAACGGCGCATCACCGCCGCGCGCCTGGCGCTAACGGTTCGCTTGCGCTGCTCCGCTGTCACGGTCGGCGTCCCCGCGGGCAGCGAGGCGCGCAGCTCGGCGAGCTTGAGCCTGCGCACTGTCGGCACGCAGACCTTGCTGGTCTTGTACCAGCGGAACTGCGCGATGCCGTGCAGCCAGTGGATCGCGTCGAGCCAGTTCGGCACGCCCGGATCGGCTACCGACAGCACCAGGCGGCAGCGGCCGTCGGCATCGACCTGCGCCTGCGCGCCGTTGAGGCAGCTCTGGTGCTGAACGTAATCGGAGGTGCCGCCCCAGACATCGCCGAGGTGGATATTCCAGTACATCGTCTGCGGGATTTCGACGTCGATGATCAGCGCCTCGTCCGCCTCGATCAGATAAGGCAACAGCAGATAAACCGCGACCGGGTTCGAGCCGCCGACCGTGTTCACCGTGCTCTGGTGAAACACATTGATGCCGGTGCGCTGCGGATTGGTGGTGATGTGCGGCTGGAAATGATCCATCACGAAATTGAACATCTGCAGGCAGCCGTCGAGGCGCTGCGCCATCTCGGCCTCGCTCAGGAAGCAGGGGCCCGCGGGCCGTTGGTCGAACAGCTCGATATGCATCTCGGCGGCGGTGGTATTGACCCAGTCGTAATGCGTGTCGCGCACCAGTACGACGTTGTTGCGTGAGCTGGGATCGAGCTTGATCCAGTTTTTGCCCGGCTGCGGCTCGGCGCTGAGGATGTACTCGAAGTTGCCCTCGGCATCCTTGACCTGGTCGGCGTCGTAGTTGCCGAGCACGCTGGGATTGTCGTTGCACCAGTGGCTGCGCATCACCTGGATGTCGAGCCACAGGCTGCTGCCGCGCTTGCCCCAGATCCGGTAAGTGCGGCTGCCGTCGATGAACGCCCAGCGGTAATGAAAGTCCGGGTTCGGCAGCGTCCAGGTGAAGATGTTCGGCTCGAAGGTGCTATGCACGTAGAACGTGGGATACGCCTGCTTGGGCGCAAAGCAGGTGGTGAAGGCCGAGGCCTGCGCGTTCATCAGGAAATAATGCGCCGCCGCGTGCGTCTCCGGCCGCCAGTGCATTTCGGTTGCGAAGATGCGCTGGCGCAATTGCTCCAGGCCCTGCAGGTAACGCCGCCAGGCCGCTTCCATCAGCGGCGAGATCGCGGCGCCCGGTGTCAGCTCGACGGCGCTCATGCCGAGGCAGTCGTCAGGCGGATGCGATCGCGATTCGCCGCGTACCATTCCAGATAGAGCTTGAATGCCTGATCGATCTGCGCCGGCGCATAGCCGTAGTCGGCCAGTGCGTGCTTGTGCTTGCCGTGACCGTGGGTTTTCTTCGCCTCATGGTCGGCATAGCGCTGCAAGCCTGCGCGTGTCGCCTCGGAGTAGGGCAGGTCGAAGTGGCGATATAGCTGCTGCATCACTTCGACCGGATGCTCGATCAGATCCTGAAAGTCGATGTCGTAGAAATGGCGATCGATCGCCGGGTCTTTGCGCGCCTCGACCATGCGCCGCGCGCCTTCGGCCTCGGCCTGCAGGAAGCTGGTCGCGACCTCGTTCGGGTCCACCTGGTCGGACCACAGCTTGCGCAGCTCGGTGATGTTGCTGGCCAGCGAGGACATCACCGCCGAGGGACTGCGGTGGGTGTAGAGCAGGATCGCGTCGGAATAGGTGGCGAGCAGATCGGGGATGAAGTGCGAGTGCTCCGGCGTCTTCAGCACCCAGCGCTCGCCGGCGTAGGCGGTCTGCAGGTTCTGCAGGAACTGCTTGTGGAAGCCATAGACGCCGCGCCAGTCGGCCTTGTTCATCGCGTAATCGGCAAAGCTCGGCGCATTGACGTAGGCGGGGAACACCATGCAGGCGAACGTGTGCTCGAAGATAAAGCCGCATTCCTCCGGCAGCCTTGAGTCAAAGGGATGCGTCGCCTGCAGGGCTTCGGAATCGAAGCCGTCGCTCTTCAGCAGCTGCTGCACTTCGGCGATGCGCGGGTCGGTCTCGTAGGTCTCGCGCTGCGGCGGCGGCACCGAGCGGTAGATCTCCCACATCCGCGGTACGCGATGCGCCGGGTCGAACGACAGCAGCGACAACAGGTTGGAGGTGCCGCTGCGCGGAAGGCCGAGGATGAAGATCGGGCGCGTGATGGTCTGCGCCGCGACTTCGGGATGCTTCGCGCGATAGTCGATGATGCGCAGCCGGTTCTTCAGCAGCCCGTCGATGCGGCTGAGCATGCGCTGCCAGCCGAGATCCGACATCCGCGCCTCGCGCTGCGCGGCGGCGATGAACAATGCGAGCCCGGTGCGAAAGTCCTGGTCGCCCCACTGGTTCAGGCCGGTCGCTTGTTCGGCAGCGGTGATCAGATCCTGGGCGCTGGCACGGCTCGGCATTGCTAGTCTCCTCGCATGATGGGGAGGGTCGCCGCGGGCGCCCGCCTATTGGTCTGCGTCGAGCATAAATAGTGCACTTAATTAATGCAACAGCGGCAACACGGCGGCTGTTACGAGCTGTTTTCGCAGATCGAGCGGTTAGCGTCTTGACTAATAGTGCACCATTACATCATTCTCGCCGCTACCAGTAGCGCGGCACATTAATTTCGACACGTCATTCCCGCGTAGGCGGGAATCCAGAGTTCGTAGATAAGGGCTCGGGACCCTGGATTCCCGCCTTCGCGGGAATGACGGTGGGTTGCGAATGTCGCGATATCACTGTGTCACCGTATTAGTTGAGCGGCCTTCTGAGCCGCCAGGCCATCGATCTCGGAGGAGATGAAGATGTCGCAGATGCAGGCCAGACCGTGGCTGTTGATCGCCGCGCTGATGTACGTGGAAACCATCGCCGCCTTCGAGACCTCGATGATCTACGGCGCGATCGGCCTGCTCTACCACCAGATCGGCGACGCGGTCCTGGTCGGCTGGATCATCACCATCTACATGCTGGTCTCGGCCTGCCTGACGCCGCTGATCGCGCGGCTCGGCGATCTCTACGGCCGGCGCATGATGCTCGCGCTGGTGCTGTTCGTGGTCACCATCGGATCGATCGTCAGCGCGCTGTCTCCGAATATTCAAGGCCTGCTGATCGGCCGCGGCCTGCAGGGTCTGGGCGGATCGATTCTGCCGTTGTGCCTGGGCCTGCTGCGCGAACATACCGAGCCTCGCCACCAGACGATGGGTTCGGGTTTCGTCGCCGCGACGGCGAGTATCGCGACCGGCGTCGGCGTACTGGTCGGCGGACTCATTGCCGACCATATGCCCTGGCATCTGATGTTCACGTTCGCTGCGATTGCCTCGACGATCGCGATCGGGGTCTCGATCGTGGCGATCCCGCGCTCGCGCGCAGCGAAGCCGCTGGGCGGCCTTGATCTGCTGGGCGGCATGCTGATGATTCCGATGATCGCCGGCTGCCTGTTTGCGATCGGGCAGATCAAGTACTGGGGCATCGGCGATCCACGGATCGCGGCGCTGATCGGTGGCGCGATGCTGATCGGCATGGTTTGGTTCTGGCACGAATGGCGCCGGCCGTATCCGCTGATCGACGTGCGCCTGCTCGGCAACCCCCAGGTGCTGCTCGCCAACCTGGTGATGATCATTTCCGCCTATGGCGTGTTCCAGGTCGGCCCGTTCATGTCGATGCTGCTGCAGCAGACGCCGGCCGCCGGCAGCGGCTTCGGGCTGTCGGCGACGCTGTCGGGCACGATCATGTTCGGCGCCCAGCTGATGGCGCTGTTCGGCGGGACCGCAACGGGTTTCGTCGCCAACCGCCGTGGCGCGCGGCGCGCGCTGCAGGCCGGCGCGCTGATCGCCGCGCTCGGCTGGGTCGGCATGGCGCTCGGCCAGGATCATCTCGGCCTGCTGGTGTCGATGCTGCTGCTGCAATCGGTCGGCTCGGTGATGATTCTCGGCGCGACGCCGCTGGTGCTGGCCGAATCGGTGCCGCTGGATCGCACCAGCGAGGCCAATGGCGTGACTGCGGTGCTGCGCCAGGCCAACTTCGCGGTCGCAACCCAGCTCTGCGCGTTTTTGCTGAGCACGCAGAGCGTGTCGGTCAACGGCTCGAATTATCCGGCGCCGTCGGCGGTCGGTCTGACGTTTGCCGTTCTGGCCAGTGCGACGGTGATCGGCTTTCTGGTATCGCTGACGCTGCCGCGCAGCGGCCGTAAGCCCACGGCATCGTCAGTGCCGATACTCAATGCGGCGGCTCGCTAAATTCGACACCGTGACGATGGCCCACCCTACATTGATCGGATCGCATGTCGTAGGTCGGCAATCCTTTGCCGACGTGCAGCTCCGATGCGCAATCGCTGCCTCACGTCGGCAAAGGATTGCCGACCTACGAACTAACAAATTCAAGCAGGAGTAGCGTCAATGGCTCAACTCGACGGCAAGGTCGTCATCGTCACCGGCGGTTCGGAAGGCATCGGTTTCGGCATCGTGCAGAAGCTCGCCTCCGATGGCGCCAAAGTAGTGTTCTGTTCGCGCAGCGCAGACAAAGGCAGCAAGGCGATGCAGCAGCTCGGCGAGGCCGGGCTTGAAGCCGATTATCTGCAGGCCGACGTCGGCGTTCGCGAACAGGCGGAGTCGGTGGTCCGCGTCGCGGCCGAGCGCTACGGCCGCATCGACGGGCTGGTCAACAACGCGCAAGCCGAATGGAAATGGGTCGCGGTCGAAGACAAGACCGAAGACGCCTACGACAAGGCGCTGTCCTCCGGTTTCCATGCCTCGCGCTGGCTGATGAATGCGGTGTTCCCGCACTACCGGCAGCAGGGCTGCGGGCGGGTGATCAACTTCGGTTCGCGGCGCGCGGTCTACGGCGCCAAGCTCAGCGCCGAATACAACTCGACCAAGGAGGCGATCCGCGGGCTGACCTTGTCCGCGGCACGTGAGTGGGGCCGCTACAACATCACCGTCAACGTGATCTGCCCGGCCTGCGAATCGGCCGCGACCATCGTCTACATGCAGAACAACCCGGAGATGGCGGCGCGCACGCTGCTGGCCATCCCGATGCGCCGCCTCGGCAAGCCGGTGGAAGATCTGGGCGCGCTGGTCGCCGGCCTGTTGACCGAGGACGCGCGCTTCATCACCGGCCAGGCCTTTTTTGCCGATGGCGGCCTTCACCTGAAGCGGCCGGAATAGGAGAAACGACATGGGACGCTTGAACCAGCGCGTGGCGATCGTCACGCAAGCCCGGTCCGGAGCCGGAGTCGGCGCCGGCATCGCGGCGCGACTGAAAAACGAAGGCGCGACCGTGATCACGGTCGATGCGATGCCGGAGTCGAAAGCCGCGGCCGAGCGCGTCGCCGCTGCCGCGCTCGCCGACTACGGGCGGATCGACATTCTGGTCAACGCGAGCGACGAGACCGCGGCGTTTGCGCCGCTGGAAAGCAAGACCGACGCGGTCGCGCCGGACGCGCAGCGCGTGCTGTGGATGATGCAGGCGGTCTATCCGGCGATGCGCGCGCAGCAGTCGGGCCGCATCGTCAACCTGGTCGCGACACTCGGCGACAGCCTGAATCGCCAGGCCGCCGATACCGTCGCCGCCAGCGAGGCGATCAAGTCGCTGACGCGCAGTGCCGCCGAGGAATGGGGCCAGTACAACATCCTGGTCAACGCGCTCGCGCCGGCCGCCGATACCGAGAACTTTCGCCGCCTGCGTCTGGCGGCGCCCGAGGCCGTGGACGCGCTGATCGCCGGCACGCCGATGCAGCGCATGGGCGACCCGGTTGATGACATCGGCGGCGCCGTGATGCTGCTGATTGGTGAGGCCGGGCGATTTCTGACTGGCCATGTGCTGTACGCCGACGGCGGCCAGCATCTGACGCCGACACCTTACGAGGCGCTGGTTCCGATGCACTGAAGTTAGCGGAGCGAGCGGGCGGCCGGCGCTTGCCGGTAAGCTCGAGCTAACGGTTTAGAGAGAACAAACCGCCGAAGCGCGGACGGAATTGATCTATCCCGATACTTGTATTTAGCTTGGCTTACTACTCAAGAGCACCCACCCGGTGCCACGCCCAGGCTAGCGAGGTGAACAAGTGAGCAATGCCCGACGCCAGTTGCTGGATCTGATCCTGGATCCCGACCAGGCCTACGACCAGCCGGCCGCCGAGATCCGCGCGCTGCAGCTCGAAGCGGCTCAGGAGCTGTTTGCGCAGCGCCGCGAGCAGATTCCGCTGGTCGCCAAGCGCGCCGAAGATGCCGGTATCAGCGCGATCCGCTCGTTCGACGATCTGGTGCCGCTGCTGTTCGCGCATACCGTCTACAAATCCTATCCGGCCTCATTCTTCGAGCAGGGCCGCTGGGACCGCATGCTGCAATGGCTCAACACACTGTCGGTCGCCGACGTCAGCGGTGTCGACGTGGCGGGCGTGCGCAACGTCGACGACTGGCTGGAGCGCCTGTGGGATGCCGGGCATGCGGTGATCGCCACCAGCGGCACCACCGGCAAGTGCTCGTTCCTGAATCACACGATGGGTGATCGCGAGATGAAGGCGCGGCATGCGCGCCATACCGTCGCCTGGCCGTTCGCGCGCGCCAGCAGCGACCGGCCGGTGTTCTGGCTCGGGCCGATCAAGGGTCGCCAGAGTTCGGTGGAAGCAGCGATCGCCAACGCGAAGAACTGGGGCAGGGCAGGTGACACCTATGCACTGTCCGATGAGCCGCTGCTGATATCCGAGTTGAGCGAGATGGCGGCGATGCGCAACAAGATGGCCAAGGGCAGCGCGACACCGGATGAGATCGCGGCGTTCGAACTGAAGAGCCTGCAAAAGAGCCAGCGCATGCGCGCCGGCCTGCTGAAGCTTACCGACCGCATTCTGGAGCGCCGCCACGAGCCGATCTTCCTGACCGGCCTGTGGTCGCAGCACATGATGATCATCGAGCGTGCCCGCGAACTCGGCGTCGGTGACGGCGAGTTCCATCCGCAAAGCGTGATCAGCGCCGGCGGCGGCATCAAGGGCGTGGCGCTGCCCGCGGATTATCAGCAGCAGGTCGAGCGCTTCTACGGCAAGGTGATCCGCTTCGCCGCCTACGGCATGACCGAAATGGCGCAGACACTGCCGCGCTGCGAGGCCGGCCGCTATCACATTGCGCCCGGCCTGATCGCACTGCCGCTGGATGCCAGCGGAGAAAAACGAGTGAAGCCGGAAGACGCCGGCGGCCAGCCGATCGAAGCGCGCTTCGCGTTTCTCGACCTGCTGTATGAAGGCCGCTGGGGCGGATTGATCACTGGCGACAAGGTGGCCATCGACTTCTCCGAGCGCTGTGCCTGCGGCCGCCACGGCCCGACCCTGCTCGACACCATCGGACGCTATACCCGGCCGGGACAGGACGACCATATCGGTTGCGCCGGCACCATCGACGCCTACATCCGCGGAGCCGTGAACGCATGAACGCCCCCATCCAAATTGCAGCGGTTCCGCTGTGCCATGTCGTCAAGGGCCAGGTCGTGGTCGGCGCCGATCATGAGTTCGGCCCGGCCCATGCGCGCTTCTCGACGCCCAGGCTGGATCTGAACGCGCTGGTCTGGCCACGCAACGAGCCGGGCCCTGCGTTCGAGACGCCGCTGGCCGAGATCATGGACGTGATGGTGGCGATGGGGCAGTGGATCGCGGCCGATCCCGAGGGCCTGATCGCACAGGCCCTGGACTACTCGATCCGCACCAGCCTGCTGCCGGCGGCGATTCTCGAGCGCTCGTATGCCGGGCTGCCGAAAATCTTCAATCGCCCGAGCATGGAGTTCCAGGTGCGTGCCGAACTCGGCGGCGCCGACGTCGTCGATGGCTGGCGCGAAATCAGCGACGCGACCAGCGGACGTCGCCACCGCATCCGCGCGTTTCCGCCGCGGCTGGTGCACGTGATCGCCGGCAATTCGCCGGGTGTGGCGGCGATGACGATCCTGCGCGGTGCGCTGATCAAGGGCGTGCATCTGATCAAGATTCCGTCGAACGACCTGTTCACCGCGACCGCGTTGTTGCGCGCGCTCGCCGCGGTTGCGCCCGGCCATCCGTTGGCGCGCTCGTTCTCGGCCGCGTACTGGCGCGGCGGCGACGAGAAGGTCGAGAGCATGCTGTTCCGGCCGCAGTTCTTCGACAAGCTCGTCGCCTGGGGCGGCGGCAGCACGATCATGAATGCGCAGAAATACATCGGCCCGGGCTTCGAGCTGGTGGCGTTCGATCCCAAGACCTCGATCTCGCTGATCGGCCGCGAGGCTTTCGAATCCGACGAAACGCTGGCGCAGGTTGCCGATCTGGCCGCCGCCGATTCGACGATGGTCGAGCAGCAGGCCTGCGTGTCGAGCCGCTTCCAGTTCGTGGAGGGCACGACCGAGCAGGTCGATCGCTATTGCGCGCTGCTGCAGCAGCGCATGGGCGTCGAGCGGCCGATGGCGACCGCGGCCGGCCGGCCGCTGCCGCAGAATCTGCGCGAGGAGATCGACGGCCTGCGCGACATGCAAGACTATTACCGGATCTGGGGCGACTATCGTGGCCAGGGCGTGGTGATCCGCTCGGAAGATCCGGTCGAATTCCATCCCGACAACCGCGTGGTCAACGTATTGCCGGTCGGCACGCTCAGCGATGGCGTGCGCCATGCCAATGTCGCGACGCAGACCGTCGGTGTCTATCCGCCGTCACGCAAGGCCGAGCTGCGCAACGCACTGGCGGCGATGGGTGTGCAGCGCATCGTCAATCTGGGCTCGGCCGGCGCGGTCGAATCCGGCTTGCCTCATGATGGCTTCATGCCGATGCATCGCTTCGTGCGCTGGGTCAACGACGAGGGTTGAGAGGCGCAGCATGAGGATCGACGCGCTGTTTGCCGCTCTGGCCGATCCGACGCGCCGCAGCCTGTTCGAAACCCTGGCGCGCGAGCCTGGATCGGTCGGCGAACTGGCGGCGCGCTTGCCGGTGACGCGCGCCGCGGTGTCGCAGCATCTGAAGCAATTGCTCGGCGCCGGCTTGGTCGAGGTGGAAGCACAGGGGCGGCGGCGCCTGTATCGCGTGCGTCGTGAAGGCCTCGATGCGCTGAGTTCCTATGCGCGCAATCCCGCCGGCATCAGAACCGATACAAGGCCCGCAAGCGTCGATGATCCCATCGCCAATGAACTGACCAAGTGGGAGGCCGAGGCGCCGCATATCGATCACGGCATTCTGGCGCTGCTGATGTACTTCACGCAGATCGGCCAGTACATGTTCACTTCCAACGAGGAAGTCGCAGCGCAGCTCGGGCTCGGTTTCAGCGACGTGACCCTGCTGGGCGCGCTGCGCCGCCTGGGGCCGCCCTACGAGAGCACGCCGACGCAGCTGTCGCGGACTTTCTGGATCACGCTGCCCGGCATGACCAAGCGGCTGTCGAAGCTCGCGGCCATGGGCCTGTTGCAACGCAAGGCCTCGCCCGACGACGGCCGCAGCGTGTTGCTGCGATTGACGCCCAAAGGCCTGGATACACTGCGCGAGCTGGTCGCCCACCATCAGCCCGCCGAGTATTACGCGCTGCAGGGCCTGGATGCCGGCGAGCGGCAGCAATTGCTCAAGCTGCTGGGACGCCTGCTGGAGCAGATCAATCGCCTGCACGGCCGACGGCCGCCGCCGTATGTGATCCGATGAGACGCATCGTTCGATGAGCGGCTCGACCATCGGCCCGATGATCCAGGTGCGCAAGGCCGGCAGTGTCGCCGTGCTGGCCATCGACCATCCGCCAGTCAACGCGACGGCACAGGCGGTGCGCCGCGATCTGCTCACCGCACTTCGGAACGCCGTGGACGATCCACTGATTGCGGCGATCGTGATCGGCGGGACGGGGCCGCACTTCAGTGCCGGCGGGGACGTGCGCGAACTCGGCGACACATCCCTGAACCAGCCGAGCCTGCTCGACGCCATCGACGTGATTCAAGCCGCGCGCAAACCGATCATCGCGGCGCTCAAAGGCGTTGCCCTGGGCGGCGGCCTGGAACTGGCGCTGGCTTGTCACTGGCGCGTCGCCGATGCCTCCGTGAAGCTGGGTCTGCCCGAAGTCACGCTCGGTGTGATCCCGGGCGCCGGTGGAACGCAGCGGCTGCCGCGGCTGGTCGGCGCGGCGCTGGCACTGGAGTGGATCACCTCCGGACGTCAGGTCGGCGCGACCGAGGCGCGAGACGCGGGCCTGGTCGATCGGCTGGTGGCGGATGACGCCGAATCGGCGGCGGTCGAATTTGCCGGCCACGCCGTCGCCAAGCAACTCGCACTGATCAGCGTGATGGATCGGCGCGACCGGATCGGCCCGATCGATGCAGCCTGGTTCGAAGACTTCCGGAATCGGCATCGCGAGCAGTGGAGCGGACAGCTGGCCCCTTGGCTGGCGATCGACGCGGTCGAGGCGGGCTGCCTCGGCGACAACGGCCGGCACATCGAACGACGTGGCTACGTCGCTTGTCAGCACAGCCCGCAGCGAGCGGCTCTGGGCTATCTGTTCACGGCGCGTAGAGCCGCAAAGAAAACCGGTTTCGCGACCCGGGCCGGCCTGTTGAGCCAAAGGCTGAAAGAAGCTCTGCAACAGGTGCTTGCGCAACTCAGCCCTGACGACGCCTGCCTGAGCCGACTCGGATGGACGTTGCATCCACCGACACAACAACTTGGCAAGCCGGTGACGCCCGAAACGGATTCATGCGAGACGACCGAGCGCCATGTTCTGGCGGCGCTGCACCGAGCGGGAACGATGCTGCTGAACGAAGGTGCTGCGATTTCCGCCGCAGAAATCGATCTGGTGGCGGTGGATCAGCTCGGGTTTCCGGCGCATCGCGGCGGGCCGATGTGGGCCGGCCGTTGACGGGCGGCTACGCCAAGCGCAGCACGGGTCATCTGACCTACGGCGAAAAAATCACGTTAGCAGGCCTTACCAAAATATCGATTCATGCGTGGGGGCTTGCTTTCTTCGCGGAATTAATTATGATGTTCATCATATGGCAAGAACCACCGCCAGTTCCAAGGAAGCAACGCACGAGCGCATCGTCGATGCCGCGGCCCGCGCCATCCGGCGCAGCGGCTATGACGGCACCAGCGTGGCCGACATCATGAAGGAGGTCGGCCTTACGCATGGCGGCTTCTATGCCCACTTTCCATCGCGTGAGGCGATGCTGGCCGAGGCGGCGGACCGTGCCGGCGCCGACGCCGTGGCCGCTTCAGCGCGCGTCGCTGCGGCAGCCCCGCCGGATCAGGCCTTGCAGCGGATGATGCGGGCCTACCTCTCCAAAGAGCACGTTAACTCCGCGGAAAATGGCTGCCCAGTTGTCGCCCTGGGTTCGGAGATGCCGCGCCAGGCGCCCGAGGTGCGGCGCGCCGCCACGCTCCGCATCAAGGAGATGATCGACGTCGTGACGCGC
This sequence comes from Hydrocarboniphaga sp., assembly GCF_028291725.1. Lineage (GTDB taxonomy): Bacteria > Pseudomonadota > Gammaproteobacteria > Nevskiales > Nevskiaceae > Hydrocarboniphaga. The sequence goes on along the minus strand of NZ_JAQGNT010000009.1, from coordinate 12,268 downwards.
CACTTGCCCAATTGGGGGCAGGCCGGAGCGCACGAACAGGCGCTCGTTCTCGTGTCCGCAATGGTCGGCACTTTGGTACTGGCACGCGCGGTAGACGACCCCAAGCTTTCCGATGCCCTGTTGGCGTCGACCTTGAAGCACTTCAACTCCACTGGCACCTGAGCGCAGTCATGTCCGCGCCTGCTTTTCGCACGAATAGAAATATGATGTTCATCATAAATTTACCCCTCTATCCAACAACCCCGTGTACCGCCACTGACAGGAAGGCATTCCCATGACCCCCAAGAAATCCATCGCGCTCGTGACGGGCGCTTCATCCGGCATCGGCAAGGCGACGGCAGAGCGGCTCTCCGCAGCGGGCTACAAGGTGTATGGCACCAGCCGGCGCGGTGCGCAACAAGGTCCACAATCGTTTGAGATGTTGCCTCTCGACGTGACCAGCGACGAATCGGTTGCCGCAGCCGTCAACGAGTTGCTGCGGCTGGAAGGCCGCATCGATCTGCTGGTGAACAACGCCGGCTTCGGCGTCGCCCCAGCCGGCGCAGAAGAAAGCTCGATTGCGCAGGCACGGACGATCTTCGAAACCAACTTCTTCGGCATTGTCCGGATGACTCGCGCCGTTGTCCCGCACATGCGACAGCAGGGCAGTGGTCGCATCATCAACATCGGTTCGGTGCTGGGCTTATTGCCCATGCCGTACGGCGCGCTGTACTCCGCCACCAAACATGCCGTCGAAGGCTATTCGGAGTCGCTCGACCACGAGCTGCGGACCCGAGGCATCCGGGTCTCCGTCATCGAGCCGGCCTTCACAAAGACGGCATTCGACGCGAACCTGATGGAGCCTGACGCCAAGCTCGATGAATACCGCGAGAACCGCGCCGCCATGAGCCAGTTGATGCAAGGCGCCATCACAAAGGGCGACGCACCCAGTGTCGTCGCGGATGTGGTTCTGCAGGCGGCCAACGCGGCGCACCCTAAGCTGCGATATACCGCCGGCGGCCTCGCTGGCCGGCTGCGGTTTCTGCGCCGGTTTGCGCCGGCCGCTCTGCTCGACGCCGGCATTCGAAAAGATTTCCAGCTCGACACGCTGACAGCATCGCCGGTTCGGTCTTCGGCGGCCGCCAAGTAGCTCGATCACGACCACGAGTTGCCCCCAATGAACAACATGCACGCGAATCCGCCAAGGACCGTCCCCGGCTTCTGGACGAGGCTGGCGCTCGCCGTCGAAGCGGTGGGTGAGTCCGATGCAGAGCGGCTGGAAAAGCGAATCAGGCGACTTGAAGCCGAAGTGGAGCGCCTTTCAACCGTTCAGGAAAAGCTTGCGAAAGCCTGAGACCTGGCGGCGCCAAGTCGCGCGCTGCCCTCACCCTTAAGAGTATCGACCATGGCCGATTCGACTTCACGGCGCGCACGGTTACCTGGTCAGCCAGTTTCTGTCGCCGCATCACAACCGGCGCAACGATCAATGGGGTGGCAGCCCGGAAAAGCGGCGGCGCTTCGTGCTCGCTGTTTACACCGAAATCCGCAGGCAGGTGGGTCGCGACTTCCCGGTTGGCATCAAGCTCAATTCATCCGACTATCAAGACGGGTATCTCGATGATCGACCGCATGAGTGTCATGGAAATCTTCTGGTACACGCTACAGCTTCGCCGGATAGCCAGCGGTGGCAATCCGCGCCCCGATGAGAGCGGACTGTGGGCATTCCTCAAATCGGTGATGAAGAGCGGCTGGGGCACCGTCCGGACAGGGCGCCTGCGTGCAAAAGCCTAGATCAATCCTGAGTCGTGTCTGCTGAGCTAGCATTTCGGTTCGCCGAGATCAAAGAGGCTCTCGCGTATCTCGATCAAGGCCGTGCCAAGGGCAAAGTGCTTGTCCAGGTGAAAGAAGATGCCGCATCAAACGTAGCAGCGCCGCCGCTACACGCGCTCGCCGCTGAGTTTCGCAGTGCCGAAGATGCCCATCTTCACCTTGCCGACCAGCTTGTCGCCCTGGATCTGCACGTCGTACTTGAGCGTGATCGACATCGGCTTGGTGACCTTGAGATCCCACTTGAGGTTGTTGCCATTGATGGTGCCGGTGAAGCTTGCCTCGTCCATGTTGAAGTAGAACGAGCCGCTGACGACGTTGCCGCTGGTGGCCAGCTTGCCGGTGAAGGCCTGCGGTCCCATCGGCGTGGACAGGATGAACTTCCATAGGCCGTCGATGCCGGCCGTTTCCACCACCGGTACCGGTGTGAGCGCGGATGAAGGCTCGTGCACGACGGCCTCGGCGACCGACATCGGCTTTTCGCTTGGCGCGTCGGCGGGTGTGGACGCCTTGGGCTGAGTCGGCGCCGGCCTCGCCATCGAGCGACCTTCGATCACCTCCAGCAGTTTGTGCGGCGTTAGCGGCAGCTGCAGCGGAATGTCGCCGAACGGCGAGAGCGCATCGGCAATGGCGTTGACCAGCGTCGGCGGGCCGATAATGCAGCCGCCTTCGCCCACGCCCCTGAAGCCGCCCTCGGCCTTGGAAGGCGCCGAGGCGCCGTGGTGGTACTCGAAATCGGGCACGTCCGAGATCGACGGCAGCAGGTAGTCCTTGTACGTGACCGCGGTGGGATTGCCGCGTGGGTCGTAGGAGATTTCTTCCATCAGCACGCAGCCGATCGCCTGGGCCAGGCCGCCCGCGATCTGCCCCTCGACCACGGCGGGATTGATCATCACGCCGCAGTCTTCGCTGGTGACCCAGCGCCGGATCTTGACGAAGCCGGTATCGCCATCGACTTCGACGATGCAGGCATGCGCCGCGCTGGTCATCGTGATCGGAGGCGGACGGTAGCGGTATTGCACTTCCAGCCCGGCGTCCATGCCCTCGGGCAGACGATCCGGTTCGCCATAGGCGATGTCGGCGAGATCGCGCAGGCTCACGGTCTGCTCTTTTTCCCCGAAGACATGGATGACGCTGTCGCGCAGAAAGATTTCTTCGGGCTTTGCATTGAGCAGGTGCGCGGCCATGAGCTTGATCTTGTCGACCAGCAGATCGGCCGCGCGGATGCAGGCGCCGCCACCGGCCACGGCCTGGCGGCTGCCGTAGGCGCCGGAACCGTAGCCGCCGCGCGAGCTGTCGTCCTCGTGCACGGTGACGTCTTCGAACAGCACGCCGAGGCGCTCGGCGATCACCTGCGCCATCGTGGTCTGCGTGCCGTGGCCCTGCGAGTGCGTGGAGACCACCGCGCTGACTTTACCGGTAGGCTCGATGCGGATGTGCGCCGACTCGCTGATCAGCACCGCGATGCCGGTGCTGCCGGCGGTGGGCTCGATGTAGGTGGCGACGCCCAGGCCCAGATAGCGGCCCTGCTTGCGTGCTTCTGCCTGCTCCACGCGGAACGCGGCGACGTCGACGTGACGCAGCAATTCGTCGAGACATTCGGCCGGGCTGATGTCTTCGAGTTGCAGTCCCATCGGTGTGGTGCAGGGCTGGTCGGCCCTGGTGATCAAGCTGCGGCGCCGCAGCTCGATCGCGTCGATGCCCAGCTTGCGCGCGGCGCGGTCGAGCAGCACTTCGCGCGCCAGCGATTCCAGCGCCCAGGGGCCGCGATAGGCGGCGAGGCCGACCGTATTGGTGTACCAGCCGCGAGCATGGAAGCCGAACACCGGCAGCTTGTGCGCGGCCCACAGGAACATCATCACCGCGATGTTGCTGTCCGCGCCTTGCGGATAGGCGCCGTTGTTGATGCCGTAGTCGGCGTGCGAGGCGAGCAGGGTGCCGTCGTTGTCGAAAGCGACGCGCAGCCTGATTTCCTGCTCGCGCGCCTGGTTGGCGGACGTCAGATTCTCGAGCCGATCCTCGATCCACTTCAGCGGACGCTTCAGCAGCTGGGCTGCGAGCACCACCGCGACTTCCTCGCGCCAGGGCTGGCCCTTGAGGCCGAAGGAGCCGCCAACGTCCTTGGAGATCACGCGGATCGAAGTCGCCGGCATGCCGAAGGCCTGCGCGAACCAGCGCGCCGCGAGCTGCGGGCCCTGGCATGAAAGGTAGACCGTCAACTCGCCCGAGCCCTGCGGTGCGGCGACCACGCCGCGCGGTTCCATCGGCGACTGCGCGATGCGCTGGTGCGTCAGATCGATGCTCACCAGATGCGGCGCGTGTGCCAGCAGCGCTTCGAGATCCTCGTCGACTTCGTCGGAGCCGGTGGCGGCCGCGACGTTGGAGTCCGTGCGCGGATGCACCAGCGACCCGTGCTTGGCGTCGGCCAGCGTGACCACCGGGTCCTGTTCTTCGTATTCGATGACGATCAGGCCGGCTGCGTCTTCGGCGATGTAGCGATCCTGCGCGACGACCATCGCGATCGGGTCGCCGACGTAGGTCACGCGGTCGACCGCCAGCACCGGTACCGGCACGGTCGGCAGCGCCAGGAAGAAGCTCAGCATGTCGACCTTGTAGCGAGCCAGGTCGGACGCGATCAGCACCGCATAGACGCCGGGGATTTCGCGAGCCGCGGAGAGGTCGATCGTCTTGATGCGGCCGCGCGCGATCGGGCTGCGGTGAAAGGCCACCTGCAGCATGCCGGGCAGGCCGACATCGTCGACGTAGACACCCTTGCCGGTCAGCAGGCGCGTGTCTTCGGTGCGCGCCATGCGTCGGCCGATATAACCCTCGGTCTGCGTGTGCGGCGCGTTCACGCGGCATCTCCGGCGAGCTTCAGCGCCGCGCGCCGGATGCCCTGGTAGCCGGTGCAGCGGCAGATGTGGCCGGACAATGCATTGAGCAGCGTTTCGCTGTTCGCCTTGTTCGGTCCGCCGGTCAGCGCGGCGAGCGTCATGACGATGCCGGGCGTGCAGAAACCGCATTGCAAGCCGTGCTCGTCGCGCATCGTCTGCTGTACCGGATGCAGCGTGCCGTCATCGGCGGCGAGTCCTTCCACCGTGGTGATGGCCGCGCCGTCGGCCTGCACGGCCAGCATCAGGCAGGAGCGCACGGCCAAGCCATCGACGATCACAGTGCAGGCGCCGCAGACACCATGCTCGCAGCCGACGTGCACGCCGGTATAGCCGGCGTCACCGCGCAGGAAATCGCTGAGCACCAGCCGACCTTCCACCGTCGCATCGTGACGCCGGCCGTTGATGGTGAGCTGGATGGGGTGCGTGCTCATAAAGGTTTCCCGCTCATGTAGGTCGGCAATCCTTTGCCGACGTGAGACCCCGATTGCGCATCGCAGCGCGCACGTCGGCAAAGGATTGCCGACCTACGGGCCATTGCGATTCAGCCTTTCGCCCAGCGTGCGCGCGAAAATGCGCCGCCCGACCGTGCGCCGGTATTCGGCCGTGGCGTGCAGATCGTCGAAGGGCGCGGTATCCGCAACGGCCAGCTCGGCAAGGCCGGCCAGATCCAGATCGGCGATCGGCTGCCCGAGCAGCGCCGCTTCCACTTGGCGCGCTCTGATCGGCGTCGGGCCCATGCCGAACCAGGCGATGCCGGCGCGCGCAATGCAACCGTCCTTCACCGTGACGGCGCCGGTCAGGCCGACCAGCGCGAAGTCGCCCGGACGCTGTGCCACTTCGCGAAACAGCGAGATCGAGTCGTCCGGCCAGTCGGGAAAGTGGATCGCCGTGATCATTTCTTCCGGCTCCAGGGCAGTGGCATACGGGCCGAGATATAGATCCGTCGCTGCGATGCGGCGGCTGCCGCGCGTCGAGCGCACTTCCACCGAGGCACCAAGCGCAACCGCGGTCGCCGGCAGTTCGGCGGCCGGCTCACCCAGTGCGATCGAGCCGCCGATGGTGCCGCGATTGCGCGTCTGGTGATGGCCGACATGCTGAGCCGCGGTGACCAGCACCGGCAGCTCCCGCGCCAGCGTCGGATCGGCGATCACTTCGTTCTGGCGCATCATCGGGCCGATGCGCGTGCCGCCGTCGACGCGCGTCGCGCCCTTGAGCGCTTTGATCCGGTTGATGTCGATCAGGATGAAGGGCTGGCTCATGCGCAGTGCCAGCAGCGGCATTAGCGTCTGGCCGCCGGCGAGCAGCGTGGCGCCGCCGCCGGCCTCGGCGAGCTGCGCGCAGGCTTCTTCTATCGTCGACGGAACCAGGTAATCGAACGGCGCCGGTTTCACCGCTTGGCCTCGTCGAGCAGGCGCGCGAGCAGCGAGGCATCGAGCGTTACCAGTGGCGCCGCCGCGCGCCGGCCGAACTCGAAGCCGGCTGCGGCGACGATGACGACCAGGAAGCCGATCGCAAGGCCCATCCATTCGGAGTCGCCGCCGCCCTTGGCATGACCGACCAGGTAGCCGACCAGCGCGGCGACGACCAGGGTCAGCATCCAGGTGACCGGTGTGCCGCGCGAGGCGGGTGCGGCATAAGAAGGGCCTGCGGCGACCGCTGCGCCTGCGGCAGTCTGGGCTGCGGCCGCCTGCGCGGGCTTGCCGACGATGGAGCCGAACTGCTGGAAGAAGCGGTTCGCCATCTGCTTGGCGGTGGCGTCCATGATCGCGCCACCAAGCTGTGCCAGGCGGCCGCCGATCTGCGCGTCGACTTCGTAAGCGAGCAGGGTGGCGCCGTTGTCCTCAGTGAGCCGCACCTTGGCGATGCTCTTGACGAAACCGACCGTGCCACCCTGGGCTTCGATGGTCAGCGTGTAACTGTTCAGCGGATCGATGTCCGACAGCGTCACGGTACCGTTGAAGCGCGCGCCGATCGGGCCGATCTTGATTTCGGCCGCAGCGCGCATGCGCTCCTCGGATTCCTTGGTCACCGTCTGGCAGCCGGGAATGCAACGCTTGAGGACGTCCGGATCGTAGAGCCCGTCCCAGACCTGTTGCCGGGTTGCCGAAATCCGCTGCTGTCCTGTCATCTGCATGGAATGAGTCTCTTTAGACCGAACGTGTAGGTTGGGGTGAGCGCAGTGAACCCCGACAGGTATCCGCACCGATGTTGGGGTTCGCTGCGCTCACCCCAACCTACTCAGTGTCTGAGCTTGTAGGCGACGACCGAATCGCCCAGGGTCGAGCCATACATGCTATGCCCACCCGCCGCGATCACGACGTACTGTGTTCCAGCCGCCTCGTAAGTCACCGGAACCGCCGTGCCGGCCGCGGGCAAATCGGTTTTCCACAGCAGCTTGCCGGTTTTGAGATCGAAGGCTCGCATCGAATCGTCCAAGGTGTAGCCGATGAATACCAGGCCACCGGCCGTGACCAGCGGGCCGCCAGCGCCGGGCGTACCCAGGTCCAGATCCATGTCCCATGGCGGCTTCACCGGCAGCAGTTTCTCGATGCTGCCCAGCGGCACTTCCCAGACGATCTTTTTAGTCGCGAGATTCACCGCCGTCAGTGCGGCCCATGGCGGCCTGGAGCAGGGCGAGCCGAGCGGCGAGAGCAGCGGCTGGATCTGGTACACGAACGGCGAGCCGGCGGCGGCGAAGTTCATCGGCCCGCCCATCTCGATCTTCTGCGCCTTGTCGATCTTGATGTCTGCGACCGGAATCAGCTTGACGATGGTCGGCACGCGATTCGACGGCACCACCATGATGCCCGTGGCCGGATCGTAGGCGCCGCCACCCCAGTTGGGGCCGCCGCCAACCGAGGGCGAAAACACCGTGCCCTTGAGACTCGGCGCTGAGAAGATCGGGCCGTAATTCAGGTCCTCGACCTTGCGGCTGCAAAGCCACTTGTCGATGAAGGTGAAGCCCCAGGCGTCGTCGGGCGAAAAGCTCTGTGGCGCCAGCGTCGGCATGCCTTCGGGGAAAGGCTGGGTCGGCGACAGGTGTTCGCCAGCGACCGCCTGCTGCGGAACCGGCCGTTCGCGGATCGGGATCAGGGGCTCGCCGGTGGCGCGGTTGAAGGCGAAGATCAGGCCGGTTTTGTTGTTCTGCACCAGCGCCGGCACCGTCGTGCCATCGGGCTTGGGCCAGTCGATCAGCAGCGGCTCGGAGGGCGTGTCGTAGTCGAACACGTTGTGGTGCACGAATTGGAAGTGCCAGGCCACCTGGCCGGTCGAGCCCTTGAGCGCGACGATCGACGAGGAGTAGCGGTTGTCGCCGGCGCGGTCGCCGCCGAAGAAATCGCCGGACGGGCTGGTGGTCGGCAGATACACCAGGTCCAGCGCCTGGTCGACGGCCATGTTGGCCCAGACGTTACCGGCGCCGAAGCCTTCGGCCGTACCGCGGGCCCAGGTCTTGGCGGCCGGGTCGGCCGGGTCGCGCGGCAGCGGATCGAACTGCCACAGCGGCTTGCCGCTGCGCGCATCGAAGGCCAGCACACGGCCGCTCGGCGCGTCGACGCGCTGGTTGTCGGCTACTGCCGACCCCACGACGACCACGCCGTTGACCACCGCGGGTTTGGAGCCGGCCACGACCTCGCCAGGGAACAGCTGTGGCTTGCTCGCCTGCATCTGCACCTGGCCGTTGTCACCGAAGGCTTCACAGCGCTTGCCGTCACGCGCATCGAAGGACATCAGCCGGTAGTCGGCGGTGCCCAGGAAGATGCGTGACTTGCAGTGCGCGCCGTCCGCCGCCAGGTCGTCCACCCAGTGGGTGATGCCGCGGCATTTCTGCGTGCCGACTTTCGGATCCTTGGGATCGAACACCCAGCGCTGCTTGCCGGTCTGCGGGTCCAGTGCGATGACGCGCCGGGACGTGGTGCAGATCACCAGGTTGCCTTCGATCAGGCTAGGCTGGTCTTCGAAAGCGATCAGCGCGTTCTGGGTGTCCTTCGGCGGCACTTCGCCGGTGTGGAATTCCCAGGCGCGTTCGAGCTTCGCCACATTGCCGGCGTTGATCTGCGACAGCGGCGAGTATTTGATGCCGAGCTGGTGGACGTCCGGGTCTGCGGCCGAAGCCGACGGAGCGCCACCCATCAGAGCCAACAATGTTGTACAGCGAAGCAGCTTGACGACCAGGTCGACGCTCACGAGTAATCCCCTCCAAAAATCTATGTCATAGTTATGACACTAATATCGCGGGCAATGACGGTGTTCGTCAAGACTTGTGATGCCTCCAGGGAACCCATGAGCCGTTCATTACAGAAGCCCGTACTGGTCGCAGGAGCGAGCGGCTTCGTCGGTAGCCATACGACCAGACTCCTGGTGAAGCAGGGACGCAAGGTGAGGGTCCTGCTGCGCAAAACCAGCAATACCGAAGCCTTGAAAGGCCTCGATGTAGAGATCGTTCTGGGCGACGTTCTAGACCCGGCCTCGCTGCGCGCAGCGATGCAGGGCTGTGGTAGCGTTTTCTATAGCGTGGTCGATCCCCGGTTCTGGCTGACTGATGTCACGCCGATCTATCGCAACAACGTCGAGGGCTTGGTCAATGCGATGGATGCCGCGCTGGAGACCGGTATCGAACGGTTCATCTTTACCAGCAGCATGGGCACACTCGGCTTCAACCCCAACGGACCGGTTACCGAAGAGATCGAGTTCAATTGGCGTGATCGCGCATCGCCTTACATCCTGGCGCGCCTCGAAGCAGAGACCCGCTTCCTGAATTATTGTCGCGAAAAAGGCCTGCCCGGCGTTGCGCTGTGTGTGGCCAATACCTATGGCCCCGAGGATTACCAGCCGACGCCGCACGGAAAAATGCTGTCGGACATAGCAGCAGGCAGGATGCGGTTCACCCTGGATGCGGCGGCGCCGACCGTCGACATACGTGACGCGGCGCAAGCAGCCCTGCTGGCTGAAATACATGGCAGAGCGGGCGAGCGCTACATCATCGCCAACGAGTACATACACAACCGCGAGTTCTGCGCGATGGCAGCGGCCCAGGGTGGTCATCCGCCACTCAAGCTGATCCCGCTACCGGTGGCCGCGGCCTTGGCGTGGATCGTCGAGCGCATCTTCAAACTGCTGGGGCGCAAGGACTACCTGGTCAGCACCGACGCGGTATTTCTGTCGAATGCATTCAGGGAAATGGACAACGGCAAAGCGCGCCGGGAACTGCATTGGAACCCGCGTCCGATCACCGAGACGATCCGGGACGCCGCCGCGTGGTTCGCGCAGAGGCAGATCATCCGTAAGCGGCGATATTGCTTATGGCTACGGTTGTCAGCCCCCAATTGAATCCGTTACAGGACTGGCTGCATTAACAACGAGTTAGCTGCTGGCAATTACGCAATTGAAACCGTTACAAACAGAGGTGGGTATTGACGCCTAGTGTCGGATTATCCCAGATGAACCCGTTACAAGATTGAATATATGAAGGTTTTCTGAATATGTTTCGTCGCGCCGCTTTCTTAACTGCGTCACCTGCCGGATTACCACCCTCAAGATACATGTCTAGCGCGCCGGTATGAACTAAGCCAGGCCGGCCATCCCTGCCATATGAAAGCCCGCCCAGCAGTTCTCTCTAGCACCGACAGGACCTGAAGGCGCGCCGGCTCATGCGCATACCTAGCGCGCGAAAGACGGTGGACCTCGGAGGTGAAACGCTCATGTTCGTCTTTGCTCTCACACATCCGGTCTAGTGCTAGGGCGGTCTTCGGCAATCGATGCAGACCGGCGGCGTAGTTTCCGCCCTGAACGTGTATGCGGGTAAGGATCGAGTAAGCAGTCAAGCGAAAACGAGATAGCCGGAGTCGCTGCCGCTCGACTTCGATTTCCACCCGAGCCGCGAGCACGTCATCGAGGGGCAACATCGAGCTGGTGCTTCTCGTAAGTGCCTTGCGAATTTGACGGAGCCACTCACCATCATGCTTATTTATCCATCGAAGCGTAGATTTCTGCACGAGCTTGACTGATTGTGGGCCCAACCTCAGCCATTCCCGACCAATCGGCTCGAAGAACAGCCGTCTCGCAGTGGCCTTGGGGCTTACTACTGGATGGTCCTCCGATTCTAGAGCAACGCAGGCCTTCCAATCGGAAATCGCACAGGCGATTTGCTGCATGCTGACTAGTTCGGATACATCGCTCCACCAACTTATGGCCAAGTGTTCTCGCTCGAGGGGACGCTCAACAAGCCCGAGTAAATCCGCGATCATCAGCGCTGCTGGGGTATGGATTTCCACATCCCGGAGGCTGGACCTCTGTAGGACCTCATGCACCCCCAGGTGCTCCATGAGGGGGGATTGAACCGACGAGGAGTTCGAGGACGCCCTCGCACTGACGGACCGGCTGCTGCTCGTCGAGGACTTGGCGGCTGGCCTTCCCGAAGGAGGCGAGAAGGAGTTTAAGTCGCCGAAGATCCAGCGGGCGTATGCCGCCGTCCGGATGTTGCGGAGCTACTACCCGGCTCTGGTGAGCGCAGATCGTGATCCGATGCAGTTGCTGATCGGGCAGGTCCGATACGCGGTCCACACCCTGTTGTTCGAAGAAGCGAATCCGCTACAGAAGCGCTGGGCACTCTTTGCCGCGTCGGCTGCGGCAGCACAGTTCCGGCGGAAGATCCCGGCTTCCGTCGGGCTTCGCATTGATTGGCTGCTGACAATGGCGGCCGGTGATGCACGGGTCGGCCTGACCTGGCTTCCGGGGCGCAAGAATGTCGGGCGGATTCTCGAGGAGAGTCTCGACGCGCTCCGGGCGTCAAGCGTGACCTCCGTGATCTGCCTGCTGGCACGCGACGAGTTTGCGCGGTATGGAGTGGAAGGATTGCTTGACGCCTATCGCGCTCGTGGCATTGATGTTCTACACACTCCCACGCTCGATGGCAGATCGCCGAGCGCCACCGAACTTCACGAGTCCGTCGCATGTATCCGGGAGCGCTTTGAGCAGAAGCGTAACGTGGTCATACATTGCGTCGGCGGCATCGGGCGCGCTGGCACGGTGGCTTCGTGCTGGCTCAAGAGTCGCGGCTTCACGACCGATAACGCGATCGCCAAGGTACGGGAGATCTGATTACCTCGCGCCGTCGAGACTCGGGTCCAGGAAGAGGCAATTGCCGCGTTCCATGAGTGAAAGACCGGACAGAAGGGTGACGGAGCAATGAAGTACGAGAAGCCTTTCCTGATTCAGGCGTCCCTAAAAAGAGATAGGGTCGAGAGCTATGATCGGTATCCGTTCTCGATTCCGGCCGTCCGTGCACTTGATCGGCTGACGTTCCATCGCGATGTGACATTCCTCGTCGGCGAGAACGGCTCGGGGAAATCCACGCTGATCGAGGCCCTTGCGCTGGCTCTAGGGTTCGGCGCCCAGGGAGGGACAAAGAACGTCCAACTGGAATCCGCCGGCGACATCTCACCGCTGCACGAGTACCTTGCTCTCGTCAGAGGGCCTGCCCAGCCACGCGACGGCTACTTCCTCCGCGCAGAAAGTTTCTACAACGTCGCGACCTACATGGACGAAGTGGGCTACCTCGGCGAGTACGG
>NZ_JAQGNT010000104.1 GCF_028291725.1 Hydrocarboniphaga sp. | reverse complement strand
CCGGCGAGCAGGGCCGCGGCTTCGCGGTGGTGGCCTCGGAAGTCCGCAGCCTGGCGCAGCGCTCCGCGGCGGCGGCCAAGGAGATCAAGACCCTGATCGGCGACTCGGTGGACAAGGTCGACGCCGGATCGAAGCTGGTGGAGCAGGCCGGCCGGACGATGGACGAGATCGTGACCAGCGTGAAGCGCGTGACCGTCATCATGTCGGAGATCACGGCGGCCTCGCAGGAACAGAGCCAGGGCATCGAGCAGGTCAATACGACGATCACGCAGATGGACGAAGTCACCCAGCAGAACGCGGCCTTGGTCGAAGAAGCTACGGCCGCCGCGCATTCGCTGGAGGAGCAGACGAGCGGGCTGATGAGCGCGGTCGCGCAATTCAAACTGGACGAACTTGCGCCGGCGGAGCCCGCCCCGATGCGCGCTCAAGCGATTGTGCGCAGCCTGCCCGCCAAGCCCGCGCCGTCGCGTACACCGCCGCGGTCCGTCGTCGCAGCGTCGGCACCCGTGCTCCCCGTCCGGGCAAAACCGACGCCTGCGGCTGCGACGCGGCAGCCGGCAAAGACGAGCAATGGCCCGGTGCTGGCTGCAGCCGACGGGCAGTGGACCGAATTCTGAGTCGCGGTGCAACGACTCGACAGAGTCTGTAGCGCTCGTAGCCCGTAGCCCGTAGGTTGGGGTGAGCGTAGCGAACCCCAACGCTCGTCACGCGCCGATGCTGGGGTACGCTACGCTCACCCCGACCTACCTGGCCAGAACTTTGAACCGCGAAGCTCTTCGCCAACACTGGCCAGAGATCCGCCGTGTCGTGGAGCGCGGCCAGGCTTCGTCGCTCTACTGCTCGATCGCCACGGTTGGCGAAGACGGAACGCCGACGGTCACACCCATTGGAACGGTCTTTCTGGGCGCGAACCCAGGCGGCTTCTTCTTCGATCGGTACACGAGCGATCTTGGCAACAACATCAATGCCAACGGAAAGATCTGCCTGCTCGCCGTCAATTCAAGCAAGTTGTTCTGGTTGAGGTCTTTCTTGCTGGGTCGTTTTACGTCGCCGCCGGGCGTTCGCCTGTATGGCACCGCCGGGCCGCTACGTGCCGCCACGGCCAGCGAGTTGAGCCAGATCGAGCGCCGCGTTCGCTCGTCGAAATGGCTCAAGGGCAATCAACTCATTTGGTCGAGCTTCACGCAGGTTCGTGATCTGGAGTTCACTTCCTTCCGGCCCGTGAGCTACCCGGCCATGATGGAGCGCCTCTGGCAATGAGGCCCAGCCCTTCAATCGACGCGATGCCTGGACACCGAAGCTGCGGGCGGCGTCCTCCAGGTCTTCCCCGCCAGAGCAAGCAGCGTAGGGCGGGAGTATCCCGCCTCCCGTGAGGCCGGTACGCGAGAGGCGGGATACGCTTCGCTCCTCCCGCCCTACACCGACACTGCCGCAGCTCAGGCGACCGCTGTGCGTCTCGCTCCGCCGGTATTCCTGGCAATGTTCTGCACCGGCTTGCGCGCGATCTCCGGGGCGTGCTCGGCCGGCAGATTGAATCGCGAGGCAACTTCGTGCAGCGAGGCGGCGCGGTTGCGTAGTGAGGCGCTGGCTGCGGCGACTTCCTCGACCAGCGCGCTGTTCTGCTGGTTCAGCGATTCCAGATCGCCGACCGCGCGGGATAGCTGCTCCAGGCCCAGCGACTGCTCCTGGGCCGAGGTTGCGGCCTGCTCCGACAGCCGGGCGATGGTCTCGTTCGACTGGTTGATCGCCTCCAGCTGGCGGCGCGATTCGCCGACCAGGCCGGTGCCGTCCTGCACGCGCGCGTTGGCGGTGCTGATCAGGCCGCGGATCTCCTTGGAGCTGGCGGCGGTGCGTTGCGCGAGGCTGCGCATCTCCCCGGCGACGACCGCAAAGCCGCGGCCGTGCTCGCCGACGCGCGCCGCCTCGACTGCGGCATTGAGCGCCAGCAGATTGGACTGGAACGCGACCGAATCGATCAGGCCGATGATGTCGCCGATGCGCGCGCTGGCTTCGGTGATGCCGACCATCGACTGTCCGGCCTTGCCGGCGACCAGCGTGCCCTGGCGCGAATTATCCAGCGCGCTCTGCGTCAGCTGGCTGGTCTGGCGACTGTTGTCGGCGGCCGCCTGCGCGGTGCTGAGCAGTTCCTCGATGTTCGCCGAACTCTGCTCCAGTGCAGCGGCCTGGCGCTCGGTGCGGGCCGACAGATCGGCGTTGCCCTGCGCGATCTCGCTGACGCCCAGGTTCAGTTCCTCGGCATTGGACAGCACTTCACGGATGGTCTGCGCCAGGCTGTCGAGCGAATCGTTGAGCGCCTGGGTCAGTGCCTGTAGCGTGCCGGCGAACTCGCCGCTCGCGCGGCGCGTCAGATCGCCGGTCTTCAGCGCCTGGGTCGTTGCGCTGATCTCGTCGAACGCCGCTTCGAGCGAACTCAGCGACTGATTGACGGCGCGCTTGAGCGTGCCCAGATCGCCCGGCAGATCGGCATCGATGCGGCGCGAGAAGTCGCCTTCGGCCGCCGCCGACAGGCTGCTGGCGAGCGCCGCCAGCGACTGCTGCAGCAGGCCCATCGCCTTGTCCACCTTGAGCCGCGACTCGCCTTCGACGTCTTCGCTCATGCGTGCCGAGAAATCGCCTCGCGCGAGCGCGTCCATGACCGCATCGAGCGCGACCATCGTGCGGCTGACGCTGTCGGCGCCCGAGTTCACGCCGGTTTTCAGACGCGCCAGATCGCCCATCAGCGGTGCGGTGACGCGCTGCGAGAAATCGCCGCGGCCGACGGCGGCGAGCACCGTGTTGGTTTCGGCAATCGCGGAATTCAGATCGGACAGCAGCGAGTTGAACGCGGCGCACATGGTGCTGATCGCATCGCGGCCCTGTTCTTCGACGCGCACGCTGAAGTTGCCCTTGGCGACCTGGGCGATGGTTTCGTTGAGTCGCTCGATCGGCTGGCGGATCGCGGCGTCGACCAGCAGCGCGACGAAAATTGTCAGCAGCGACAGCAATACGACGATGGCGATGCCGATCTGGAGGGCGCGCAGCGAGTTCACGCCGGCCTGATCGAGGGCGTGCTGGAACGCGGTCTTGCTGTCCTCGTTGAGCTGGGTCAGCGCGGAACGCACTGCGTTATAGGCTTTCTGCTTGTCCGCGGCCAGCGCCTGGAACGCGGCCATGTCGCCGCCTTTGCCGCTGATTATGCCGGTCACCGCGGTTTTGCTGATCTCGACGTAGTGATCCCAGAGCGCGGCGAGTTCGTCGATACGGGCGGCGTAGGCGGCGTCCTTGTCCTTGATCGCAACGATGGACGCGCGCGTCTCGGCGGCAGCTTTCATCGCGTCCTCGACCAGGAACTCGTCCTTGTCGCCGAGCGCCTGGGTGAACGTCGCCTGGGTTTCCACCAGGCCCTGATTGGCCTGCGCCGCCAGCGTCATCACCGGCAGCGTATGCATGGCGAAGCCTTCGAGGGTTTTTGAACTGCTTTGCGAAACCGCGATGGTGTAGAGGCAGTACGCGAGCAATCCGGCGAGCGCGATCCCCGGCAGCAGCAGAATCTTGGCGCGGATCGACACGTAGCGCAGCCGGCGGGAGATGAAGGCCGCGCGCGACATGAGATTCGGCAGCTTGAGGAAACGCGGTTGGCGTCGCATGTACTAACTCCAGATCGACGTGGGGCAGGAATGGATCGACGCGTACAGAGGCGTCAATTGTTTAACGGCCTGCCGCTGCCGTTCTTGAACCGAATTGATATTCAAGTCGAGCGCGAACCTGCCGATAAGGCCATCAACGTGGCGTAGGTCCTTCTGCGTATGCGATCTCCCCGATCCAGGTTCAAGGAAAATGAAGAGGCATCAGATTGCGATGGGTGTCGCCGCTGTGTTCGGCATAACAGCGTCTTCGGCGGCGTTCGCCGACGTCACGTTCAATGGCTTTGGCCAGGTGATGTATGGGCAGACTCTCGATAACGTGTCGGATCTCGGCTACGACGACAAGGGCAGCTTCGCACCCGAGTCGCTGTTCGCGCTGCAGGCGACCGCGCCGGTCTCCGACAAGCTCGACGC
>NZ_JAQGNT010000103.1 GCF_028291725.1 Hydrocarboniphaga sp. | reverse complement strand
CCGGCGAGCAGGGCCGCGGCTTCGCGGTGGTGGCCTCGGAAGTCCGCAGCCTGGCGCAGCGCTCCGCGGCGGCGGCCAAGGAGATCAAGACCCTGATCGGCGACTCGGTGGACAAGGTCGACGCCGGCTCGAAGCTGGTGGAGCAGGCCGGCCGGACGATGGACGAGATCGTGACCAGCGTGAAGCGCGTGACCGTCATCATGTCGGAGATCACCGCGGCCTCGCAGGAGCAGAGCCAGGGCATCGAGCAGGTCAATACGACGATCACGCAGATGGACGAAGTCACCCAGCAGAACGCGGCCTTGGTCGAAGAAGCTACGGCCGCCGCGCATTCGCTGGAAGAGCAGGTCGCCGGCTTGCTGGATTCGGTTGGGCAGTTCCGCCTCGGTGACGAAGAGGCCGAAGTGGAGGCCGCGCCGCGCAGCACAGCGCCGACGCTGCGCAAGCCAGAACGGTTCGCCGCCGGCCGCGTCTCGCCGATGCGGGTGAAGGCGGCGGGCGCCAATCCTCCGCGCCGCAACGGCGTCGCCGCGGCCGTGCCCAAAGCCGTATCCGTATCTGGTGCCGGTGCCGGCGCCGTCAAGCAGAGCGAACCGTGGACCGAATTCTAAGAATGCGGCAAGGAGCTTCACCATGACGATTGATCCCCGTTTCATCGTCCATGCCTTCGATGGCCTGGAGACGATGATCCGCATTGCGGCCTATGACGGCACCGTGCTGTACGCCAACCCGGCGCTGCTGCGCATGTTGAAAGCAGTCGAGCCGGACGTGCGCCGCTTCAATCCCGGTTTTCGAGTCGAGGACTTCGTCGGCGGCAGCATCGGCGCGATCTACGCCGATGGGCCCGCCGCGATCCGGCGGATGCAGGAAGTGCAGGGCCACAAACGCTCCCGCGCCGATTTCTTCGGCCGCCAGATCGATTTCATCTACAACGCGATTCTCGGGCCTGGCGGCGAGAATCTCGGCACCATCGCGCAATGGATCGATGTCAGCGACCAGGTCGCGATGGAGAGCGAGTTGGTCGATGTGATCGGCTCGGCCGCCGCGGGTGATTTCTCGCGGCAGATTCCGCTGCAGGGCAAGGACGGCGCGCTGCGAGCACTCGCCGATGGCGTCAACCGCCTGACCCGGATCAATGCCGCCAGTCTCGAGGAAGTGATGCGGGTACTGGGCGCCCTGGCGCAGGGCGATCTGACGCAAAGGATGGAAGGCGAATTCCTCGGTGTTTTCGGCAGGCTCAAGGACTACGCCAACGCCACCGTCGAGCAGCTCACCGATATCGTCGGCCAATTGCTCGAATCCAGCGACACGATCAACGTCGTCGCGCGCGAGATCGCCGCCGGCAATGCTGACCTGTCGGACCGTACCGAGCAGCAGGCCGCCTCGCTGGAGGAGGCGGCGGCGTCGATGGAAGAGCTGACCTCGACGGTCAAGCAGAACGCGGGCAACGCGCACCAGGCCAAGCAGCTCGCGGCCGGCGCGTCCGAAACCGCGCGCAAGGGCAGCCAGGTCGTCAGCGAAGTGGTCAAGACCATGGGCGAGATCCAGCGCTCCAGCAAGAAGATCGTCGACATCATCAGCGTGATCGACGGCATCGCGTTCCAGACCAACATCCTGGCGCTGAATGCGGCGGTCGAAGCCGCGCGCGCCGGCGAGCAGGGCCGCGGCTTTGCCGTGGTCGCCGCCGAAGTTCGCAGCCTGTCGCAGCGCTCCGCGGCGGCCGCCAAGGAGATCAAGGCGCTGATCAGCGCATCGGTCGACAAGGTTGGCAACGGTGTCACACAGGTCGAGCAGGCCGGCCGCACGATGGACGACATCGTCACCGGCGTCGGCCGCGTCAGTCAGATCATGGCGGAGATCGCCGGCGCATCGCAGGAACAGAGCCAGGGCATCGAGCAGGTCAGCCGGACGATCAGCCAGATGGATCGGGTCACGCAGCAGAATGCCGCGCTGGTGGAAGAGGGCTCGGCATCGGCCCGGACTCTCGAAGAGCAGGCGGATGCATTGGCAGTGTCGGTATCGCAGTTCAGGCTCGACAACGCCGAAACCTCGCGCCCGGTCGTGATCGCGCCGCCGGTGGCCGCGCGTACGCCGCCACCGCCGCCGCGGCGCGCGAGGCCGACGCCGATTTCGTCGCGACTCGCTGCGGTGGCCGCAACTGCCTCCGGCAGTCGCGGGGCCAGGGGATGAGTACCCAGCTTGCGGCCCGCGACGCAGCGGGCGCTGTGGAGCTTGCCGGCTTCGACTTGAATGCGCGCGAGTTCACGCTGACCGACGGCGATTTCAGGCGTGTCTGCGCGATGATCCGCGCCCGCGCCGGCATCGCGCTCAACGACAGCAAGCGCGACCTGGTCTACAGCCGGCTGGTGCGTCGCCTGCGTGCCTGCGGCGCCGATTCCTTCCGCGCTTATCTCGACCCGCTGGAGGCCGATGCCAACGCCGACGAATGGCAGGAATTCACCAACGCGCTGACCACCAACCTGACTTCGTTCTTCCGCGAGGAGCATCACTTCGAGCGCCTCGCCGAGCTGCTGGCGCAGCGCCAGCCCGGCGAGCACCTGCTGCTGTGGTGCGCGGCCTCGAGCACCGGCGAGGAGCCGTATTCGATTGCGATCACCGCCGCCGAAGTGTTTGGCACGATGAAGCCGCCGGTGTCGATCCTCGCCACGGACATCGACACCCAGGTGCTGGCGACGGCAGCCGAGGGCATCTATACCCAAGACCGCATCGAAAAACTGTCCGATGCGCGCCGCCGGAAATTCTTCAAGCGCGGCGCCGGCGGCAACCAGGGCCTGTGCCGGGTCAACGACGAACTGCGCAGCCTGGTCAGCTTTCGCCAGCTCAATCTGCTCGGCGAGCGCTATCCGATGAAAGGCCCGTTCCGCGCAGTTTTCTGCCGCAATGTGATGATCTATTTCGACAAGCCGACGCAGTACACGGTGCTGTCGCGGATCGCGCCGCTGCTGTCGCCCGAGGGGCTGCTGTTCGCCGGCCATTCGGAGAGCTTCTTCCACGCTGGCGACCTGTTCGAGTCCTGCGGCCGCACGATTTACAAGCGCGCACGGAGCCGATGACCATGGCGCTCACTTCCGCAGCGCGCAACGAACCCGAAGGGCGCAATACCAGCGCCGGCTACTTCGATCCCAAGTTCGGTGCGGTCGCGATCAAGATCCTGCCCGGAGAATTCCGGGTCACCAGTGAGGACGTGATGCTGGTGACGGTACTCGGCTCCTGCGTCGCCGCCTGCCTGCGCGATCCGGTTGCGCGTGTCGGCGGCATGAATCACTTCATGCTGCCGGACAGCAGCCAGGCCGGCCCTGGCGGCGAGTCGGCGCGCTACGGCAGCTACGCGATGGAAGTGCTGATCAATGAGCTGTTCAAGCGCGGCGCGCGCCGCGAGAGGCTCGAGGCCAAGCTCGTCGGCGGCGGCGCGGTGCTGCCGGGCATGACGCTCAATCCGGTCGGTGATCGCAACGGCGAGTTCGCGCTCGCCTATCTGCGCGCCGAGAAAATCAACGTGGTGGCCCAGGATCTGTTCGACGTCTTTCCGCGCCGCGTCCATTACTTCCCTCCGAGCGGGCGCATGCTGGTCAAGCGCCTTCCGGCCGCCGACCGCTCCGAACTCGTGGCACGCGAGGAGCAATATCGCCGGTACATGCGCAACCGTCCTGCCGACGGTTCCGTGGAGCTGTTCTGATGAAGAAGATTCGTGTGCTGGTCATTGACGACTCGGCGCTGATGCGCAAGCTGCTGGTCGAGTTCCTGTCGGAGGACCCGCAGATCGAAGTGGTCGGCACCGCGCCCGATCCGATCATTGCGCGCGACAAGATCAAGGTTCTGAATCCCGACGTGCTGACGCTGGACATCGAGATGCCGCGCATGGACGGCTTGACCTTCCTCGAGAACCTGATGCGCCTGCGGCCGATGCCGGTGGTGATGGTGTCGTCGCTGACCGAACGCGGCGCCGAAGTCACGCTGCAGGCACTGGAACTCGGCGCGGTCGATTTCGTCACCAAGCCGAAGATCGACCTGGAAGCCGGTCTACGCGAATACGCGCACGACCTGATTCTGAAGGTCAAGGCAGCGGCCTCGGCGCGGATACGCGTGCTGAGCCCGAACACGCGCCCGGCGCCATCCGGGTCGGCGCATGCGGCTGCTCCGGCTCCGCTACCGGCGCTGCGGCGCGGCCTGTTCCGCACCACCGAAAGGATCATCGCGGTCGGCGCTTCGACTGGTGGCACCGAGGCGATCAAAGACGTGCTGGCGATGATGCCGGCCGACGCGCCGGCGATCCTGATCACGCAGCACATTCCGGCCGCGTTCTCCGGGCCGTTCGCGGCGCGCATGGACCGCAGCTCGGCGATGAGCGTCTGCGAGGCGCGGGACGGCCAGCAGATCGTGCCGGGCCATGTCTACATCGCGCCCGGCGACTGGCACCTGAGCCTGGCGCGCGACGGCGCACGCTATGTGTGCCGGCTCGACCAGGCGCCGCCGCAGAACCGGCATCGCCCGAGCGTCGACGTGCTGTTCAGATCGGTCGCACACCATGCCGGCGCCAACGCCGTCGGCGCGGTGCTGACCGGCATGGGCGACGACGGCGCGCGCGGCCTGCTGGCGATGCGCGAAGCGGGCGCACGGACGCTGGTGCAGGACGAGGCCAGCAGCGTGGTCTGGGGCATGCCCGGCGCCGCGTTCAAGCTCGGCGCCGCCGAGCAGATCTGCGAGCTGTCGCATATCGCCGAAAGCCTGCTGGCGTTTTGTGGGGCGCAGGCTGCCTGAGGGCGGGTGTTGGGGTTCGCTGCGCTCACCCAAACCTACGGGTGACGTTGTAGGTTGGGTTGAGCGCAGCGAACCCCAACATCGGCGCGAGGCAACTCGGTACGGCAACATAATGCC
>NZ_JAQGNT010000093.1 GCF_028291725.1 Hydrocarboniphaga sp. | reverse complement strand
GTAGGAGCGGTCCTTGACCGCGATTGGGACCTTGCAGCGAACAATCGCGGTCAAGGACCGCTCCTACAGCTCCAGAAATCAGCGGCGCAGGTAACGGTCCAGAAACTCGATCCCCGCCTCGACCGCCGGTCCATCACTCAGAAACGCCAGGATATGCCCGCGCCCGCGCAGCACGAACAGCTCGCAGGGCACGCCGGCCGCATCGAGCAGCGCCTTGTAGTCCTCGGCGTGATCGATCGGCACCAGGCTGTCCATGCCGCCGTGATACAGGAACACCGGCGGATCGCCGGCGTCGACACAAGTCACCGGCGAAGCCGCCTGGTACTCGGCGGGCTTGTGCGCGCGGTCGCCGCCGATCAGCTGCGGCACCAGCTTGCCGGCCGGCCACTTGCTCAGATCGGTCGGCGTGCCACCGGCGACCACCGCCTGCACCGCAGCCCCGGGCTTGCCGAGCGGCCCGCTTTCACCGATACCACCGAGCAAAGCTGCCAGATGCGCGCCGGCGGAATAGCCGAACGCCGCGATGCGCTGCGGGTCGATCCGATACACCGCCGCATTCGCGCGCATCCACAGCACCGCCTGCTGCACGTCCTGAAACTGCGCCGGGGAAATCGAGCCCGGCGCCAGGCGATACGTCGCATTCACCGCGACGTAGCCGCGCGCGGCGACACGCCTGGCGATGCCGGCGACCTGCTCGCGGTCGCCGCTATCCCAGCCGCCGCCGTGAATCACCAGCACCGCCGGAAACGGACCCTTGCCCTTGGGAACGTAGACGTCGGCCTTCAATGCCTGCGGCCAGTCCGGCGGCGTGAACACGACGTCGCGACGGACTTCGTAGTCGGTATCGACCCGCTGCGGCGCGAGCCCGCCGGGCCGGCCCTGATAGCTCGTACAACCGGCGGCACCGAACAGTGCGCCCAACAGCAGGCTCAGGAAACGCAGCAAGGGACTTCTCCAACGGGATCGATGGCTGTCATTACGAAACAATGCCGCTGAACGTCGCGGAAACACGGTTCAATCCGCAACTGTAGAAGCGGTCCTTGACCGCGATTGTGCATTGCAAGGCTTCAATCGCGGTCAAGGACCGCTCCTACAGGTGGGTTTCAGCCAGTGAGATCCACCATTACATCAGCAACTACATCAGAGCCAGCAGCAATCCCAGAAAAACCAAAGCCCCAAAAAGATTGTTGTTCAAAAACGCCTTGAAGCACTGCGCCGGGTCGCGATTCCGCGTCAGCCGCGCCTGATGAACAACCGTCAGCGCCGCGCCGGCCAGGCCGGCGAAGTACGGCCATGCCAGATGCCGATACGCGCCAAGCGCCGCCAGCAGCGCGAGCGATACAAGCTGCAGCCCGATCACCAGCGCACGATCGGCGCGGCCGAAGAATATCGCGCTCGATTTCAGGCCGAGCTTCAGATCGTCTTCGCGATCGGCCATCGCGTAGTACGTGTCGTAGGCGACCACCCAGCACAGGTTCGCCAGCATCAGCGCGGCCACTTCACCCACCGGCACGACATCGCGCACCGCCGCATAGGCCATCGGGATGCCCCATGAAAATGCCAGCCCCAGCACCGCCTGCGGCACGCTGATGAATCGCTTCATGAACGGATACGCGGCGGCGATGATCACGGCCGGTACCGCCAGCATCAGCACCTGCAGCCGGTGCAGCGAAGTGGTCAGGCCGAACGCGATCAGCGCCAGCACCACGGCCAGGCGCACCGCCTCGTCGGCACGCACCAGGCCCGCCGCGATCGGCCGGTCACGGGTCCGCGCAACATGGCCGTCGAAGTCGCGATCGGCGTAATCGTTGATCACGCAGCCGGCGGCGCGCATCAGCACCGTGCCGAGCACGAATACGACCAAGACTTTCAGCGGCGGCAATCCGCCGGCCGCTAGCCACAGGCCCCACAGCGTCGGCCACAGCAGCAGATAGATGCCGATGGGCTTGTGGAAGCGCATCAGGCGCCAATATGCGGCGAGCTGACTGCCGGGGCTGCGGCCTAAAGACGCATTCATGCGAACAGTTTCAGGCCACGCATCGAAAACACGGTGAAATCTTTGACGTTGCCGGTCAGCAATTCCGCGCCGGAACAGATCGCCGTAGCGGCTACCAGCGAGTCAATTCGGAGGCCGCGCCGGCGACCTGCCTGGTTGAACAGCTCGGCCGCCAGTTGCGCATGTCTCGCATCCAGCGGCTCGATCCTATCTTCAATGAAATCCAGGCAACGCTCGACATCGCTGGCAATGACCGGACCGCAAAGATATTCGTACCAGACTACCGAACAGACACCGACCCGCTCGCCTGCAGCAACGCGATCGATCAGCGCGTGCCCCAGTGCGAGCCAACGCGGTAGCGCGATCAAGGCATTGGTGTCGAGATGAATCACTTCGCGCGCTTGCCACGGGGCTTGACGTCCACGCGCTGTTGACGCGCATCCTCATCGGCGAGGCGGTCCGCGCGCAGCTGTGCGATCACGGCGCGAGTCTCCGCAGCGGTGCGTGTCGGCCCGTTTTTGCGGTAGTACTCGACCACTTCCATCGGCGTCATTCTCGTAGGTTGCGCCTCGATCTGCGCGGCTGCGCTCTTGACCGCTCGGCGGATCACTTCTGCCTGCGAAGTCTTCCAGCGCCCGGCCAGCGAACGAATTGCATCCGCAGTGTCGCGATCCAGCGCATAGGTGGCACGAACTGACATCAGGGCCATGTCCGGCTCCAGTTATGGTATGTCGTTATGGTATGCCGCCTCATGCCGCGATTTCAACGCATCAGACCTGCCCATACTTCTCCACATCCCCAACCCAGCGTGCGATCAGCCGCTGAGCGTCCAGCGGATAACGCTCCAGCCATTCGTCTGCGAGCTGCTGCAAGGGCGGGATCAGCGCCGAATCGCGCACCGGCTCGGCGATCTTCAGGCCGACGACGCCGGTCTGGCGCCGGCCGAGGATTTCGCCCGGGCCGCGCAGCTCCAGGTCGGCCTGGGCGATCTTGAAGCCGTCGGTGGTCGAGCGCATCGTCTCCAGCCGGCTCCGGGCCGATTCCGACAGCGGCATCTGGTACATCAGCACGCACTGGCTCGCGGTCGCGCCGCGGCCGACGCGGCCGCGCAGCTGGTGCAGCTGCGCCAGCCCGAGACGCTCGGCGTTCTCGATCACCATGATGCTGGCATTGGGCACATCGACACCGACCTCGATCACCGTCGTCGCCACCAGCAGCTGCGTGCTGCCATCCTTGAAGTCGCGCATTTGCGCGTCTTTTTCCTCGGACTTCAAACGTCCGTGCACCAGGCCGACACGCAGATCGGCCAGATCCGCGCGCAGCCGTTCGGCGGTGGCTTCCGCCGCCTGCGCGTCGAGCTCGTCGGACTCCTCGATCAGCGTGCACACCCAGTAAACCTGGCGTCCGGCGCGGCAGGCTTCCGCGATGCGCGCGAGCACCTCGTCGCGCTTGCTGTTGTTGACCACCACCGTCGCCACCGGCGTGCGGCCCGGCGGCAGCTCGTCGATCACCGATACGTCCAGGTCCGCGTACAGCGTCTGCGCCAGCGTGCGCGGGATCGGCGTCGCCGACATGATCAGCTGGTGCGGCGAGCTGCCCTGCGGCCCCTTGTCGCGCAGCGCCAGACGCTGCTGCACGCCGAAACGATGCTGCTCGTCGACCACCACCAGCGCCAGCCGGTCGAAGGCCACGCTCTGCTGAAACACCGCATGCGTGCCGACCACCAGCGGCGCCACGCCGCTGGACACGCGCGCCAGCCGGCGCTCGCGCTCGGCCTTCTTCATCTTGCCGGCCAGGTATTCGACCTCGACCTCCAGCGGCGCGAACCACAGCGACAGGTTCGCGTAATGCTGCTCGGCCAGCAGCTCGGTCGGCGCCATCAGCGCGCTCTGATAACCGGCGCGCGCCGCGGCCAGCATCGCAGACGCGGCGACCACGGTCTTGCCGCTGCCGACATCGCCCTGCACCAGGCGCAGCATCGGCCGACGCGCGGCGAGATCGCTGCCGATTTCGGCGATCACGCGCCGCTGCGCCTGGGTGAAACGGAACGGCAGCACCGCTTCGAGTGCATCGGCGCTGCGCTGCAGATCGGCCAGCTGCGGCGCCGGCCGCGTGCGCACCTGGCGGCGCAGCAGGCGCATGCACAGCTGGTGCGCGAGCAGCTCCTCGCGGATCAGCCGCTGCTGCGCCGGATGCCGGCCTTCGATCAGCAGCGCGGTCTCACTCGCGCCCGCCGGCGCATGCAGCGCGCGCAGGGCCGGCAGCGAATCCGGGCTGGGCAGGCCCGGCAGCTGCGCCGCCAGATGCACGTCGCTCGCGGCGAGCTTCAGCGCGGCCTCGATCAGGCGGCGCAGGCGCGGCTGGGCGATGCCGGCGGTCAGCGGATAGATCGGCGTCAGCGCATCGCTGATCTGGAACGCGGCCGCATCGTCGGCAACGCGATATTCAGGGTGCACCATCTCCGGCCCGGAGGTGCCGAAGCGCACGCTGCCAAAAGCCTGCACCCAGCGGCCGGGGGCGAAAGCCGCCTGCTGGCCCGCATTGAAATGGAAGAAACGCAGCAGCAGCCCGCGCGGCGGGTCCGATATCACCACGCGCAACTGGCGGCGGCCGGCGTAGCGCACGTCGGCGACCTCGACCCGCGCGCGCACCAGCGCGTCCTGTCCGTCCACCAGATCGGCGAGCGCAGTGACGTGGCTGCGGTCCTGGTAACGCAGCGGCAGATGGAACAGCAGATCGCCGATCGTCTCGAGCCCCAGATTGCGCAGCACGCCGGCCAGCTGCGGGCCGGCGGCGCTCCAGTCGGCGAGGCGCGTGCGCAGGTCGACAGGGCCCGGCGCGGACGGCTGCTGGCTGTGGGATTTTTCGGCGCGTGTGGCCAGAGCGGCAGTCCTTCAACTCATCGAAAGATGAAACCAACCGCCGCTCGCGCCGTAGGTCGGCAATCCCTTGCCGACGTGCGACCTCGATTGCGTAACTGGGGCCTCACGTCGGCAAAGGATTGCCGACCTACTAATCGATCACCAGCACCGCATCGGCCTCGACCCGCGCGCCCTTGGGCAGTGCGGCGACGCCGATCGCGGCGCGGGCCGGGTAGGGCTCGCTGAAGTATTTGCCCATGATCTCGTTGACCTTCGGGAAATGCGTCAGGTCGGTCAGATACACGTTGAGCTTGGCGACATGCGTCAGCGAGGCGCCGGCGGCTTCGGCCACCGCAGCGAGATTCTTGAAGACCTGGTGGATCTCGTCCTCGATCGTCGCGTTGACCAGGGTCATGGTCTTGGGGTCGAGCGGAATCTGGCCCGACATGTACACGGTCGTGCTGGCGGTATTGCCGCAGGCGACCGCCTGCGAATAAGTGCCGATCGCGGCAGGCGCGGCGTCGGTGTGGATGATGCGGCGGCTCATGGCAATCCAGTCCTACCTTCAATGGTGTCGCGATGGGGTCGCGGGATGCTCAAGCTTGTGCCGCAGCCGCAGATTCAGCAACTCCACTGCGACCGAGAACGCCATCGCCACGTAGACATAGGCCTTCGGCACGTGGATGTGGACGCCGTCGACGATCAGCACCAGGCCGATCATGATCAAAAACGCCAGCGCCAGCATCTTCACGGTCGGGTGGCGATCGACGAAGGCCGCCAGCGGGCCGGCGAAGAACATCATCGTGATGATCGCGATCGTGATCGCGGTAACCATCACCGGCAGGTTCTGGGTCATGCCGACCGCGGTGATCACCGAGTCCAGCGAGAACACGATGTCGAGGATCATGATCTGCACGATCGCGGACACGAACGACGGCGCCTTGATCTTCGATCCGGCCTCGCCCGCGGCCGGATGGCCGCTGAGCATCTCGAGGATTTCGGTGCCGGCCTTGTACAGCAGGAACAGGCCGCCGAAAAACAGCACCATGTCGCGGCCCGAGGCGCCGAAGCCGGCGACGGTGATCATCGGTTCGGTCAGGCCGGCCAGCCAGGCCAGCGAGAACAGCAGCAACACGCGAGTGACCAGCGCGCCGGCCAGACCCAGCGTGCGCGCACGCGCCTGCTGCTCCTTGGGTAGCTTGCCGGCGATGATCGACAGGAAAATCACGTTGTCGATACCCAGGACGATTTCCAGGGCGGTCAGCGTAAACAGCGCAGCCCAGAGTTCGGGGCTGGCCAGTGCTTCAATGGTCATTTATTTACAGGAATGGTGGGATCGCGTACCCGCAGATCATAACCTTTGAATCCATTTGTAACGAACTGCGCCTGTAACGAGCTGTGTAGCGCGCTGTGTAACGCGCTGTGTAACGAAAACTTCTTGTAACGATCATCAAGCCGGCAACTGGCGTCTCCAGACTGACATTGGGAAAACACATTCCCGGTACCATCTGGAGTAGCCGATGCGTATTGCCTACGGAGTCATGGGTTACGGGCGCGGGCACGCGATGCGCAGCCTCAGCGTACTGCCGGCGCTGATGCAGGAGCACGAGGTCACGGTATTCACCGCCGGCGACGCCTACGACGTGCTGGCACCGTTGTTCCCGACCGTGCGCATCCCGATGCTCGGCTATCGCTACAACGAGCGCGGCGGGCATTCGCTGCCGCGCACCCTCAGCGAAAACGCCGGCCCGCTCGCCGACCTGCTGCTCGGCGGCCCGGGCATCGACCAGATGACGCGCGAGTTCCAGGATCGCGGCATCCAGCTGGTGATTTCCGACAGCGAAGCCTGGAGCCATCGCGCGGCGCAAAAGCTCAAGCTGCCGCGGATCAGCTTCGACCACGTCGGCATCATCGCCTGGTGCAAACCGCACTTCCCGGCGGACCTGTGGCTGGCCGGCATGCGCGACGCGATGGGCTATCGCGCGCTGATGGGCCAGCCCGATCGCACGCTGATTTCGAGCTTCTACCAGGCCGAACCGCGGCTGCCTACCACGCGCATCGTCGGCCCGATGCTGCGCGACGAGGTGCTGTGCGCCAGTGCTGGAGGACGGCCGAAGTCCAAGGACTTTCTGCTGGCGTATTTCAACAAGGGAGAGCACCAGTTCCGGCCGCATGTCGAGCGCGCGCTGCGCCTGCTCGATCAGCCGGTGGTCGTCTATGGCACGCCGCGCCGCGGCCGGCAGGACAATGTCGACTATCGCGCACCGAGCAACGAGTGGTTCATCAACGATCTGGCGCAGTGCCGTGCGGTGATTTCCACTGCCGGCAATCAGCTGATCGGCGAAGCCATCCACTTCGGCAAGCCGATCCTGGCACTGCCGGAGCAGGCCTTCGAGCAAAGACTCAACGCCTGCATGATCGAGCGCATGGGCGTGGGCATGCGCGCCGACATCGCGACGCTGACCCCCAGCGACATCGACCGCTTTCTCGGCAATGAAAACTGGTATCGCTCGCACATGAACGAGCACGCGCGCGACGGCCGGCTCGACGCGATCGAAACGCTCCATCGGTTCATCGGCGAACTGGTGCGGCAACCGTCGCGGGCCAAGACGATGCGCAGGAGAAGCAAGCCGGCGATGGGCGCGGCGGTTTGAGCAACACGTAGGTTGGGGTGAGCCTGCGAACCCCAACGTCGGCGCGGAACGAATGTTGGGGTTCGCAGGCTCACCCCAACCTACCTGCGACCTACCTGCGATCGGACAACCACTGTTCCAGCAAGCCGCAGAGCAGCGTGTTCGCGTGGGCGAAGCGCGACAAATCTTCACGCATCCGCTCCACCGGCTGCACATGAGGCCCCGGCCGCGGATGCCCCTGCTCCAGCCACAGGCGCACACCGGCCGAAGTCACTTCCGGATGGAATTGCAGGCCGATCACGCGGCCGTCGTCGAACGCAAACGCCTGCTGATCGCAGGCCGCGCTGAACGCGAGCCGCGTTGCCGCCGGCGGCAGTTCGAAGCGATAGCCATGCCAGTGAAACAGCGGCAAGCTCGCCGGCCAGCCTGACATCGGCGCGAACGCGCGGCCGGCATCGCTCAGCTCGACATCGAACCACCCGATCTCACGATGGGCATTGCGCAGCACTTTCGCGCCAAGCTGTTCCGCAATCAGTTGCGCCCCCAGGCAAATGCCGAGCACGCGCTGGCCGCCCGACAAAACCGAGCGCAGAAAGCGCTTCTCGTCGACCAGCCAGGGATGCGCGCCCTCCTCGTCGACATTCATCGCGCCGCCCATCACCAGCAGCGCGTCGAACTCCGCGAGCGACGGCAGCGCATCGCCCTCGTACAAGCCGCTGCGCGTCACCGTGTGGCCGCGCGCCGCGAGCCAGGGCGCGATGCAGCCGAGGTCATCCTCGGGCGCGTGCTGCAGCCAGTGCACGCGCATCACCAGGCCCTAGCGTTGCTCGAACTTCAGCGCGGCGGAGTTGATGCAGTAGCGCTCGCGCGTCGGTGCCGGGCCGTCCGGGAACACATGGCCCAGGTGCGCATCGCAGCGGCCGCAAGTGACTTCGACGCGGCGCATGCCGTAGCTGTTGTCCTCATGCGTCGCGATCGGCGCGTCGGCGGCCGGGCGGAAGAAGCTCGGCCAGCCGGTGCCGGATTCGAACTTGGCGCGCGAATCGAACAGCGCCGCATCGCAGCAGACGCAGTGGAATACACCGTCGCGATGGTCGTCCCAAAGTCCGCCGGTGAACGCGCACTCGGTGCCGCCGTGGCGCGTAACCTGGTACTGCTCGGGCGTCAGCTGGGCGCGCCATTCGGCGTCGGTCTTGACGATTTTGTCGATAGTCGCAGTCATGGGAGTCCTCAGGAGTGTTCCGGCAGCTCGTGTAGGCTTAGTCTGCCGCAGATCCACAGCGTTCGACGAAGATCGAGCCAGCGCATGCATTTTAAAGGGGAGTCAGCCGATGCCAGTGATACAGCCCGTCCACTTTATAGGCGCGGCGCTGATCAGCGGCCTGCTGGCGATCACCTGCGAAGTCGTCGCCGAGCGCGGTGGGCAGCGACCGCGCGCGTTCTATTTGCTGAAGCCCCTGACCAGCGCGCTGATTGCGGCCTCGCTGTTCGCTGCCCCGCAGCGGCCGGACGCGCTGCTGGTCGCCGCCTTCGCCTTCGCGATCGTCGGCGACATCGCGCTGATGTTCGACGGCGACAAGGCGTTTCTGGCAGGGCTCGGCAGCTTCTTCATCGCACATGTCGCGTTCGTCGCCGAGTTCATGGCCGGCGTCTCCGGCTGGCACGTCCCGCTGTGGACGCTGGCCTTTGTGATCTACGCGCTGGCGTTCTTCATCTGGCTGCTGCCGAAGACCGGCGCGCTCAAGATCCCGACGCTGGCCTACGGCCTGGTGCTGACGGTCATGGTCCTGGCCGCGGCCGCCGCCCATGCCGCGATGCCGGGCGCGGCAAGCCGGCTGGCACTGATCGGCGCGCTGCTGTTCGGCCTGTCGGACTCGGTGCTGGCGGTGCGCCAGTTCGTCGGCCCGTATCGCGGCGCGCAGCCGTTGATCCTGTCCAGCTACTGGCTGGCGATCGGCCTGATCGCGATGTCGCGCTGGCCGGGCGGCTGGTCGGCCGGATAGCGCGGCGATCAACCCGTAGGTCGGCAATCCCTTGCCGACTTGCGACGTCGGATGCGTAACCGGGGCCTCACGTCGGCAAGGGATTGCCGACCTACCGTTGGCCGAGTTCGCCGGTCTGGGCCACAATCGGCGGCTTGGAGTCGCCGATTGTGCCGGCGGCTCCGCCCCTCTTGGAGATTGATTGATGATGAAGAACCTTCTGGCAGGCGCGTGCTGCGTGCTGCTGCTGGCCGCCTGCGGCAAGAAGCCGGCCCCGGCTCCCGCCGAACCCACCGCCGCGCCGGCCCTGAGCTCGGGCGTCGACAAAGCCAATTTCGACGCCGGCGTGCGTCCGCAGGACGACCTGTACCAGGCGATCAACGGCACCTGGCTGAAGAACACACCGATCCCGGTCGACCGCTCCAACTACGGCTCCTTCACCAAGCTCGCCGACGACGCCGAAGCGCAGCTGCGCGTGATCATCGAGGAGCTGTCGACCAAGACGGGCAAGACTCCGGGCAGCATCCAGCAGAAGGTCGGCGACTACTACGCCAGCTTCATGGACGAAGCCAGCATCGAAGCCGCCGGCATCAAGCCGGCCGCGCCGGAACTCGCGCGCGTCGACGCGCTGAAAGACAAAAAAGACCTGCCGGCGCTGATGGCCGAGCTGGCGCGCAACGGTGTCGCCACGCCGCTGTTTCCCTATGTGCACCAGGACGCCAAGGATTCCACCCAGTACGCCGGTGATTTCTACCAGGCCGGCCTGGGCCTGCCCGACCGCGACTACTACCTGATCGACGACGACAAGTTCAAAGGCATCCGCGCGGCCTACCTGGCGCACATGCAGAAGATGTTCGAGCTCGCCGGTCTCAATGACGCCGCCAAAACCGCCAAAGACGTGCTGGCGCTCGAAACCCAGATCGCCAAGGTCCAGTGGGACAAGGTCGAGAACCGCGATCCGGTCAAGACCTACAACCCGTACGAGCCCGCCAAGCTGGCGACGCTGACCAGCGAGATCGACTGGGCCGCGTATCTGCCGGCGGTCGGCTACGGCTCGCTGAAGCAGGTGCTGGTGTCGCAGCCCACCTACGTCACCGGCCTGGGCAAGCTGATCAAGAGCACGCCAATCGAAACCTGGCGCTCGTATTTCAAATGGCATGTGCTGCACACGCGCGCCGGCCTGCTCAACAAGGCGATCGTGGACGAAGACTTCGCGTTCAACTCCAAGACCCTCAACGGCGTGCAGGAAATCCGTCCGCGCTGGAAGCGCGGCGTCGACGGCATCGAAACCTCGATGGGCGAAGCGGTCGGCCAGGTCTATGTCGAGCGTCACTTCCCCGCGGCCAGCAAGGCGCGCATGGAATCGCTGGTCAAGAACCTGCTGAAAACCTACGAGAGCGCCATCGGCGGCCTCAGCTGGATGAGCGACGAGACCAAGAAAGCGGCGCTGGTGAAGCTGTCCAAGTTCACCTACAAAATCGGTTATCCAAACAAGTGGCGCGACTACTCCAAGCTCGAGATCAGCAGCGGTGATGTCGTCGGCAACAGCATGCGCGCGGCCGCGTTCGAGTACGACCGCAATACGGCCAAGCTCGGCAAGCCGATCGACCGCGAGGAATGGGGCATGACGCCGCAAACGGTCAACGCCTACTACAACCCCGAGATGAACGAGATCGTATTCCCGGCCGCGATCCTGCAGCCGCCGTTCTTCGACGCCAACGCCGAGGACGCGGTCAACTACGGCGGCATCGGCGCGGTGATCGGCCACGAAATCAGCCACGGCTTCGACGACCAGGGCGCGCAATACGACGGCGACGGCAATCTGCGCGACTGGTGGACGCCGGCCGATCACGCGCAGTTCGCGGCCAAGACCCAGGCACTGGTCGCCGAGTACAGCGGCTTCAGCTTGCAGCCGGGCTACAACGTCAAAGGTGCGCTGACTATGGGCGAGAACATCGCCGACAACTCCGGCGTCGCCATCGCCTACAAGGCCTATCGGATTTCACTGAACGGCAAACCGGCGCCGGTGCTCGACGGCTACGGCGGCGACCAGCGCTTCTATCTCGGCTTCGCCCAGATCTGGCGCGAGAAAGGACGCGAGAATTTCGAGATCGAGATGATCAAGACCGATCCGCATTCGCCGGGGCCGTTCCGCGCCAACGGCAGCGTCGTCAACCAGCCGGGCTTCTATGCGG
>NZ_JAQGNT010000046.1 GCF_028291725.1 Hydrocarboniphaga sp. | reverse complement strand
CCCCGCCAACATCAGCAGGTCCGAAACTCCCACAGGGGACTCGCACCCCATCAGTTCAGGCCCATGTCGGGCGTACACTAGGCGCTCCAGCCGACGTTTTTGCCTTCCGACTTTTGCTCGACTCATCAAGTTCAGCTCGCGGCAAAAACGCGGCTGAGCTTGGGCGTTGGACCGCATGATGGAATATCAGCTAAACGAACCAGCTACAGAAGAATCGCTGAAGATGTTACGGCAGCAGTACCCATTGCTGCCTCAAGAATATTTCGCCTTCCTCCAATCGTCAGATGGCGGAGAAGGTTTTCTCGGAATAAGGCCAGGTTATTTTCGCCTGTGGCCAGCAAGCGATGTCGCCAAATTCTCAATGGAGTATGAGCTGCAGATATATGCACCAGAGTATCTTGCGGTAGGGAGCAGTGGCGGTGGCGAGCTGTTTGTATTCCCAATATCCGGGCAGCCGGCCGGCATCTTCATGGTTCCAGCTATAGGAATGGCGCTAGACACAGTTAGGTTGGTGGCTTCGGAATTCAATCAGTTTGTGGCTGCGTTCGGTGGAGATTTGTCGTGAGGTCCAACTATCGTATATGGACTCCTCCCACAAGCCCGCAGGTAAAGCGGTGAAGTGATCGAGGCAAGCAGGTTCGGTTGCAGTCGTATATTCGGCTTCTGATGAAGCGGTGCCTTGCTTCGAGCCTTCATGGAATCCGCGCCCGGGTAGCCCTACGCTTCAGCGATCTTTGGAAGATCACGATAGTTATCGGCTTTGGCCCGAACCGGTCCGACCTGTTACGCCATGATCGTTTGCTTCTCCTGCGCAACCGCTGGAAAGTGAATAAAGTCTGCGTCACGCCACCGCGTGATTGCCGTTGAAATCGGTGCCATGCATCCAGCACGCCCACGCGATGCGGGCGATCTTGTTCGCCAAACCGGTTGCTGCCTTGTTGTGTCCAACTCTGCCATCAAGATCGACTGCCCATTGCTGCAGGCGATTCAGTGGGCGGCCGCTACGAAGCTGTTGCTTGGCTCGGAGCATCACGGATCGCGCGCCGTGGATCAGTAGCATGCGGACGTAGCTGTCACCGCGCTTGCTGATACCGCCGAGCCTTCGCGTATTGCCGCTGGAATGCTCCCGCGGTGTCAGGCCGAGCCACGATGCAAAGTACCGCCCGCTGCGAAAGTGACGGGCGTCGCCGGCGCTGGCGACCAGCGCGGTCGAGGTCAACAGTCCGATGCCGCTGACCTTCTGCAAAATCTGCACGGCCGGGTCATGCCGCGTCATCGCGGCCAAGTCACGCTCAGCCTGGACGGTACGATGCTCAAGCTGGCGAATCTCTTCGAGCATCGACTGTAAGCCAGGCCGAAGAAATGGCGGCACGTTCTGATGATCGATGGCCTCGGGAAACTGCTTGATTGCCGTCGCGGCGCCCATCGGAATCACCACACCCAGCTCGCGCAGCAGCCCGCGGAGCGTATTGATCCGCGCCGTCCGCGTTGCCATCCACTGGCTGCGCAGACGGTGCAAGGCTTGAAGCGCCTGCTGATCGGGCCGCTTGACCGGCACCGGCAGAATCTCGTTGTTCTTGGCCGCTTCGAGGATCGCCATGCAGTCGGCGCGATCGGTCTTGTTGCGTCGGCGATAAGCCCCGACGTACTGCGCCGGCATCAACTTGACCTTGTGGCCGTGACTCATGGCCAACCGTGCCCAGTGGTGCGCGCCGCTGCATGCCTCCATCACTATCTGGCAGGTCGGCAGCTTCAGCAGGTACCGAGAAAACGCCGCGCGGCTCAAACGCTGCCTTGATCCAACGTTCCCGCTCCGATCTGCCGCCGCCACCTCAATCACATCCTTTGCCAGATCCACCGCCACCGTCGTACATTCCATGTCAGGACTCCTTCCGTTGGTTCAGCTGATGACTTCACATCCAGCTTGGCACTCAGATGCCGCTAAAAACAGCGGGAGGAGTCCATTCCATCACTTCAAGACCGACGGCCCGGCCTTGCGGCCGGTCCGCGGCTTAAGCTGGCGTTGGGCTCACGAGGAAAAGTCGCAATGAAGAAAGCGCTTCAAGTTATTGGCATCATTTTCATCGCTCTGCTGTTAATCCTAGGGTGTTTTATTGGCTATGCCGCATATACGGGCACGCGACTCGACGCCTCAAGTAAAGAGTACGTAGATGCTGCTATCCCGGCCATCGTCAGCACTTGGTCGGAATCAGAGCTAACGTCTAGAAGTGCCCCTCAGCTTATGCAAGGCTCAACCCCGGAGCAGTTCCAGAAACTGTTTCATTGGCTAAGTAGCCTCGGTCCCATGAAAAAGTATTGCGGCTCCAAGGGCGATTCGAGTGTCTTTGTTTCGCCACAGCAAGGCAAGACCGTGTCAGCTAGGTATACGGCATGTGCGCAGTTCGAGAAAGGCGATGCGACCATTAATGTCGTTCTACTTCAAAACAAGGACAAGGCATGGGAGATAGCGGGCTTTCATGTAGATTCACCAGCACTGATTCCGCAGTGAAGCTCAGGCCCAACAACGCGCTCCACGCGACGTATTTGCCTCCGCTGCGCTACGGCAAATCCGCGCGTGAGCTTGGGCGTTGGGCCAAGAAGGAGGCAATGAAATGAATATCAAAGCGTTACCTTTTTCGTTGATGTATTTGCTTATTGTGGCGTGCAATCAAAATTCGGATGAAAACGAAGATGTCGTGTGCACGCTGAGCCTTGAACCGGGCATCATTATTTCGGTTGAGGATGCCAACACCCGCCAATCTATCGCCGGCTCTTCGACAGCCTTCCTGACAGATGGAACTTATCAAGAAACTGTAGAACCGCAGAATGCCGCAGCAGTTTATTTAGCTGGTGCGTTTGAGAGGGCTGGCACATACACCGTTAGAGTCCATCACGACGGCTATCAAGACTGGAGTGTGTCGGATGTTGAAGTCGAACAAGGTAAATGCCACGTCGTTACTGATGAACTTGCTGCTAGTCTGATCCCTATTCAATGATGTGGGGTTGTCTGTGGAGTATTGCCTTCGATCGCTCTCCGGGTCACATCATCATGTGCTGTCGGTGGTCAAAAGCCGACTACGCGGGCCAACTTATACAGTCGCTGGCAATCAAGCATGGACTGGCGTTCTATGACCCTCAAAGCGAGAGGGTTTCCTACCCAGACGGCGAGCCAGAGAAGAAGAAACCATGGTGGCGGTTATGGTAGTTGTGCCCAACAAGGCGTATATGGCTCTCACCCCACAAGCCCCGAATGACACAAAAGTCGTAAGTCTCACCAGCCCCGGTCGTCTGCGCTCGTATATCCGGCATCTCCGGTGTGGCTTTCCCGGGTGCCCTCATGAGAATTCGCGCCCTGCATCCTCTATCGCTCCATCGAGCTTTGTTTCAGGCTCGCCCTAGTTGCCGGGGTGTTTGCAGGGCCGGTCCGACCGGTGTGTCGTGAGGCGGTGTCTTCGAGGTTTACAGCGGTGAAATCGATACTGCCAATTTACGCGGCGACTGCTTTTGCCATACCAGCATCGTTGCCATCGTACTGATCGCCATGCGTCCACATGGCCCAGCAAATCCGGGCGAGCTTGTTAGCCACCGCGGCAATCGCCTTGTGCATGCCGATGCGATCGTGAAGCTGGGTGGCCCGGAGCTGGACTCGGTTGAGTTTGTCGGGCGCCTTGTTTCGAAGCGCCAGCGCGACGCTCAGGGCGCTGCGCGCGCCGTGCACCAGCAGCATACGGACATAAACGTCACCGCGTTTACTGATCCTGCCGAGATGACGGTTGTTGCCAGAGCTGTGCTCCAGAGGCGTCAGCCCCAGCCAGGCGGCGAGCTGCCGTCCGTTCTTGAAATGGCGGGCATCCACCGCGCTGGCGGTCAGGGCACTGGCGGTAAGCGGGCCGATCCCGCTGATCTGCTGCAGGTGGGTGGCCGCGGGATTCTGTTTATTCAACGCGATGATCGGTCGTTCGGCATCCGCCATGCGCCGACTGAGCTGACCGATCTCGTCGAGCAACTGATGCAGTAGACCGTGCAGGGCATCCGGTACTTTCTCAATGCATGCAGCCGCCTGCGCGATGGCCTTGTCAGCGCCCAGAGGAATAACCTGACCAAACCCGAGCAAATGGCCGCGCAGTGCATTGATCCTTGCAACTCGCGCCGCCTTCCAGCCTTCGCGCAGACTGTGGACCGCTAGCACCAGTTGCTGCGTTTGGTTCTTGACCGGTACCTCTTTGATCTGCGCGTTGCGATTGGCTTCGAGCAAGGCCTCGGCGTCTGCCGCATCGGTTTTGTTCCGCCGACGATACGCACCCACATGCTGGGCCGGCAGCAATCGCACCTTCAGGCCCATCCGCTGGCATTCGCGTCCCCAGTAGTGCGCTGTGGCGCAGGATTCCATCACCACCACCACATCGCGCCACTGCCCCATCTGCAAGGCAAAAGCCCGACGGCTGGCGATGCGCTGCCGAGAGAGAAC
This sequence comes from Hydrocarboniphaga sp., assembly GCF_028291725.1. GTDB lineage: Bacteria > Pseudomonadota > Gammaproteobacteria > Nevskiales > Nevskiaceae > Hydrocarboniphaga. Next base: position 19,654 of record NZ_JAQGNT010000046.1, on the reverse strand, counting down.
CCGGCCTTTCCCGTCACCATAGGCCACCTGGAAAACATCCTTTGCCAAATCAACCGCGATGGTTGTAACGTCTTTCATCATGACCGCTCTCCCGAGATTGGAATCATCAGACTGCCGCAAAAATGTGCGCGGTGGGAGCCATTTCATCACTGCACCGTCCCTACCTCCCGGCTTTTGCTCTTGTGGAGAGAGCACTCGGCGGCAGGGCCGCGGCTTAGCTCGCGTTAGGGTAAAACAACTGCGGATATTGAGCTGGGCTGCTTTCGTCATCTGCCTGCCGTTTATGTTCTTTCTTATCGAGTTACCAATCGTGTATTGGCAGAGCCCGCTCAACCAGCCGCATAGATCAGAGCCAATGCAAGGCTGGGTTTTCATCAGTATTTATGGAGTAATTCCTTCTTCGGTTCTGGCATGCTTAATCTGGCTGCAGCGTCGAAGCAGTTCACGAGTCGTACTCGGTATTTGGGCCATTCCAACATGCACCCTCCTCGCGTCAGCCAGCGCAGTCATCTATCTCTTTGCGGTAGCGCTCTAACCCGGCGCTCAACCGGCGGCCTGTAAACGGGCCGCCGGTCAGCTCGTTGGACCTGAAAAGATAATGAGCGAAGATGAGAAAGCAAAGGTCGGCTTTCCAATTAAGCTGGCGTCATGTGGCGTCGTTTTGAAGTCTTACATCTGGATCTTCCAGGAGGACAACATGAAGAAGTCGGACGCGAGTCAGGATCAGCCGGCATCGGAGTTGATCTCGAAAAGGATCGCCGAACTTGGGGACTGGCGCGGGGAGACCCTCGGCAGAATGCGCAGGCTCATCCAGGATGCGGACCCCGACGTGGTCGAGGAGTGGAAGTGGATGGGCACTCCGGTTTGGTCGCATGACGGCATCATCTGCACCGGCGAGTCCTACAAGAAGGTCGTGAAGCTTACCTTCGCCAAGGGCGCGGCTCTGAAAGATCCGGCCGGTCTCTTCAACTCGAGCCTGGACGGAAACCTGCGCCGTGCGATCGACATCCACGACGGAGAAGAAGTGGACGGGCCGGCCTTCAAGGCGCTCGTTCTCCAGGCCGTCGCCCTCAACAGTTCCGGCAAGTCGAAACCTTCGAAGAAAGCGAAGCTTTAGGTGCTCCGCCCCTGAACAGGTCGCACATCGGGCGATTTCTTCGAAGCTCAAGCACCCACGTAACGAGAACGGCCCTTGAAAGATCCCGTCACGATTCGCCCCGTTGCAACAGAAGACTTCCCGCTCTGGGAGCCACTCTGGAATGGCTATAACGCTTTCTATGGCCGCGTCGGCAGTACGGCGCTGCCGGCGGATGTGACTCAGACGACCTGGTCTCGGTTCTTCGATGCCCACGAGCCGGTGCATGCGATGGTCGCAGAGAGCTCTGGCAGGCTGCTTGGCCTGGTGCACTTTCTTTATCACCTCAGTACCACCTCCATCGCCCCGATCTGCTATTTGCAGGACCTGTTTACCGTTGAGGAGGCGCGAGACAAGGGCGTTGGTGGGGCGCTGATCAACGCGGTGTATGAACGCGCGCGCGCCGCTGGCTCGCCACGTGTCTACTGGCAGACGCATGAAACCAATCGGGTGGCAATGCGGGTCTACGACAAGCTTGCCGACAAGTCTGGTTTCCTGGTCTATCGAAAAGCGCTATGAGCGTCCCCTGTGTCGAGATACTTTTCAAACAAGGACACGGAATAGGGCAGGCGTCCGCAAGGGATTGCCGACCTACGGTGGCTCGGGCGCTGCAAGCCTGTTACGTCGCCAGCATCGCGGCGCCGTTGGTCTAAGCCAGCACGTCTCTGCGCGCACTGCGTTTCAGCCGGCGCGCCAGTGACACGAACTCGATATCGGTACGTGATTCGAGGATCTCGGCGCGGGTCTTGATGGCGTTCCAGTCGGGATCGAAATCCGGATCGTTGAACGCGAACAGCAGCTGGTTGCCGCCTTTCACTTTCAGGCTGATGCAGTGGCCGTCGAAGGCCAGTGACACGAGGCGCTGCATGTCGTCGGCGCGATCTTCGATGCCGATCAGGTTGATCACGACCACGCCCTGCGGGCTCAGGTGCTGGCGCAGGCCGCGATAGAAAGCCGGCTTGCAGAACGAGGGCGCGATGCCCTTGGCGTCGCAGGCGTCGATCAGCACCACGTCGGCGGTATCGTCGGTGGTGGCGAAGTAGTCGATCGCGTCGGCCTGGAGCACGCGCATGCGCCGGTCCGGCGGCGGCAGCGCAAACAGCTCGCCGAGCGCGATCACGTGCTCGTCGATCTCCAGCGTGGTCACCCGCGCGCGCGGCAGTTGCCGATAGCAGAACTTGCTCAACGAACCGCCGCCGAGCCCGACGACGACGACGTGGCGGGGGCTGGGCTGGAACAGCAGGAAGGCGGCCATGCTCTGCGTGTAGGCGAAGATCAGCGCGTCCGGCTGCTTGATCGTCATCGCGCTCTGCACGTAGCGCAGGTCGAAGTGCAGGCGCCGCGTCTCGCCGTCGTCGACGACGAAGGGCCTGGCGTAGGTCTTGTCGCGGAAGCTCTCGAGCAGGTCGGCGAGATCGGTGTCGGAGGGCTCGAGAATGCGGATCACGCCCTCTTCGCCGAAGTATCCGCCGGGGATCTCGAACCAGTCCTTTTTCTTGCTGACGGGCTTGCGCCGCGCACGCGCAGGCGGCGCGGCGGCAAGCGGCGCCGCAACGGGTTTTTTCTTGTCGATGATTTTTTTGACCAAGGCTCGGATCATGCTCGTGGCGCGAAGCTAGTGTCGAGACGCGACACCAAGTGTTCGGCCAGCGTTGTTTTGTAGTGCGAAAAGCATAGCAGCTAGTGCTCGCGACAAAAGCGGCGGGTCACGACCCGCCCTACGGTTTGCGGTACTGGAAGACTGCTTCCAGCGGCTTGCCGAACGCGGCCGCGATGCGGAAGGCGAGTTCCAGCGACGGCGCGTACTTGTCGCCTTCCAGCGCGATGATGGTCTGGCGCGTCACGCCCGCCTGGTCGGCGAGCTGCTGCTGCGTCAGCTCGCCGCACTCGAAGCGCAGGCGCCGGATCTGGTTGCTGATGACCGGGGTTTTCGCCGTGGCCATCAGCTAGCTGCCGAGCCGGTAGCCGACCACGCGGGTTGCAAACTTGGTCGCCTCGGCCAGGCAGAAGCACAGCAGCAGCAACTCGGTTTTCAGCCCCAGCACCAGTGAGTCCTTCCACCAGAACATCGGCGTGAAGATCACCACTGCCAGCGAAATCAGCAGCAGATGGTAGGCATAGCGGAAGGACTTGGCCTCGATCGCCAGATCGCGCTCGTCCTTGGGCTCCTGCCGCGTCTTTGCACGCACCAGCATTGCGTAGAAGCCGTTGACCAGCACGCTCAAGGCCACCGCGCCGATGAACACCGGGAGCGTGCCCGTTGACTCGTAAAGGCGGTCGACAATCAGATGAAAAACGTAGACGAAGTAAGCGCCCCAGACGAATACCGTGTCCAACAGGCACATCCAGGCGGCTTTCTCGCGGAACGACATGGCTTGCTCTTGGAATCGCCGAAAAGCGGCATGAGCGCAATGTATGTTTTAAATTACATTAAGTCAACTATAGCGAACATATCCGGGCGGGTCATGACCCCAATGGCACTACCTTAAGCATTGCGGTCCCTTCTCCCTCCGGGAGAAGGTGCCCCGAAGGGGCGGATGAGGGGCTGTCCGGCGGGAAGAAGCCCCTCACCCGGCGCTCCGCGCCACCCTCTCCCGCAAGCGGGAGAGGGGATTTTCTTCTTAAGGTAGTGCTATTGGGGTCGCGACCCGCCCTACACGCGGCGCGAAGCGGCCACTGCGCGGCGATGCTGCTGGAATACGTAGCGCTCGAGCGCGAGCTGCGCCGCCTCGTTGACGGACAGGAAAGACGCCTCCGCCTCGGTGGCGTCGCCGGGCTGCATGCGCGCCGGCCAGCGCAGGGGCTGCAGCACGATCGGGTGCAGATGCAGTTCCACCCAGCCCTGTGCATCGGCAGGCGCGGTATCCGCGTCGCGCGGCCAGCGCAGGCCGCTCCATGACAGGCGCAGCGCCTTGCGCGGTGGGCGATCGAGGAAGCGCGGCGCGAGTTCGGCGACTGCCGACAGCAGCAGATCGAGCTTGGCGTGCAGGCGCTGGATCTCGACGTCCTGCGGCGTGGGGTGTTCGATGGTCGAGCCGCGTTCTTCGAACTGCGCGATCTGAGCCAGCACACGCTGGTTCATTTCGGCGGCCTGCTCCAGATCGGCCGGTGCGAAGTCGCCCGACACTGGCAACCAGCGCATCGGCGCATCGAGGCGATAACTCAGCGCGGCTGCGCTTGCGTCGGACATCGCGTTCTCCTCTGCTGTCGTGGCGCGCATTGTAGGCTCGCCGCCGACTGCGCTCAGCGCGCCGGCGCGATCTGGTCCCAACCGCTCTTGACGGTCATGATCAGGCCCGAAACCTCGGCCAGCGCGTCGGCGTCGTTGGCGGCATTGGCCTGGGTCATGCGGCGCAATGCGTATTCGTAGAGCGCATCCAGGCGCTCGGCCAGCAAGCCGCCGGCCTTGTGGTCGAGCACTACACGCAGATGTTCGACGATCTGCATCGCGCTGTTGATCGAGCGCAGCTTGGTGGTGACGTCGGCACGGCCGATCGCGGAGCGCGCGGTCGCCAGGCGCTCGAGCACGCCGTCGTAGAGCATCGAGATCAGGCGGTGCGGGCTGGCCTCGTCGGCCATCGCGGCGGAAGCGGTGTCGCTGTAGTAGCGCATGCGCGCCGCCGATGCGTAGGAGGGAGCCATTTCAATGAACCTTGAGGTTGCGCCGGAGATGACTAGACATCGGCGCAAACGATCAAAACTGTAGGCTTTTTCAGGCTTTTTCGATTTTCGCGAATCAGCTGTTGGCCTTCTGGTTGTAGCGCTCGTTGTCCATCTGATCGAGGTACGAGGCAACGTTCTTGTACTTGCTGACGATGGAATCCAGCGCGTTGAACTGATTGCGATACTGCTCTTCCCTCTTGCTCATCTTGGTGTTGAGCTCGGTGCGATCGTCGTCGATCTTGGCCAGCGACTTGTCGAGGATGTCGAGCCGGGATGCGATCGGCCCGTCGGCGTCGAGATAACCGCCGACGAGCTTGTTCATCGCGGTCGCGATACCGGTGGTGGCTCCGAACAGGTTGGCGATCGAGTCGGTGTCGGTGACCAGCGCGTCGGCCAGCGTGACGCTGTTGAGGCTCAGCTTGCCGGTCACATCGGTTGCGATGCCGATCGACGACAAGCTGCTGAAAGCGCCCGAATCGGCTGAGTTGCTGAGCATGCCGCGCATCTGCTGCATCAGCGTGCGCACGCTGGTATCGCCCATCAGCGCGCCACCGGTTTGGGTCGACGAGTTGTAGGCAGTCAGCGTCGCGTAGGTGCTGAGCAGAGTGTTGTAGCTGTCGACAAAACTGCCGATGGCGCTGGTCGCCGAGCTGTCGTCGTTGCTGACCGACAGCGTCACCTTGGTGCCGATGGCGGCCGATACCAGGTCGATGCTGACGCCGTCGGTGACGTTGGCGATATGGTTGTACGCGCTGGTACGCACGTAGGAGTTGTCGATCTTGATCTGCGCGTCGGTCGCGCTCTGCAATTCGGTGAAGCTGGTCAGCGAGGTGCCGACCGTCACTGCGTTGGCGGTGCCGGTGTTGGCGGCGGTGAGCACCATGCGCACGCCGGTATCGTCGGCCACCAGGTTGGCGCTGACGCCGACGTTGTCGCTGGCCTTGTTGATGGCGTCGCGCAGCTGCGACACCGTGGTCGTTGCGGTCGCCGTCACGGTGAACGAGTTGCTGCCGACGGTGAAGGTCATGGCGCCGGCGCCGACCAGCGCCGTGCTCGACCCGAACGGTGCCGAGCCCAGCTTCTGCGCGCGCGCCAGCGACAGCACTTCGACCTGCGTGGTGCCGGTATGCGCGGTCTTGGCGGCCGTGGCGCTCAGAATGCTGGTGCTGGAGCTGGTGACCGAGCGCTTGCTCAGATCGCCGCCCGCGGTCAGCGCGCTGAGCGCGGTCTGCAGGCTGCCCATCGCCGACTTCAGCGAGCCCAGCCCGGAAATCTGCGTATTGGTCTTGGTGGTCAGCGCGGTCAGCCGCGTGTCCTGAACGCTGCGTTCGGCCGAAATCAGCTTGGTGACAAGCGTGTCGACGTCGAGGCCGGAACCGAGGCCGGAAGAAGTGATGCTGCTGGTGGACGCCATGGCGGGCTCTCTCTTTATGCAATCTGCTTGAGCAAAGCGGGGGTTTCGTTCTCGTTCTGCAAGGCCCGTGCGAGCCGCAGAGCCTCCTCGCTCGGGAGTTGCCGGATCAGGGTGCCGTCGCGGGCATCCAGTATGGTCACGACGAGGCGTTTGCTCTCCTCGTCGACATGAAAATGCAGCTCCGCGTGGCGGAGCATGTAGTGTTCGTTGAGCTGGTCGGCCGCGGCCTGCAGGGCTTTACGCTCTGCCGTCGAGGGCTTTTTGACGTCGGTTTCCTGGCGCTGTTTCTGCGCCGATCCGTCGTCGATGGCCGCGACGCGATTCGCCGCATTGACCGGCGCCACGACGCGAGCCCCGGCATCGACGGGAGTCGATGTCGGGGCCGCGATGGGATTAACCAACATGGCGCAATGCCAGGCGTCGGCTACTCAGTGCCAGGTCGGCGACGCGGCGGCGGCGAGAGGATAGCGAACTACGATCCCGTCGCCGCCGCGCCTCGGCCTTAGCCCTGGAGCAGCTTCAGCACGCCCTGCGCCGAGCTGTTCGCCTGGGCCAGCATCGAGATGCCAGCCTGCTGCAGCACCTGCGCGCGGGACAGGTTCGCCGTTTCCTGAGCGAAGTCGGTGTCCTGAATGCGGCTGCGTGAAGCCTGCAGGTTCTCCGACGTCGTGTCGACCGAGGAGACCACCGAGCTGAACCGGTTCTGCACCGCACCCAGGCCGGCGCGCGAGGTGTTGATCTGGCCCAGCGCGCTGTCGATCTGCTTGATCGCGAGCTGCGCACCGGCGTAGCTGGACACGTCGAGCGTGGTCAGGCCGGTCTGGTTGGTGGCGGTGGCGGTGACGCCGGTGGCGCCGTCAAAACCGGTCAGCGTCGCGTCGTCGGTGCCGCCAACGGTGATCGTGGCTTCCGAGGTCAGCATGATCTGGTTGGTGGTGGAGTCGACGTAGGCGTTGACGCCGGTCGTGGTGGAGACGTTGTTGATCGCCTCGACCACCTGGGCGCCGCGCTCGGCGGCGGTGCCGACGGAGGCAAGAGCGCCGACATCGGTGCCGTTGATCGTCAGCGAACCCGCAGCGGCGGCACCGGTGCCCAGAGTGGCAACCTGCGTGGAAGCCGTGGAGGCGGTGCTGACGCTGCTCAGAGCGGCGAGGTTGGCATCGGCGACGTTGCTGACGGTGATCGTTTCGCCGGCGTTGGCGCCGACCTGGAACACGGCGCCGGTGAAGCTGCCGTCGAGCACCTTGGTGCCGTTGAAGGCGGTGGTGTTGGCAACGCGGTCGACTTCGGACTTGAGGCTGGTGACTTCGGTCTGCAGCGCGTCGCGGTCGCTCTGCGAGTTGGTGGCGTTGGACGACTGCACCGCCAGTTCACGAATGCGCTGCAGGTTGTTGGTGACTTCGACCAGCGCGCCTTCCGCCGTCTGCGCCAGCGAGATGCCATCGTTGGCATTGCGCGAGGCCTGGCCGAGACCGCTGATCTGCGAAGTGAAGCGCTGCGCGATCGCAAGACCGGCGGCGTCATCCTTTGCGCTGTTGATGCGCATGCCGGAAGACAGGCGCTGCATAGCCGTGTTCAAAGCGGCCTGGGACTTGTTGACGTTGCGCTGTGCATTGAGCGACGCCACGTTGGTGTTGATGGTTTGTGCCATGACTGTGACTCCTAAAAGTTAGTGGGTTCCCGGCGTGGCTGTCGAAGGTCCTGCCCGGATGCCTCGGCGCTTAGCCCATGGGTTTGGAGCTTCGCCGCTGCTGATTGAGTTAACGGAAGCTCCTGGAAAAACTTTAATCAGGGGTAAATCCATCACTCACGAAAATGCTATCGGCACGGCAAAGCCCAACTGTAGGTCGGCAATCCCTTGCCGACGTGAGGCCTCGGTTGCGCATCGGGTGCAGACGTCGGCAAGGGATTGCCGACCTACCACAGCGCCCGTCATTTCACCGAGGTGCCGGGCGGCGCCAGCCAATTGACCCACAGCCAGCCGCCGGCGAGCAGGGCGCCGAGCCAGATCAGCAGGGCCGGCCAGGCGCCGGCTGCGATCAATAGCGGTGCCGGCGATAGCGCGATGAGCACGGCAATGCGGCGCTGCCGCGGCGTCCATGCCGATGCGCGGCGCATGGCCGGTGCAGTGCGCGGCAGGCTGCGCAGGCGTTTGGGATCGCGCAGCGCGATCAGCGCCAACATCAGCAGGCTCGGCACCAGCGACACAGCGCAGATGATCGCGGTACTCAAGCCTGCGTCGCGCCGGCGGCAGTGGCATCGACACTCGGCTGCGCCTTGCGCGGCGCGGGCCGGCGACGGCGCAACGCCGCCAGACACAGCGCGCCGGCCAGCAGCACCGCGACGTCGATCGCGATCACGCCGAGATGGCCGCTCGCCAGCGCCTGTGGCCACGACGGCCCACCGCTGCACCAGCGCAGCAGCGGCAGGCCCGCCAGCGATACGCCGGTAGTCGCGAGCAGCACACCTCGCAACAACGCCGGGCTCAATACGATCGCGAGCACACCGCTGATTGCGGCCGTCACCAGGAACAGATTCATCATCGCGCCGTTGACGTCGCCGCCCGCGGCGCGCACCGGAAAATACGCATAGCCGACCACGATCAGCGACAGCGGCAAACCGTAGCCGACCCAGGCGACACCGCGGCCGAAACGGCGCCACGCCGGCAGCTCGATGCGGCGCTGCGTCCACAGCAGCATGCCGGTGAACGTCACATAGGCGCCGGCAAAACCGAGCGCGAACCACACCGCCTTGGAGGCGATGCCGGCGAAGTTGCCGAAATGCAGCGGCGCCATCAGTGCCGACAACGTGCCGCCAGCCGACGGCACTTTACCCAGACTCGGCTTCTCGCTGAGCCAGCTGCCGCTGACGCCGTCATAGGTATAGATCGTGCCGATCAACTGCCCTTCGGCGGGCATCATGAACAGCGTCATGTGCGCGTCGGCGCGGCCCCAGTGCTCGACCGCCAGGAACGATACCTCGGCCCCGGCGCGACGGCGTGCGTCGGCCATCATCGCGTCGATGTCGCCGATCCCGGCCGGCGTGGCATCGCCGGCGGGCGGATTGCCGACGATGGCTTCGATCGCCTGCTGCTGGTCGCCGCCGAACGCGATCATCGCCATCACCGGAATGCCGAACGAGCCCGAGAAACTGTAGAAGCTGCCGGTGAACGCGAGGATGAAGGCGAACGGCAGATTCCAGGTGCCGGCGACGACGTGGATATCGCGCATCGCCAGCAGCTTTTGCCGGTGCCGGCGCAGCGTGAACAGCTCTTTGATCAGGTGACGATGGATCACGAAGCCGGTCACCGCGGCGACCATCATCGCCAGGCCCAGCATGCCGGTCAGCAGCAGGCCCCAGGGATCGGGCACGTGCAGGCGCACGTGCATGTCGATGAAGAAATTCGCCAGCGCGTTGGGCGCATCGAGTTGCTCGATCTGCTCACCAGTGCCTTCGTGGCGCGCGATCACCTGCCCTGTCGCCGGATCAAGATCGGCATGCACGCCGCGCTCGATCGGCTCGCCGTCGGCGTCCTGTTCATGGCGATGAAAGAAGGTATACAGCCGACCGCCGGCACGCGGGAAAAAGAACGTGCTCTCGTAGAACTGCGGATCGACCGTCTTGGCGAAGGCTTTCAAGGCAGCGCCGCTGTTCGGCGGAAAGCGTTCGGCGGGCACCTCGGCCAGCGGGCTGGACCAGTCGCCGATTTCGTCGGCAAAAACCGAGGCGACGCCGGTTACGATCACTGCGTAGAGCAGCATACCGAGCAGCACGCCCGACCAGCCGTGAATCGCCAGCAGCGTCCTGGCTTCCTGTTGCGGGAGACGGACCATGCGCATCAGCTCCGAATGAGATGCCGCGCGATCAGCGCAGCGTTGACCAGCGCCGCGATCAGCACCACCCAATAGGCGCGGCCGATACGCCGATCGAGACAGGCGTAGAAAAACACCAGCGCCCAGATCGCCGGGAACAGCACGATCGGCAGCACCAGGTTGTCGATGTGCTCAGCGCCCTCGGGCAGCCACAAGGCGCCGCCGCCCATGATCAGGCCGGCGGTGATGAAGGCGAGCGGGCCGGCCAGCACGATGCGCGGCCACAGCCGCGATGACGGAGGACTGTTTGAAGTGGCTTGCATGGCCGTAGTCTAAATGCGAAGACTTCTCATTATCAACGGGGTAGACCCGCTGCACTCGCTTCTGTCAGCATCCGACGCTGGATATTTCTGGGGGAAACCGCGATGAAATCCGTCTGCACAGCGGTAGCGCTGCTGGGCCTGGCCCTGTCGATCCCAGGCACCGCCAGTGCCGCGACCCAAACTCTGAAAGTCGGCACGCTGGCCCTGCAGCCCTGCGTCGGCGGCACGGCCTGGTGCGGCAGCATCGCCCGGCCGATCGACCCGGCCGGCGAAGTGCCGGGCACGATCCCGATCGCGTTCGAATATCACCCGCGCCGCGACACCACGCAGCCGGCACTGGGCACGATCGTCGCGGCCGAAGGCGGGCCCGGCTATTCGACGACCGCGAGCCGCAGCTACTACCTCGAGCTGTTCAAGCCGCTGATGGACCGGCGCAGTCTGCTGATGGTCGACAACCGCGGCACCGGCCTGTCGGCGCCGATCGATTGCCGCCGCCTTCAGCTCGAATACCCGATCACCCAGGAGGCCGTCGCCGCCTGCGGTGCGACACTCGGTGACACCAGCGATCTGTATGGCACCGGCCTCGCCGCGGACGATCTGGCCGCGGTGCTCGATGCGCTGCAGACCGGCAAGATCGATCTATATGGCGACAGCTACGGCACCTATTTCAGCCAGACTTTCGCCGGCCGCCATCCGACGCGGCTGCGCTCGCTGACGCTCGACGGCGCCTACCAGGTCACGCACCTGTCGCCGTGGTATCCGGCGAACGCGGCAACGGTGCGCTATGCCTTCGACACGGTCTGCGAGCGCGCAGCGGCCTGCCGCGATCTGCCGGGCTCCTCGCTGGAGCGGCTGAGCCAGTTGGCGGCTTCGCTGCGCGCGGCGCCGATCAGCGGCAGCGCGCCGGATGGCAATGGCAACACGATCACCGTGACCGCGGAGCCGAGCGCGCTGGCGTTCGCGATGTTCACCGCCGGATTTTCCAAGATCATCTATCGCGAACTCGACGCCGCGGCGCGCGCGTATCTGGACAACAGTGACAGCGCGCCGCTGCTGCGTATCCTCGCCGAAACCCAGGGCGACTATTACCCGCGCGTGGTCGACAAGCAGCTGCGCTTTCTAAGCTCGGGCCTGTACGTCGCAGTCAGCTGCAGCGACTACCCGCAGATCTACGACATGACCGCGACGCCGGCGCAGCGCAGCCTGCAGCGCGACGCGGCGGTGGCGAAAAAGAACGCGGCGAATCCCGATCTGTATGCGCCGTTCACGATCGAGGAGTTCGCCGGCATGCCGCTGGACTACAGCCTGCTCGACCTGTGCCTGAGCTGGCCGGTGCCCTCGGCCGCGCATCTGCCGGGCGTGCCGGTGCCGGCCGACGTGAAGTTCACGGCAGCGCCGACCCTGGTGCTGTCGGGTGAACTCGACACGGTGACCGCGCCGCCCAGCGGGGCCGCGGCCGCCGCGCAGTTCCAGAACTCGCAGCAGGTGATCGTCGCCAACAGCTTCCATGTCACCGCGCTCGGCGATACCGACGACTGCGCATCGAAGCTGGTGCGGCGCTTCGTCAGCACGCTGTCGCCCGGCGATACCTCGTGCTCGACCGGCATCGTGGAAATCCGCACGACGCCGGCGTTCGCGCGCTCGTATCAGCAGGTGGCCTTGCCGCAGGCGGGTGCCGGCAACCAGGCCAAGGACAAGGCGCTGCGTGCGGCGGCGGCGGCCGTGCAGAGTGTCGGCGACGCGATGAACCGCTGGTGGGTCAACTACGACGGCGACGGCGTCGGCCTGCGCGGCGGCAGCTACAGCGTCGCGTCGCAAGGCAGCGGGGTTTATCACTACGCGCTGGATACGTATCAGTGGACCGCGGATCTGCCGGTGAGCGGCACGATCGACTGGGACCGCGGCAGCGGCGCAGTGTCGGCGCAGGTCACGGTCAGCGGCGGCAAGCTGCAGGTGACGTGGAACGATGCACAGCCCGGCGCGATCGCGACGGTCACCGGCAAGCTCGACGGCAAGACGGTGGTCGCGACGCTGCCGGCGCCGTAAGCCAGTCCATTCGCTGACCTGTAGGAGCGGACCTTGTCCGCGATTGAAACCTCACCGACACAATCGCGGTCAAGGACCGCTCCTACAGTGGATCCAGCGACGGTTTCTTCCGGGTCGACCAGACGCTGTTCGGATCGCCGAGTGCGGCGCGGCGCGATGCGGCGCGCGCCATCGCGATAAAAGCCAGGCCGATCAGCAGCGCAATCAGATCGACGCCGAACACCGGCCACAGACCCTGGAGCGCGCTGCGCAACAGATGGTCACCGGTGACGACCGCGTCGATGAGCGGCAGAGCGATCATCACCAGCGCGCAGGCCCACGACAGTTCGATCGCCGCGCGAATCGGCGGCCGGGCGAGCGCCCACAACAGGGCCGCGAAAAAGCCGGCGTAGTACGCACGCGATTCCCACAGCGCGTGATGCGCCAACGACTCCGGCAGCGCCAGCGTCGCAACACCCGCGAGGCCGATGCCGAGCACGCAACCCAGCGGCACACCGACCGCGAAACCGGCGAACACGCGATGATGCCGCGCCTGCCCGGGCTCGCGGCGCTTGCGCCGCGATTCCAGCCACAGCAGGTTGCCGCTGTAGAACAGGAAGCTGCCGGCCAGGCCGAGCATGCAGTACACGAACTTCAAAACCGGCCCGCCGTACTGGCCGTAGTGGAAGGCGGTGAGTCCGCCCTGGGCCGACCAGTAAGGCTCGCGCTCGCCGGGCTTGCGCTGCTTCAGGATGCGGCCGCTGTCCGCGTCCATCAGCACCATGACGTCGCGCATGAAAGCACCCGGCAGCTTGCCCTGCACCATCGCCATCGCGCTGCTGTCGCCATAACGCTCGATGCGCACTTGCATCGGCTGCAGCGCCGGCACGGCGGCCACCGCGCTGTCGATCAGCGCCGACAGCGGCAGCATCGCCGCCGGCTGCCCGCTCAGCGAGCGCGGAATGCTGAAAGCGGTGACGCGCTGCATCGCGGTACCGGCCTTGCCGTCGAACACCAGCGAATTGAAAACGGAAAGGATCACGAACGTGGTGCACAGCAACGCGCCGGTGTACGCGTACATCAGGTGAAACGGCAGCGACAGCACGCCGATGACGTTGTGCACGTCCTGCCACAGCTGCTTCAGGTTCTTGCCGATGCGCAGCGCGAACAGGTCGGACAGCAGATTCGGCAAGTGGATGATCAGGCCCGACACCAGTGCCAAAGCGTAGATCACGCAGATCAGGCCCATCAGGTAGAGCCCGAACATTGTCGGCAAGCCGAGTGTGTAATGCAGCCGGTAGACCAGATCCGGGAAGCCGCTGCGGGCTTCAGCCTCGCCGTCGTACGAGGCGGCGCCCGGCACGGACAGATTGCGATAGCTGAAACGACCATCGATGCTCTCGAACCAGTACGCGTAGCTGCGCGCGGTCTCCGGCCCCTGCAGCAGCACGGTCAGGTTGCTGCGGCTCTTCGGATATCGCGTGACCACGTCATCGAGCAGCTGCTGAGCGTCTGCCAGCGACTGCCGGCCGACATGACGCAGCGTGGGATCGGCCCATTGATGCAGCTCGTCGTAGAACATCGTGATCGCGCCGGCGTAAAACGCGATGAACAACGCAAAGCCGGCCAGCAGCCCGGCCCAGGTATGCACCTGCTTGTAGGTACGCAGCGTGCGCGCGCCGAAGGCGATCACACCGGCAGCACGACGACAGCGGCCGCGCGCAAGGCCCACAGCAGGCCATAGCACGCAAGGTTCGCCAGGCCCAGCGACGCCCATGCACGAAGCCCGCTGCGGATGCGAAAGCTCAGCGTCATGATCGCGATCCACAGCGGAATCAGCAGCAGCGTCGCCGTCATCAGCGCCGCGTCGAAGGATGGCAGCGCCAGCAGCGCATACAGGCCACAGAGTCCAGCCGACAGGATCAGGCCGAGCAATACGCCGGCCGTGGTCTGCCCCCAGATCAAGCCGCCGCTCGCAGACGGCGGCGCAGCACCGACAGACCCGGCAGCAGAACCCAGACGAGCATCGCCACCGACAGCGCGGTGAAGATGCCGGAGGCCAGGCCCAGCGCCAGGCTCCAGCCGCACAGCGCGGCGCACTGCGCGAGCACGGCCGCCGACAGCAGCGCCGATCTCGCCGGAACCGCGCGCCAAAGCCGCTGATTCGGCGAGCTGGCATACGCAGCGAGCGCGGCCACTGCGCTCGCCAACACACTGAATAGGATCATTGGGAGTCGATGGGCTCGAAGGCCGGCCAGTTAAAAGCATTAGCTTAGACTGCTGGCGACACGGCGACGCCATCCATATAAGCAGTGCCGCTGCGGGACGGATCATGACCCAGCGCTTTTGCATCAACCTCAAGGTCGCGATTCACCCGGCGGGCCAATGCTCAACATTTGCAAATGATAGTGAATCGCATCTACGATGCGTACTCACGCAACCGGCCAGCCCTCCGCAAGCCTGCGCCGTCCCGCCGCGATCCGGCGCGGGCGTCATGCATCAAAGGAGGGTTTTGCGATGAACGAACTGGGCTGGTTTCTGATTGCCGATCTGCTGGGCTGCCTGCTGATCGTGCTGTTGCTGGCAGCGCTGACCAGCGACAGGCCGGGCGAACGGCGGCAGACGAAAGCCTCGGCCAAGCGTCGGCACACTAGCGCCTACGCGATCCGG
Organism: Hydrocarboniphaga sp.; assembly: GCF_028291725.1. Taxonomy (GTDB): domain Bacteria; phylum Pseudomonadota; class Gammaproteobacteria; order Nevskiales; family Nevskiaceae; genus Hydrocarboniphaga. Next base: position 4,612 of record NZ_JAQGNT010000046.1, on the reverse strand, counting down.
CAGGCCTGAGCCCGGCGGCTTTAACCGAGCGACTACCGGCGCTGGATCAGCAGGCAGTCCTCATCCACCAAAAGCCAACATCGTGAGCCGGACCTGGGTCACAGAGTGCCGGTGCCAGGCGGCAAGCGAGGGCTACACTCGACACCCATGCCACTCCGGGGGAGCGCTTTGGACACACTGGACAAGTTCGAGCGCGTCTTCAAGCTGCATCGCGAGCTGGCAGGACGAAAGAACGGCATCAGCTTCGACGATCTGCAGAGCAATCTCGGCTGGACGCGATCGACGCTGCGCCGGACGATCAACTTTTTGCGTGACGGGCCGTTGCACGCGCCGGTGGTGCACGAGCCCTCACGTGGCGGCTTCCGCTACGACGGCGACGCCCTGTACGAATTGCCCGGCCTATGGTTCTCGGCAGAGGAATTGTCCGCGCTGCTGGTACTCGAAGAGGCCACCGCCCAGCAACCGCTGGGGCTGCTGTCCGAGGCGCTGGCCCCGGCCGGCAAACGACTGCGGAAACTGCTGGAGCAAAGCGGTGTCGGCGTGCCGGACTGGCGCTTCCGCGTGCGCCTGCTGCGCATGGCAGCGCGCTCCGTCGGCACGCAGTTCAGCATCGTCGCCGACGCGATGTCACGCCGCAGCCGCCTGCGCATCGACTATCACGCGCGCAGCGACGACCGCATGGCACCGCGCATCGTCTCGCCGCAGCGGCTGACGCTGTACCGCGACAACTGGTATCTCGACGCCTGGTGCCACACACGAAACGATCTGCGCATCTTCGCGCTCGACCGCGTCATCGCCGCCGAGCTACGCGATGAACCCGCACAGGAAGTGCCCGCGGACCAGCTGAATCAAACGCTGACGACCAGCTACGGCATCTTCGCCGGAGAACCCACCGCCACCGCCGTGCTGCGCTTCTCGCCCGAAGCGGCGCGCTGGATCGCGGCGGAAACCTGGCATCCGCAGCAACAGGACACCACCGACGAAACCGGCCACCTCGTCCGCCGCCTGCCCTACCACCGCGCCGACGAACTGGCGATGGACATCCTGCGCCATGGCGCGGACGTGGAAGTGCTGGAGCCGGCAATGCTCAGGCAGAACGTGATCGCGCGGCTGCAACGCGCGCTCGGCCGATATGCGCCTTCGCCGGCGAACAATGAACTGCCGGATGAGAAAAGCGCCCCGCCTGCACCCGCGATCAATTTTAGGTCCAGCCTTTGAATCTGCTCGGCGTTAGGCTCATTGGGATAGCAATTGACGGGACCAGCGATGTGGCACAAAGCCACCCGACGAGAACAAAAGAGCCATGTGAACTGGATTCAAGCTATTCATGAATGGCGGCAGCGCTCGCCGCCCCAGCAACAAGGCATTCGACAAGCTCGGGTGATGGACAAGGTTCTGAGGAGCATGGCCTTCGAGAACGAGCCCATCGACCGCAGGCAATTGGAGTCCGAAGTCGACCGACTGCGACGGACTCCGGCGGATGACTCGTCACCGATCGAGCCCGACAGAGCGACCCTCCGGATCGGCGCCCGAGTCGCACTGCTACAACATTCGATTGCCGACGGCCAGTTCGATAATCGCGCACTCGACGGCGATCTGCTCCGCGAACTGCACCGCCGTATCTGCGCCGACGTCGCGCCCGACATCGCCGGACGGTGGCGTCTGCAGAACGTACAGATCGGCCGCCACGAGCCGCCCGCATATGCCCATGTGCCACAGCGGATGCGCGACTACGAGCTTGACCTGCAGACACGGATCGCGGCGCTCAGCCCCGAGCCGCGCGAGCTGTGGCTGGAAGCGCTCGCCTTCGCCGAAGGCCGCCTCCTCAGCATTCACCCGTTCGCCGACTTCAACGGTCGGACTACGCGGGTCTTTCTCGATCTGCTGACATTCAAGCTTGCACTGCCGGACATTGATCCCACGCCGGACGAAGGCGAACCAAGAGCACGCTATCTGCATGCGTTGCGTAGCGCGGACCGGAACAATTGGGCGCCGCTTACAGAAGTTTGGCGGGACCGGCTCGAAAAAACCGAGGCCGCCCAATGATCCAACACAATAGCGTCCCCACAATGCGCCGCCGGTGTCACGATCGGCGTTGCTGCCTCACAATATCGGACAGGCTCGGCAGCGAGTCGTCCAGCGTCTCCGGCGGGTCGAGCCCCACCGGCCCCGGACTGGGAGCCGCTCGAAACCATGACTGCCGCGCCAACCGCTCCCGGAGCGATTCACCCACCGCAGGCGGCGGCACCAACAGGGCCACCACGCGCCCACCTAAGGTCACCATCAACGTCTCACCGCGCTCGACGCGGCGCAGGTATTCGGACAGATGGGCTTTGAGTTCTCGGACGGTGACGGACATGGCTTGCTCGCAGTTCATCGGTACACACCAGCCTTTCTCAGCCCTTCTTTCCCGGCCCCTTGTGGGCCTCCACGTATGCACGCAGCAACGCAATGATCCGGCTCTGGAACCCTGGCCCCGAGGCACGAAACCAAGCCAGCACGTCACGATCAATGCGCAAGGTGATCTGGCCCTTGCCGGCACGCGGCGGCCTCAACCCCTGGCGCACGATACCGCGAGCGAAAGCGGCGGGATCAATCGGTGGGCTATCGCTGAGGTCGATGTCCTCATCTTTCATGGAGCGGAGTCGCTTCCAGTCAGTGAGGGATTCCGAGGGTTTTGTAGAAGAGGGCTTGCTCACTTGAACCAGGGCCGCCAGCGTAGCGTGCCGATCGCGGATTCCGCCCATGCCGGCAGCGGCACGAGATGCCCTATCACCCGGCCATGGAAAGCGGCATCTATAGATTCGACCTGCCTCACCGAACGCAGATATTCGGACAGATGGGGTTTGAGTTCGCAGACGTTGAAGAACATGACTTGCTTCCGGTCTGGTGGCCGCAGTGGGGTTAAAGTAGTCACGCGCAATCAAATGGTCAAACTCCACGGCGACACCAACCCGATCGTCACTCTGAGAGTGATATGAACTACGGCACTGTTTTTAGAGGAGCGACTTGCACGGATCACAGCCAGAACGGATTCGATCCGATGGCCTGGCAGTGCCGGCTGGCTTGCGGCGAGACTGCCGCCCCCCAAAAACCGGAAACTCTGACAAGTGGAGTCGCATGCGAATCTCGCCTGATCGACATACCCACCGGTTGCGGCAAGACAGAAGGCTTGATCCTGGCTTGGCTTTGGAACCGCGTTGTCCTGAACAAGCTGGACTGGCCGACGCGGCTGGTTTACTGCGTGCCGATGCGAACTCTGGTAGAGCAAACCCGTGAACGCGTTGCCGCATGGTCAACGAACCTGCTCAACTCTGCGGCGGAGCTTGATCTCCGGCCCGAGGCGCTCGCCGACTTACGCTGGCTGGCCGAGCACTCGCCGGTCATTCTGATGGGCGGCGAGGAAAGCACCTCCGAGACCAGGGAATGGGACATCCACCCTGAGAAGCCCGCAATTCTCATCGGCACGCAGGACATGCTTCTTTCCCGTGCGCTCAACCGCGGTTACGCCATGCGCCGACCCCGCTGGCCCATGCATTTCGGTCTGCTGAACAACGATTGCCTGTGGATATGCGATGAGGTCCAGTTGATGGGACCCGGTGTCGCCACGGCATGCCAACTGGAAGCGTTCCGCCGTGACACAACAAACGTGGCCGGATCGCGCGGTCTCGCATCGTTTTTCGGTTCTCGCTCGGCTACTTGGTATGCCTCGGCTACGTCAAGTCCGAACGCTCTGAAAACACGTGAATGGCGTGATGTCCAGCGGCCCAGCAACTTTGTCTTTTCCCTCTCCCAGCCGGAAAAGTCCGACACCTCCTCGACCATCGGTCGCCGGCGTTGGGCGCTCAAAAAATTGGCCGTGCATCGGGATTGGCACTTCGGTGACAAGCAGCCGCCGGAGGAAAGGGTCGTCGCTATCATCGACCGCCATCGTGAGATGGTAGCCGCAATAAGTATCCCCCGGCAAAGCCGGGGGTTTTAGGTTGTGAGCCGCTCAAAGCGGCTATGCGGGGTCGCTAACGCGGCCCCGCTTGGGTCGGGCCACCACAAGGTGGCCCATCAGCGTAACAAGCTCAGTTGGTCTATTCGCTGGTCCTCCTGTTCTTGGTTGCGGATGTACGCGCGTATCACCGCCTCGTCTCGCCCCACCGTCGATACGAAATAGCCTCGCGCCCAGAAGTGCTGCCCTACAAAATTCCGCTTCCGCTCCCCGTACACCCGGGCCAGATGAATCGCGCTCTTCCCTTTGATGTACCCCACCACCTGCGATACCGCATATTTCGGCGGTATCGCGATCATCATGTGCACGTGATCCGGCATCAGATGACCTTCCTCAATCCGGCTTTCCTTCTGCTCCGCCAGCCGCCGGAATACCTCTCCCAAGTGCTCTCTCAAACCCACGTACAGCGTCTTCCTGCGACACTTCGGTATGAAAACAACATGGTATTTGCACTCCCACTTCGTGTGACTTAGCGTCTCTGCTTGGTCCATTGATGAAACTCCTCTGCGTTTGCTTGGCGGCTCACGCTCCGGAGTTTCATTGATGGACCGCCCGATACGTCGAACGTCTACTGCCTCCCCGGCAGAGCCGGGGGGTCTCCCATCGGACTAG
>NZ_JAQGNT010000039.1 GCF_028291725.1 Hydrocarboniphaga sp. | reverse complement strand
TCGGCGATGTCGGTGCCGTCGTCGTTGAACGCGGCGTAGTCGATCTGCTGCAGGGTGCCGATCTGCAGCGAGAACGCGCCGTCGGCCGAGGCAAACTTGAGGCCGTCCTCGGTTGTGAAGGTCGGCGAGGCGGCCTTGGGCTGCGCGGCCTTGAGTTTCTCGTATTCCTCCATACTGATCACGCCTTTCTGCGCCAGCGTTTCCAGCAGATCGTCCTTGGCGAAAACCGGTGCGCTGGCAGCGGCGGACAACGCGAACGTGGCGGCGGCGCACAGTGCGCGGGCCTGTTGTGACATTGGAAAGCTCCCTTGAGAATGCCGGCCGATCGTTTGTCTGGCCCTGCGTTATATAGTAGATTACATAACGAAAACGGCGGCAAGTTCTGCGCCACTTAATGATCGCTTAATGATCGAACAGGGGATACGAATGAAGTCTTCCGTCGGTGCCGTCGCGGCGCTGTTCTGTGCGGTGCTCGCGACATCCGTGCTTGCCGAAGATCGGGCCGCCGAAGATCCGGCACGCATCTACGCTGCCGCCAGCTTGACCAACGCGCTGACCGATATCGGCGCCGACTGGAAAGCATCCGGCCATCCGGCGCCGAGCCTGGTGTTCGCGGCCTCGTCGACGTTGGCCAGGCAGATCGCCGCCGGCGCGCCGGCCGATGTGTTCGGCTCGGCCGACAGCAGCTGGATGGACACGGTCGAAAAAGCCGGCAAGCTCGTGCCGGGAACGCGTATTGATCTGCTCGGCAATACACTGGTGCTGATCGTGCCCAAGGGCCGTCGCTTCGACGTGAAGATGAGTTCCGACTTCGATCTGGCCGGCGCCTACAAGGGCAAGCTGTGCACAGGTGAGCCCGGCGTCGTGCCGGTCGGCATCTATGCCAAGGCGGCGCTGCAGTCGCTGAGCTGGTGGGACAAGCTGCAGAACCGCATCGTCGGCACTGACGATGTGCGCACTGCGCTGGCTTTTGTCGAGCGCGGCGAATGCCCGCTCGGCATCGTCTACGCGACCGACGCCGCGATCAGTGCCAAGGTCGAGGTGCTGGCGACATTTCCCGAGAGCACGCATCAGCCGATCGTGTATCCATTTGCGCTGCTGAAGGATTCGCGACCGGAGGCACGCGCGCTGTTCGACTACTTGAAGACTGCGCCGGCGGCTACGGTTTTCGAGCATTACGGATTCAGCTTGCTTGCGCACTAAGGTGTAGGTCGGCAATCCTTTGCCGACGTGGTTCCCTGATCCACGACCGCGTGTCGGCAAGGGATTGCCGACCTACGATACTCACGACGATGACTCTCACTCCCGAAGAATGGACCGCGCTCTGGCTGTCGGCCAAGGTCGGGCTGTGGGCGACCATCACATCGATGCCGCTCGCGGTGCTGTGCGGCTGGTGGCTGGCGCGGCGCGAATTCCGCGGCAAGCTGATCGCCGAAACCCTGGTTCAGTTGCCGATGGTGCTGCCGCCGGTCGTGCCCGGCTACATGCTGCTGTTGCTTCTCGGCACACAGGCCCCGATCGGGGGCTGGCTGCTGGAGCACCTCGGCATCAGGCTCGCATTCGACTGGAAAGGCGCGGTGCTGGCGTCGGCGACGATGGCGTTCCCGCTGGCGGTGCAGCCGATACGGCTGGCCTTTCAGCTGGTCGATCGCCGCCTCGAGCAAGCCGCGTCCACGCTGGGTGCGACGCCGCTGCGCGTATTCATGACCATCACCTTGCCGCTGGCGGCGCCGGGCATTTTCGTCGGCGCGATCCTGTGCTTCTCGCGCAGCCTCGGCGAGTTCGGCGCGACGATGGCCTTCGTCGGCAACATCCCCGGCGAGACGCGCACGCTGCCTCTGGCGATCTATTCGTACTCGCATGTGCCGGGCGGCGACGCCGCGTCGATGCGCCTGGCGTTGCTGTCGATCGCGCTGGCGTTCGCCGCGCTGTTCGTCGGTCATCTGGTGACTACGCGCATGCGTCGCAGGCTCGACGCGCGAACTCACGACTGAACATGCTCGACGTCGACCTGTCATTCCGCCGCGGTTCCTTCGATCTCGAAATCGCGCATGGTTTCGGCGAAGGCGTGACCGGCATCTGCGGGCCTTCGGGCTCCGGCAAAAGCACCTTGCTGGCGCTGGCCGCCGGCCTGCTGTCGCCGGCTCGCGGCAGCATTCGTTTCGACCGTCAAACGCTGGTCGATTGCGCGCAGCGCGAGTTCGTGCCGGCGTATCGGCGCCGCTTCGGCCTGGTATTTCAGGACGGCCAGTTGTTCCCGCATCTGACGGTGTCCGCAAACCTGCTGTACGGCTGGCGCGGTCTGGCGCACGGGCAGCGGCGTTTCACGCTGGAAGGTGTGACCGCCTTGCTGGAGATCGGCGCGCTGCTGGAGCGTCGGCCCGATCAGCTCTCGGGCGGAGAGCGCCAGCGTGTCGCACTCGGCCGCGCGCTGCTGTATTCGCCGCGACTGCTGCTGCTGGACGAGCCGCTATCGTCGCTGGATACGCGGCTGAAAGCGCAGATCCTGCCGTTCCTGAAACGCGTGCGCGACGAGACGAAATTGCCGATGCTTTATGTCAGCCATTCGCCGCAGGAAGTCGCGTATCTGGCGGACCAGGTGTTGCAGATAGAGAACGGTCGCCTGGTACCCTGAACGGTAGGAGCGGGTCATACCCGCGACTCAGGCTCCACCGGCACAGTCGCGGGTATGACCCGCTCCTACAGTTCCACGATCAACCGGCGACGCCGATGATCACGCTGGATGCCTTGAACAGCGCCGTCACCGCAATGCCGGGCTTCAAAGCCAGACTCTGCGCGCTGGTGTTGGTGACGATCGCCGCCAGCGTATTGCCACCTTTCAGATCGACCGTGACTTCGGTATTCACCGCGCCCGGCGTCAGCGCTTTGACGCTGCCGCGCAGCTGATTGCGCGTCGACAGCTTCAGCGTCGGGCCGGTGTCGTCAACGCCGAGTATCACCCACGAAGCCTTGATCAGCGCGACCGCGTCCGAGCCGGTTTTCAGGCCCAGCTGCTCGACGCTCTGATGCGTAATCACCGCGACGATGCGATCGCCGCCCTTGATCTCCAGCTCCACTTCATCGTTAACCGCGCCGGCCGCGATGCGGACGACGCGGCCCCACAGCTGGTTGCGTGCACTGGTTTTCATCGCGAGTCTCCCCAGCAATTGCAGATCGCCGCGGCGATCCTTCAGCCGGCGGTTGAGCGCTTCTACGAACAGCAGGTGTTCTTCGGCCGCAGCGCGGTAGCTCTCGACCAGCGCGACGCCGCGCGGCGTCAGCTGGGTGCCGCCGCCGCCGCGACCACCGGCGATGCGTTCCACCAGCGCCGCGTCGGCCATGTTGTTCATCGCCTCCACCGCGTCCCAGGCGCCCTTGTAGCTGAGGCCGACGGCTTTCGCCGCGCGGGTGATCGAGCCGGTTTTACCGATCGCCTCCAGCAGCTCGATGCGCTGCGCGCCGGCCAGCGTGCCGGCCTTTGAGGCCAGACTGAGGCTGGCCTGCAGTTGCAGCGCGGCCGGCTTTCTCGCCGCCATCAGCCGGCCAGCACCGAGCCCAGCACCGAGCCGAAGACGTCGCGATCGACATTGCCGCCGGACAGTACCAGGCCGATGCGGCGGCCGCGAATGTGTGCGGACTCTTGTGCGGCGGCTGCGCAAGCGGCTGCACCGGCGCCTTCGGCAACCTGGTGCGTGCATTGGAACAGCGTGCGCATGGCGCTGGCGATCTGCTCGTCGCTGACTTCGACGATACGCTGCGCACTACGACGGATGATGGCCAGCGCGAGCGGGTCGGGCTTGCGGCAGGCCATGCCGTCGGCGAGCTGCGTCGTAACCGCATGTTCGATCGGCAGCCCTTGTGCGAACGACAGCGCGTACGCCGGCGCACCCGTGGAAACCACGCCGACGATTTCGGTCGACAGCTGCAATGCATCGCGTGCGGCAATCGCCGCGCAGATTCCGGAGCCCTGGCCGATCGGCACGTACACCGTATGCAAATCGGCTGCGGCCGTGAAGAATTCAAGCCAGTAGCTGGCGACGCCGGCGATCAGCAGCGGGTGGAACGACGGCACCATATGCAGATTGCGTTCGTCCGCGAGGCTTTCGGCGTGCTCGCGCGCCGCCTGAAAATCATCGCCGTATTCGATCAGTTCGACACCGAGGCTGCGCATCGCCGCGTTTTTCTCGCGGCTGTTGCCGAAAGGCACGACGATCGTGGCCTGGATGCCGTGACGCTTCGCGGCGAAGCCGACCGACTGTCCATGATTGCCGCGTGTGGCGCTGACCACGCCGCGTTGCGCGTGGCCATTGCGGGCGAGGTGATCGAAGTAGACCAGGCCGCCGCGGATCTTGAACGCGCCGACCTGAGTGTGGTTCTCGTGCTTGAGCCAGACTTCGGTGCCCAGCTGCTCGCACAGCAGCGGCCAGCGGTACTGCGGCGTCGGCGGCATCACCGCGTGGACGATGCGCGCCGCCGCTTCCAGCTCTGCGAGCGTCGCTTGCATCGTCAGGTGGCACGCAGCGCGGTTGCGATCGGCAGTCGCGCGGCGCGGATCGCCGGGAACAGCCCACCGAGCGAGCCAATCACGCAGGCCAGCACGATGCCGGAGATTACCAGTGCGGGGCTGACGGTGAGCTGGAACACCACTTGGCTAAAGTTGGAGCCGAGGGTGCTGACCGCGTTGCCGTTGAAGAAAACCCACGCCAGCGCCGCGCCAATGATGCCGCCGAGCAGCGACAGCAGCAGTGCTTCGACGAAGATCGAAATCACCACCGGCATTGCGCCGAAGCCGATTGCGCGCAGCGTGGCGATCTCGATGCCGCGCGCCGACACCGCTGAATACATCGTGTTCAAGGCACCGAACGTAGCGCCGATCGCCATGATGCCGCCGACGAAATAGGCCATGAAATTGAGCAGAGTCGTGATCTGTTTGGATTGCTCGGCGTAGTACTCGGGCTCGCGCTTGGCGTCGACCGTCAGCGTCGGATCGGTCGTCAGGTGGTCCTTGAATGCCTCGAAGGAATCAGGGGATTCCAGCAGCACCGTGATCGACGAGAAGCCGGTGCGGCGAAACGCTGACTGCACGGTGTCGACGTCGCCGATCAGCTCGGATTCGTGGTTGTCGCCGCCAGTGCTGAATACGCCGACGATGGTCCAGTCCGATTCGCGGAAGTTCAGCCGGCTGCCGACGGTCACACCCTTGAACTGCTTCAGCGCGGCCTCGCCGACAATCAGTTCGCGTACCGCAGGCTCGAACATACGGCCCTGCACGATCCGCAACTCCGGCCGCAGGCGGGTGAACTTGGCGCCCGTGCCGCGCAGCGTGACGTTGGAATCGGAACCATCGGAAATCTTCGGCAGGTTGACGATCGTCACCATGTCGCCAGTGCCGATCGGCTTGCCGTCAGCGTCCTTCCGGATGCCGGGCGAATCCAGCACGGTTTGTACGCTGTCGCGTCCCATGCCGCTGTTGATCTCCGCCTGCGAGCCGCCGCGCAGTACGATTGCGCGGTCCGGGCTGCCGGCTTTGGCCACGGTCTGGTTGAAGCCGGTCGCCATCGCCAGCACCGACACCAGTACGGCGACGACACCGGCGATGCCGACGACGATGACCGACGAGGCACCGAGCCGTTGCGGCACCGCGCGCAGGTTCATCGCGACGACGGCGGATGTCTGTTTGAACATGGCGCCTAACTCCTTAATGCATCGACGATGTTGAGGCGGCTGGCACTCAGTGCCGGCGGCAGGCCCGTCAGAACGGCCAGCACGACCGCGATCAGGCCGCCAGTGGCGAGCACTTGCAGCGGCAGGCTTGCCGCGCCGATCTTGCCGGCGATCAGCGGGAAGATCATCTGAGCGAGCAGCAGGCCCAGCGCGGCGGCCAGCAGGCACAGCAACAGCGATTCGGCGAACACCAGCGTCAGCACTTGGCCATCGCTAAAGCCCAGCGTCTTGAGCACCGCCATTTCCGGAACGCGCTCGCGTACCGACTGCATCATCGTGTTGCCGGTCAGGAACAGCAGCGTGAAGAACACGGCGCCCAGGATCGCGGTGACGATGAAGTTGATGTCGCCGAACTGCTTCATGAAGCCCTGCGCGAATTCCTTTTCGCTCTGGCTCTTGGTTTCGTCGGAGGAGTTCTCGAACAGCTTGTCGATGGCCTGGGCGACGGCCGCAGACTGGTTGGGGTCCTTCACGCTGACGATCCACCAGCCGATGGTGCCGTTGCGGAACGCCCGGGCCTCGTCGAAGTAGCTGTAGTTGAAGATCGCGCCGTCGGTCTGGCTGGGATCGCCGGTGAAGTCGTAGAAGCCGACGACGTCGAAGGCCCAGTCTGACTGGCCGTCGGCCTTGCGTGTCCAGATGTTGGAGTGCAGCGGAACCCGGTCGCCTATCTTCCAGCCGTATTTCTTTGCGGCGACCGTTCCGATCAGAATCCCGGAGCGGGTGCGCTTGAGCGCCTCGACCTGGTCCGGTGCGACTTTCACCTCGGGGATCGTGGCGAGATAGCGGTCGATGTCGGTGGGCACCGCGAACAGGAAGTTCTTCTGTTCCTGATAGCGCGCGTCGAACCAAACGGCGTAGGTGACATGGGCGACGCCGGGCAGTGCGTCCATCTGCTGCATCTGCGACAGCGGCAGCGCCTCGGTCAGTGAGATGCGGCTCGACACGATCAGGCGGTTGACGTTGGCGTTGTCGACGCCCGAATGGAACGCCGCGTTGACTCCCTGCAGCATTCCGAATAGTAAGAATGCGATCATGATCGACATCAGCGTGAAGATCGTGCGTATCTTCTTGCGCCACAGCGTGGCCCAAAGCAGCGGGAAGAATTTCATCGTGTCGCTCCTATCGCGCGCTTAGGCCGCGACTGTCGTGCCGACCAGCAGGCCCTTGTCGAGATGCATCTGATGGCTCGCGAATTCGGCGGCCTTCGGATCGTGCGTGACCATGACGATGGTCTTACCGTGTTCGCGATTCAGCGTCTGCAGCAGGTGCAGGATTTCGTCCGCGGTGTTGCGGTCGAGATCGCCGGTGGGTTCGTCGCAGACCAGCAGCGTCGGATCGGCAACCAGCGCCCGCGCGATCGCGACGCGCTGCGCCTGGCCGCCGGAAAGCTCGTTGGGCTTGTGCTTGGATCGATCGGCGAGGCCGACCACGGCGAGCGCGGCTTCGGCGTTCTTCTTGCGCTGCGCGGCCGACAGCGAGGTCAGCAGCAGCGGCAGTTCGACATTGCGCTGCGCCGTCAGCATGGGCATCAGATTGTAGAACTGGAACACGAAGCCGATGTGGCGGGCGCGCCACTTGGCGAGCTTGGAGCCCGACAGCGTGTCGATGCGTTCGCCGGCCACTGCGACCGATCCGGTGCTGGGCTGGTCGAGCCCGCCGATCAGGTTCAGCAGCGTGGTTTTGCCGGAGCCGGACGGCCCCATCAGCGCGACGAAATCGCCCTGTGCGATTTCCAGGTCGATACCGTGCAGCACTTCGACGGTCTGTTTGCCCCGCGTATAGCGCTTGGTGACGCCGCTCAGTGTAACGATTGCATTCATGATCCAGATCCCTCGTGGTTCTTAGCCCTTGTATCTGCGTAATCCGAGTAGGTTGGGGTGAGCGTAGCGAACCCCAACATTGCGCCAACGACCGTTGGGGTTCGCTGCGCTCACCCCAACCTACGGTTGTACTTGTACCTTGACTCCATCTTCGAATTTCGAGCTGTCGCCGATCGCGACACGCTCGCCGGCCGACAGGCCGGCCAATACGCTCAGCTGGTCGCCGTTCTTCGCGCCGAGTTTGACCCCGCGGCGCTCCAGCTTGTCGTCGCGGATCACCCAGGCCACGCCGGCATCGCCGTTGACCTGCACCGCATCGGCGGGCACCGTCACGCCGGGTTTCGCGGCGTTCCCGCTGCCTGGCGTTGGTGCTTCGCTGAGAAACGCCACGCGTGCGCCCATGTCGGGCAGCACGCGCGGATCGCCCTTCTGCTTGAAGCCGACGCGCACCTTGACTGTGGCCTTGGCGCGGTCGGCGGTGGGGATGATGGCGATCACTTCGGCCGGGATTTCCCAGTCCGGATACGCATTGAGCTTGATCGTCGCTGCCTGGCCGGCGCGCACGCGGTTGATGAAGTTTTCATTGACGTCGACTTCGACCTCCAGCGAATCCATGTCGACGATGGTGCCCATGCCGGTGCGGGTGAAGCCGCCGCCGGCCGACAGCGGCGACACGATCTCGCCGGTCTGCGCGGCCTTCACCGTGATCACGCCGGCGAACGGCGCGCGCACCACGGTGTCGTCGAGGCTTTTCTGCGAAACCTCGACGCCCTGTAACGACACGTCGACGCTGCGCGCCGCGGTGTTGAGCTGGGCTTTCAGATCGTCGAGCGCGGTCTGCGCATTGTCGACTTCGGACTGGCTGACGAAGTGCTGGGCCAGCAACTGCTGCTTGCGCTGGTAATCGCGCTGCGCATTGGCGAGCTGCACGCGCACCTGGTCATGAGCGGCACGCGCATAGGCCAGCTGCGCACTCGCCTGGCCGTAGCCGGCGCGGATGTTGGTGTCGTCTAGCCGGCCGACGATTTCGCCGGCGTCGACGTGCTGGCCTTCCTCGATCAGCACTTCGGTGACCTTGCCGGTGATCTTGGCCGACACCGTCGCGGTGCGCCGCGCTACCACGTAGCCGGAGGCGTCGAGCAGCGAGGCCGGGCCCGAGCTGCCGCCGCTGGCGGCCACGACCGAAGCGGCCTTGACCGGCAGGCCGCTGGGCTTCATCAGCCACCAGCCCAGGCCGCCAGCGATCAGCAGCAGGATGATCACGAGCAGGATCCATTTGCCTGTGCCGCCGCCGCCGTCAGAATGCTCGGGCTCGCGGTCGATCTTCAACTGGCCCAATAGCGCCGATTTGTCGTTCATTCCAGCCATATGCATCGAGCGCGGTCCCCGCCGCGAGGCGGCTAGCTTGGCAGGTTGGCGTTAGGCGTCAACTGCGCTGGTGGTTTCACCTCAGGCGATTGCGCCTGCAAGCTCACACGTCGGCAAGGGATTGCCGACGGTGATGCGCTAATTGAAGTCCTGGTCCTGCTCGTCGCCTTCGTCGAGGCTGACGTCGTGGGTGTCGTTGAGAAAGCCGATTTCGTCCTGGCTGGTCGAGGGGTTTTCCTGGTCGCCGTCGCAGGTCAGCGCCAGCGTGTAGTCGCCCGGCGGCAGCACGCCGATGTTGTATTGCCAGCTGCTGCTGCCGCTGCTGTGCACCGGCGTGCTGGCGACCGGGTCGGGCTCGCTGCCGTCGTAGTCGTCGGGTGCCACGCTGTCGCCGAGTTTCTTGAATGCGTAGATCGCGACACCGACTCCGGTGCTGCGGCCGTCCCGGCAGCTGCTGGTGCTGATCAGCGAGTCCTTGACGCTGCCGCTGACGCGCGCCGCCTTGGTGTCGCGCGCGGCGCGGAGCACCGGCGTCAGGCTGGGACTGCTGCTGTCGGCCGTCAGGGACAGGCGCAGGTCCAGACGTACCTGCACGGTGTAGGTCTTGCCTTTTTTCTTGACGGTCAGATTCAGCGGGGTGAACTCGTTGCTGGCGTTGATCGTCAGCGGCCGCCGCCCGTGGCTGGTATCGATCACGTAGTTGTCGCTGTCGTCGCTGCTGGAGTCGTGAAACTCCAGACGGATGCCGGTGTAGTCGCCCGCATCGAGGGCCTCGGCGTCCAGCAGCGGGAAGGTGACGTTGTCGAAGCGCATCAGGTTGACGCGCACGGTGTTATCGAAATCGATCCGGTCTTCGCTGCCGTCGTCGCGCTGCAGTGTGATGCCGTCGAGCGACACGTCGACTTCCTGGGTCGTGACCGCCGCCGGCGGATCGGCCGACAGCTCGACGCCGATGCGTCCGTCCTCGCAGGCGGCCAGCAGGCCGGCGAAGGCAAGGATCAGGCTGCAGCGTGCGAGTCTCGTCATGGCGTGCGCACCTCGGTTGTACTGAGAAGTCTAGCCGCGATCACGCGCCGAGGCGGCGTGTGCGTGCAGGCCTTCGGCGTCGGCGATGCGGCCGGCGATCGCCGCCAGCGGCCGGGCACCGTCGGCGCTGCATTCGATCAGGCTGCTGCGCTTCTGGAACTCGTAGACGCCGAGCGGATTGGAAAAGCGCGCGGCGCGCGAAGTCGGCAGCACGTGGTTCGGGCCGGCGCAGTAGTCGCCGAAGGCTTCCGGTGCGTGACGGCCGAGAAACACCGCACCGGCATGACGGATGTTCTCGAGCAGCGCACGCGGGTCGGCGACCGACAGTTCGAGGTGTTCGGGTGCGATGCGGTTGCTGATTTCGGCGGCCTGCTGCAGATCGCGGACCGCGATCAGCGCGCCGCGGCCGCGTAGCGCGGCGCGCACGATCTCGGCACGCGGCAGCTCGGCGATGCGCTGTTCCATCGCATCGGCAACGCGCTCGAGGTAGACGATGCTAGGGGCGATCAGGATCGCCTGCGCGTCCTCGTCGTGCTCGGCCTGGCTGAACAGGTCCATCGCGATCCAGCGCGGATCGGTCTCGCCGTCGCAGATCACGACGATCTCGGACGGCCCGGCGATCGAGTCGATGCCGACGCGGCCGAACACGGCGCGCTTGGCGGCGGCCACATAGGCGTTGCCGGGGCCGACGATCTTGTCGACCGCCGGGATCGTGGCCGTGCCCCAGGCCAGCGCGGCGATCGCCTGGGCGCCGCCGACCGTGAACACCCGATCGGCGCCCGCCAGGTACGCGGCGCCGAGCACCGCGTCGTTGGGCGCATCGCCGCCGGCGCCGCCCGGCGTCGGCACTGCCATGATCACTTCCGGCACGCCGGCGACCTTGGCCGGGATCACGTTCATCAGCACGCTGGACGGATACGCCGCCTTGCCGCCAGGGACGTAGACGCCGACCCGGTCCATGGCGGTGACGCGCTGGCCGAGGCGGTTGCCGAGCGCATCAGCGAACTCCCAGCTTTCTAGCTTCTGATGCAGCGCATAGGCGCGGATGCGCTCCGCGGCCTGTTCCAGCGCCGCTTGCAGATCGGCCGGCAGGCGATGCCAGGCCGCCTTCTGTTCGGGCTTGGAGACCTCCAGCGCGGCGGCGTCGGTCACCGTGCGCCGATCGTAGCGGTTGGTGTACTCGAGCAGCGCGACATCGCCGCGTTTGCGAATGTCGGCGACGATGGCGTCGACGGTCTGGGTCACCCGCGCGTTCTGCTCCGGCGCGCGGTCCAGCAGCTGTTCGAGCTGTGCGTCGAAGTCCGGTGCGGCGGCATCCAGGCGCAGGATCTCGATGCTCACGAGCGGTTCCTGCTCGCGTCGGCGGCGCGGAACGCATCGATCAGTGCCTGGATCGCGGCGTGCTTCATCTTCATCGACGCCTTGTTCACGACCAGGCGCGAGCTGATGTCGCAGATCTTCTCGATCTCGACCAGGCCGTTGGCGCGCAGCGTATTGCCGGTGGCGACCAGATCGACGATCTGGTCGGCGAGCCCGACCAGCGGCGCCAGTTCCATCGAGCCGTAGAGCTTGATGATCTCGACCTGCTCGCCGCGCGCGGCATAGAACCGTCGCGCGATCTCCGGGTACTTGGTGGCGATGCGCAGCCGCCGGCCCCTGGGCGCGACGTATCCGCGCACCGCGGCGACCGACATGCGGCACTGGGCGATGCCGATGTCCAGCGGTTCGTACAGCTCGCTGCCGCCCTGGTCGAACTGATGTTCCATCAGCACGTCCTTGCCGACGATGCCCAGGTCCGCGGCGCCGTGTTCGACATAGGTCGGCACGTCGGCCGGCCGGATCATCACCAGCGACACGTCGGCGCGCTGCGAGGGCACGCGCAGCAGCCGGTCGATGTCGCCGGCCGGCGCGATGCCGATGGCTTCGAGCATCGGCAGGCTTTCTTCAAGGATTCGGCCCTTGGACAGGGCGAGGGTGAGGCCGTTCATCAGGGGCATCGGTGATGCGAAAGGGCCGGGATTTTAACCGACAGGCGTTACCGGCATATTCCGGGGGCATCAGGCCAGCCCGGTCGCGGAACTGTAGGAGCGGCTCTTAGCCGCGATTGAGGCCTCACCGGCACAATCGCGGCTAAGAGCCGCTCCTACAGGCAGCGGATTGACTTTAGGCTCCGGACTGAACCCTGGTCCGTCCCTTGCTGCCCAAATCCCATGAGCTACCAGCACTCCATCGGCATCCGGTCCCATCGCTTCGACACGCTGCGCGAGCTGATGGCCAAGGCGACCCCGGCGCGCTCCGGCGACTACCTGGCCGGCGTCGCCGCCGCCACCGCCGAGGAGCGTATGGCGGCCAAGCTGGCGCTGGCCGAGGTGCCGCTGGCGCACTTCCTCGAGGACCTGCTGATCCCCTACGAGGCCGACGACGTGACCCGGCTGATCGTCGACGGCTTCGACCGCGCCGCTTTCGCCCCGGTCTCGGGCCTCAGCGTCGGCGGCTTCCGAGACTGGCTGCTGTCGGATGACGCCACCCCAGCGATGCTCACCGCGCTGGCCCCCGGCCTGATGCCCGAGATGGTCGCCGCGGTTTCCAAGCTGATGCGCAACCAGGATTTGATTTTGGCCGCGCGCAAATGCCGGGTGACGACGCGCTTCCGCAACACCATCGGCCTGCCGGGCCGGCTCGCGGTACGGCTGCAGCCCAATCACCCGACCGACGACCCCAAGGGCATCGCCGCCTCGACGCTGGACGGCCTGCTGTACGGCTCCGGCGACGCGGTGATCGGCATCAACCCGGTCAGCGACGAGCCCGGCAAGCTGATGGCGATGTGGCGGCTGCTGGACGAGTTGATCGCGCGCTTCGACATCCCCACGCAGAGCTGCGTGCTGACCCATGTGACGCGGCAGATCGAGGCGATCGAGCGCGGCGCGCCGATCGATCTGGTGTTCCAGTCGATCGCCGGCACCGAGGCTGCGAACAAGAGTTTCGGCATCAACCTGGCGATGCTGCAGGAGGCCTACGAAGCGGGCCTGTCGCTGAAGCGCGGCACCGTCGGCGACAACCTGATGTATTTCGAAACCGGGCAGGGCAGCGCGCTGTCGGCCAACGCGCATCACGGCGTCGACCAGCAGACCTGCGAGGTGCGCGCGTATGCCGTGGCAAGAAAATTCAAGCCGCTGCTGGTCAACACCGTGGTCGGCTTCATCGGTCCCGAATATCTGTACGACGGCAAGCAGATCATCCGCGCCGGCCTCGAGGATCATTTCTGCGGCAAGCTGCTCGGCCTGCCGATGGGCGTCGACGTCTGCTACACCAACCATGCCGAAGCCGATCAGGACGACATGGATAATCTGCTGATCCTGCTCGGCGCGGCCGGCGTCAGCTACATCATGGGCATCCCCGGCGCCGACGACATCATGCTCAATTACCAGAGCACCAGCTTTCACGATTCGCTGTTCGTGCGTGAAGCACTGGGCTTGAAACACGCACCGGAATTCGAAGCCTGGCTGGAACGCATGAAGCTGATCGACGCGCACGGCCGTCTGCAGGATGCGCGTCAGTCCGGCGCGCTGCCGGCGCTGACCGCGTTCACCGAGGCCGCTCAATGAGCGACGGCAAAATCGACACGCTGGCGGCAAACACGACGGACAGCGTGCTGCCGAATCCGTGGACGGCGCTGCGTCGTCACACGGCCGCGCGCATCGCGTTGGGCCGTACCGGCAGCAGCCTGCCCACCCGCGAAGTGCTGGCCTTCGGCCTCGCTCATGCGCAGGCACGCGACGCCGTGCATCTGCCGCTCGATGTGCCGGCCCTGCGCGCGCAGCTCGAAGCCGAGCAGTGGTCGGTGGTTGAAGTAGCGAGCCGCGCTGCTGATCGCGCGGCCTATCTGGCACGGCCCGACTGGGGCCGTCGTCTGCGGCCGGAAGCCGCGGAACATTTGAAGCAGCTGCCGCGCGACGCGGACCTGGTTTTCGTGATCAGCGACGGCCTATCGTCGACTGCGGTGCAGAGCAATGCGCTGCCCTTGTTGCAGGCGCTGAAGCCGTTGCTGGATGGCGTCAGTATCGCGCCGGTCGTTATCGCGACGCAGGCGCGCGTGGCGCTCGCCGATGAAGTCGGCGAGCTGCTGGGCGCGCGCATGGCGATCAGCCTGATCGGCGAGCGCCCGGGGCTGTCCTCACCCGACAGCCTCGGCGCCTATCTCACCTACGCGCCCAAGGTCGGCAACACCGACGAGGCGCGCAACTGCATCAGCAACATCCGGCCCGAAGGCTTCGCGATCGGTGCCGCCGCGCTGCTGATCGCCGCCAACATCCGCGCCGCGCTGCACGCACAGCTGTCCGGCGTCGCGCTGCGCTTCGATCCCTCAAAAGCGCTGACGTAGGTTGGGGGTAGGTTGGGGTGAGCGCAGCGAACCCCAACGATCACCGTCGCAATGTTGGGGTTCGCTGCGCTCACCCCAACCTACACGGCTCGCCTCGTAAATTGCGCGTGTCGAACCCGGGTGAAACCCGGGGTTTTCCCGGCCACGCTCAGAAGTCGTAACGCAGCGTCGCCATCGCACTGGCCGGCTCGCCGTAGTACAGATTCCCGTACTCGTCGACCACGTAGTACTTCTTGTCGAGCAGGTTGTTGCCGTTGAGCTGTGCCGACAGATGCGGCGTGATCTGGTACCGCGCCATCAGGCTGGCCTGGATGAACGAGCCCTGCTTGACTTGCGCGGTGTCGCCGGCCAGCGAACTTTCCACGGTCACGTAATTGTCCGACTGCCAGTTGAGGCCGCCGCCGATGCTCAGCTCGTGCAGCGCGCCGGGCAAAGTCCAGGTGGTGAACGCGCGTACCATCGTGCGCGGGATGTAGCCTTTCACGGTCGCGCCGTCGGTATCCTGCATCGTGTAGTGCGACCAGCCCAGTGACAGGTTCCAGTCCTTCAGCACTTCGCCGTTGGCTTCGAGCTCGAAGCCGCGCGTGCGCGTGCCGTCGGCTTCGAGATAGGCCTGGCGCATTGGATCGTCGTTGACGTCTTCGCCGAAGTCGGTCACCGCGACATTGTCCTGGCGCGTATCGAACAGGGTCAGCGCGGTGTTCAGTCGGCCGCCGAAGTGTTCGCCCTTGATGCCGATTTCGGTGCTGTATCCGTCCAGAGGATCGAGGTAGCTGCCATCCTGCCTCTGGTACTTCTGCGGATTGAAGATCTTGGTATAGCTGGCGAAGGCCGAATAGGTCTTGTTCAGATCGTAGATCAGACCGGCGTAGGGCGTGACGCGTCTGTAATCCTGCTCGGCCGCATCGGGGCCATCGTAGACGTAGTAGTCGCTGCTTTTCCACGTGCTGTAGCGCGCACCGGCGATCAGCTTCAGCGGGTCGGCCAGCGACAGCCGCAGCGCGGTGTACGCGGCGCTCTGACGGGTACGGACGCGCGCGATGTAGTCGCCTTCGCTTGCGAACTCGGGCTCGGGATACGAGCCGTCCCATTCGTAGAAGTTGCCGACATCGGCCAGGTCGCCGGGCTGGTACTCGTAGGAATCCACGTGCAGCCAGGACCCCATGCCGCCGACCACCAGTTCGTGCTTGCGGCCGAACAGCTCGAACGGCCCGCTCAGATACGCGTCAACCGAATTCTGGCGGCCGTGATCGTCGCTGCGATACGCATACGGATACAGCCCTTCACCGGTTTGCTTGTCCGGAAAACCGAAGACGTAGAACAGGTTCGCGTTGCCGTCGGTTGCACGCCTCGACACGGTCGAGCGCAGCGACCAGCCGTTGCCGAACTGGTGATTGAGTTCGGCGAACGCGGTCTGTGTTTTATTGTTCCAGTAGCTCCAGTCGGTGGCCGTGGTCACCGAGCGCGGCCAGTCGGTGCGAGTGCCGTCGCTGAAGAACAGCGGGAACGAGCCCCAGGTGTTGCCTTGCGGCAAGGTCTGCTGGTAGTCGTAGCCGACGCTGAGCCGCGTGTTCGGCGACAGGTCGGCGTCGACGATGCCATAGAACACCTGCTTTTCGTTTTTGTACAGATCCATGTACGAATCGCGGTTCTGATAAACGCCGACGACGCGTGCGCGGATCTTGCCGTCGCTGCTCAGCGGCGTGCTGATGTCGGCGGTGCTGCGAAAATCGTCCCAGGAGCCGTAGCTCAGCGAGGCCGAGCCGATGAAGATCTCGCTGTCGGCATGCTTGCGCACCAGGTTCACCGCGGCCGAGGGATTGCCGGCGCCGGTCATCAGGCCGGTAGCGCCGCGCACGATTTCGATGCGCTCATACAGCGCGGTGTCCAGCGTGGCGTCGGTGGAGCCGGCATTGAGTCCAGGCGCGACCGGCACGCCGTCGTACAGCGTGTTGTCGATGATGAAACCGCGCGAGGTGAACACCACGCGCTCGCTGTCGTAGGCGTAGGAATAGACGCCGGTGGTGTTGTCGAGCACGTCGCGCATCGACTGCAGGTTCTGGTCGTCCATGCGCTGGCGCGTGACGACGGTGACCGACTGCGGCGTGTCGCGCAGACTCAGCGGCAGCTTGGTGGCCGAGGCGCTGCCGTCGACGGTGTAGGCCTTGTCGGCGGCTTCAGTGACGGTCACTGTGTCGAGGACGACGGCCTTGTCGGCCGGGCTCTGGTCCTGGGCCTGGGCGCTGCAGGAAATGCACAGAACCAGCAGCGTACGGCAGAAAAAAACGGGAGGGCTGAGGGGGTGACGCAGAGCTGCGGCAGGCATCGCGAGATCCTTCGTGGTGGGCAGGGATGAGGTGTTGCCTGCCGGACGAGGACGCGATGTCGGTTGGTGAGCGTGATTGTAGGGGCGGCTTGGATTTCAGTCGAGAGTCAGCATCCGCGTCCACACTGGGACTTCGCTTGCAAGCACAGGAGTCCGTCATGCCCAGAGGAGACAAATCGGCCTATACGGCCGCCCAGAAACGCAAGGCCGAGCACATCGAAGACAGCTACGAGGCGCGCGGCACGCCGAAGAAGGAAGCGCAAGCCCGCGCCTGGGCCACCATCAATAAACAGACCGGCGGCGACGAGAAGTCGGGTTCGGGTAAATCGACGAAGAAGACCGCCAAGGAAGCTGCGCGCAAGGATTCGGCGCGGCGTGCGGTGGCGACGAAGCAGGGCCGGTCACCGAACCGGGGTCCTTCGGCCAAGCGCAGCGCATCCAAGAAGTAGAGCTGCTCGCTCCTGCAGCGGTAATCCGTCTCAGCTTTTTTTGGAGCCGCCGCCGCGCCGGGCGCGGATGTAGACGCCCTTGCTGCGCCCGTCCTCATGCCGGCGCTGCTCGACTTCGAACACGTCGATCGCGGCCGCCAGATCGCTGAGCTTCCTGTAGCCATAGTTACGCGGATCAAAATCGGCGGCCTGCTTGCCGATGATCTGGCCGACGCCGCCGAGCGCGGCCCAGCCCTCGTCGTCGGCGATCGCCTCGATGCCGTCACGGAACAGCGCGATCAGTTTTTTATCGGTCTTCAGCGCGGCGGATGGTTTGGCTCTGGGGGCCGAACCGACTTCGGCGCTCTCGGGTGCCGCGGGTTCGCGCAGCACGTCGAGATAGATGAAGCGATCGCAGGCCGACACCAGCGAAGTCGGCGTCTTGCGCTCGCCGAAACCAAATACCGACAGCCCCGACTCGCGCAGCCGCGACGCCAGCCGGGTGAAATCGCTGTCGCTGGACACCAGGCAGAAGCCGTCGAAGCGATTGGTGTACAGCAGATCCATCGCGTCGATAATCAGTGCGCTGTCGGTCGCGTTCTTGCCGGTGGTGTATCCGAACTGCTGGATCGGCTGGATCGCCAGCGTCACCAGCACGTCTTTCCAGCCCTTCAGATTCGGCTGGGTCCAGTCGCCGTAGATGCGCTTGACGCTGGCGACGCCGTATTTCGCGATTTCCGCCAGCAGCGCCGCGGCGATCGCCGGCGTGGTGTTGTCGGCGTCGATCAGTACCGCGAGCCGCGATTGTGCCTCGCTCATTCCGCGAACACCTCTTCGAAGTCCACCGACAGATCCTGCATCGTCAGCAGCTGTACGATGCCTTCTGCGGCCAGCACCTGTGGGCGGCCGTAGTGCGCTTCGCTGTCCTGGGTGTAGATGGTCAGAACCCGGTCCTCTGGGTGCAGCAGCCAATATTCCCGGACACCGGAGGATTCGTAGAGTGCGAGCTTGCGCGTCTGGTCCTTGCGGGCGGTGCTTGTCGATAGCACTTCGACAACTACGTCCGGCGTTCCGCGGACGAAGCGGCCGTCGAGTTTGCTCTTGTCGCAGACGATGAAGATATCGGGTTGCACTACGTCGCCGGTCTGGTCGTCGTGCTGGCCGGCGCGCGGCAACAGAACGTCGACGGGGGCGATGTATGGCCGGCAAGGTTTACCGCGCAAGGCCCGATGCCACTGGGAAAAGATCGCCCCTGCGACGCTTTGATGGCGCAATGCGGGCGCCGGGCTCATGTCGTAGAAAACGCCATCGATCAGCTCGCCGCGGACTTCGTCTGGCCAGGTCCGATAGTCGGCGTAGGTGTAACGCAATTCTGGGCGGGGCAGAGCGCTCATCGGTTCTCCGGTGGCCATGCGGCCAGTCTATCCCTTCAACTGCACTTTTTTACAACAGCTGTCTAACGCGCTTGATGCGCGCGCCGAGTGCCGACAGTTTGCCTTCGATGTCCTCATAGCCGCGATCCATGTGGTAGATGCGGTCGATCAGGGTTTCGCCGTCGGCGGCCAGCGCCGCCAGCACCAGCGAGGCCGAGGCGCGCAGATCGGTGGCCATGATGGGCGCGGCCTGCAGACGCTCGCGGCCGGTGACGATGGCGAGATTGCCTTCGATGCGGATGTCGGCGCCGAGGCGCATCAGCTCCTGTGCATGCATGAAGCGGTTTTCAAAAATGGTTTCGCGGATCGTGGCTACGCCTTCGGCGACGCAGTTCATCGCCATCATCTGCGCCTGCATGTCGGTCGGGAAACCCGGATGCGGCATTGTGTGGATGTTCACGGAAGTTGCGCGGCGGTTCTGCATGTCGACTTCGATGAAGTCGGTGCCGGTCTTCAGCTTGGCGCCGGCCTGCTGCAGTTTTACCAGCACCGCGTCGAGCAGACTCGGATCGGTGTGGGTGACGCGCACGCGGCCGCGAGTCACCGCGGCCGC
This sequence comes from Hydrocarboniphaga sp., assembly GCF_028291725.1. GTDB lineage: Bacteria > Pseudomonadota > Gammaproteobacteria > Nevskiales > Nevskiaceae > Hydrocarboniphaga. The sequence continues at coordinate 101,602 of NZ_JAQGNT010000039.1, read as the reverse complement.
CAACAGATAAGTACCGGTCTCGATGCGGTCGGGCAACACGCGATGCGTGGCCGCGTGCAGCTTTTCGACTCCCTGGATACGGATCGTGGTAGTGCCGTCGCCGCTGATCCTGGCGCCCATCGCGCGCAGGCAGCGCGCGGTGTCGACGACCTCGGGTTCGCGCGCCGCGTTCTCCAGGATCGTCTCGCCCTCGGCCAGCGTCGCCGCCATCATCAGGTTCTCGGTGCCGGTCACGGTCACCGTGTCGAAGACGATGTGCGCGCCTTTGAGTTTCTTGCACTGGGCGTGGATGAAGCCGCCGTCGAGCGTGATCTCGGCGCCCATCGCCTCCAGGCCCATCAGATGCAGATCGACCGGGCGCGCGCCGATCGCGCAGCCGCCGGGCAACGACACATGCGCCTCGCCGCGGCGCGCGACCAGCGGGCCGAGCACCAGGATCGAGGCGCGCATCGTGCGCACCAGCTCGTAAGGCGCGACGCAGGTGGTGATGGGTTTGGCGTCGAGCACGATGGTATGGGCTTCGGTCTGCTCGACCGCGACGCCCATCTGCGCCAGCAGCCTCGATGCGGTGCCGATGTCCCACAGCCTTGGCACGTTGGTGACGGTCAGCGGCTCGTCGGACAGCAGCGCCGCGCACAGGATCGGCAGCGCGGCGTTCTTGGCGCCGCTGGCGGCGATTTCGCCGTTGAGAGGGCCGTTGCCCTCGATGATGAACTTGTCCAAATCTCGACTCGGTCAGGCGGCGCGCGTGCGCAGCTGCAGGGCGTGGATGTCGCGGCCCATCTTGTCGCCGAGCGTGGCGTAGACCATGCGGTGCTGGGCCAGCGGCAGCTTGCCGGCGAACTCGGCGCAGATCACTTCGGCCTCGAAATGCTGGCCGTCGTCGCCGAATACTCGAACGGTAGCGCCGGGCAGGCCGGCTTCGATGAGCTGCTGGATTTCGGTTTTGGTCATACAGGAATACCCATTGTTAAGTTCCCTCCCCCGCGTGCGGGGGAGGGCGTTTGGCTTAGTGGAGAGTGACACAACGTCACTCTCCACACTGGGCCAACCGCGGGTGGGGGCGGACGACTCAGCGACGCTGTGACTTCTCGCCCCCATCCCGGCCTTCCCCCGCAAGCGGGGGAAGGAGACAAGCAAAAAACAAGCGCTACCGCTTCATCTTGTAGCCGGTGATCAGCATCCACAAGCACACCGCGGACGCGGTCACGAAGAAGCCGCCGGTCCAGGCGAGGCTGAGCCAGATCGACACGTCGCCGCGGCCGAAGAAGCCGTAGCGGAAGCCGTCGATCATGTAGAAGAACGGGTTCAGGTGCGAGACCATGTACCAGAACTTCGGCAGCGCGTGCACCGAGTAGAACACGCCCGACAGGAAGGCCAGCGGATTGATGAAGAAATTGGTGAACGCGGCGATGTGATCGAACTTCTGCGAGACGATGCCGGCGATCAGGCCGATCACCGCCAGGCAGCCGGCCGACAGCACGAACATCGCCAGCAGTGCCAGTGGCGCATGGATCGCCAGCGGCACGAAGAACAGCGTCGCCACGAACATCGTGACCGCCACCAGCAGGCTGCGCACCAGCGCCGCCAGCACGTAGGCGCCGAACCATTCCCAGGGCCCCAGCGGCGCCATCTGCAGGAACACCAGGTTGCCCATTATCTTCGACTGGATCAGGCTCGACGAGGTGTTGGCGAAGGCGTTCTGCATCACCGTCATCATGATCAGGCCGGGCACCAGGAATTCGGTGTAGCTGACGCCCTCGTAGGCCGAGGCGCGGCCCGACAAGGCCTGCGCGAATACCAGCAGGTAGAGCAGCGCGGTGATCACCGGCGCGGTCACGGTCTGCGCGAGCACCGACCAGAAGCGCATGACTTCTTTTTTCAGCAGCGTCAGAAAGCCGATCTGATCGGGGCTCACCGGGTCAGCTCCACGAAGATGTCTTCCAGGTCCGGGTCGCGGGTCTGCACGTCTTCGATCGCGACGCCGGCATCGCGCAGTGCGTCGAATACGCCGGCGATCGGGTGCTTGCCGGTTTCCAGCTTCAGTTCGATCGTGCCTTCGGACTCAGAGGCGACCAGCATCTGCAGCGCGTCCGGCAGCCTGCCGCCGTTGGCGAGTTTCAGGCGCAGGAATCGGAACGGATGGCGCTTCAGCAGCTGGCGCGTGCTCTCCAGCGCTTTGACCTCGCCATGATCGAGGATCGCGATGCGCGAACACATTTCCTGGGCTTCCTCCAGGTAATGCGTCGTCAGCACCACGGTCTGGCCCTGGGCGTGCAGCTCGGCCATGAACTGCCACAGCGTGCGGCGCAGCTCGACATCGACGCCGGCGGTGGGCTCGTCGAGGATCACCACCGGCGGTTTGTGCACCAGCGCCTGCGCGATCAGCACGCGGCGCTTCATGCCGCCGGACAGCGCGCGCATCGACACGTCGGCCTTGTCGCTCAGATCGAGCCGCTCGAGCATCTCGTCGATCCACGGCCAGACTTCGCGGCCCGAGCCATAGTAGCCGGCCTGGATGCGCAGCATCTCGCGGACCTTGAAGAAGGGGTCGAACACCAGTTCCTGCGGCACGACGCCGAGCAGGCGGCGGGCGGCGCGGAAGTCGCCGACGGTGTCGTGGCCGAGCACGGCAATGCGACCGGCGTCGGCCTGTACCAGGCCGGCGATGATGCTGATCAGCGTCGACTTGCCGGCGCCGTTGGGCCCGAGCAGGCCGAAGAACTCGCCGCGCGGGATCGAGAAGTCGATCCCCTTGAGTGCCTGCAGCGAGCCATAGGATTTGCGAACGCCGACGACGTCGATTGCGTTCGAGAGGGGATTCGTCATTTGGCCGCGATTATACCGAGGCGCTAGGGTGGGGGCCCGATTCAGGGATAAGAGCGGACACGCGATGAAGACGGCGTTGCTGTGGCTCCGGCGCGACCTGCGGCTGGCCGACAATCCGGCGCTGCATCATGCCCTGAGCCATGCCGAGCGCATCGTGCCGGTTTATATCGATTCCTTTGAGGCGCCGGGCACCGAGCCCGGAGCCGCCAGTCGCTGGTGGCTGCATTATTCGCTGACCGCGTTCGCGGCCGATCTGCAGCGACACCGCGCCGCGCTGGTGATCCGCCGCGGCGAGCCGGCCCGGGTCTTGAGCGAGCTGGCGAAACAGTTCGGAGCCGAAGCTGCGTTCTGGAACCGGCTGTATGAGCCGGCCCAGTATCAGGCGGATCGCAGGATCTGCGACGGCCTGATCGACGCCGGGCTGGAGGTCCGCACGTTCAACGGCGCCCTGCTGGCCGAGCCCTGGGAGATCGAAACCCAGACCGGTGGTCCGTACCGCGTCTACACACCGTTCTCGCGGAAGCTGCGGGCGAGGGGGACTCCGCGTTCGCCGCTGCCGGCGCCGCGCAGAATTCCGGGCGTCGCGGCCGAGAGTCTGACGATCGCCTCGCTGGGCCTGCTGCCGAAGATTGGATGGGACGCCGGAATAGCCAAGACCTGGAAGCCGGGCGAGGCGGGCGCGCAGCAGCGGCTGACGCGCTTCTGCGACGAGGCGCTGCAGGACTACAGCGCCGGGCGCGATCGGCCCGACCAGCTGCTGACCTCGCGGCTGTCGCCGCACCTGCATTTCGGCGAGATCGGGCCGGTGCAGTTGCTGGCGCGCGTGCAGCGCGAACTCGCCGAGAATCATGGCCCGGGCGTCGCAGGCGGTGCCGAAACCTATGAGCGCGAAATCCTGTGGCGGGAGTTCGCTCACCACGTGCTGTACCACTATCCGCGGACGCCGAGCGAGCCGATGGACCCGCGCTTCTCGGCTTTTGCCTGGCGCAAGCCGCGCGAATACGCCGAAGACCTGCGCCGCTGGCAGCAGGGCCGGACCGGTGTGCCGATCGTCGACGCCGGTATGCGCCAGCTGTGGACGACCGGATGGATGCACAACCGCGTGCGCATGATCGTCGCCAGCTTCCTGTCCAAGAACCTGCTGATTCCCTGGCAGGAGGGCGCGGCCTGGTTCTGGGACACGCTGGTCGATGCCGACCTGCCCGCCAATACGCTGGGCTGGCAGTGGGTCGCCGGCAGCGGTGCCGATGCGGCGCCTTATTTCCGCATCTTCAACCCGGTCACGCAGAGCCAGAAGTTCGACCCGGAAGGCCGCTACCTGCGCCACTGGGTGCCGGAGATCGCGGCCCTGCCTGCGAGCCTGCTGCACGCGCCCTGGCTGGCCGAGCCCTCGGTGCTGGCGCAGCTGAAGATCGACTACCCGGCGCCGAGCGTCGATCTGGGTGAGTCGCGCAGCCGCGCGCTGCAAGCTTTCGAGCGGATCAAGCGGGGCCGCAGCGGCGGTCCCGGCCGCCAGGTTCACGACCGCGCCGGCGTAAGCGCGTAAACTGCGTGACCCCAAAAGAGTCCCACCGTCTGTCGTGAATCCCGAAAACCTGCAAAGCATGGGTCGCCGCGTCCTCGAGATCGAGCGCGACAGCCTGGTAGGCCTGCTGCAGCGCATCGACGGCGATTTCGTGCGGGCCTGCGAGCTGATGCTCGCCTGCGGCGGCCGCGTCGTCGTCACCGGCATGGGCAAGTCCGGCCACGTCGGCGGCAAGATCGCGGCGACGCTGGCGTCCACCGGCACGCCCGCGTTCTTCGTCCACCCCGGCGAAGCCAGCCACGGCGACCTCGGCATGATCACGCGCCAGGACGTGGTGCTGGCGCTCAGCTATTCCGGCGAGACCGCCGAGATCCTGACGATCCTGCCGCTGATCAAGCGCATGGGCGCGCCGCTGATTGCGATGACCGGCAAGCCGGCGTCGACGCTGGCGCGCAATGCCGATGTGCATATCAACGTCTCGGTCGAGCAGGAAGCCTGCCCGCATAACCTGGCGCCGACCAGCTCGACCACCGCGACACTGGCGATGGGTGACGCGCTGGCCGTCGCGCTGCTCGATGCACGCGGCTTCACGCCGGAAGATTTTGCGATGTCGCATCCGGGCGGTTCGCTTGGACGCAAGCTGCTGCTGAAAATCGACGACGTGATGCAGAAGGCCGAGCGCATTCCCAAGGTCGCGCCGGGCACGCCGATGACGGTCGCGCTGCTGGAGATGACGCGCAAGGGTTTGGGCATGACCGCGATCGTCGATGAGCACGAGCACGTCATCGGCGTCTACACCGACGGCGATCTGCGCCGCTCGCTGGAAGCGCAGGTCGATCTGCGCACGGCGACGATCGATCAGGTGATGCGCCGCGGCGGATATCGCGCGCGGCCCGAATGGCTCGCCGCCGAAGCGGTGCGGCTGATGGAGCAGCACAAGATCACCGCGCTGCTGGTGGTCGACGCCGAAGACCGGCTGTGCGGCGTGATCCACATGCACGATCTGCTGCGTGCCGGAGTCGTCTGATGGCTCACCCAATGGCTCGTCTGATGATCGAGGAGGTCCACGCGCGCGCCGCGAAAATCCGCTGCGTGTTCCTGGACATCGACGGTGTGATGACCGACTGCAAGTTGTATCTCGGCCCCGACGGTTTCGAGATCAAGGCGGTCAGCGTGCGCGACGGCCTGGGTATCAAGAACCTGCTGCGCGCCGGAATCGAAGTTGCAGTGATTTCCGGCCGCCCTTCCGAGGCGATGCAGCGCCGCCTCGAGCAGCTCGGCGTGCCGCATATCGTGCTCGCCACCGAAGACAAGCTGCCGGCCTACGAAGCCTTGCTGACCCAGCTCGGCCTCAGTGACGAGCAGTGCGCGCACATGGGCGACGACACACCCGATCTGCCGTTGATGCGCCGCGTCGGCCTGGCCATGAGCGTCGCCGACGCGCATCGCTCGGCCTTGCAGGCGGCGCATTGGGTCAGCGATTTCCGCGGCGGTGAAGGCGCGATCCGCGAGGCTTCCGATCTGATACTCGAGGCGCAGGGCCTGGGCGCCGAGGCTGCGCGGATGGACGCCGCCGGATGATGCAGCGGATCAAGCCTTATCTGGTGTGGCTGACCGTGCCGCTGATGCTCGGCGCCTGGCTGCTGTTCGGCTCGCGCAGCCTGGACCCGGAGTCGCCCACCGCGCCGGATGCCGCGGTGGCGCCGCGCTACAGCCTGCGCGGCGTGCAATGGACGCGGCTCGACGTCAACGGCCAGCGTGAATTCACCGCCGAGGCGGAGAGCGCGGACTACTTCGACGACGAGTCCGCGCGCTACGAGCAGCTGAAAATGAACGTACCGAAAATCGGCTCGGTGCCGTGGCGGCTGACCTCGCCGAAAGGCTCGGCACCGGCGCATGAAAAAAGGATCCTGATGGACGGCCCGGTCGATATCACCGGTGCCTGGCCGGATGGCGAGGCGCTGGTGGCGAATACCCCGCAACTGTGGGTCGACCCGGTGAACCATCAGATCAACACCGATGCCGGCGTCACTTTCGACAGCGACAGCCGCAGCGGCCAGGCCAAGGGCCTGAAAGCCGACTGGGACAAGCAAACCGTGCAGCTGTTGGGCAACGTGAGGATGCAATATGTACCGCGCAAGCGCTGAGGTGACACGGGGGGGCGGCCGGGTGCTGGCGGCTTTGTCGATGCTGGCCGCCAGCACGGTGATGGCGGCGACCGCCGCCCCGGCGGCACCCACGACGAGCGTGCCGGTGGCCAAGCCGATAGCCAAGCCCCAGACCAAGCAGGGCATGTCCGACCGGATGCGCCCGACCGGGCCGATCACGGTGACCGCCACCAGCGTCGACTGGGCCAAGAACGGCCTGATGGTTTACACCGGCAACGTCAAGCTGAGCTCGGACACCCTGAATATGGATGGCGACCGCCTGGAGCTGGAGCAGCTGGGCGACGGCCAGTACCGCGCCAAGATCAACGGCGTGCCGGCGCATCTGCTGCATCAGGGCGTGGCCGACGACGAGGGTCAGCAGGACCCGCCGGTGACGGCCCGCGGCAAGCAGCTCAACTTCGATTCGCAGAGCGGCCTGGCCGATGTGATCGGCGATGCCCGGGTCACGCGCGGCGAAGACGAGATTACCGGCGAGACGATCCACTACAACGTCAACGAACGCCGCATCCAGGCCGCCGGCGGTACTGGCGGACAGGTGCGTATCGTGATTCAGCCGCCGGCCAAGGATAAGAACGAGGTGCCGGCGGCCGGCGCCAAGCCGGCCGCGCCTGCGCCGGCAAACAAGGCGCCTGCCGATACCCCGCCGAGCCCGGCTCCCGTCACCCCGCCAGCGCCTGCGACGGTCCCGAAAACATGACGTCGATACTGTCTGCGCGCGGCCTGTCCAAGCAGTACAAGAAGCGCATGGTCGTGCGTGATGTATCGCTGCGCGTCGAGGCCGGCGAGATCGTCGGCCTGCTCGGCCCCAACGGTGCCGGCAAGACCACGTCCTTTTATATGGTCGTCGGCCTGGTGCCGGCCGACGGCGGCGTGATCGAACTCGACGGCCGCGACATCACGCGGCTGCCGATGCATGCGCGGGCGCGGCTCGGCATCGGCTACTTGCCGCAGGAAGCCTCGGTATTCCGCAAGCTGTCGGTCGCCGACAACATCCTGGCGATCCTGGAAACGCGCTCCGAGCTGAGCAAGCCGCAGCGCAAGGAGCAGCTGGAGCAGCTGCTGCAGGACCTGCATATCGGCCACATTCGCGCAAGTGAAGGTCAGGCGCTGTCCGGCGGCGAGCGTCGCCGCGTCGAAATCGCGCGCGCCCTGGCGGCCAATCCGCGCTTCATTCTGCTGGACGAGCCCTTCGCCGGCGTCGATCCGCTGGCGGTGTCCGACATCCAGCACATCGTCGATCATCTGAAGAGCCGTGGCATCGGCGTGCTGATCACCGACCACAACGTGCGCGAGACGCTGGGCATCTGCAGCCGGGCCTACATCCTGGCCGAAGGGCGGGTGATTGCGGAAGGCTCGCCAGCGGAAGTGCTGGCAAACGAAACGGTGCGGAAGGTCTATCTGGGCGATCAGTTCAAGCTGTGATCGCGGCGGAAGTGGGGGGACCTCGCGGAGCCCTGCGGCGGCTGATCAGGTTTGATCAGAGGCAGGCCCCGAAACAGGCCCTGAGGCAGACCACTTAGCTTCGGAGTATGCGCTGGCATTGCAGAGCCGTCTAGCCTACTTGATGCAAGACTCATACCGCCGTATAGAATGGGGCCATGCGCTACAAATCACGTCCCCTCGCCGGTAAAGACGCCGGCCGAGTCCTGCAATGAAGCAATCGCTATCGCTACGGGCCGGCATGGCCCTGACGATGACGCCTGCGCTTCAGCAGGCCATTCGACTCCTTCAGCTGTCCAGCCTGGATCTGCAGCTGGAAATCCAGCAGGCGCTGGATTCCAACGTGATGCTCGAAACCGAGGCCGAGGAGCCCGACTGGGACAGTGTCTCGTCCGAACCGGTTTCCGCCGAAGCCGCTGCCGACAGCGCCGACGGCGGCCTGGTCGAAGTGACCGCCACCGAAACCATCCCGGAAGACATGCCGGTCGACGCCGACTGGCAGGACGTGTTCGACGACTACACGCCCACCGCCGCCGGCTCCGACGACGAGGGTCTGCAGGATTACCTGCAAGCCAACCTGCGCAGCAGCGGCACGCTGCAGGAGCATCTGGCTGCCCAGGCGCACCTGATGCCGGTCGACGCGGTCGAGGCCGAGATCGCCGCCAACCTGATCGACGCGATCAACGAGGACGGTTATCTGGAAGACTGGCCGGCGCTGTGCGTGCGCCTCGAGCAGGAATTCAACGTGACGCCGCAGCAGGTCGAAGCGGTGCTGAAGCTGGTGCAGGACTTCGATCCGCCCGGAGTTGGTGCACGCGACCTGGGCGAGTGCCTGCGCCTGCAGCTGCAGCAGATGGACCCGTCCATCGCCGGCTACGCGGCCGCGCTGCGCATCGTCGATGGCCATCTGCTGCTGCTGGCGCGCCGCGACGAGATCGGGCTGCGCCGTGCCACCGGCCTGGACGTCAACGCGCTGCGTGTCGGCGCGGCCCTGGTGCGCAACCTGCAGCCGCATCCGGGCAGGCCGTTCCAGGCGCATGAATCCGATTACCTGCGCCCCGACGTCATCGTCGCCAAGAAGACCGGTCGCTGGCGGGTGTCGCTGAACCCGGAGCACACCCCGCGGCTGCGCATCAACTCGCATTACCAGGGCTTCATCAAGCGCGCCGACCAGTCCCGCGACCAGTTGCAGCTGAAGCAGCATCTGCAGGAAGCTCGCTATTTCATCAATAGCCTGGAATCGCGGAACGAGACCATCCTGCGCGTGTCCCAATGCATAGTTGAAGAACAGCGCGCTTTTCTGGAATATGGCGAAGAGGCCATGCGGCCCCTGGTACTGCGAGACGTTGCCGAACAATTGGGGATTCACGAATCCACCGTGTCGAGAGCTACCGCAAACAAGTACATGCTGACCCCGAGAGGGCTCTTCGAGCTCAAGTATTTCTTCTCCAGCCATGTGCAGACCACCCAGGGCGGCGTCTGCTCGGCGACCGCGATCCAGGCGATGATCAAGCGCATGGTCGGTGGCGAAGATCCGTCCCGGCCGCTGTCCGATTCGACGCTCGCCGACCTGCTGTTGAAGGAAGGCATCCAGGTTGCACGCCGTACCGTCGCCAAGTACCGCGAGGCGCTCAACATCCCACCTTCACACGAGCGCAAAGCCATCGCATAAACGACTTTTGTCCCCGTTGGCGGCGGGGGCCGTCGGCGGGTTGTTCCTCCCGGACCCACTTCGGGTCCGCCCACCAGGAGTCACCCACGATGAACCTGAATATCTCCGGCCATCACGTCGATCTCACCCCGCCGCTGCGTGACTACGTCACCGCCAAGCTGAAGCGGATCGAACGACATTTCGACCATCTCATCAATGCCGAGGTGGTCCTGACGGTGGAGAAGCTGCGTCACAAGGCCGAAGCAACGGTTCACGCCAGCGGTGCCGATCTGCACGCCGAGGCCACGGTCGACGAGAACATGTACGCCGCGATCGATTGCCTGATCGACAAGCTCGACCAGCAGACGCGGCGCCATAAAGAGAAGCTGCGCGATCATCACGTCCGCGAAGCGGTCAAGCGCATGCCGCTGCAGTAAGCGCCGCGCCGTTTCACATCGGGCCCCGCTCCGGGACTATCGGAGCGGGGCTTCGTTTTTTGTGCACTGCAGTGCTGGCGATGCGGTATCAGACCCGGATATTGGGCCTGCCCGCAGTTCGGATAGAATCCCCCGCTTACGATGCTGCGTACGGAGACCGGTTCGATGAAATTGAGTGAGATTCTCGGGGCAGACCGGGTTTTGTCCGGCACGTCGGTGACGAGCAAGAAGAAGGCACTCGAAGAGTTGTCCGCTCTGCTGGCCAAGGGCGCGAGTTCGCTGGTTGCCGGGGACGTGTTCAACAGCCTCACCGGCCGCGAGAAGCTCGGCAGTACCGGCCTCGGCCACGGCGTCGCGATCCCGCATGGCCGCATGGCCGGTGTCGAGAGCAGCGTCGGCGCTTTCATGCGCCTGAAGCATCCGGTCGACTACGACTCGCATGACGGCAATCCGGTCGACCTGGTGTTCGGTCTTTTGGTGCCGCAGGCCGCGACTGAAGCGCATCTGAAGCATCTCGCCGCGATTGCCGAAATGTTCTCGGACGAGGTGTTCTGCGCCAAGCTGCGCGCCGCCGGCGACGAGCACGCGCTGTACTCGCTGCTGTCCGGCTATACCGCTGCCTGAGCGCGCGCGGCGCCATGAGCAGCCCTGATGCTGCCACGCCGCTGACGATGCATGGTGTCTTCATCCAGATATTCGATGTCGGCGTACTGATCGCCGGCGGCAGCGGTGTCGGCAAGAGCGAGCTGGCGCTGGAGCTGCTGGCGCGCGGTCATCGGCTGATCGCCGATGACGCAGCGGAATTCGTCGATGCGGACAATGGCCGCGTTCAAGGCCGCTGTCCGCCGCTGCTGCGCGGCTTCCTCGAAGTGCGTGGCCTGGGCATTCTCAACATCGAGCGCATGTTCGGCGCATCGGCGCTGCTGGCGAGCTGCCCGCTTGACCTGATCCTGAGACTGCTGCTGCCGACCGAAGTCACCGAGATGCCGGACCGTGTCTACGGCCAGCGCAATACACGCTCGGTGCTCGGTGCCGGCATACCGGAAATCGCATTGCCGATCCGGCTCGGTCACAATCTCGCGGCGCTGGCCGAGGCTGCATGCCGCGACCAGCAGCTCAAGCGCGGCGGCTACGATGCCGCGGCCGATTTCGTCGAGCGCCAGATGCGCGCGATCGAGGCAAACGCAACCTCAGTCGAGGAGCGCAGTGCATGAAGCTGCCCGCATGAAACTGCCAGTATGAAACTAGTAATCGTCAGTGGGCTCTCCGGCGCCGGCAAGACGGTCGCGCTGAAACAGTTCGAGGATCTGGGCTGGTACTGCATCGACAATATTCCGCTGGCGCTGATCGACCCGATGCTGCGTCGCGCGCTGTCGAAGAAATCCGGCAAGCGCTACGAGCGCCTTGCGATCGGCATTGACGCGCGCGAAACCGCCGCGCAGATCCGACGCTTCCCGAACTATCTGGCCAAGCTGCGCGACAAGGGCATCGATGTGCGCGTGCTGTTCCTGACCGCCGACGACGACGTGATCATGCGCCGCTACAGCGAGACGCGGCGCAAGCATCCGCTGTCGAGTGCCAAGCTGTCGCTGCTGGAAGCGATCCAGCAGGAGCGCAAGCTGATGCAGCCGATCGCCAACTTCGCCGAAGAGCCGCTCGACACCTCGCACCTGAATCTGCACGAGGCGCGCGAGGCGGTTTATCAGCGTTTGTCGGAGGCGGGCGGCAAGCTGTCGGTGCTGTTCCTGAGTTTCGGTTTCAAGAACGGCATTCCCAGCGGCTGCGACTACATCTTCGACGTGCGCTGCCTGCCCAACCCGCATTGGGAGCCGGGCTTGCGCCAGCTCACCGGGCGAGATGCCAAGGTCGAAACCTGGCTGAAGAGCCATACGCCGGTGACATCGATGATCGACGACATCGCCCGGTTTCTGGAAACCTGGCTGCCGGCGTTCCGCGCGCAGGATCGCGCGTATCTGACCATTGCCATCGGCTGCACCGGCGGGCAGCATCGCAGCGTCTACATCGTCGAGCGGCTCGCCGAGCGTTTCGGCGCGCATACCGACCAGGTCATGCACAAGCACCGGGAGCTGCAGTGAGCGTTGGCCTGCTGCTGGTCGCGCACGGCAAGCTCGGGCATCTGCTGCTCGAGACGATGACCGACATGCTCGGCCCGTTGCCGCTGGAAGCCGAGGTGCTCGAAGTGCGCCGCGTGCAGGCCACCGAAGTGCTGCTGCGTCAGGGCGCCCGCATGATAGAGCGGCTCGATCACGGCGACGGCGTGCTGCTGCTGACCGACGCCTATGGATCAACGCCGGCCAACATCGCCAACAAGCTGGCGGTCGGCACGCCGACCCTGGTCGTGGCCGGCGTCAATCTGCCGATGCTGGTTCGTGTATTCAATTACCCCGCGTTGAGCCTGGACGCGATCGCCCGCGCCGCCGTCGAAGGCGGCCAGAAGGGCATTACGTTGTGCCCGCGTCTACAGTCTTAAGGAGACCTCGTTGGAACGCACCGTCAGCATCGTCAACCGCCTCGGCCTGCATGCGCGCGCCGCGGCCAAGCTGGTCACTCTGGCATCCAAGTTCGCCGCGGAGATCCGCGTCCGCAAGGACCGGCGCGAAGTCAGCGGCAAAAGCATCATGGGCGTGATGATGCTGGCCGCCGCGCAGGGCAGCGAGATCACGCTGATCGCCGAAGGCGATGACGCGCAGACCGCGCTCGACGAACTCGCGGCGCTGGTTGCCGATCGTTTCGGCGAAGAAGCTTGAGAAACGGTGCGTCAATCGTAGGTCGGCAATCCTTTGCCGACGTGCACGGTGATTGCGCATCGAGCGCTCACGTCGGCAAAGGATTGCCGACCTACGAATCCGGGCGTTCGTTCGCATGAGTCTCTGGCTCCCCGGCATCGGTGTCTCCCGCGGCATCGCGATCGGCCGCGTGCAGAAGCTGCACGGCGGCGATCTGGAGATTCCCGAGTACACGCTGTCGCCGCCGGATATCGAGGGCGAGGTGGTGCGCTTCTATGGCGCACAGCGCCGCGCCAAAGAGCAGCTGCGCGAGGTCCGCAGCAAGATTCCGGTCGGTACACCGGGCGACATCGCCGCGTTCATCGACACCCATCTGCTGATGATGGACGACCGCTCGATCACCGAATCCACGGTCAGCCACATCCGCGCGCAGCGCTGCAATGCCGAGGCCGCGCTGCGCCGCGCGCGCGATGCGCTGGTCGAAGTGTTCGAGCAGATGGAAGATCCGTATCTGCGCACGCGCCGCGACGATGTCGAGCATGTCTGTACGCGCATCATGCGCGTGCTGATGAAGACCGACGGGCAGCTGGCACTGAAGTCCGAGAGCATCAGCGAGCCGACCGTGATCGTCTCCGACGACATCACGCCGGCCGACATCATCCTGCTGTCGCAGCAGTCGGTCGTCGCCTTCGTCACCGAATACGGCGGCCCGCTGAGTCACACCGCGATCCTCGCACGCAGCCTCGGCATCCCAGCCGTGGTCGGCCTGCACAATGCGCGGCGCCTGCTGCGCGAAGGCGAGCAGGCGATCATCGACGGCGAACTCGGCCACGTGCTGGCCGATCCGGAAGCGCAGTCGCTGGCGTTCTACCGGCGCAAGCAGCGTGCACAGGCGCAGGCGCGCAAGAAGCTGACCCTGCTGCGCGACGAGCCGGCCGAGTCGCGCGACGGCGAGCTGATCCGTCTGCTGGCGAACATCGAGCTGCCGGAGGACGCGGCGGTCGCGGCCGCCAACGGCGCCGAAGGCGTGGGCCTGTACCGCACCGAATTCCTGTTCATGAATCGCAAGGACCAGCCCAGCGAGGAAGAACAGTACGACGCCTATGCGCGCGTGGTGTCGGCGGTGAATGGCCCGATCACGATCCGCACGATGGACCTGGGCGCCGACAAGCAGGTCGACTCCGGCCGCAGCCCCGGCCCGACGCCGAACAACCCGGCGCTGGGCCTGCGCGCGATCCGGCTATGCCTGAAAGAGCCGGAGATGTTCCGCAGCCAGGTGCGCGCGCTGCTGCGCGCCTCAGCGCACGGCCAGATGCAGATCATGCTGCCGATGATCAGCAACCTCGCCGAGTTCCGTCAGGCGGCCGCGATCATCCAGGTGTCGCGCGACGAGCTGCGCGCCCAGGGCGTACCGATGGCCGAAAAAGTGCCGATCGGCGCGATGATCGAGGTGCCGGCCGCCGCGATCGCAGCCAGCATGATCGCGCGCCACGCACGCTTCTTCTCGATCGGCACCAACGATCTGATCCAGTACACGCTGGCGATCGACCGCGTCGACGACGAGGTCAACTATCTGTACGACCCGCTGCATCCGGCGGTGCTGCAGCTGATCCGGATGACGATCCAGGCTGGCGATGCGGCCGGCATCAGCGTTGCGATGTGCGGCGAGATGGCCGGCGACCCGCGCTACACGCGGCTGCTGCTCGGCCTGGGCCTGAGCGAGTTCTCGATGCACCCGAGCAGTGTGCTCGAGGTCAAGAGCGTGGTTCGCGAGTCGAGGATCGCCGAGCTGCGGGTTTCTGTCGGCGCCTTGCTGCAGCGGATGCTGCTGGGGGATGCGGGGGCCGACCAGCTCGAAGAACTGCTGCGCTCGGGCGGCTGAGGCCGCGCCCGCGGTGCCGCGCCGAACTTTATTGCGCAAAAACCCTGTGACGGCGGCCGCATCCGCCCCTTATAATCCTCAGGCTTCGGGGGGATTGCCCGCTAGCTGCAGGAGTGTGTCTTGCTCCGCGCGCCCGCCGCCACGATGTTTCTACCGAACTCCAGATCTATGGAAAATGCTGCTGCTAGCCCGAAAGGCATGGGCCCCGAAGGCGTGAGCCCGGGTACTGAGGTGGACAAGGGCCGTCGCCGGTTCCTGACCCTCGCCACCACCGGGGTGGGCGCGGTTGGCGCCGGCTTCGTGGTCTGGCCGTTCCTGGCTTCGATGAAGCCCAGCGAGCGCGCCAAGGCGCTCGGTGCTCCGGTGAAGGCCGACATCGCCGGCGTCGAAGACGGCCAGATGCTGACCCTGGCCTGGCGCGGCAAACCGGTGTGGATACTGAAGCGCACGCCCGAGATGATCGCCAGCCTCGACAAGGTCAAGAAGGATCTCGCCGATCCGGATTCCACCGTCGATCAGCAGCCCAAGTATGCGCAGAACGCCACCCGCTCGGTGAAGCCGGGGATCATGGTCCTGGTCGGTTCCTGCACGCATCTGGGTTGCTCGCCGACGTTCCGCCCGGACCATCCGGCGCCTGAGATTCTGCCGGACTGGCAGGGCGGCTATTACTGCCCCTGCCACGGCTCCAAGTTCGATCTCGCAGGCCGCGTCTACAAGGGCGTGCCGGCTCCGATCAATCTGAAAGTGCCTCCGTATCGCTTCGACGGTGAAACCACCCTCGTCATCGGCGAAGACCAGGCCGCGGCATAAGGGAAGACCACAACAACATGGCCATCGTACCCAATCCCTACAAGACCACCGGATTCCTCGGCTGGATCGACGACCGCTTTCCGCTGACCAAGCTGTATCGCGATCATCTGTCGGAGTACTACGCTCCGAAGAACTTCAACTTCTGGTACTACTTCGGCTCGCTGGCGCTGCTGGTGCTGGTCAACCAGCTGATCTCCGGCATCATCCTGGCGATGCATTACAAGCCGAGCTCGGCCGAGGCCTTCGGCAGCGTCGAATACATCATGCGCGACGTGCCCTGGGGCAACGTCATCCGCTACATGCATTCCACCGGCGCGTCGGCGTTCTTCATCGTCGTGTATCTGCACATGTACCGGGGCCTCATTTACGGCTCGTACAAGAAGCCGCGCGAACTGATCTGGGTATTCGGCTGCCTGATCTTCCTGGTGCTGATGGCCGAAGGCTTCTGCGGCTACGTGCTGCCCTGGGGCCAGATGTCGTACTGGGGCGCGCAGGTGATCATCTCGCTGTTCGGCACGATCCCGTTCATCGGCCCGGACATCGTCGTCTGGGTGCAGGGCGATTACATCCCCTCGGATGCGACGCTCAACCGCCTGTTCTCGCTGCACATCGTGGCGCTGCCGTTCGTGCTGGTCGGTCTGGTGGTTGCGCATCTGATCGCGCTGCATGAAGTCGGCTCCAACAACCCCGACGGCGTCGAGATCAAGAAGCACAAGGACCCGGTCACGCATATCCCGCTCGACGGCATCGGCTTCCATCCGTACTACACGGTCAAGGATCTGGTCGGCGTCGCGGTGTTCCTGATCATCTTCGTCGGCGTGATCTGCTTTGCGCCCGACGGCGGCGGTTATCTGCTGGAGAAGCCGAACTTCCAGGAGGCCAATCCGATGGTCACGCCGGAGCACATCACGCCGGCCTGGTACTTCGGCAGCTTCTACGCGATGTTGCGCGCCACGCCGTCGATGTTCGCCTCGGCGCTGCCGGGCGTGATCGTGATGTTCGGCGCAGTGCTGATCCTGTTCCTGCTGCCCTGGCTGGACCGCAATCCGGTCAAGTCGATCCGCTACAAGGGCAACCTGACCAAGCTGCTGACGCTGATCTTCGCGATCGACTTCGTGATGCTGAACTACCTCGGCATGCAGCCGACGAGCCCGACCTACACGCTGATGTCGCGTATCGGCACGGTCTACTACTTCGGCTTCTTCTTCAGCCTGCTGTTTATTCATAACTTCGAAACATCCAAGCCGGTTCCGGAAAGGGTGACGGGATGATGCGCGCACATAAACTCCTGCTCGCCATCGCGGGCCTGATGCTGTCGGGCAGTGCCGTGGCCGCAGGGCACCCGTTGCCTTACGAGTACCGGGCGGACACCTCCAACCTGGCGTCGATGCAGCGCGGCGCGCGTGATTTCATGGCGTACTGCTCCGGCTGCCATTCGATGAAGTACCTGCGCTACAACCGTATCGGCGCGGATCTGCAGATTCCGGAAGACCTGCTGAAGAGCAACCTGATGTTCACGTCGGCCAAGGTCGGCGATCAGATCCACTCGGCGATGCCGGCGGACGCATCCAAAGCCTGGTTCGGCCAGACGCCGCCCGACCTGACGCTGGAAACCCGCGCGCGTGGCCAGTCCTGGGTCTACAGCTATCTGCGCACGTTCTACGTCGACGGCACGCGGCCGATGGGCGTCAACAACCTGGTGCTGCCGGGTGCGTCGATGCCGCATGTGCTGTGGGAGTTGCAGGGCTGGCAGGTCAAGGAAGAAGCGCCCGAAGGCGCCGCCGAGCATGAGGGCGAGCATCACGGCGTTCCGCTGAAGCTGGTGCAACCGGGCAGCCTGTCGCCGGACGAGTACGAGAAGTTCGTCGGCGACATCGTCAACTTCATGAGCTACGCGGCCGAGCCCGGCAAGAGCGTGCGCATGGGGGTTGGTCCCAAGGCGATGGTGTATCTGCTGCTGCTGCTGGTGCTGTGCTACCTGCTGAAGAAAGAGTTCTGGCGCGATATCAAGCACTGATGGATAGCTGATCGATCGCTGATCGCTGCGCCGTTCTCGACGCCGCCCGGGCTCGCCCTGGCGGCGTTTTTTTTGTGGGCTTTGCATCGGCTGCAATGCGGGCCGCAATAGGCGCTGATCGACTTTTGACCGTCGGACGCCGTAGAGTCCTAGGTCTATGTCACTGCGCGCCAAAACCAAATACGTCCAGCCGACCAAGCCGGCGCCGAATGCCGGCATCACCTTGTACTGCAGCAGCGATGCGGTGACCTGCCTGTGGGTGCGCCTGGTACTGGCGGAGAAGGATGTCGAAGGTGCGCGCTTCGAACTGCAGAAGCCCGGCCGCATCAGCGAAGACCTGCTGCTGCTGAATCCTTCGCAGACGCTGCCGACCCTGGCCGACCGCGAAACCGTGATCTATCCGGCGCGAGTGATCGCCGAATATCTGGACGAGCGCTACCCGCATCCGCCGATGATGCCCTCGGAGCCCTCGCATCGCGCGCGGCTGCGCATGGCGCTGGACCGGCTCGAGCAGGACTACTTCACGCAACTGCAGTTGATCGAGACCGGCACGCCGGCGGTTGCCAGGGGCGCGCGCAAGCGGCTCGCGGACATGATCGCGTCGAGTTCGCCGCTGTTCCCGGCGCGCGGTGGCTGGTTCCTGGGGCTGGAGCATTCGATCGTCGACAGTGCCTGGACCGCGCTGTTCTGGCGCATCGCCGAGCTGAAACTAGATCTGCCGCCGGCCGCCGACCCGGTGCGCCGCTACGCGCAGCGCGCCTTCGCGCGGACCTCGTTCCAGCGCGTGGTGCCGGCCAGGCGCTAACGGTCTACACTGCAATAACCGCCGTTATCCGGCCGTTTCAGCCTATTTTGCTCATGCCGTCATCCCGTTCCCGCCGCCCCTATCTGATCCGCGCCATCTACGACTGGGCGACGGACAACGGCTATACGCCGCATCTGCTGGTCGCTGCCGACTACGAGGGCGTGGTGGTGCCGCGCGAGTTCGTGCAGGAGGGCCGGATCACGCTCAACGTCAGCGGCATGGCGGTTCAGGCGCTGGACATGAGCAGCGATCCGATCTGGTTCTCGGCGCGTTTCTCCGGCCGCTCCTTTGACGTGCAGGTTCCCAGCGGCGCGGTGCTCGCGGTGTTCGCGCGCGAGAACGGCGAGGGCATCGTATTCGGTGAAGTCGAGCCGCCGACGCCGCCGGACGGCAAGCCGAAAAGTGACGGCAACGACGGCGCGCCGAAGACGCCGCCGCCGCGGCCGAGCGGGCGGCCGAATCTGCGGGTGGTGAAGTAGCTGCGGGGCTTCAATCGCGGTCAAGGACCGCTCCTACAGGACTTTTACGAACCTGCAATCCGCGACTGTAGGAGCGGTCCTTGACCGCGATTGCGAACTGCAACGCGATCTCAACCCTCGGCGTCGAACGCCGCGCGTATCCACTCGATCTTGTCGTCGGCATCCAGCGTGACGACATCGAAACGCATCGCCAGCTTCGCCAGATCCGCGCGTTGTGCCAGCAGCCAGCGTGCCGCCAGAACGATGCGCGCGCGCTTGCGCGCATCCACCGATTCCGCCGCCGTGCCGTAGCGCGTGCTGCTGCGCTTGCGCACTTCGACGACGATCAGCGCCTTGGCGTCGCGCATCACCAGATCGATTTCGCCGCCGCGCGCGCGGTAATTGCGCAATACCAGTTTCAGACCCTGCTTCTGCAGGTAGGCCAGAGCCAGATCCTCGGCGTCAGCGCCTTTCACCGGCTTATCAGGGCTGCGCCGCCGGCGGCGGTGCGAGTGCCTGCGACAGCGCCGAGTTCGGCGCCGCGCAGCTCAGTTCGCGGCTGACGCGGCCGTCGTTGGCGACGCGCAGCTTGCCGCTGGCGCCATCGATCAGCACTTCGGTCTGCAGCCGGCGCTCGCGCAGCCTGCCGGCCAGGCGCCAGGCGTCTCCGCCGAGTGCGACCAGGCGCGGATAGCTGCGCATCACATCGGGAATCTGCGTGATCGCGGCATTGCGCGGCGCGATCCACACGCCGCTGGTGTCGAGCATCCACGGCATGTCGCAGACGCGCATGTTCGGCCAGTCGATGCCGCGGCCCTCGAAGATCAGCGACGTCGAATAGATCGGCAAACCACCGGCGCGGAAGAAGCGCAGCTGCGGCAGGATCACGCGCGCGTCGTTGGGCTTGGCCGCCAGGAACACGAAGTCGACATCGCCGCGGCGGCGGCCGTCGAACTCGGTGTCCTTGCCGAGCACCGCGGTCAGTGCCTTGTGCCGGTTCTCGCTGGCTTCCAGTCCGAGCAGGCGCTTGATCATTTTCGACGGATCGTTGGTGCCGGATTCGAACGTGTCGCTGCCGGCGACCTGGCCGCCGAGTTCGTGCAGGCGCGCGCCGAAGGCCGCGAACACGCGGCGTCCCCAGTCGCTCGCCGGCACCAGCGCAATCGCGCGGCGCTGATTCTGCGCGACGGCCTGTTCCGCCGCGGCGCGCGCCTCGTCTTCCGGCGCCAGGCCGAACTGCAGGAAATTACCCGGAGCGATCGCGTTCTCATCGAGCGCATTCAGTGCGATCACCGGTACCGGCGGCGTACCGAGCCGCGCGATCGCGGCGACGGCTTCGCGCTGCAGCGGGCCGACGACCACAGCGGCGCCGTCGGCCAGCGCGTTCTGATACGCAACCAGCGCCTGGTCGGCACTGGCGCCGGAGTCGTAGACCCGCACATCGGTGGCAGACGCACCGGCCGCGCCGAGAAAACCGGCGCGCACCGCTTCCCCGGTCGCCGCGAACGGACCGGTCAGCGGCAGCAGCAGCGCATAGCCGCGGCCACCACCGCTGCTGGCGAACGGCGCCGAAACGGCCGAAACCGTGGAAACCGCCGGCGCCGCGACGAAGCCCGGCACTGCCGGCATCGGCGACATCGAGGGCGACATCGTCATCGTGCTGCCGGGCCGGCCGATGGCCGGCGCGGTGGACTGCGCACGCGCCAGTGCCGCTTCGCGCGCGGCAGCCGGATGCTGCGGATACCGCGCCGCCCAGCTGTCGTAGCGCGCCGCTGCGCCGAGCTGGCGCTGCCAGGCCAGGTCCAGCCAGCCGCGGGTGATCTCGTCCTGCACCGCGATGCGCGGTGGATCGTCCTTGCTCAGCGGCGTGCGCAGCAGACCCTGCCAGATCATTTCACGGTTGTCGGTGAGCGCTTCGCTGTCGTCCTGCAGATAACGCTCGCGCAGCACCAGCGAGCGCGTCGCCGCAACCGGATCGCCGAGCTGGAACAGCGCGCTGCCTCGCAGCTCTTCGATGCGCTCGGCATACAGCGGCACGTGGTCCGATCCGCTGGGCAAGGCCTGCAGCGCCGCCATCGGCAGGCCGCGCTTCAGCGAGATCGACGAGCGCAGGATCTGCGCGCGCGCGATCTGCGGCAGCGCCAGTGAGGCCGGCGGGATGCGGCTCAGCAGATACTCGGCCCTGCGGTCGTCGCCGACATTCATCGCCGCTTCGGCTGCGGCCAGCGTCTGCTCGCCCGAGCGTTCGGGCTCGGCGGCGCGTGCGCCGGCGGCCAGCCAGAACGCGCAAAAAAGGGTGGCCCAGAAGCGGGGAAGGAGCAGGGTCGAGTGGATGCGCGGCGGCATCGTTAAAGTATGACATGCGACCCGCCCGCCTTCCCCCTTGACTGCAGACCGCGATCCCTATGAGCGAGACCTTCCGCAGCGACGAGCATCCGGACGCACAGTCCGCGGTCGCCGGGCATCTGTACGTGGTGGCCACGCCGATCGGCAATCTTGCCGACTTGTCGCCGCGCGGCCAGACGATATTGCGCAGCGTCGATCGGATCTGCGCCGAGGACACGCGCAACACCGGCATGCTGTTGTCGCATTTCGGTATCAGCAAGCCGCTGACCGCGCTGCACGAGCACAACGAAGCCGGCCTGGTGTCGAGCCTGATCGAGATGCTGCAGGCCGGCCGCAGTCTTGCGGTGGTGTCGGACGCCGGCACGCCGCTGATCTCGGATCCGGGCTTCGCGCTGGTGCGCGCCGCGCGCGCCGCGGATCTGCCGGTGATCACCGTGCCCGGGCCGTGCGCCGCCATTGCTGCGCTGTCGATCGCCGGCATTCCCAGCGATGCTTTCAGTTTCGTCGGGTTCCTGCCGTCCAAGGCCAGTCAGCGCCGCGAGCGCCTGCGCGAACTCGGCACGCAGTCCAATACGCTGATCGTCTATGAATCCAGCCATCGCATCGCCGATTGTCTCGACGATCTGGCGAGCGTGCTCGGCCCGACTCGGCGGGTATGCCTGGCGCGCGAGCTGACCAAGCGTTTCGAGCAGAGCGTGGTGATGCCGGCCGTCGAACTGGTGGCATGGCTTGCCGCCGACAGCAACCGCACGCGCGGCGAATTCGTGCTGGTGATCGAAGGCGCGCCTGCGGCCGGTGTCGGCCGGGCCGAGCACGAGCGCCTGCTGCGGGTGTTGCTCAAAGAGTTGTCGCCGAGCAAGGCCGCCAAGCTTGCCGCCGAACTCAGCGGTGGCCGCAAGAGCGAGTTGTATGCATTGGCGTTGGAAATCAACGGCGGTGACGGGGTGGCCGGCGTAGAATAGCCGCCGAGTCGGCCGAACAACCGCCGCCATGCTCGCATGGGGGAGGAAAGTCCGGGCTCCACAGGACAGAACGCCAGGTAACGCCTGGGAGGCGCGAGCCTACGGCCAGTGCAACAGAAAGCAAACCGCCGATGGCCTCAGCAATGAGGATCAGGTAAGGGTGAAACGGTGCGGTAAGAGCGCACCGCGAGTCCAGCAATGGACCGGCACGGTAAACCCCGTTCGGAGCAAGGCCAAATAGGGTGGGATGCGGCGAGCAATCGACCGCGACGCGTGGTCCGCGCGCTCACCGGGTAGGCTGCTGGAGCCCTGTGGTGACGCAGGGCCTAGAGGAATGGTTGTTGCGGGGTCGCAAGGCCCCAGACAGAACCCGGCTTACAGGCCGACTCGTTTTATTTGTTCCGCCCTGCGCCATGCCGCAGGGCACTTTCCCGCGTAGGTTGGGGTGAGCGAAGCGAACCCCAACACTCGTCGCGGCGTTGATGTTGGGGTTCGCTTCGCTCACCCCAACCTACACGGCGTCAATCCCCACTTTAAGAAGATCAGCTAAGTGGCTGTTTCTTCGTCAATATCTTACTGAATCCCCGCTGAAGCTTAACTCCTTGTTTCATTTACTGTTTCGGTTGCGCGGCTGAATCCCGTGGCATATAGTGGTGCGTAGTGGGGCGAAGTGGGGCATAGAACGGACTCTGTGTTCTCTGCGGTTCGTCTCTTCGGACGGGTGAGCCATCGAAGGCTCAAAGCGAGTGCGCGGGTGTTCTCAGGCTGGTATGCCGTTTCTCTGGACGACAAGGGCCGCATTGCGGTCCCGGCGTCGTTTCGGCATACCTTGGCCAAAACCGAGGGTGGACCGCTGTACCTGACGCCGTTTTCGCATGACGACAAACCGCATCTGGAAGTGTTCCCTGCCGCCGAATTCGCCAAGCTCGCCGAGCAGATCCAGGCGATCGAAGACACCGACCAGGCCGAGTTGCTAAAGCAGGAAATCTTCGGCCGCTCGGTTCAGGTGGAGCTCGACGGCCAGGGCCGCATCGTGCTGCCGCAGTGGCTGCGCGATGAGGCCGGGCTGGCCAATGGCCGCGTCGTCGTCGAGGGCCAGATCAGCCGTTTCGATATCTGGGACGAGTCGCGCTACCAGGCGCGTCGTGCCGAGCCTGAACGCCTGAAGCAGGCGCTCAAGCTGATCAAGCGTTAATGGTCGGGTGATCGTCCTTGCGCACCATCCACCATTCAGCCGCGCCGTCGCGCGGCGCCACCTCGCTGCATTCTGAAGACGCCGTGACCGACTCGCACCGCCCGGTGATGCTCGAAGAATCCCTGGCCGGGCTATCGGTGCGGGCCATGCCCGATGCGATTTATGTCGATGGCACCTTCGGCCGCGGTGGTCACAGCGCGGCGATCCTCGACGTGCTCGGCGCGCAGGGCTTTCTGCATGCGATGGATCAGGATCCGGACGCGGTCACGGCTGCGAAACTGCGCTTCGGCGAGCGCGGCAACTTTCGCATTCATCACCGCAATTTCGGCGAGCTCGGCGAGCTCGCGCGCGACTGCGGCATGGTCGGCCAGATCAGCGGCATCCTGCTCGATCTCGGCGTCTCATCGCCGCAGTTCGACGATGCCGAGCGCGGCTTTTCGTTCCTGCGCGACGGCCCGCTCGACATGCGCATGGACCCGAGTTCCGGCGAGCCGGCGTCGGCCTGGATCAACCGCGCCGACGCTGAGGAAATCGCCGATGTGCTGTATCAGTACGGCGAAGAGCGCCTGAGCCGGCGCATCGCGCGCCGCATTGTCGAGGCGCGCATTGAAACCCCGATCCTGCGCACCACGCAGCTCGCGGACATCATCTCGCGGGCGATGTCCGGCCCGCGCCAGAAAATCCATCCTGCAACGCGCAGCTTCCAGGCGATCCGCATCTTCATCAATCGCGAACTCGACGTGCTGCCGCGGGCTTTGCAGTCGGCCGCCGAAGTGCTGGCGCCGGGCGGGCGTCTGGCAGTGATCAGCTTCCATTCGCTGGAAGACCGCATCGTCAAGCGCTTCATGCGCGATGCGCGCGGCACCGGCCCGGACGACGCGAAAAAAGCCGAGCTGAAGCGGGTTTCGCGTGCATTCCCCAGCGATGCCGAGTGCGCGATCAATCCGCGTGCGCGCAGCGCGGTATTGCGCGTCGCCGAGCGCGTGTCCTGAACGCGATCCGCAAAACCAGCACGCGCATGCCGTCGCCGGTATCGGGCAACAGCCTGACCGTGCCACTGCTGCTGGCGCTCGCGAGCATCCTGCTGGCGCTGGGCGTGGTTTACGTTAAACATCAGAATCGTCTGCTGACCACCGAGGTCGAGCGCCTGCGCACCGAGCGCGACCGGCTCGACATGGAAGGCTCGCAGCTGCAGCTCGAAGAAGCGGCGCTGGCGCATCACGCCCGCATCGAGACCTTGGCGCGCGACCAGCTCGGCATGTCCGAGCCGCGCGACTACGTCGTCGTCGAGCAGCCGAAGAAAACGCTGGCCGCGCCGCTGGATGCATCGCCCGACAAGAGGCCGCGATGAGAAGCACGCGCCCGCAGGCTGCTGCTCGCTCGAACCTGCCGGCCAACAAGGTGCAGCCGGTTGCTGCTTGGCGCCGCTGGTTGGTGATCGGCATGCTCGGGCTCGGTGCGACTGCGGTGTTCGGCCGCGCCTTCCAGCTGCAGATCGTCGAGAACGATTTCCTGTCGAAAGAGGGCAGCAAGCGCCACGTGCGCACCGTCGTGCTCGAAGGCCATCGTGGCGCGATCCGCGATCGCCGCGGCGAGCCGCTGGCCTTGTCGGCGCCGGTGGATTCGCTGTGGACCGTGCCCAACGAATTGCTGGCCGCACCGGAATACCTGCCGGCGATCGCGCAGATGCTCGGGCTGAAGCCGCGCGATCTGACGAAATATCTGCAGGACCGCAGCAGCAAACAGTTCGTGTATCTGCAGCGGCAGATGAACCCGGACGACGCCAAGCGGGTGATGGCGATCAAGGCACCGGGTGTGTTCTCGCAGCGCGAATATCGCCGCTACTACCCGGCCGGCGAAGTCGCCGGCCAGCTGGTCGGCTTCACCAATATGGACGGCCGCGGCCAGGAAGGCATGGAGGCGGCGCGCGACACGCTGCTGACCGGCATACCCGGATCGCGCCGCGTGATTCGCGATGCGCGCGGCCGCATCGTCGAGGACACCGAGGATGCCAAGCCCGCGCAGCCCGGCCAGGATCTGAACCTGACCATCGATCTGCGGCTGCAGTATCTGGCGTATCGCGAGCTGAAGAATGCAGTCTCCAAGTTCAAGGCGAAAGGCGGGCTGGTGGTCATCGCCGACGCGCAGAGCGGCGAGATCCTGGCGATGGCCAGCCAGCCCGGTTTCAACCCGAACAACCCGGAAGAGCGCAAGCCCGGCGCGGTTCGCAACCGCGCGATCATCGATACCTTCGAGCCCGGCTCGACGGTCAAGCCGCTGCTGGTCGCGCAGGCGCTGGAGATGGGCGCGGTCACCGCGAACACGCATATCGACACCGGCCCGGGCTGGTGGAAAGTCGGTGCGCTGACGGTGCGCGACGTGCATCCGCACGGCGACATGGATCTGGGCATGATCCTGACCAAGTCGTCCAATGTCGGCGCGGCCAAGATCGGCCTGCAGATCGGGCCTGAAGCGGTGTGGTCGGGCTATCAGAAATTCGGCTTCGGCGAGGCGGTGCATTCCGGCTTCCCGGGCGAAGCCTCGTCGACGCTGCGCAACTGGAACGAATGGGGCCAGATCGCGACCGCGACCGCGTCGTATGGCTACGGCCTGTCGCTGACCGCGCTGCATCTGGTGCGCGCCTACGCCGGCCTGGCCAACGACGGCCTGATGCCGCAGCTGCGTCTGGTCAACGACGCCGCGCCGCAGCCGCCGCAGCGCACGGTGTCGGCGGCGACCGCGCAGGAAGTGCGCCGCCTGATGCAGGGCGTGGTGTCGCGTGAAGGCACCGCGATCCGCGCCGCGATTCCGGGTTATCGCATCGCCGGCAAGACCGGCACTGCGCACAAGGTCGCCGACACCGGCGGCTATGCGGCGAACCGCTATCAATCCCTGTTCATCGGTATGGTCCCGGCCGAGCATCCGCGCCTGGTTGGCCTGGTGCTGATCGACGAGCCCTCAGCCGACGAAGGCTATTACGGCGGCGTCGTTTCGGCGCCGGTGTTCTCGACGGTGATGCAGGGCGGTTTGCGCCTGCTGCAGATTGCGCCGGACGAACCTGGCCCGCTGATGCCGCAGCTGCCGCCGTCACCAACGCCGGTGGTGCCGCTGCCGTCGACGACGCAGCCGCAGCATACGGTTGCACTGGGCTCGGGCGGTTCAACGTCGAGCGCAACCGGTCCGAAAGTGCTGGCCCGTATCGGAGGTGCGCCGTGAGCGCGCGCCGTCCGGCTTCGCTGTCGCGGCTGTTCGCGGGCCTGGGCGCGGCGGCGCCCGATCTGGAAGTCACCGGCCTGGCGCTGGACTCGCGCCGTGTCGCGATCGGCGACCTGTTCCTCGCGGCGCGCGGCAGCGCCGCGCATGGCCTGAGCCATCTCGATCAGGCGATCGAACGCGGCGCCGCTGCGGTGGCCTGGGAGCCGGCGCCTGGCATCAGTGCGCCGCACAGCGCGATCCCGGAATTCGCGGTGCCGCGGTTGCTGCAGAACATCGGCATCGTCGCGTCGCGCTTCTATGGCGAGCCGTCGAAAAAAGCCTTCGTTTTCGGCGTCACCGGCACCGACGGCAAGACCTCGACCGCGCATCTGGTTGCGCAGGCTTTCGAGCGGATCTCGCGTCCCTGCGCCTATTTCGGCACGATCGGCTACGGCCGGATCTCGGCGCTGGCCGATGCCAGCCATACGACACCCGATCCGGTCTCGCTGCAGGCCTGGCTCGCCAGCAGCGTCGAGCAGGGCTGCACTGCGGTCTCGATGGAAGTGTCTTCGCATGCGCTCGATCAGAACCGGGTTGGCGGCGTGGAGTTCGATGCGGTCGCGCTGACCAATGTGCAGCGCGACCATCTCGACTACCACGGTACGCAGGAGCGCTACGCGGCGGCTAAGCGCCGGCTGTTCGAAGCGGACGATGCGCGCGCGCTGATTCTGAATCGCGACGACGGCTTCGGCCTGCAGTGGATCGCCGACCTCGATGCCACCGATGCGCGTGCGCGCGTCATCGCCTACGGTCTCGACGGCGAGGCCGCGAACACACCGCGCTGGGTCATCGGCCGCGAACTGCGGCTGCATGGCGCCGGTCTGTCGATGACGCTGGACACGCATCAGGGCCGCGCCCGGCTGGAAGCGAAATTGCTCGGACGTTTCAATGCCTACAACCTGATGGCCGCCGCCGCCGTGCTGCTGTCGGCCGGTGTTTCGCTGGCGGACACGGTGCAGGCTCTGGCCCAGACGCACACCGTGCCGGGCCGCATCGAAGGCTTCCGCGGACCCAAGGCCGCGCCGCTGGTGGTCGTCGACTACGCGCATACGCCGCAGGCACTGGAGCAGATTCTGAAAGCGCTGCGCGCGCATGCCGCGGGCAAGCTCTGGTGCGTGTTCGGCTGCGGCGGCGATCGCGATCGCGGCAAGCGTCCGCTGATGGGCGCGGCCGCGGCGGCGCAGGCGGATAGGCTGGTGGTGACCGACGACAATCCGCGCAGCGAATCGCCTGAAGCGATCACCGATGAGATCCTGCAGGGCATCCCGGCGCAAATCGAATATCGCGTGATTCACGATCGTGCCGCCGCGATTCGCGCGGCGATCTTTGAGGCGGCGGCCGACGATGTTGTCGTCATCGCCGGCAAGGGCCACGAGGACTATCAGATTGTCGGTGCCGAGCGCCGCTCGTTTTCCGATCGCGCCTTTGTGGCAGAACTGGTCGGCGACCAGGTGCGCGCATGAGTGCCCCGGTCATGGTCACGCCGATGGAAGCGCTGTCGCGCGCGGCGCAGCGCATCTCCGCCGAATTCGTCGGCACCGACGCCGTGTTCAACCGCGTGATCAGCGACACGCGCCAGCTGCAGCGCGGCGATCTGTTCGTCGCGCTGGTCGGCGAGCACCACGACGGCCACGACTTCCTGCGTCGCGCCGCCAGCCTGGGCGCGGCCGGCGCGCTGGTGTCCAGGCGCATCGACACCGAGCTGCCGCAGATCCTGGTGCCGGATACCTTGCGCGGCCTGCAGGACTACGCACGCGCCTGGCGCAGCACGTTCAGCGCGCCGCTGATCGGCGTGACCGGCAGCAATGGCAAGACCACGACCAAGCAGCTGCTGGCCGCGGTGCTCGCGGCGCGCGGGCCGGTGCTGGCGACCGAAGGCAATCTGAACAATCACATCGGCGTGCCGCTGACGCTAGCGCGGCTGCGCGCCGAGCATCGCAGCGCGGTGATCGAGATGGGCGCCAATCATCCGCACGAGATCGCGCAGCTGGCCTCGCTGGCGCGGCCGGATATCGGCATCGTGACGCAAGCCGGCGACGCGCACCTCGAAGGCTTCGGTACGCGCGAAGGTGTCGCGCGCAGCAAGGGCGAACTGTTCACCGCCCTGGGCGCACGCGGCACCGCGGTGATCAATGCCGACGATGCCTACGCTGCGCTGTGGCGCGATCTGGCCGGCCTTGCGCG
This sequence comes from Hydrocarboniphaga sp., assembly GCF_028291725.1. Classification (GTDB taxonomy): domain Bacteria; phylum Pseudomonadota; class Gammaproteobacteria; order Nevskiales; family Nevskiaceae; genus Hydrocarboniphaga. Next base: position 72,891 of record NZ_JAQGNT010000039.1, on the reverse strand, counting down.
CAAGCTGACGTTCGGTTTTGCTGCCGGTGCCGACGTGCGCGCCGAGAATGTTCAGAGCTTCACACTGGCCGGCGGCCGTAGCGGCTCGCGCTTCATGCTGATCACGCCTAGCGGCCGCGCCGAAGTCGAGCTGCCGCTGCCGGGCCGCCACAACATCGCCAATGCGCTCGCTGCTGCGGCTTGCGGTGTTGCGCTCGACATGGACGCGGCGGACATCGCCGCAGGCCTTGGGAAAGTGCAGGGTGCCGCTGGCCGAGTCGACTGGAAAACCACGCTGCAGGGCGCGCGCCTGATCGACGACAGCTACAACGCCAATCCGACTTCGCTGCGCGCCGGCCTGGAGCTGCTGGCCGCGCAAAAAGGCCGGCGCTGGGCCGTGCTCGGCGGCATGGCGGAACTCGGGCCGACGGCGCCGGAACTGCATGAAGCCGCCGGCCGCGCCGCGCGCGATCTCGGCATCGATCGCCTGTACGCACAGGGCGCGCTGGCGGCGCACTACGCGCGCGGCTACGGCAGCGGCGCGAAGATCTTCGACGACACCGCGGCGTTGATCGCGGCGATCGAGCATGACCTGAAGCATGAGCTCAAGCAGGACTTAAAAAAAGAGCCGGCGGCCGACGTCACGCTGCTGGTTAAGGGATCGCGCTCGGCGCGCATGGATGCCGTGGTTCAGGCGCTGGTCGGCACCGACCCGGCCAACAATAGGGAGCCGTACTAAAATGCTTTACCACCTGGCCGAATTTCTGAAACCGCATATCAGCGGTTTCAACGTGTTCGGCTACCTGACCGTGCGCGCGATCATGGGCATCCTGACTGCGCTGATTTTCTCGTTCACGTTCGGCCCGCTGATGATCCGCAAGCTGCACGACTTCAAGTTCGGCCAGGTGATCCGCGAAGTCGGCCCCAAGTCGCATCAGGCCAAGACGGGGACGCCGACGATGGGCGGCGTGCTGATACTCGCCGCGATCAGCATCGCGACCTTGCTGTGGGCCGATCTGACGAATCGCTTCGTCTGGTTCGCGCTGCTGGTGACGCTGGCGTTCGGCCTGGTCGGTTTCGCCGACGACTACATCAAGATCAGGCATCGCCGTAACCTTGGCCTGACCGCTCGGCAGAAATATTTCTGGCTGTCGCTGGCCGGCTTCGGCACCTCGCTGGCGATCTACCTGATGGCCAAGGGACCGGCCGAGACCACGCTGATCCTGCCGTTCATCAAGGACGTGACGATTCCGCTCGGCGCGTTTTTCGTGATCTGGGGTTACCTGGTCATCGTCGGCACCAGCAACGCCGTGAACCTGACCGATGGCCTCGACGGTCTGGCGATCATGCCCTGCGTGCTGGTGGCCTCGGCGCTGGCGATCTTTGCGTATTCCACCGGCAACGTGAAGTTCGCCACTTATCTCGGCATTCCCTATATCGCCGGTGTCGGTGAGCTGGCGATTTTCTGCACCGCGATCGCCGGTGCCGGTCTCGGCTTTCTGTGGTTCAACGCCTATCCGGCGCAGGTGTTCATGGGCGACGTCGGCGCGCTGGCACTCGGCGCTGCGCTCGGCGTGGTCGCGCTGCTGGTGCGCCAGGAGCTGGTGCTGGTGATCATGGGCGGCGTATTTGTCGCCGAGACGCTGTCGGTGATGCTGCAGGTCGGCTACTTCAAGTATTCCGGCGGCAAACGCATCTTCCGCATGGCGCCGCTGCATCACCACTACGAGCTCAAGGGCTGGCCCGAACCGAAGATCATCGTGCGCTTCTGGATCATCACCTTGATCCTGGTGTTGATCGGCCTTTCGACATTGAAGATCCGATAGGCCATGACCTCGATCCGCGCCTCTGCCGAGTGTTATCGCGACCAGACTATGCTGATCGTCGGCCTCGGCGCGTCCGGCGTGTCGGCACTGCGCTACCTGTCGCGGGCAGGCGCGCGCCTGGTCGTCACCGATTCGCGTCCGCATCTCGCCGGTATCGATGCGCTGCGCAGCGAGTTCGGCGGCGCGCAATTTCATCTTGGCGCTTTCGATGCGCCGCGTCCGCTGGCGCAGTTTGCCGAGGCCGTGGTGTCACCCGGCGTGTCGCTGGACGAGCCTTTTGTTCGCGAGTTGATGGACACCGGCGTCAGCGTGATTGGCGACGTCGAGCTGTTCGCACGCGCCGCCAATGCGCCGGTGATTGGCATCACCGGCTCCAACGGCAAGAGCACCGTCACCACCCTGCTTGGCCACATGGCGAACGCGGCCGGGCTGCGCGTCCGAGTCGGCGGCAACCTCGGTACGCCGGCGCTGGATCTGCTGGCCGACGACGCCCAGCTCTACGTGCTGGAATTGTCGAGCTTCCAGCTCGAAACCACACATACGCTGCAGCTGCGTGCCGCGGCCAATCTGAACCTGTCGCAGGATCATCTCGATCGTCACGGCAGCATGGATCACTACGCGGCGGTGAAGGCGCGGATTTTTGATCATGCTGAAATTTCGATAGTGAATCGCGACGACGAGCGTGTGATGCAGCACGCGCCGGCTGGTTCCGTGACGTTCGGCGTAGGGCGGGTCATGAACCGCCGTTCTGCCGCCGAACCAAAAGCGGCGGGTCTCGACCCGCCCTACGCATATGGCATCCGTGATGGCTGGCTGTGTGCCGATGAGCACAGGCTGATCGAGCGGAGTGCGCTGAAAATCCAGGGCCTGCACAATGCCGCCAATGCGCTCGCCGCGCTGGCGCTGGCCGATGCCGCCGGCATCCCGCGCGGCGCCAGCCTGCAGGCGCTGAGCGAATTCCGCGGCCTGCCGCATCGCTGCGCCTTCGTCGCCGAAGTCGATGGCGTGACCTATATCGACGATTCCAAGGGCACCAATGTCGGCGCGACGCTGGCCGCGCTGCAGGGCCTCGAAGGTCCGATCGTCTGGCTTGGCGGCGGGCAGGGCAAGGGGCAGGACTTTGCGCCGCTGGCAAAATCGCTGGCCGACAAGGGCCGCGCCGCAGTGCTGTTCGGTGCCGATGCCGCCGCGATCGAGCGCGCGATTCAGGGCGCCGTGCCTGTGTACCGCGAAGCCAACCTGGCTGCATCGGTCAGGCGTGCGCATCAGCTGGCCCGGGCCGGCGATCGCGTGCTGCTGTCGCCAGCCTGCGCCAGCCTCGACCAGTTCAAGAGCTACGTCGAGCGCGGACAGCGCTTTGTCCAGGCAGTCGGAGCACTGTCGTGAGTCTCGATACGATCAAATACTACGTCGAGCGCGGACAGCAATTGGTCCAGGCAGTCGGAGCGCTCGCATGAACCTGGGTTTTTCCGGCCTGAGCCAGTTATCGCTGCCGATGCCGCGCGCGCGCGTCGGCCTCGACGGTCCGATGTGCGCCGGCATCGCGCTGCTGCTGTCCTGGGGCCTGGTGATGGTGGCGTCGGCCTCGGTCGCGCAGGCCGAGAAGATGACCGGCGCGCCGTTCTATTATTTCTGGCGCCAGCTGTTGTTTGTCGGCGTCGGCGGCGTGGCGGCATTCGGCGCCTACCTGGTGCCGATGCATGTCTGGGAGCGCAGGAGCGCGCTGATCGCGTTCATTGCGGTCGGTCTGCTGATCCTGGTGTTGATTCCGGGCATCGGCATCAAGGTCAACGCGGCGCGGCGCTGGATCGACATCAAGGTCATTCGCATCCAGCCTTCGGAATTCGCGCGCCTGGCGCTGATCGTCTATCTCGCCGGCTACATCGTGCGCCGGCAGGCGCGCCTGCAGAATCAGTGGGCCGGCCTGCTGATGCCGTTCCTGCCGCTGCTGTTCGCCGGCGCGCTGATGATTCTGGAACCGGATTTCGGCTCCACCGTGATTCTGATGGCGGTCGCCTTCGTGATGCTGTTCCTCGGCGGCGCGCGGCTCTGGCATCTGCTGGTGCTGATGGTGGTCGGCGGCGGCGGCCTCGGCCTGCTCGCATTCGCCGAGGCCTACCGCGTGCGACGGATGATGAGCTTCACCGACCCGTTTGCCGACATCAACAACGGCGGCTGGCAGCTGGCGAATTCGCTGATCGCGGTCGGCCGCGGCGAATGGACCGGCGTCGGTCTCGGCAACAGTATCCAGAAACTGCTGTACCTGCCGGAGATGCATACCGACTTCATCTTCGCGATCCTGGCCGAGGAATTCGGTCTGATCGGTGTGCTGGTTCTGATGTCGCTGTTCGGCCTGGTGGTCTGGCGCGGCTTCGTCATCGGCGGTGTTGCGGAAGCTGCCAACGAGCGCTTCAAGGCCTACGTCTGCTATGGACTGTCGAGCTGGCTGGGCCTGCAGGCGCTGATCAACATGGCGGTGGACATGGGCGCGCTGCCGACCAAGGGTCTGACCCTGCCGTTGATCAGCTACGGCGGCGCCTCGCTGGTCTGCGTGCTGGTGATGCTCGCACTGATTCTGCGTGTCGATTACGAGAACCGGCTGACGGCGAGCGGCGCGCAGCCCCGGTTGCGGGGTTCCGGCACATGAAGATCATGATCATGGCCGGCGGTACCGGTGGGCATGTGTTTCCGGCGCTGGCCGTCGCGCAGGAACTGCGCACGCGCGGCCACGAAGTCGTGTGGATGGGCGCGCCCGATTCTTTCGAGGCGCGCACCGTCGTGCCGCAAGGCTTCGAGATCGAAACGATTCCAGTGCGGGGTCTGCGCGGCAAGAGCTGGCGCTCGCTGCTCGACGCGCCGGTGCTGCTGTGGCGCTCGCTGCGCGCCGCGATGGCGATCCTCGCGCGCCGCCAGCCGCAGGTGGTGCTCGGCATGGGCGGTTTCGCTGCCGGCCCGGGCGGGCTTGCTGCGCGGCTGATGCGGATTCCGCTGGTCGTGCACGAGCAGAACGCGGCGCCAGGCCTGACCAATCGCGTGCTGTCGCTGCTGGCGAGCAAGGTTCTGGAGGCTTTCCCGAAGACCTTCCGCCACGCGACCACGGTCGGCAATCCGGTGCGTGCGGCGATTGCCGAACTGCCGGCTCCGGCCGAGCGTTGCGCCGCTCGCGAAGACAGCGGTCGCGGCCCGGCGCGCCTGCTGATTCTCGGCGGCAGCCAGGGCGCGAAGGCGCTCAACGAGCGGGTGCCGGCCGCACTCGCGCTGCTGCCGGAAACCGCGCGCCCGCAGATCCGCCATCAGGCCGGCCGCACCTACGATGTCGCGCGCGCGGCCTATGCGAACGCCGGTGTGATGGCGCGCATCGAGACTTTCATCGACGACATGCCGGCGGCCTATGCCTGGGCCGATCTGGTGGTGTGCCGTTCCGGCGCCTCGACGATCGCCGAACTCTGTGCGGCCGGCTGTGCATCGGTGTTGGTGCCGTTCCCGTTTGCGGTCGACGATCACCAGACCGCGAACGCGCGGCACCTGTCCGACGACGGCGCGGCGGTGCTGATCCAGGAGCGCGAGCTGAATCCCGAGCGCCTCGCCGCTCTGCTGCGCAGCCTGCTCGGTGATCGCGCCAAGCTGCTGCAGATGGCCGAGATCGCGCGGACCAAGGCCTGGCCGCGGGCGACGCGCGAGATCGCGGCCGAAGTGCTGACGGCCGGAGGCGAGTCATGGTGACCGGAGCGTCTCTGGACACGCGGCCGTCGATGCCGGCGCGGATGCGCCGCGTGCGCCGCGTGCACATGCTCGGCATCGGCGGCTCCGGCATGGCCGGTATCGCCGAGGTGCTGATCAATCTCGGCTACACCGTGTCCGGTACCGACCTGAAGCGCAGCGCGGCGACGCAGCGGCTGCAAGACCTGGGTGCGCACGTGTTCTTCGGCCACGCGGCCAGCAATACCGAGGGCGCGGACGTGGTCGTCTGCTCGACCGCGGTCAAGGCGAGCAATCCGGAAGTCGAATACGCGCACGCCAACCGCATCCCGGTGGTGCGGCGCGCCGAGATGCTGGCCGAGCTGATGCGCTTCCGCTACGGCATCGCCATCGCCGGCACCCATGGCAAGACCACGACGACCAGCCTGGTCGCGGCGGTGCTGGCCGAAGGCGGGCTCGACCCGACGTTCGTGATCGGCGGCCGGGTCAAAAGTGCCGGCACCAATGCGCGCCTGGGCGCCGGCCACTATCTGGTCGCGGAGGCGGATGAGAGCGACGCCTCGTTCCTGCATCTGTCGCCGGTTATCGCGGCGGTGACCAACATCGACGCCGATCACCTGGAAACCTACGGCGGCGATTTCTCGAAGCTGAAATCGACTTTCGTCGAGTTCCTGCACCGGCTGCCGTTTTACGGGCTCGCGGTGCTATGCGTCGATGACCCGGTGATCAATGAACTGATCGCGGACATCGGCCGTCCGGCGCGGACTTATGGTCTGAATCCGCAAGCCGACGTGCGCGCCGAGAATGTGCGGGCGCTCGGCAGCGGCAGCGATTTCACGCTGATCGCACTCGACGCGACGGGTGCCGAAATCAAAGCCGAGCTGCACCTGAATCTGCCGGGCCTGCACAACGTGCAGAACGCGCTGGCCGCTGTCGCGATAGGCCTGGAACTCGGCGTCAATGTCGAATCGATCCGCAAGGCCTTCCTGGAGTTCCAGGGTATCGGCCGCCGCTGCGAGCCGCATGGCTTTATCGCACTGCCGCGCGGTGGTAAAGCCTGGCTCGTCGACGACTACGGCCATCATCCGCGCGAGATCGCGGCGACGTTCCAGGCGATGCGCGCCGCGCATCCGCAGCGCCGTCTGGTGGTCGCGTTCCAGCCGCACCGCTACACGCGCACGCGCGATCTGTTCGACGACTTCTGCAAGATCCTGTCGGACGCCGACGCGCTGTTGCTGACCGAGGTTTATGCGGCCGGCGAAGAGCCGATCGCCAATGCCGACAGCCGCAGCCTGGCGCGCTGCATCCGCTCGCGCGGCAAGGTCGAGCCGCTGCTGACCGGCAGCGTCGGCGAGCTGCCCGACGCGCTGGTCAACGTGCTGCAGGACGGCGATCTGCTGTTGAGCCTGGGCGCCGGCGACATCGGTACGCTGCCGGCCTTGCTGGCCAAAAATTTCGGGGCGACGGCATGAGCGCCACGATCAAGCGCAACGGTGTGCGCGGCCGCCTGCTCAGCAAAGAGCCGCTGGCGGCACACACCAGCTGGCGTGTCGGCGGCCCGGCGGATCGCTATTTCGAGCCGGCGGACCGTGAGGATCTGCTGGCTTTCATCGCGAGCCTGCCGGCGCGCGAACCGATCACCTGGCTGGGCCTGGGCAGCAACCTGCTAGTGCGTGATGGCGGCGTGCGCGGCACCGTGATCTGCCTGCACGGCGCGCTCGATGGCCTGGCCTCGGCCGGCGATCACGAGATCTATGCGGAAGCCGGCGTGCACTGCGCGCGGCTCGCCAAGTACGCGCAGGCCCGGCGTCGCGCCGGGCTGGGCTTCATGGCCGGCATTCCCGGCACCGTCGGCGGTGCGCTGGCGATGAACGCCGGTGCCTGGGGCGGCGAGACCTGGCCTCAAGTGCTTGCGGTCGAAGCCGTGTATCGCGACGGCCGCTCGGAATGGTTGTCGCCGGGCGATTTCCAAACGGCATATCGCCATGTCAAAACGCCTTCCGGCGTGCTCGGCTTCCTCGGTGCGCGCTTCCGTGTCGGCGCGGACCCGAGTGGCGAACACGAGCGCGTCACGCGCGAATGGCTGGCGCGGCGCAAGGCGACGCAGCCGGTCGGCAAGCCCACGGCGGGCAGCACGTTCCGCAATCCGCCCGGCGATCACGCCGCGCGCCTGATCGAAAGCTGCGGGCTGAAAGGCGAGCGCATCGGCGGTGCCGAAATCTCCACGCTGCACGCCAATTTCATCGTCACCGAAGCCGGTGCAATCGCCGCCGATGTCGAGGCGCTGATTCAGCGTGTGCGCGATGTCGTTCGCGAAAAAGCCGGTGTCGATCTGCAGCCTGAGGTCAGAATCGTGGGAGTTGCGGCATGAACCGCTGCGTGAGCCGTGTTACCGATCCGCGCGCATTTGGGAAAGTGGCCGTGCTGCTCGGCGGTTGGTCGGCCGAGCGCCAGGTCTCGATCTGGAGCGGCGAAGCGGTGCTGGCAGCGCTGCGCGCGCGCGGTGTCGATGCGCATGGCGTCGATCTGACGCGAGAACGGCTGTTCCAGCTGAAAGCCGAAGGTTTCGATCGCGCCTTCAACCTGCTGCACGGCACCGGCGGCGAAGACGGCCGCGTGCAGGCGGTGCTGGAATTGCTGGATCTGCCGGTGACCGGCAGCGGCGTGCTCGCGTCTGCGCTGGCGATGGACAAGCTGCGCAGCAAGCGCATCTGGCAGACCGAGAATCTACCGACTCCGGCCTGGAGCCTGCTGCGCAGCGAAGCCGATTCGCTCGCCGCCGCGGATGCGCTCGGACTGCCGCTGATCATCAAGCCTTCGGAAGAAGGATCGAGCGTCGGCATCACCAAGGTCAAGCACGCCGATCAGCTGGTTCCCGCGTATCAGCTGGCGCGCGGCGATACGCAGCGCGTGGTGATGGCCGAGCAGTTCATCGGCGGCGGCAGCCTCGGCCAGGAATTCACCTGCGCGATTCTGGATGGCGCTGCGCTGCCGACGATCCGCATTGTGCCGCCCGGCGAGTTCTACGACTACGACGCCAAATATCTGTCGAACGACACGCGCTATCACTGCCCCAGCGGCCTGCCGCTGGCGCTGGAAAGCGAAGTTCAGGCGCTGTGTCTGCGCGCTTTCGAGGCGCTCGGTGCCGGCGGCTGGGGCCGGGTCGATTTTCTGCTCGACGGCGACGATCGTCCCTGGCTGCTCGAAGCCAACCTGGTTCCCGGCATGACCTCGCATTCGCTGGTGCCGATGGCGGCCGCCGCGATCGGCCTGTCGTTCGAGGACCTGTGCTGGCGGATTCTCGAAACCACGCTCAAACCCACTCTCGAACCCACCCCCAAACCCACCCCCAAACCCTCTACTTCGGAGGCAGACGATGCCGGCCACCCCATTTGACCGCAGCCTGCGCGCGCTGCCTTTGCCGGCAGCGCCGTCATTTACCGTGCGCGTGCCGCGCTGGATGCCCGGTGTCGGCCTGGCGGTGCTCGCGATCGGCCTGCTGATCATGGCGCTGCAGTGGCAACAGCCGATGCTGAGCCGCTTGCAGATCGAAGGGCATTTCGACCGCGTCACGCCGGAGTCGGTGCGCCAGGTCACGGCCGCGCACCTGGCACAGGGTTTCTTCAGCGTCGATCTGGAAGCGATCCGCAACGACGTCGCCGCGCTGCCCTGGGTTGCGCGCGCGCGCGTCGAGCGTGTATGGCCGACCGGTGTGCGCGTTCGTGTCTGGGAGCGCGAGGCCTATGCGCGCTGGAATGCGGCATCGTTGCTGGACACCGGCTCGGTCGCGTTCACGCCGGCTACCGGCGATCTGCCCGATGCTGTCGTCGCCAAGCTGCCGCGCCTGGCCGGCACCGCTGGCAATGAGAAGTTGGTGATCGAGACTTATCGCCGGCTATCGCAGGCGCTGGCTGAAACCCCGTTGGCATTGAGCGGTCTGCAACTGGATGCGCGCGGTGAATGGACCGCACAGACGTGCCGCGGCATCGAGTTGAGGCTGGGCCCTGGCGCGGCGGCCGACAAGTTGCCGGTGCTGCTCGGCGCCCTGCCGGCGTCGCTGGGCGAGCGGCTCGCCGACGTCGCTTATGTCGACCTGCGCTACACCAACGGTTTCGCGATCGGCTGGATCAGCCGCATCGCCGCGAGCGGCAAGCAGAATGCCACTGACGGCAAGGCGGGCGCAAAAGCAGACCTGAAAGCAGCCGCACCCGCAACTCAAGGAGTACGCAAGGATGGTTAAGCGCGAAGCGCGCAATTTGCTGGTCGGGCTCGACATCGGTACGTCGAAGATCGTCTGCGTGGTCGGCGAGGTGATGCCCGAAGGCCATATCGAGATCGTCGGCCTCGGCACCCATCCGTCGCGCGGCCTGAAGCGCGGCGTCGTCGTCAATATCGACGCCACCACGCAGTCGATCCGGCGCGCGGTCGAAGAGGCCGAACTGATGGCCGGCTGCCGCGCGCAGTCGGTCTACGTCGGCATTTCCGGCAGCCACATCAAGAGCCACAACTCGGTCGGCGTGGTGCCGGTGCGCAATCGCGAAGTCACCGAGAAGGACGTCGAGACCGTGATCGAAGGCGGCCGCGCGATGGCGATCCCGGCCGACCAGAAAGTGCTGCACGTGGTGCCGCAGGAGTTCGTCGTCGACGGCCAGGAAGGCATCCAGGAGCCGGTTGGTATGTTTGGCGTGCGGCTGGAGGCGCGTGTGCACATCGTCACCGGCTCGGTGTCGGCCGCGCAGAACCTGCAGAAATGCGTCGAGAGCTGCGGCCTGCATGTCGACAAGCTGTGCCTGAATCACCTCGCCAGCGCCTACGCGGTGCTGCAGCAGGACGAGCGCGAACTGGGCATCGCGATGATCGACATCGGCGGCGGCACCAGCGACATCGCGGTGTTCAAGGGCGGCTCGGTGCGACACACCGCGGTGCTGCCGGTCGCTGGCGACCAGGTCACCAACGACATCAGCGTGGCCTTCCGTACGCCGACCCAGGCGGCCGAGGACATCAAGCTGAAGTTCGGCTGCGCCTTGCCGCAGCTGATCGCGTTCGACGAAGAGATCGAGGTGCCATCGGTCGGCGACAACCCGCCGCGCCGGCTGTCGCGGCTGACCCTGTCGGAAGTGATACGTCCGCGCTACGAGGAGCTGTTCCGGCTGATCCGCAAGGAGCTGCACCGCTCGGACTGGTATGACCAGATCGCCGGCGGTGTGGTGCTCACCGGCGGCGGCTGCTATCTGCCGGGCGTGCAGGAACTGGCCGAAGAAGTGTTCGAACTGCCGGTTCGCCTGGGCCTGCCGCATAACGTCACCGGCGTTCGCGACGTGACGCGTAACCCGGCTTTCGCAAGCGCTGTTGGACTGTTGTTGTACGGGCGCCAGTTCCAGACCCCGCGCGAGCTCCGCAGCGAGGGCGGCGCAAGCTACTGGATCGAGCGCGTAAGTCAGTGGTTTAAAGGAAATTTTTAAGCATGCACGGAAAATTTCCCAAGTAATTCAGGAGGGTTGGGGCGGTTCCGGTGAAGCAGCGTGAAGTGTTATTAAGTGTTGCATTTAGTTGTTCATGTGTGCAGACTAAATAACATCAAACTCTGCATAAAAGCCGAGAAATCATCACAGCCTGCGTAGGTCTTTTTTAGGGATTTGTTGCAGAGCGATGGAGGTTCACCATGGCAGGAAGAATGAACGAGCTGTACGAGATCGTTGACGGCCAGCCGATGGATGCGGTGATTCGCGTCATTGGCGTCGGCGGCGGCGGCTGCAACTCGGTTAACGAGATGGTCGACGCGAAGATCGACGGCATCGAGCTGTTCGCCGCGAACACCGACCGCAAGCATCTCGAGAAATGCCGGACGACGAACATCGTCCAGCTCGGCGCCAGCCTGACCCGCGGCCTGGGCGCCGGCTCCAACCCCGAGAAAGGCCGCGCCGCGGCGCTCGAGAGCAAGGACATCATCCGCGAACTGCTGGAGGGTACGGACCTGCTGTTCCTGTGCGCCGGCATGGGCGGCGGCACCGGCACCGGCGCGGCGCCGGTGATCGCCGAGATCGCCAAGGAGATGGGCATTCTGACCGTCGCGGTCGTGACCAAACCCTACAGCTTCGAGTCCGGCAAGCGCATGGAAGTGGCGCGCCGCGGCATCGAGGAGCTGCAGAAGCACGTCGACTCGCTGATCGTGATTCCGAACGAGAAGCTGCAGCTGGTGATGCCGGAAGACATGACCGTCACCGAGTGCCACAAGAAGGCCGACGAAGTGCTGATGAACGCGGTCCAGGGCATCAGCGGCCTGATCACCAACCCGGGCGAAATCAACGTCGACTTCGCCGACGTGCAGACCGTGATGAGCAATCGCGGCATGGCGATGATGGGCCTGGGTTCGGCCAGCGGCGAAGGCCGCGCCGAACGTGCCGTCGAGGCCGCGCTGGCCTGCCCGCTGCTCGATGACATCGAGCTCAACGGCGCGCGCGGCATCCTGGTGACGCTGACCCATGGCGGCTCGCTGACCCGCAAGGAACTGCAGCTGGTCAACGAGCGCGTCAGCAAGATCGGCAGCGACGACGCCGACATGAAGTTCGGCGTGTCGATCGACGCGTCCATGGGCGACGAGCTGCGCGTGACGGTGGTCGCGACCGGTTTGGCGATGCGTCCGGCAGCCCATGTGCAGCCGGTTATGCACGCATCGCCGAAAGTCTCGCCTTTCGTGCGGCCTGAGAGCATGGTGCCGACCCTGACTGGCGTACCGCAGCGCACTCGCGCCGAGCCCTCGGTTTCGTCCGGCGGCGCGGCCGCGGCGGCCAAGCCAATGCCGTCGTATATGCACGCGCTCGAGCTCAACGAAGATCTGCTCGACATCCCGACCTTCCTGCGTCAGCAGGCGGATTAGGCCGCATCGTCGGTTGGGGGTAGGTTGGGGTGAGCGCAGCGAACCCCAACGACCACCGTCGCAAATGTTGGGGTTCGCTGCGCTCACCCCAACCTACGGGCCTATGTTAGGCTGTCCGGCTACAAAAACCCTTATCGGTCGTGCCCGTAGCTCCATCTCGTGTGCCTTCCGCCTGGTTGGGAAGCATGAAAAGAATGGTCAAGCAACGCACCCTGCAGAAGGCGGTCCGAGCCACCGGCATCGGCCTGCATTCCGGGCAGAAAGTCTATATGTCGATGCTGCCGGCAGGGCCGGACACCGGCATCCTGTTCCGCCGCATCGATCTGTCGCCACCGGTAGAAGTCCCGGCCCGCGCCGACCTGATCCGCGAAACCACGCTGTCGAGCACCCTGGTCATGGGCGAGGTGCGCGTCGCCACGGTCGAGCACCTGATGTCGGCACTGGCGGGTATGGGCATCGACAACTGCGTGATCGAGTTGTCTTCGCCGGAGGTGCCGATCATGGACGGCAGCTCCAGCCCGTTCGTCTACCTGATCCAGTCGGCCGGCATTCACGAGCAGGACGCGGCCAAGCGTTTCATCCGCATCAAACAGCCGGTGCAGGTGCAGGAAGACGACAAGTTCGCACGCTTCGAGCCGTTCGACGGCTTCCGCCTGAGCTTCTCGATCGAGTTCAAGCATCCGGTGTTCAAGACCGCGCGCCAGAGCGCCGTCGTCGATTTCTCCAGCACCTCGTATGTGCGCGAAGTGTCGCGTGCCCGCACCTTCGGCTTCATGCGCGAACTCGACCAGCTGCGCGCTCACAACCTGGGCCTGGGTGCGAGTCTCGACAACGTCGTCGCGCTCGACGAGTACCGCGTGATGAACCAGGAAGGCCTGCGTTTCGAGGACGAATTCGTCCGCCACAAGATTCTCGACGCGGTGGGCGATCTGTATTTGTGCGGCCACAGCCTGATCGGCGCCTACACTGCCTACAAGTCCGGCCACGCGCTCAACAACAAGCTGTTGCGTGCGGTACTGGCGGACGCAGCCGCCTGGGAATACGTCAGCTTCGACAGCGATCGCGCCGCGCCGCCGATCGCGTATGTGCGGGGCGCACTGGCCCACGCATAGTGCCGAATGCTGCACCTTTGCAGCATTGTTTAGTGGTTTGACACGAATCGGCTCCCGACTCCGGGAATAGCTACCGCTGGTCAATATCAGGGTCTTTGCGGGCCTGAGCCTATTGCCTAGTGTCTAAGGCAAAACGTATATTCCCTTAACCCGCCGTGAATCATTTGTGAACGGCTGGCTTGACTTTCGTTTCCAGACGTGCACATGGAATCCGAAGGTGTTCACGCAGATAATTCAATAAAGCCTGCTGGCGATAACGCAAGGGAACCAGAGCCGCCGCATTAGTGGCGAACAGGACAACGGTGTCGCCGCGGATATTGGCGAGCCGGATGGCCTGAAACCAGGGCTCGGAGCTCCATTGCCGCAATGCCTGGTCGAGAGCGGAGATCCGCTCGGCGTGATTGATCAGATCACGCAGAGGGGTCGCTTGCGTTCGCAGTTGATTGAGTAGGGGCGGGACATCGTTTTGCATAAGGATCAAAGCGTTTAATGGATATTATCGTCGTCAGCCATACGCGAGGCCGGACCTGGCGCGTAAAGCTCGCACCGGGGAACATCCTCGCATGGCTGCCGCTCGCCATGGGCGTGTTAGGCGTGTGCTCGGTGTCTTTCCTGATTGGCTACGTCAGCCGCGGCGAAGCCTCGGTGATGCCCGAGAAGCTGATCGGTGCCTGGTCCAAGGAAGTGCAGGCGCAGCGTGCCGAGCTGGCCAAGACCCGTGAGTCCGCCGAAGAAAATACCCAGGCGTTCTCGCGCCGCATCGCGCAGTTGCAATCCCACATCATGCGGCTCGACGCCGCCGGCCAGCGGCTCACTGAAATCGCCGGCCTGGAAGCCGGTGAATTCGACTTTAGCGCGCCGCCGCCGGTCGGTGGCCCGGATGTGCCGGTCGCAGCAAGTGAAAACCTCGCCGGCGACCCGGTGCTGATGTCGCTGGATGCGTTCGAACGCAAGCTGTCGGATCGCGAGCGCCAGATGCGTGTGCTCGAGGACCTGCTGCTGGCCGGCCGTCTGCAGAAACAGGTGCGGCCCTCGGGCTGGCCGATCGAGAACGGCTATATATCGTCGCTGTTCGGCTATCGCAGCGACCCGTTCAACGGCCGCATGGCGATGCACGAAGGCATGGACTTCGCCGGCCCGGTCGGCTCCGAAGTCATGGCGGTGGCGGCCGGTATCGTCACCGATGCCGGCGACCGCGAGCACGAAGGCTATGGCAAGCTGGTCGAGATCAATCACGGCAATGGTTATGTCACGCGCTACGGCCATAATTCGAGCTTGGCGGTGAAGCTTGGCGACCGCGTGATCAAGGGGCAGACCATCGCCCGCATCGGCAACACCGGCCGTTCTACCGGTCCGCACGTGCACTTTGAAGTGCTGCTCAACGGCCGCGTCGTCAATCCGGAACGTTATATCGAAGCGGCGCGCTGATCCGAGCCCTGCGAGCGTAGCCCGGGTGAAACCCGGGTTGCACCCGGGCTACGCGGAACCAGAAGCAAGCCGGGCAGCTCCGCCACCCTTGAACGACGGCGCGAGCGTCCCCATAGCCAGTGCATAATAAGCGGCTGGAGCGTCCGGGCCCTCGTCGATCGGGGTCCGGCTCAAGCATTCTCGCTGCGCTAGCCGCGGCCACACGGACCTTAGAAACCCTATGCTGAATACCTGGCTTGCTCGCGTTTTCGGGAGCCGGAATCAACGCATCATCAGCGGCTTGCAGTCGGTGGTGAAGTCGGTGGCTGCGCTGGAGGCGAAGATCGCCGCGCTCAGCGACGAGGATCTGGCGGCGCAGACCGATCGCCTGCGTGAGCGCCTTGCCAAGGGCGAGTCGCTGGGCGCAATCCGGGCCGAGGCTTTCGCCACCGTGCGCGAGGCCGGCAAGCGCGTGATGGGCATGCGCCATTTCGACGTGCAGCTGATCGGCGGCGCGGTGCTCAACGACGGCAAGATCGCCGAAATGCGCACCGGTGAAGGCAAAACCCTGATGGCAACCTTGCCGGCCTATCTGAATGCCTTGACCGGCAAGGGCGTGCACGTCGTCACCGTCAACGACTACCTGGCGCGCCGTGACTCCGAGTGGATGGGCCGCATCTTCCGCTTCCTTGGCATGAGCGTCGGCGTCGTCGTGCCGGGCCAGAGCAATGCGGAAAAGCGCGCGTCCTACGCCGCCGACATCACCTACGCCACCAACAACGAACTCGGCTTCGACTACCTGCGCGACAACATGGCGTTCTCGCGCGGCGACAAGGTTCAGCGCGGCCAGCACTACGCGATCATCGACGAAGTCGACTCGATCCTGATCGATGAGGCGCGCACGCCGCTGATCATTTCCGGGCCCACCGACGACGACCCCGATCTGTATCGCAAGATCAACGCCTTCATCCCGAAGCTGCGGCGGCAGCAGGAAGAAGAAGGCGCGGGCGATTTCTGGGCGGACGAAAAATCCAAGCAGGTGCATCTGTCCGAAGATGGCCACGAAAGCGTCGAGAACGCGATGCGTGCCGCCGGCCTGCTCGGCGAAGACGACAGCCTGTACGACGCCGCCAACATCATCCTGATGCATCATCTGAACGCGCTGCTGCGCGCGCACAACCTGTATCGCCGCGACGTCGAGTACATCGTCCGCGGCGGCCAGATCATCATCATCGACGAGTTCACCGGCCGCATGATGGCCGGCCGCCGCTGGAGTGACGGCCTGCACCAGGCGATCGAGGCCAAGGAAGGCGTGACGATCCAGCAGGAGAACCAGACGCTGGCGTCGATCACCTTCCAGAACTATTTCCGTCTGTACGAAAAGCTCTCGGGCATGACCGGCACCGCCGACACCGAGGCCTACGAATTCCAGAACATCTACAACCTGGAAGTGGTCGTGATTCCGACCAACCGGCCGATGATCCGTATCGATCGCGGCGACCAGGTGTTCATGACCGCGGAGGAAAAATTCGACGCGGTGATTCACGACATCAAGGAAGCGCACGCCAAGGGTCAGCCAGTGCTGGTCGGCACCGCCAGCATCGAGACTTCCGAGTTGCTGTCGGGCTTGCTCAAGAAAGAGAACATCGTTCACGAAGTGCTGAACGCCAAGCAGCATGAGCGTGAAGCCGACATCGTCGCGCAGGCGGGCCGCCGCGGCGGCGTGACCATCGCCACCAACATGGCCGGCCGCGGCACCGACATCGTGCTCGGCGGTTCGCTGGAAGCGACGCTGCATGCGATTCCGGCCGAGGATACCGCGGCACGCGAAGCCGCCAAGGCCGAGTGGCAGCAGCGGCATGACGAGGTGCTGAAGTCCGGCGGCCTGCTGGTGATCGGCTCCGAGCGTCACGAGTCACGCCGCATCGACAACCAGCTGCGTGGCCGCTCCGGCCGCCAGGGCGATCCGGGCGCGACGCGCTTCTACCTGTCGCTCGACGACAGCCTGATGCGCATCTTCACGCCGGTGCGCATGCGCACGATGCTGAAGAGCATGGGCATGGAGAAGGGCGAGGCGATCGAACATCGCTGGGTCACGCGCGCGATCGAAACCGCACAGCGCAAGGTCGAGGCGCACAACTTCGACATCCGCAAGAACCTGCTCGAATACGACAACGTCGCCAACGACCAGCGCAAGGCGGTCTACGAATTGCGCGACGAGCTGATGGGCGCCGAGCGCGTCACGCCGATGATCGACGACATCCGCGGCGACGTCGTCGAGGCGGTGATCGACGTGCATATCCCGCCCGCTTCGGTCGAGGATATGTGGAACATCGCCGGGCTTGAAGAAGGTCTGCGCAAGGACTTCTCGCTGTCGCTGCCGATCAAGGACTGGCTGGAAAACGAGAAGGATCTCGACGAAAAAGGCCTGCGCCGGCGCATCGAAGACGAACTTGCCAAGGCTTACGCCGACAAGAAGGAAAGGATCGGCGCGAACGCGCTGGAGCATTTCGAGAAAGCCGTGTCGCTGCAGGTGCTCGACAACTTCTGGCGCGAGCACCTGGCGTCGATGGACTACCTGCGCCAGGGCATCCACCTGCGCGGTTACGCACAGAAAGACCCGAAGCAGGAATACAAGCGCGAAGCCTTCACGATGTTCAACGACATGCTGTCGCGCTTCAAGCATGAGGTGATCTCGATGCTGTCGCGGGTGCAGATGCAGACCGAAGCCGAAGTCGCGGCGATGGAAGAGCAGCGCCGCCAGCAGGAAGCGCGTCCGCTGCAGTTCCAGCACGCGGACGCACCGCCGAGCGTCGAGGATGCGGCGGCCGAGCCCGAAGCAGTCGCCGCTCCGCGCACCCTGGCCCCGCCGCCGCCGCCGGTTCCGCGCCCCGAAACCTTCGTCCGCGAGCAGCAGAAAGTCGGTCGCAACGATCCTTGCCCCTGCGGCTCCGGCAAGAAGTTCAAGAACTGCCATGGTGCACTGGCCTAGCAGTCAGCGTGTAGGTTGGGGTGAGCGCAGCGAACCCCAACATCGGCGCGGATGAATGTTGGGGTTCGCTGCGCTCACCCCAACCTACGCCCTAAGCCTCCCCCGCAAGCGGGGAGGGAATAAACTGGGCTCATGTCGATCCGGCTCACCGCACTGCACATCTATCCGCTGAAGTCCTGCGCGGCGTTGGCGCCGACCCAGATCGAGGTCGAGACGCGCGGGCTGGCTCACGATCGCCGCTGGATGATCGTCGACGCCGGCAGGCGCTTTATCACCGGCCGCGAGCAACCCCGGCTGGTGCTGATACGCGCCGAACCGACGCCGCGCGGTCTGCTGCTGCGCGCACCGGGCCTACCGGATCTGCTGGTTGCTCCGCCGCGCGCGTCGGCGGAACGGATCGAGGTCACGGTCTGGCGCAGCCTCGTCGATGCCGCGCTCGCGTCCGACGAGGCCCACACCTGGGTGTCGCGTTTCCTGCGCGCCGATTGCAAGCTGGTCTACATGGACGCGTCCGCCGCGCGGCCTGTCGATCCCGAGTATGCGCAGCCCGGCGACGAAGTCAGTTTTGCCGACGCGTATCCGTTGCTGCTGATTTCGCAGGGCTCGCTGGCCGCACTGAATGCCAAGCTGCATCAACCGGTATCGATGCTGCGCTTTCGTCCGAACCTGGTCATCGACGGAGTGCCCGCGCACGCCGAGGACGGTTGGAAGCGCATGCGGGTCGGCAAGATCGAATTCGAGCTGTTGAAGCCTTGCGTGCGTTGTGGCTTCACTACCGTGATTCCAGAAACCGGCGCGCTCGATCCGCGCGGCGAACCGCTGCGCACCCTGGCGAACTATCGTCGCGGTGTGAAAGGCGTGCAGGGAGTTATCTTCGGCATGAACGTGATTGCGCGCGGCCGCGGCCGGATGACAGTCGGCGATACGGTCGAAGTGCTTTCGTAGGTCGGCAATCCCTTGCCGACGTGCTCAAGTCATTGGGGAGCACACGTCGGCAAGGGATTGCCGACCTACGGCTGCTGCAATGCAGCGTTCCACCTGTCGGTGCTGACGCTGCCGTCAGTCGTGGATTCAAGTTATGCGGCAATGAAGCCGACAACATGTTGGTAAGTACTCGTGCAAGACGAATCGGAGTCAAACAGATGAACAGCATGCTGCATGCCCCGCTCAGCGAATTCAGCCTTGAAGCGCGCACCGACGACGCCGGTGCCAACCACACGCCGTATACCGTGAAGCTCGCCATTGCCGAGCAGCCGGTAAAGTCTTCACGCAAGGCCCTGCATAGAGTCAGCGTCGAGCTGACGTGTGATGGCCGCGCGGTTCGGGACGCCGACGTTGCCGTCGAATTCCATCCGCTGCACGCACCTCGGGCCCAGCCCATCTACTCGCTCAGCGAACTGGTGCTGGCGCCGCAGCATCGCGCAGAGAACGCCGGGCAGTTCGATGGTGCAGTCGCGCTGCAGGCGGGCGATTATCGCGTCGACGTGACGATCAATCACGAGTCGCATGCGGGTTTTGTGATTCACATGTAGACACCGTAGTTCGGCAAAGGATTGCCGACCTACGGAAAACCGAGCCCAACAAAAAGGCCGCATTCTGCGGCCTTTTTGTTGTTGCCAGTACAGCTAATCGCGCGTCAGGATGATGTAGATCGCGTGGATTACGCCGGGGATGTAACCGAGCAGCGTCAGCAGGATGTTGATCCAGAACTGCGCGCCGATGCCGACCTGCAGAAATACTCCCAGTGGTGGTAGCAGGATCGAAAAAATAATGCGGATCACGTCCATGACGGCTCTCCCTTGTTGGTTGAATCGAGCGATGGAAGCTACGGCGTTTTCGATGAATCATCGCTGACGAAAAAACCAAACCCCATTCCTGAAATCTAGCGGCGTCTACGCAGATCCAAGGTGCATGGGTAATCCGGGTTGGGCGTCTCCGCGGCCGGCCAGTAGTTTGCCGGCGTGTGGCCGTAAGGCGCGAAGCGCGACAGCCGCCGTGCCTCGGCCTCGTAGCTGTTGACCGGGAAGGTCTCGTAGCTGCGGCCGGCCGGATGCATCACGTGATAAGTGCAGCCGGCGATCGCACGCTTGTTCCAGTCGTCGTACAGATCGAAAACCAGCGGCGTATGCACGCCGATGGTCGGATGCAGCGCGGCTGCCGGTTGCCAGGCGCGATAACGCAGGCCGGCGACGAACTCGTCGCGCACGCCAGTCTCGCGCAGCGGCAGGCGGCGTCCGCCGACGGTGATGAAATGTCGGCCCGGCGTCAGGCCCTTGGCTTTGATCTGCATGCGTTCCAGCGACGAGTCGACATAGCGCGAAGTGCCGCCGACCGAGGCCTCTTCGCCGAGCACCGGCCAGGGTTCGAGCGCGTGGCGCAGCTCCAGTTCGACGCCCTCGTGCTGCAGCACGCCGTGCAGCGGAAAACGGAACTCGTAGTGCGGCAGAAACCATTCGTCCTTGAAGGCGAAGCCGGCACCGCGCAGATCGCCCAGCACTTCCTTCAGATCCTGCCAGCAGTAATGCGGCAGCATGAACTGGTCGTGCAGGCGCGTGCCCCAGCGCACCAGCGGCCGCTCGTAAGGTTTGTTCCAGAACCAGGCGATCAGCGCGCGCAGCATCAGCTGCTGAGTCAGGCTCATGCGCGGATGCGGCGGCATTTCGAAAGCGCGGAATTCGACCAGGCCGAGGCGGCCGGTCGGGCCGTCCGGCGAATAGAGTTTGTCGATCGAGATTTCGGTGCGATGCGTGTTACCGGTGACGTCGACCAGCAGGTTGCGCATGATGCGGTCGATCAGCCACAGCGGCACCTGCTGCCCCGGCGGCGGCAGCTGCTGTAGCGCGATCTCGAGTTCGTACAGGATGTTGTCCTGGGCCTCGTCGATACGCGGATGCTGCGAGGTGCTGCCGATGAACAGGCCGCTGAAGAAATAGCTCAGCGCCGGATGGTTCTGCCAGTAGCGCACCAGCGAGCCCAGCAGATCGGGCCGGCGCAGGAACGGCGAATCTGCCGGCGTCGCGCCGCCGACGACGAAATGGTTGCCGCCGCCGCTGCCGACCGCGCGGCCGTCGATCAGGAACTTTTCGGTCGCCAGACGCGCCAGGCGCGCTTCCTCGTAGACCGTCAGTGTGATCTCGCGCAGCTCGGCCCAGCTGTGCGCCGGATGGATATTCACTTCGATCACGCCCGGATCGGGCGTGACCTTGAGCACGTTGATGCGCGAATCGGTCGGTGGCGAATAGCCTTCGATACGCACCGGCGCGTCGAGTTCGGCAGCGACGTCCTCCACCGCGGTGATGATCTCGATGTAGTCCTCGACGCCCGAAGTCGGCGGCATGAATACACACAGGTAACCGTCACGCGGTTCCACCGTCAGCGCGGTGCGCACGTTGCCGCCCTGCAGGTAGGCACCGCGCCTGGACGGCTCGGGCTGGTCGCGTTCGGCGATCAGTTTCTGCTGGCGCTCGCGGCGGCGCTGTTCCTGCTCGGTGAGCGGCGCCTGCAGGAACGGCTGACGGCGGATGTCGGCGTCCTCCAGCGGATCGACCTGGCGCATCGGATCGTACGGAATGATGTGCGGATACTGCGCGGCCGGTATCCACGGCAACGCTTCCAGCGGCAGACGGAAGCCCACGGGGCTGTCGCCGGGGATCAGGTACATGCGGCCGCCGCGGAAAGTCCAGCGCTCGCTGATCCAGGCCCGCGACTGCCAGCGCTGCACCGGCAGCACATAGCCCTTGGGCTGATCCAGGCCGCGCGAAAAAGTCTTGGCGATGCGCGCGCGTTCTTCCGGGTCCTTGATCTTGTTGTCGTCGGTGGCGACGTTGTCCGGCAGGCGGCCTTCGCGGTGCAGGTAGTAGAACGCGTCCTCGTAGGCTGGTAGCGCATTGTCGGGATCGATTTCAAGCCGGCGTGCGAGGCCGCGGATCAGTTCGCGCGCCAGCAGCGGCGTCGCCTTGGACGTGCCTTCGGAGAGATCGCTGCGCACGATCGGCCTGCCGTCGCCGCGCCAGTACAGCGCGTAGGCCCAGCGCGGCAGCTGCTCGCCCGGATACCACTTGCCCTGGCCGTAAGTCAGCAGGCCGTTCGGCGCGAAGCGCTCGCGCAGCCGTTTGATCAGCGCGTTCGCCAGGCCCTGCTTCATCGGCCCGACCGCGGCCGTGTTCCATTCGGCGCCCTGGCGGTCGTCGATCGAGATGAAGGTCGGTTCGCCGCCCATGGTCAGGCGCAGATCGCCGGCGACGATCTGCTGGTCGACCTGGTGACCGAGCGCGTCGATCGCGGCCCATTGGTCCTCGGTGTAGGGCTTGGTCACGCGCGCCGATTCGTGCAGGCGCGTGACCTTCATCTCGTGCCCGAACTCGGTCTCTAACTCGTCTTCCTCGTCCTTGCGCACGAAGCTCATCGAGCCCGAGATCGGCGCCGCGCTGCCCGGCTCCGGCGTCGCGCACAGCGGGATATGGCCTTCGCCGGTCAGCAGGCCCGACGTCGGGTCCAGGCCGATCCAGCCGGCGCCCGGCAAGTAGACTTCGCACCAGGCATGCAGGTCGGTGAAATCGACTTCGGTGCCGCTGGGGCCGTCCAGCGACTTCACGTCCGGCGTCAATTGCACCAGATAGCCGGAGCAGAAGCGCGCGGCCAGACCGAGGTTGCGGAAAGTCTGCACCAGCAGCCAGGCCGAATCGCGGCAGGAGCCGGAGCCGATATCCAGCGTCTCTTCCGGTGTCTGCACGCCGGGTTCCATGCGGATCAGGTACTTCACCGCCTGCTGAACGCGCGCGTTCAGGCCGACGATGAAGTCCACCGTGCGCAGCGGCGTCAGATCGATCGAGTCAACGAAGGCCTTGAACTTGGGCGTCAGATCGTCCAGGCGCAGATAGGGTTCCAGCTCCTTTTTCAGCACATGTCCGTAGGAGAACGGAAACTCTTCGGCGTCGGGCTCGACGAAGAAGTCGAAGGGGTTGTAGACCGCCATGTCGGCGACCAGGTCGACGGTGACCTTGAATTCGCTGACCGCGTCCGGGAACACCACGCGCGCCAGCCAGTTGGAATACGTGTCCTGCTGCCAGTTGAGGAAATGCGGCTCGGGCTCGATGCGCAGCGAATAGCTCAACACGCGGGTGCGCGAATGCGGCGCCGGGCGCAGCCGGATGATCTGCGGAGACAGCGTGACCAGGCGGTCGTAGCGGTAGACCGTCTGGTGGAACAGCGCAGCGTGAAGGGTCATGAGTTCGCGGTCGGCCTGAGGCAGGCGGCGGGACGATGCCCGGCCGCGGTGGGGTTCAGCTTGGCTTGGAGTGGGTAAGCGTAAGCAAGAATTGTCGCAGATCAAGGCCGACGCGGCCGGATTGTCCTCAGGGCCGGGGCCGGACTGGCCGCTAAACTAGGCCGTATCGGGGCGCCGCGGGCGCGCTCAAGCCGAGGTTCTTATGTCTGTTTTCGTTCATCCGGAATTCGACGCCCACGAGATCGTGGCGTTTCACCACGACCGCGACAGCGGCCTGAGGGCGATCATCGCGGTCCACAACACGGCTCTGGGCCAGGGCCTGGGCGGCTGCCGCATGTTCCCCTACGCCAGCGACGACGACGCGCTGACCGACGTGCTGCGGCTGTCGCGCGGCATGACCTACAAGGCGGCGCTGGCCGGCTTGCGCCAGGGTGGTGGCAAGAGCGTGATCATCGGCGACCCGCGCACCGCCAAGACGCCCTTGATGATCGCGGCGATGGGCCGCTTCGTCGACAAGCTCGGCGGCCAGTACGTGGTGGCCGAGGATTCCGGCACCAATGTCGACGATATCCACCTGATGGCCGAGTTTACCCAGCATGTCGGCGGCCTCGCCGATGCGAAGGCGACGGCCGCAGGGCGCACCGGTGATCCCTCGCCGGCGACCGCGCTCGGGGTGTTCTACGGCCTGCGCGCGGCGGTGCGCCACAAGCTCGGTCGCGACGATCTGCGCGGCCTGCGCGTGGCGATCCAGGGCGTCGGCAATGTCGGCTTCCGGCTCGCCGGGCATCTGCATGCCGCCGGCGCGGAGCTGTGGGTCACCGACGCCTACCAGCCGTCGATCGATCGCTGCGTCGCCGCTTATGGTGCCCGGCCGGTCGCGATGTCCGAGATCTATGGCCTGGATGTCGACGTGTTCTCGCCTTGCGCGCTGGGCGCGGTGCTGAACGACCGCACAATTCCGCTATTGCAGGCGCGGGTGATCGCCGGCGCTGCGAACAATCAATTGGCCGAGCCGCGTCACGACCATGTGCTGCTGGAGCGCGGTGTGCTCTATGCGCCGGACTATGTGATCAACGCTGGCGGCATCATCGACATCTATTACGAAGGCGAGCACTACGACTGGAACACCGTCGATGCGCACCTGCAGCAGATCGGCACGACCTTGACGCGGATCTTCCAGCGCTCGGACGGCGAGCATCGGCCGACCGGCGGGTTGGCGGATCGCATGGCGGAAGAGATTTTCAAGCAGTAGGTTGGGGTGAGCGCAGCGAACCCCAACATCGGCGCGGAACCCTGTTGGGGTTCGCTGCGCTCACCCCAACCTACACGCTCCTACAAGGGGCCCGTGCTCACTCCGCCAGCGTCACCGTCTCCGACTCGCCTTCCCCCAGCACCACGGATGCCGTGGCCAGGAACGTCAGGCCATCGTTGGTGGTCGGATTCTCGCTGTCGGCATTGCAGGTCACCGCGAGCGTGTAGTCGCCTGCGGTCAGCGCCGGGAAGCTGTAGCTGAAAGTTGTCGAGTCCGAAGACACGACCACGTCGGCCGACGCGACCGGGCTGCTGCCCTGGTTCTGCACGTAGTCCTGCGGCGTCACGTTGGCGCCGCTGAACGCATACACCGCAACGCCGGTGCCGAGTGTGCGGCTCTGCTGGCAGGCGCTGGAGCGCACCAGCGCTTCGTCGACGGTGCCATCGATGCTGCCGCTGCGATCGGTGTAGACCACGCGCAGCACCGGCGTCAGCGTGTAGTGGCCGCTGACGCTGGTCGACGGATACAGCGAGAAGCGGGTCTCCAGCACGACCAGGCGCTCGGTGCTGTCCTTGTCGCCGAGTTCGGCGTCCATGTCGGCGTAGCTCAGGCCGCTGCCGACATCGATCGGATACTCGGCGCCGTCGCTGGTGACCAGCGCCGAGCCGCTGTCGGCGAAACGCAGGCGCAGGCCGGTGTAACGGCCCTGCGCGATCTTGGCGCCGTCGATCAGCGTGGTGGTGTCGCCGTCGGTGTAATCGAGCACGTTGACCGGATTGTCGATGCTGGAATCCAGCTCGTGGTTGCTGCCGTCTTCGTCCAGCAGGTCGACACCGTCGATCATCAGATTGACCTGGTCGGCATCGCCGTATTTGGCGGCCGCGAGATCGACGGTGATCTTCGCCTCGCAGCCGCTCAGCGCCACGCAGGCGGCGATCAACAGCAGCGGCAAGGAGCGCGACACGGGCGAAGCGCGAAGCGCCGATTCAATTGGCGATTCAATTGGCGTTTCAATTGCAGATTCAATCGACATGGGCGAAGGAGTGAACCGTGACGGTGTCGTCGAGAACTTCGTCATCGACAGTGAAGGAAGCGGTGACTTCGAAATCACCATCGGTGTCGGTCGTGGTGACTTCACCGGCGGTGTCGTTGGTGGCGCCGATGGTGCCCAGCGTCGAATCGCTACTTGCAAACGAGACATGACGCGTGATCGGCATCACCAGGCCGTTGTCGAAGGTGCCGCTGACATTGATCTGGCCGGTAGCCGGATACGTGATCTCCAGATCGTCGGGGCTCGCCACCAGGCTGGTCAGCTCGGTGTTCTGGATCTGCCAGGTCTTGGTCGTCAGCAACAGATCCAGCGTCGTCAGCTTCAGCGTGATCGCAGCGTTGCCGACGTATTGGCCGGCCGTCACGTACCAGGCATCGTCGCCGAGGACCGCGTCGATATAGTCGCTGTCGATCGACGAAATCGTGGTCTGCGTGGTCACGTTCTGCAGCGGCGCCGCGGTATCGGCGAAGCCGGCGTTGACGGTGAATGCCTCGGAGAAACCTTCGGGCAGGGCGCTCGCGTCGCCGCGCTCGAAGTAGTCGATCGCCAGCGATGTGACCGGCGTGATGCGGAAGCTGGTCGACACTTCGCGATCACAGTTCGGCAGGCGCGCCACCAGCCGCAGATTGTCGCTGCCGGTGGTCGAGTTGGCGTGCACCAGGCCGGTGCCGGAGTCGACGTAGGCATGCGAGGTCGCCGGATCGAAACGCCAGATACCGGTGGTGGTGATGTCCTGCTCGGGCTGGCCCTCGGTGACCACCGCTTCCAGCTTGAACGCCTGCGTCAGATCCTCGCCGATGTCGGTCAGCGCGTTGTCGATACGCAGGTCCGCAAGCTCGCTGACGTCGACCGTGATCGACGCGTGCAGGCTCAGGTAGGTAGCCGAAATCGTCGCGGCGCCGGGGCGCAGCGCGACCAAGGTGCCGGCGGGATACACCGTGCCTTCGGGGCTGGCGGTGACGCCGTCGCTGACGAATACGATGGACGGGTTCTGCGACACCCAGGCAACGCGCGTGTCGTAGGTACCGGTGCTCTCCTTGCTGCCATTGGTGAACACCACATACGCGTTCATCTGCACATTGGTGCACTCGGACATGTCCGCCGCCGCTTCCTCGCCGGTGAGGCCGAGATACAGCCGGGTCGGCTTGGTGCCGTCGCCGACCGTAGCCGAGCAGGCACACAGCGCGCAGGCTCCGGCGAGGGCGGTGACTGCAGCCACCGCCCGTGTAAAAGAAAACCTCATGGGATCAGACTCGCTGTGCGAAGAATGCGGGACGCGCAGGTGGGGCGTCGGTGGCGCAGCGCTGGCGATCAGTCCGTGAAATACAGCACGCGGTGATTGCTGGTGTCGCTCACGTAGAGCACGCCGTTGTAGACGGTCACGCCGGTAGGCAGGCTGAGCGTGCGATCGGAGGGGTTATCGTCCTTGGTGCCGTCCTGATCGTCGTCGTCCGGTGTGTTGGCGCTGTAGGTGTTCTGGCCGTAGACCTCGACCGCCGAAGAGCCGTTGGCGATCGGGAAGGAGTCGAACTTCAGCACGCGGTTGTTGTAGGCGTCGGCGACATAGATGCTGGTGCCGTCCGAGGTCACGCCGTAAGGCGTGCGCAGCGCGGCCTGGCCGACGCCGGCGCTGGTGCGCGAGAAATCGGTCTGGCCGATCTCGTAGGTCGCGGCGGTGCCGTTGGTGCGGGGCACGGACGACCAGTACATCACGCGGTTGTTGCCGCTGTCGGCGACCAGCAGGCGCAGGCCGTCGGTCCACAGGCTGCCCGGGTTGTTCAGGCCTTCTTCCTCGGCGCCGATGGCGACGTAGTCGGGGCCGAACGCGGGCTGGCCGAGTACCACGTCGGCAGCGGTGCCGGAAACCGTCGGCAGCGTGTTCCAGATCAGCACGCGGTTGTTGAACTGGTCGGCGACGAACAGCCGATTGTTGGCGATCATCGCCGACACCGGTGTGTTCAAGGCGCTGGCGCTGGTGCCGGTATCGCCGGTGGTGAAACTGGCTTGGCCGAGGACCACGTTGGGCGGTGTGTTGGCGGTCGGCAACGTGTTCCAGATCAACACGCGGTTGTTGCCGGAGTCGGCGACGACCAGGTGGGTGTCGGTGATCGACACGCTGCTCGGCAGCGCCAGCTGGGTCGCCGAGGTGCCGGACGAGCCGCTGGTGAAATCGGTCTGACCGATCACGAAATCCGGCGCGGTGGTGCTGCTGGCTGGAATGCTGTTCCAGCCGAGAATGCGGTGATTGCTGTAGTCGGCGACATAGAACATCGTGCCGTTGGTGGCGATGCCGCCGAACTGCTGCGCGAAGCCCAGCGCGTTGACGCTGCTGCCGCGGTTCGACAGGTAGCCGGTGAAGTCGGCCTGTCCGATGACCGTGAATGCGATGGGCATGTCGATGCTGTCGTCACTGCCGCCGCCGCCACCGCAGGCGGCTAAACCGAGGGTCAGCAGGGGAACGGCGAACAGCGCAGCGCGGCGCAGGCGCGGCTTCGATACAGGCATGGCGGACTCTCGTGAAAAGGAAGGAAGCGCGCCATGGATGCGGCGTCGGCGCGTTGCCGGCACGATAGGTGAGAGCTGCGTTGATCAGGGTTGCGGCATTGCAACCCCGGGTAACCAATGTAAAGCGGGGCTTAACACTTGAGACTTTTGCGACGGCTTGCGGGCTTGGCCGAGGTAGGTTGGGGTGAGCGCAGCGAGCCCCAACATTTCGTCCGCGCTGATGTTGGGGTTCGCTGCGCTCACCCCAACCTACGAACTACGACTACGCCTTACGCTCAGCGCGGCTGGCGCGGCAGCGTGATGGCGACTTCGAGGCCGCCGCTGTCGAGATTGCGCAGATCGAGACGGCCGCCCATCGATTCCACCAGATCCTTGGTGATCGCCAGGCCCAGGCCGGTGCCGCCGCTGTCGCGGTTGCGCGAGGATTCGACGCGGAAGAAAGGTTCGGTAACACGCGGCAACAAGGCCTCCGGAATGCCGGGGCCATGATCGCGCACGCGCAAGGTCAGCGAATCGCTGCGGTCGATCATGTCGAGCTGCGCGCTACCGCCGTAGCGCACCGCGTTTTCGAGCACGTTGGCGATCGCGCGCTCGAACTGGCCAGGCCGGCAATGCAGCTTGCGCGCGGTGCCGTTGAGCGTGACGTCGGCGCCGGTGTCCTGCAGACGCTCGACGATGATCGCGGCCAGCGCATTGATGTCGACGTCCTGCATCGGCTCGCCGCTGTGCACGCCGCGCATGAAGGTCAGGGCTTCTTCGACGCGCTTCTGCAAGGTGCCGATGTCGTCGGCGATCGGCGCCTGCAGATGTTCCGGCAGCAGCGCCAGGCGCAGCTGCAGGCGCGTGATCGGCGTCTTCAGGTCATGCGACATCGCCAGCAACGCATCGCTGCGGCCGTGCAGGAAGCGCAGCAGCCGGTCCTGCATGCGGTTGAACGCGTTGGCCGCGCGCCGCACTTCCGGCGGCCCGCGTTCGGCCAGCGGTTCGCCGCCGACGTCGCGGCCGAGCGCCTCGGCCGCGCGCGACAGCCGCTGCAAGGGCCGCATCACCCACCAGCAGGTGATCCAGACGATCGCGGCGGTGATGCAGAAGATCGAGATCAGGTGCTGCCAGGGCACGATCCAGTTGTGTACCGCGAAAGTCAGCTTCTGGCCCAGGGTTTCGTGCGCCATCAGCGGCGGCGTCTCCCAGGGCGCCGGCGGGCCGTGCTCGCTGGGATTATCACGTGGCGCGATGCGGAAACCGGGCTGCGCCATGAAGCTCGGAGTCGGCCTCGGCGGGCCGAAGTCGGTGCTCGACTGCAGCACCGATACCGGCCGCGTTTCCCACAGGAAGCGGATCGTCAGGTACTGGCTGATGACGATCACCGGCGACACCAGCAGCGCCACTCTCAGCGACAGCGGGATGCGGCCGTACGAGTGGCGGATCAGCAGGCGCAGATGTCGCAACGGCCTCATCTGCCGGGGTCTGCACTCACGAGGTACTGATCTCGGCGGTCAGCACGTAGCCGCGGTTGCGCACCGTCTTGATCAGGCGCGGCTCGCGGCCGTCGTCGCGCAGGCGTGCGCGCAGCCGCGAGATCGCGATGTCGATACGGCGCTCGAAAGGATCGGCCGGGCGGCCGGCGGTGGCTTCCATGATGCGGTCGCGGGTCAGCACCTGGTTGGCGTGCTGCAGCAGCAGTTCGAGCAGGCGGAATTCCAGGCTGGACAGGGCGACTATCGCGCCCTCGGGGTCGCGCAGCTCGCGGCGCACTGCGTCGAAGCTCCAGCCGTCGAAGCTCCAGCCGCGCAGCCGCGTCGACTGTGCGCCCGGCGTGGCGCTGGCGCGGCGCAGCACGGTGCGGATGCGCGCCACCAGCTCGCGCGGGTCGAAAGGCTTGGCGACGTAGTCGTCGGCACCGACCTCGAGGCCGACCACCCGGTCCACCGATTCGCCGCGCGCGGTCAGCATGATCACCGGCGTCGCCGAGCGCGTGCGCAGCTCGCGGCAGATGCTCAGGCCGTCGTCGCCGGGCAGCATCAGGTCGAGCACGATCAGGTCGGCGGGCTGCTCGGCCAGCGCCCTGGTCAGCTCGCGGCCGTCGGCGACCGCGCGGGTCGAGAACCCGTACTGGTCGAGCACCTGGCTGAGCAGCTCGCGGATCTGCTGATCGTCGTCGACGACGACGATATGGGGACGATGGGTCTGGTTCATGGCCAAGCGGTGGGCGGGCGGATTAAGGACTCAGACAGCGTTGGAGACATTCAGTTGCGGTTCGGCGAAGAAAGTTGCGCCGCCGTAGGTCGGCAATCCCTTGCCGACGTGAGGCCTCGATTACATATCGGGTGTGCACGTCGGCAAGGGATTGCCGACCTACGGCGACGGGCAGAACTCACAGGTTCTCGTAACGGTTCATGTCGAGAATGCCGGCTTCAAGCGGGTCCTGCTCGCGCTGGTAGCTCGTGAAGTCGTGGAAGATCGCCCAGAAGTCCGGGTGGGTGCGGCGTATGCCCCAATGGTCGACCACCGCGCTCAGGTCCTCGTCCTGCTTTACCGCCTGCATCGCGTCGACGAAAGCCCCCAGTTCCTCGGCCGGCACGTCGAAGATGAAGTTCGGATAGCTGCCGAGCACTCCCGGCAGCACGGTCAGCGTGTCCTGCTCCGGCACCAGCCGGCGATCCTCGCCGAGGATAAAGGCGACATTGGTGTGCGCGCGGTTGTGCACCAGCGTGTAGGCCAGGCGCTGGCCGCCGGCGCCTTGCACGCGCAGCAGCGTGACTTCCGGCAGCAGGCGCGCCACCGGCAGCGCGCTGGCCGGTTTGGCGGCCAGCGCGCGCAGGCTCTGGTTCGCCTCGTGCACCAGCGCGCTCTCCTTGGGCAGGCTGCAGTCGCCGCCGGCGCAGCGGTTGAGCAGGTCGGGCGGGCCGGCAACGCGCTGCAGCCTGGCCAGGATCTTCTGAGCGAACTCGTTCTTCGGATCTTGGGTCTTGTAGACGATGCGTGTCGGCGACTTCGTGTCGATATCGACGTAGGTGGTGAACAGCGCGAGCCGGCCGAGATCCTGGTACCAGTCGTCGAGCAGCGGCTTGCGCGACTTCGGCGGCAGGAACTGCAGGAAGGTTTCCTCGGCGCCGTTGCGGATCAGGTCGAAATACATGCGCGTTTTGATCTGGTGCGCGACGTTGCCGAACACATTGAAGTTCACCACCAGCTGGTAATACGAGCGCTCCAGCAGCGGATAGTCCATCACCCAGATCGTCTGCGGTACCGCGCCGAGCAGGCCGCGGCGCACCGAGGCGTTGTCGTAATGGCGGAAGATCGTCAGCAGCGCGTCGTGATTGTGGCCGTCGCCGTCCCAGATGTCGGACAGGGCGGGGCCGCGCGGCGCCACCTTGGCATAGTGCTGCTGCTTGAGCCGCGCGTACTCGTTGCGGTCGTGCTTGAACGCTTCCCAGTCCGGGCCCAGGGTCAGCAGCTTGCTGTCCTCGCCCGGCAGGCCGAGCAGCGGGCTGGCCCGCTTGCGGTAGGCCTCGTCATTGACGTAGGAATCCGAGCCCGGAGCGACGAACATCGTCCAGAACTGGTCGTTGATCACGTTGGTCGCGTCTGCGCCGGCGCAGACCGGGCCGCGGATGAAGCTGCGCACGAAATATTCGGCGTTGTCGAGCATGAACTGGTAACGCGCGGCAGCCGGAATCGCCGCGAACGTCAGGAACGGATTTGCGCGCTCGGCCTTGCCGTAAGCCGGCAGCGCGCCGGCCGCCCAGGGCGCGGCGAAGAACAGCTCGTCGTAGCGCTGGCGGCGTGCATCGCTCAGCGAATAGATGATGTGGGTTTTCTCGAGGACGGTGTCGGTCAGTATCCGGAAGCGGTAGTAGAACGGCGCGCCCTCGGGGCTGGGGTCGTCGTTCGGCGAGACCGTGGCGATCGGCTCCACAGTCTCGCCGCCCGGCGTGCGCGAGCGCAGCAGCTCGAAGAAATGCGGCGCCTTGCCGTCGGCCGATTCGCTCTCGAAGTAGATGTGCGCGATGAACAGATGCTCGTACAGATAGCGCGCCACCAGACGTTCGCGCGGGCCGGCGCGGTTCAGATAGGTTTCCCAGTCGCCGATCGCCTTGATCTCGGCCGCATCGGCCTTCAGCGGCGAGGGCTCGACCACCGCGCCCTGGGCGAGCCAGGTGTTGATCGTGTCGAATTCCTGGTCGGTCAATCCGCCGACCGCCAGCGGCATGCCCTCGTTCGGATGCCTGGATGTGAACTTGTCGAACTCCGCTATCGTCGGGCATTCGTTGGCGCGCGCAAAGCCGGTCTGGATGCTGTCCGGGATGCGGCCGTTGGCCGGCCAGGAATGCGATTTGCCGAGCGCGATCATGTTGCCGAGCAGCGAGGCCTGCAGTACCGGGATCTTGTCGTCGGCCGTCGAAGTCTTTTCGGGTTTCGGCGAATACAGCGCCGAATAAAAGCCTTTTTGGCGCCAGCCTTCGACGGTCTGGGCGTCGAGGCCGAGCCGCGTCGGCGGCAGCTTGTCGAGCCGCACGCCGTCGTAGACCTGGGCCTTGCTGGCGCCGCGCAGCACGCCGTCGTCGCTGGTCAGCTTGAGCTGGCAGGGTGCGTCGTAGCAGCCGTGGCAGGCCGCGCACTTGTTGTCGAAGATCGGCTGGATGTCGGCCTGGTAGTGGTCGGTCTGCGCGACCGCGACCGGCGGCGCGACGTTGACGTTCGGCGGCAGCGTGGCGCAGGCGAACAGCACCGCTGCCAGCAGGCTGGTGACGGCGAGCGAGACCGCACGCCGGGAAGTGGGGATACGCATTTATGGTCTGACGTCGTAACCGAAGCGCAATCCTAGCCCGTAGGTTGGGGTGAGCGCAGCGAACCCCAACATCGGCGCCAACTAACGTTGGGGTTCGCTGCGCTCACCCCAACCTACGACTACTACGTCGTGGGCGCCAGCTCCGGTGCGTCCGGTGAGCAGCGCAGCACTTCGTCGATCGTGGTGATGCCGGCGGCGACCTTGTCGCTGCCGGCGATGCGCAGCGGCGTCATGCCGTCGCGGATCGCGAGTGCGCGCAGATCGCTGGGGTCGGTGCTGGCGGTAATGCCGGCGCGCACGGCCGGGCTCATCTGCAAAATCTCGTAGATGCCGGCGCGGCCAAGAAAGCCGGTTTCGCGGCATTCCAGGCAGCCGGCCGCGGCCTGCGCGTGCTCCGGTGGCGGGCGCTTCCAGCGGCCGATCAGCTCCTGCCAGCGCTCGGCATCAAGCGTGACCGGCTGTTTGCAGTGCGGGCACAGCGTGCGCACCAGGCGCTGCGCGACGACGCCGACCACGGTCGCCTTGATCAGGTACGGCGGCACGCCCAGATCCAGCAGGCGCGTGATCGCGCTGGGTGCGTCGTTGGTGTGCAAGGTCGACAGCACCAGATGGCCGGTCAGCGCGGCCTGGATCGCGTTCTCCGCGGTCTCCAGGTCGCGGATTTCGCCAACCATGATGATGTCCGGATCTTGCCGCAGCAGCGCGCGCACGCCGCTGGCGAAGGTCAGGTCGATGTTGGGCTGCACCTGCATCTGGTTGAAGGCCGGCTCGACCAGCTCGATCGGATCTTCGATGGTGCAGACGTTGACGTCCGGTGTAGCGAGATGTCGCAGTGTCGAATACAGCGTGGTCGTCTTGCCCGAGCCGGTCGGGCCGGTGACCAGGATGATGCCGTTGGCGGCGGCGATCATGTCGCGCCAGATCGCGGCTTCGCTGACCGTCAGACCCAGTTCGTTGAAATCCTTCAGCAGCACTTCGGGGTCGAAGATGCGCATCACCAGCTTCTCGCCGAACGCGGTCGGCAGGCTGGATACGCGCAGCTCGATCTCCTTGCCGCCGGGCGAGCGTGTCTTGATGCGGCCGTCCTGCGGCTTGCGCTTCTCGGCCAGGTCCATCCGCGCCAGGATCTTGATGCGGCTGGTCACCGCCGGCATCACCGAGGCCGGCACCTGGTAGACCTCGTGCAGCACGCCGTCGATGCGGAAGCGGATGTTGCCGCGCTCGCGCCGCGGCTCCAGGTGGATATCGCTGGCGCGCTGCTCGAAGGCGTAGCTCAGCAGCCAGTCGACGATCGCGACCACGTGCTGGTCGTCGGCGGTCAGCTTGCCGGTCTTGCCGAGCTCGGTCAGCTGTTCGAGGTTCTGGATGCTCTGGGCACCCGGCGCCTGTTTGCCGCGCTGCTCGCTGGAGGCTTTCACCGAGCGCGCCAGCGCGTAGAACTCGACGATGTAGCGATCCAGATCGGCGGGGCTGGCGAGCACGCGGCGGATGTCGCGCTTCAGCGCGGGCGCCAGGTCGCGCTCCCAGTCGCGCAGCCAGGGCTCGGCGGTGGCGACGACGATCTCGGTCGGCGTGACCTTGATCGGCAGGATGCGCGCGCGCGCCGCATACGCATACGGGATCAGCTGGGTGACGCGGGCCACGTCCAGCGACAGCGGGTCGATGCGGTGATACGGCAGGCCGGCGTGTGCGGCCAGCCAGTGCACCAGCGCGTCCAGGCTCAGTTTCTGGCCCGGCTGGCTGGCGTTTTCCCAGTCGCACTCGGCGATCACCACCAGCGGATGGCGCCGCTCGCCGCCGCTGCGCGCCAGCAGTTCGGCGCTGCGTTCGCGCGTCGCCAGGCCGTCGGCGACCAGCGCGTCCAGCGTGTCGGCGAGGCCGAGCCGCTGGTCGCGCCGGCCGGCCGGCGCGGCTGCGGGCTCGGCTGCGGCTGCGGCCCAGTTCGGGGACTTGTTCATCGCGTTACGTTAGCATCGCCCACAGATTTCGATGCCCCTTGCCGACATGACCCCAAGAAATACCTGCCTGCCGGTTGTCCTGGCGGTGCTGATGCTGACCTCCGCCTGCTCGTCGTCGAAGAGCTGGGTGCCGGACGTGTCGTTGCCCGACTTCTCCAAATGGTTTTCCAAGGAGAACGAGGTGCTGGTGACCGAGGTCGCCAACAGCAGCCAGTGCAACGCGCCCGACGAGCAGACCCGGATCGCGCTGCTGCCGAGCGCGCAGGCCGCGGCCGACTGGCAGGCGGCGCGCGGTATCCAGCTGCCCGGTGCCGCCGATCTGCCGCCCGGCCGCTATGTCGCGGTGGACCTGGGCTTGCGCACGACGGCCGGCTACGGCCTCGCGGTCAGCCGCCAGGCGGGCCTCAACGACGGCGTGCTGGTGCTGAAGGCGACGAGCTTCGCACCGGCGGTGGATGCGATCAGCGCCCAGGTCATGACCAGCCCCTGCGCGCTGGTGCGGCTGCCGGCGATCGAGTTCAACTCGATGCGGCTGATCGACCAGAGCGGCAAGCTGCGCGGCAGTGCCGCTGGCACCGTCGGCAAAGCCTCGTGAATCGGTCCCATAATCGGCCCGGGCTGCTGAGCGCGCTGCTGGCGCCTTTGCTGGCGCTGACGGTGATATCACCGGCCCGCGCCGACGCGCCGACCACACCGTCCGACACCGTCGAGGCGTTTCACAAGGCACTGCGCCAGGGTGACGGCAAGGCGGCGCTGGCGTTCATGGCGCGCGATATCACCGTGTTCGAGCAGGGCTTCGAGGAAACCTCGCGCGACAGCTGGGGCAGCAAGCAGTTGCCCGACGCCAACCAGTTCGCCAAGCAGACCGAGCGCCGCGTGCTGCGCCGCGAAGCCAGCCAGGACACGAACACCGCCTGCGTGATTTCGACGACGCTGACGACCGGCGACTTCGACGGCCGCAAGCTCGAGCTAGAAGGCACCGAAACGATGCTGCTGCGCCGTGACGGTGATGGATGGAAGATCGCCCACATTCACTGGTCGGCCCACCCGAAAGAAGGCGCGGCGCCGTAGCATCGTTTCGTCTGCGGTTCGTCCTGTAGCGCTCGCTTGGCGAAGCATCACAATCAATATTGGATCGCGGACGCCGAAAGCTCTGGCGGCGCCGT
Organism: Hydrocarboniphaga sp.; assembly: GCF_028291725.1. Lineage (GTDB taxonomy): Bacteria > Pseudomonadota > Gammaproteobacteria > Nevskiales > Nevskiaceae > Hydrocarboniphaga. The sequence goes on along the minus strand of NZ_JAQGNT010000039.1, from coordinate 37,048 downwards.
GTCGAGATCGGGGGAGTCGTGCATGTTGAAGTCCGTGTTCACCGTTGCGCGCGGTGCCGTGATGGCCTTGCTGCTGGTGATCAATACCGTGTTCTGGGCGACGCCGGTCTACGTGCTGATTTTCTTCAAGCTGTTCACGCCGGTGGGTTCGCGCGCGCGCGACTGGTTGTCGCGCGGCGCCTCGGCGCTGGCCCAGACCTGGGCGGCGGTCAACACCTGGTTCGTCGACTGCTTTCTGCCGACGCGCTGGGATATCCGCATCGCCGCCGACATCAACGCGCAGGGCCAGTACCTGGTCTGCTCGAATCACCAGAGCTGGAACGACATCGTCGTGCTGATGAAGGCCTTCGGCCGCCGCGCGCCGTTCTTCAAGTTCTTCATCAAGCAGGAGCTGATCTGGGTGCCGGTGCTCGGCCTGGTCTGGTGGGGCCTGGACTACCCGTTCATGAAGCGTTACACGCCGAGTCAGATCAAGAAGAATCCGGCGCTGAAGGGCAAGGACATGGAGACCACGCGCAAGGCCTGCGAGCGTTTCCGCAACCAGCCCGGCCTGGTGCTGAATTTTCTCGAAGGCACGCGCTTCACGCCGGCCAAGCGCGACCGGCAGTCGTCGCCGTATCGCCATCTGCTGCGGCCCAAGGCGGGCGGTTTCGCGTTTGCGCTGGGCGCGTTGGGCGAGCGGCTCAACTCGCTGCTCGACGTCACCATCGTCTATCCCGAGGGTTCGCAGGGCTTGTGGGGTCTGCTGTCGGGGCAGATCGGCAAGGTCGTCGTCGAAGTGCGCCAGCTGACCGTGCCGCACGAGTTCTATGTCGGCAACTACGAAGCCGATTCCGACCACCGCAAGCGGTTTCAGCTGTGGCTGGGCCAGCTGTGGACCGAGAAGGACGCAAGGATCAGCGCGATCCTGGCCGAGCGAACCTGAGCCGAGTAGGTTGGGGTGAGCACAGCGAACCCCACGCATCGGCGCGGCGCTGGCTCTGATCTGGCGGTGATCGTTGGGGTTCGCTGCGCTCACCCCAACCTACCCCAACCTACACACTGGGCGGTTTCGGCGAAACCCACATCCTGATTTCGGCTTTGAATACCGCCTCGCCCGCGGTGTCGTAGATCGTCACCGCGGCCGGTACTTCCTTGCCTTGGTCGTCGTAGTCCGGCGGCGTCGCGAAGCGGGCGACGGCGCGTACGTCGGTCGGCACTTTTTTCAGGTACGACACCGTCATGCCTTTCGGTATCCAGCGATGCGTATCCGGTGGCACGCTGGCTTCGAGCATGATGCCCGCTACCAGTTCGGCCAGGTTGCATAAGGCAATCGCATGCACGGTGCCGAGATGGTTGGTGATCGCGCGATGTTTCTTCACCGTCGCCACGCAATGCCCAGGCGCGAGTTCGACGAACAGCGGGCTGATGCTGGCGAAATACGGCGCCTTCATGCAGACCACGCGGGTGAACAGTCGCGCGCCAAACGGGAGTTTCGACAGTCGCTGCCAGGCGCTGAGGACCATCGGCGCCTTGCGGGCGGCTGGGGTGCGGGATCGGGTCATCGCGGCGCCGTGGCGGTTTTTGAGGCGCGATTCTCAGTCGCCGCGCCGCTTTCCGTACAGGGCCGGCTTGACGGTGGCGGCGTGTCGGCGCGGCATGGCTTCGTTCTTGCTGCCAGCAGCATGCGAGGTGCCTCCATGAACGACAAGCTCGAGTTGGTCAAGCCGCGAAACCGGCTGGCCCCGCATTGGGCCGACCTGCCGGCGATCCTGCCTGCCGCCGCGCTCCAGGCCGGTGCCCTCGGGCTGGTTGCCGGCATGGCCAGCGGCGGCCTGGTCGGCTGGCTGCTATTCGACCGCTTCTGGATCGGCACGCTGGCGGTCGCGATCCCGCTGTCGCTGATCTTTCTGCTGCTGTTCCTGCGCACCGGCCTGATCGACAACGACCAGGGGCCGGATGAGCCGTAGGTCGGCAATCCCTTGCCGACGTGTACGCCCGATATGCAATCGAGGGCTCATGTCGGCAAGGGATTGCCGACCTACGATGACGCTGGTGCGGTCAACTAGCTCGTCGTAAAAGCTTTCGCCGCCGATTCCAGATCGCCGATCAGTGCCGGCAGTTCTTCGCGCAGCGCCGGCGCGTGCTGCTGCCAGCCCTTGCAGGCCTCGAGCATCGGCTCCGGTTTCTTCAGGCGTGCCGCAATGCGCCTCAATGCGAAGTCGATGCCGGTCTCGGTCGCATAACTGCGCAGCAGCGTGGTGAAACCGCTGTGCGTCGGCCGCCGCGGCCATTCGAACAAGGAGCCCGATGCAGCCACCGCGCGTGCGCCGCGACTGCAGAAATCCGCGTACGGCTCGCTGCTGTAGCGCGCCCAGTCGGTGGCGAGAACGTAGTCCCACAGCACGTCGAGAATGATCGGCGCGTAGCGGCGCGGGCCGGGCTCGAAGCGCGCCATCGCGCCCAGCACCAGCGGATGCTGATCGGTGATCGTATCGATGCGCCGATGCAGCCGGATCGAATGCGCGATGGCCGGCGCAAAGCGCGTCATGTCCGGCCCGCGCACGAAGTCGCCGAGGATCGCGCCGGCCATATCGGCGTCGGCGCGATCGGCAAGATAGAGATGGGCGAGGTAGTTCATGCGGACACTGTAGCGTCCCTGGGCAGACAATGATTTCGCAACTGTAGGAGCGGACCTTGTCCGCGATTGAAACTTGCAGAGCACAATCGCGGACAAGGTCCGCTCCTACAGTTCGATCTATAAAGCGAGCGCTGTTCGCGGCCACACCGCGTCGAGCAGGCGCGGCCCCGCACCGCGATCGAGCCGCGCCACCAGCAGCAGGCAGCCCAGCGCCGACAGCAGCGTCGCCAGTGCGAACGTCGGCGCATAACCCGCGGCATCGCCGACGATGCCGCCGGCAAACGCCGCAAGCCCCTGGGTCACGACGATCGCGCAGGCGTAGAGGCTGTAATCGGTGCCGGCGTGTTCGCGCTCGCTGGCGTCCATCATCAGTGTGAACAGCGCCACCGTCGCCATGCCGCCGAACAGATGCTCGGCAAGGCAGGCCGTCCAGATCATCGCGATGCCGCCGACGTGCAGCGCCGCGAGCGCATACGGCGCCAGGCTGATCGTCTGCGTCAGCCCGAAAACCAGCAGCGCGAAACGCCGGCCGAAGCGCCAGGCCGCCCAGCCGCCGGCCGCGGCACCGGCGAGGCCGGCGCTGGAGCCGAGCGTGCCCTTGATCAGCGCGATGCTCTGCTTGCTCAGGCCCCAGTCGCGCATGAACGGGCCGATCAGCGATGCCGCCATCGTGTCGCCGAACTTGTAGCCGGCAATCAGCAGCACGAAGCCGATCACGCCGGGCTGGCGCAGACGCAGCCACCAGCCGCTGACCAGGGTTTTCGCGTTGACTCGCGCAGCGGGCGTTGTCGCTGGAACCCGCAGCCACAGCGCCGGCAGCGAGCACAGCAGCAGCAGCGCCGACATCGCCAAGAACATCGGCCGCCAGCCGAAGCTGGCGTAGACATACAGCAGCAGCCCACCGCCGAGCACCATGCCGATGCGATACGCACCGACCTGGATGCCGTTGGCGAGCCCGCGCTGGCGCTCGTCGAGCAGGCGCACTGCGAGGCTGTCGGTGACCACGTCCTGGATCGATGCGAACACGTTGAACATGAAGAACGCCGCGAACAGCAGCGAGAAGCCGTGCTGCAGATCGACCAGCGTGAGCAGCGCCGCGCCGGCGGCGGTCGCCAGTTGCAGCGGCAGCAACCAAGTGCGCGGCGCGCCGATGCGATCCACCGCCGGGCCCCACAGAAACTTCAAGGTCCAGGGCAGGAACAGCAATGAGGTCAGGCTGATCGCCGTCAGCGACATGCCGGCGTCACGCAGCAGCACCGGCAGCGCCTGGGTGAAGAAGCCGTAAGGGATGCCCTGCGCGACGTAGAGTCCGGTCAGCAGCGTCAGCGTGTACGCGGCCGCTGGTGGCGCGGTGGATGACTTCATGTGTCGATCTTGTAGTTTGCGTAAGCCCAGCCGTTATACCGGTATCGTGTGCGGTCGCGCGCGTTCCGATCGCAGAGTCCCGTAGATGGTTTCACCGACTCGCGTCCGCTCGCGCGGCGTGTTCTAACTATAGGAGCCTATATGGAGGACGGTTTCTGAGCTTTTCGGCGCCCGGCGCAATCACCGCAGTCTCAGTACATCTCGGCGTGGTGGACCGGCGGTCACTGCTCGCCTGGCTGCTGGCGCTGCTGCTGTTGCCGCCGGCGCAGCGGCGCGCCTGGCCGCGCTGGCTGCAATACGCGGCGGCCTGGCTCGCCCGCGCGCTGGCGGTCACCGATCCAGCGCGTCCCGGTGTCTGGATCGAGGCCCTGATCTTCGCCAATCCCGCACTGCGCCTGCCGTCGCGCGCCGCTGAATGGCCGGGCGCGCTGGCCGCTGCGCTGCGCTGGACGTTGGCGCCGCTGCTGCGAGTGGCTGTGGCAGGCCCGAACTGGATCACGCGGCGCCTGGACCGTGTCGACTTCGTTCGCCAGGGCCAGCGCATCGACGGTCTGGCCGACCAGCTGACCCAGCGCTCGCGCTGGCTGCGCGCGGCCTTGCTGCCGGTCGCAGCCGCGCTGCTGCTGGTATCGGCGTCGACGCCGGTGGAGCCGATGCAGCAGTTCCTGTTTCTGTTCCTGTGCTGGAGCACCGCGATGCTGGTGCGGCGCATGCCGGGCGATCTGCCGTCGCTGATCCTGGTCGCGCTGTCGACGCTGGTTTCGGGCCGCTATATCTGGTGGCGGCTGACACAGACGCTGGACGTGGAAGGAACTGCCTCGCAAGTTCTCAGCGCCGGCCTGGTCGCGGCCGAGTGCTACACCTGGACAGTGATGGTACTGGGCTATGTGCAGAGCGCCTGGCCGCTGCGGCGCGCGCCGGCGCTGATGCCGCCGGATATCAGCTCATGGCCGAGCGTGGACATCTTTATCCCGACCTACAACGAGCCGCTGAAAGTGGTGCAGCCGACGGTGCTGGCCGCGCAGTCGATTGACTGGCCCGCCGACAAGCTGAAAATCTATCTGCTCGACGACGGCCGCCGCACGGAGTTCCGCAACTTCGCCGAGCGCGCCGGCGTCGAATACAAGATCCGGCCCGACAACTTTCATGCGAAGGCCGGCAATCTGAACCATGCGCTGCAGCACAGCAGCGGCGACATCATCGCGATCTTCGACTGTGACCATCTGCCGACGCGCTCGTTCCTGCAGATGACCGTGGGCTGGATGCTGCGCGATCGCAACTGCGCGATGCTGCAGACGCCGCACCATTTCTTCTCGCCCGATCCCTTCGAACGCAACCTGCACATGTTCCGACGCGTGCCCAACGAGGGCACGTTGTTCTACGGGCTGATGCAGGACGGCAACGATCTGTGGAACGCGACCTTCTTCTGCGGATCCTGCGCTTTGATCCGCCGCGGACCGCTGATGGAAGTTGGCGGCATCGCCGTCGAGACGGTCACTGAAGACGCGCATACCGCGCTCAAATTGCATCGGCTTGGCTACGGTACCGCGTATCTGAATCTGCGCCAGGCCGCGGGCCTGGCCACCGAATCGCTGTCGGCGCACGTCGGCCAGCGCATCCGCTGGGCGCGCGGCATGGCGCAGATTTTCCGTGTCGATAACCCGCTGTTCGGCCGTGGCCTGCATGCCTTGCAGCGCCTGTGCTATTTCAACGCGATGCTGCATTTCTTCTACGGCCTGCCGCGGCTGGTGTTTCTGACTGCACCGCTGGCGTACCTGTTCTTTGAGATCCACATCATCACCGCACAGGCCGGCATGCTGGCGCTGTACGCGCTGCCGCATTTGGTGCACGCGCAGCTGGCGAACTCGCGGCTGCAGGGGCGTTACCGCCATTCGTTCTGGGCCGAGGCCTACGAGACCGTGCTCGCCTGGTATATCGCCAGGCCAACGCTGTTTGCGCTGATCGCGCCCAAGATCGGCAAGTTCAATGTCACCGCGAAGGGCGGGCTGGTTGAGCGTGAATATTTCGACTGGGAGATCGCCAGACCGTTCCTGGTGCTGGCGACGATCAACCTGGTTGGCCTGGGCGTCGGCCTGCTGCGGCTCACCGTCTGGAACCACAATGAATCCGGCACCGTACTGATGAATCTGGCGTGGACGATCTACAACCTGATCCTGCTCGGCGCGGCGATCGGTGTCTGCCGCGAAGCGCGGCAGATGCGTTCTGAGCATCGCATTCCGCTGCAGGTCGAGGCCGAGCTGCGCTTCGAGGACGGCCACCGCATCCAGTGCCGCACCCGCGACGGCTCGATCAGCGGTCTGAGTATCGAATGCGCGGTGGACGCAGACTTCGAACTCGACACTCCGCTGACCGTGATGCTCGACGGCGGTGACAGGATGCATGGCTTCCCGGCGCGCGTCGTCGGTTGCGGCGACGGCAAGCTCGGCCTGCGCTTCGAGCCCCTGAGCCTGGACCAGGAGCGCAAGCTGATCCAGTGCAGCTTCGCGCGCGCCGATGCCTGGGTCAGCTGGGACGACAAGGCCGCGCCGGACCGGCCGCTGAGCAGCCTGCGCGAGATCGTCAGCTACGGCATCGAGGGCTATCGGCATTTCGTCGGCACCGCGCTGCAGGCACTGCTGGCGCGCTGGCGGCGCGTGCCGGTGATCGCGGCCGGGAATGTCTGATGGGCATCTGGGCCTGGTATTTCTTCGGCAAACTGTATCTCGCCGCGGCCGGCTACATTGGCCTGCACGTGCTGGCGAACCTGGCTTTCGCCGCCGCGCTTGTGCTGCCGTTGCCGCGGCCCTGGATGCGCATCGCGCGCCAGGTCGCCGCGCTGCCGCTGGGCGTCGCGCTGCTGTACTACGATTCCTGGCTGCCATCGATCCAGCGCACGCTGTCGCTGACCGGTAACGTCAAGCAGTTCACGCTGCCGTATCTGGCCGAACTGCTCGGCCGCTTTGTCGATCTGCGGGTGCTGGCGATCCTGATCGCGATCTGCGTGATCGTCGCCATTCTCGGCCGCAAGCTGCGCCTGTCGACCTTCGTGTTCGCCGGCCTGCTGCTGGTGCCGCTGGGCATCAAGCTCGCGGCGCTGGACTGGCATCCGCAGCTTGCGGCGGTCAACGGCGCCGCCGCGGTCACGGCGCCGGTCGCCGCAGCCACACCGGAAATTCTCGAACAGGAACTGCAGGCCTTCTATCGCAAGGAGGAGGCGCGGCGCATCGTGTTCCCGGCTGCCGCCGCCAGCAATGCGGCGCCGTTCGACCTGGTGATCCTGCATATCTGCTCGCTGGCCTGGGACGACATGGACTACGTCGGCGAACGCGAGCATCCGTTCCTGTCGAGCTTCGATTTCCAGCTGCCCAACTTCAACACCGGCGCCAGCTACAGCGGGCCGGCCGCGGCGCGGCTGCTGCAGGCCAGTTGCGGGCAGACGCCGGAAGACCAGCTGTACAAGCCGCGGCCGCCGGAATGCCTGCTGGTCAACGGCCTGCAGAACGCTGGCTTCGAAGCGCAGCTGGCGATGAATCACGACGGCCATTTCGACGATTTTATCGGCCTGCTGAGCCAGCGCGGCGGCCTGCACGCACCGCTGCTGAATCACGACGGCGTCGCCGTGCGCCTGCATGCCTTCGACGGCTCGCCGCTGTACGGCGACTACGACATGCTCGCGCACTGGTGGCAGCAGCGCCTGGCCTCGCCGGCGCCGCAGGTGGCGCTGTACTACAACAGCATCACCATGCACGACGGCAACACCGTCGACGGCGTCAAGCTCGCCTCCGGCAAGCAGAGCTACCGCTACCGGCTCGACCAGCTGTTCGGCGATCTGCAGCGCTTCATTGATCTGGTGCAAAGTTCCGGCCGCCGCGCCGTCGTCGTGCTGGTGCCCGAGCACGGCGCCAATGTCCGCGGCGACCGCATGCAGATAGCCGGACTGCGCGAGATCCCGAGCCCGGCGATATCGCTGGGGCCGACCGCGGTCAGGCTGCTGAACCTGCCGCAGCCGCCGAGTGGCGGACCTCAGCGAATCGAACAGCCGACGGCGCTGTTCGGTCTGGTCAACCTGATCCAGTCGCTGGTTCGCGACAATCCGTTTGCCGCCACCGGCAGTGTCGACCTTGCGCACTACGCTGCCGCGGTTGCACAGACCGAGCCCTCGGTCGCCGAGAACGAGCGCACCGTGGTCATGCGTCACGGCAAGGAATACTGGCTGCGCAGTCCGGACGGCAGCTGGCAGAAGTACGACGCGGCACGGTGATTCGTTTGTCTCCTTCCCCCGCTTGCGGGGGAAGGTTGGGATGGGGGCGAGACGCTAAAGAGTTGTGCCGCGACGAACGCCCCCACCCCGGCCCTCCCCCGCAAGCGGGGGAAGGAGAAATTGCTGGCTCGCCTCAAAAATCCGCATATGGATACAGCATCCGCGGCGGATAGTCCGGTGCTTCGTCGGTAGCTTCAAAGCGATAGCGCAGCACCAGGTAGAACAGGTTCGGCTCGTAGTAGTCAGAGCGGTCGATCGCGGCGCGGGCGCCGGCGCTCCAGTGCGGCGTCAGCTGGTAGCCCAGCGCAGCCGATAGCGAATAGCCGAATCCGCCGCCGTTGCCGCCGTCGTAGTACGGCGCGTCGTAGCCGGAAGGCAGCGGCGAACTCAGTGCCGCGGTCTGCAGCGCGGCGTCGTCGGGATAGAACGGTTCGCGGTCTTCATGGCTCCAGCTGTAGGACGGCGAGGCGCGCAGCTGGTAGCTCCAGCGATCGACGCGGCCGCGCCAGTCCAGCGGCGCCGACAGCGACAGGTAGGACTGCGGGCTGTAGTAGCCGCCATGGCCGAAGCTGTAATAGCGAAGATTGTGCTGGTAGTGCCAGTAGCTGGCGGCGAGGCCGGCGTAGAGCGTGTCGCCGGGCTGGTCGCGTAGTTTCCAGTCGCCGGCGAGCCGCAGTTTGAGACTAGCGTTGTCGGCGACGTTCTCGCCGCGATAGCGATCCAGCCCGAGGCTGGCGAAGAGTCCGAGCCGGCCGTTTTGTTGGTCGAGCTGCGCATGAGCGCCGGCGGCGCGTACGCCGCCCCAGATGCGGCCGCTGGCCGGATCGCGCGCGCCGGCATATGACAACAGGCTGCTGGTGACCGCGCGCTGCGAAACCTCGACGCGCAGATCGCTGCCGCCGAGCCGGCCGTCGTAGCGCAGGCCGCCGAGCAGATAGTTCACCGGAAACGCGGTCGGGGTATGGCCGATGTCGGCTCGCCAGTGCTCGGTTTCCAGGCCTACGCCTAGCGCCACGCCGCTGGCCTGGATGTCGACACCGTCCGCAAACGCGGCGAGTGCTGCAGGGCCGGCCGCCTGCACGCTGCCGAAGACCGCGGCGTGGTCGTAGTCCGCCGGCAAGCGGCCGGCGGACAGGCGCAGCATGTCGGCGCGCGCGAACAGCTGGCCCCAATAGCCCAGTGGAACGCGCAACTCGGCCGGCAGTTCGACGTGATCGAGATTCGAGATGCCGGCGCTGCCGGCCTTGTGCTCGACGATCGCGCCGATGGCGGCACTGCCGGGCCGCGCTGCGTCGAGCGATGCCAGCCGGAACTGGGCGGTTTTGCCGGCCTCGCTGTCGGGCGCTGCCCGCTTCTGCTCCGTGTACAGCTGCGCGGCCTGGTCGGGCAGCCCCAGCGCGCGGTACTCGGCGGCGAGGTCTAGACGCAGATCCGCGTCCGCTGCCGGCGTCGCCTGTGCCAGCGCATCGATTTCGCGCCGGGCTGCGCGGCTGCGGCCGGCTTTGCGCAGCGCGCGCGCGTAGTCCAGCTGCAGCGAGGCGTCCTGCGGTGTTTGTGCGTGCAGCTCGGCGTAGCGCTGTGCGGCTTCGTCGCTGCGGCCGGCGGCCAGCAGCAGTTCGGCCTGTTGGAGTCGGATGCGGCGATCGTCGGGCAGCCGCGCGCGGGCTTGTTCCAGAGCTTGCAGTGCGGCGTCGGTCTGGCCGCTACTCGCCTGCGCCGCAGCCTTGCGACGGGCGAGGCCGGTTTCGAGGTTGGCGTAGAGGCTGCTCTGATCGGCGTCGGCGATCGGCAGGCCGCGCAGCGGCGACAGCGCCTTGTCGACAGCCGTATCGTCGTGCAGGTCGGCAGCGAGATCGGCCCAGGACAGGCGCGGTTCGATCGCCGGTGCCGGCGCTGCGTCAGCGGCGGCACGCATCCAGGCCAGTGCGATGTCACCGCGGCCGAGTGTGGCCGCGCTGCCGGCCACCTCCGCCAGCAGTTGCGGATCGTCGGCCGCGATGGCGCGCGCCTGTTGCAGGCTCGCCAGCGCATTGGCGGTGTCGCCGGCTGCCGTCAGGCGCGCTGCGTCGCGGCGCAGCGGCGCGATCTGCAGCTGGTTCCCGAGCCGCCGCATCGCCGGCGTGCGCTGGTCTTCGGGTACAGAGAGCAAGGCGCTCATCGCAGCCGATTCGTCGCCGGCCTGCCACAGCAGCAGCGCCTGGGCGTGGCGCGTATCGGCGTCACGTGGCGCCGTGCGCGCCAGCTTGTCCATCAGCATCGTGGCATCGCTGCTGTTGCCGGCCTGGAGCCGCAGCCTGGCCAGGCGATACGCCAGCCAGGGATCGCGCGGCGACAGCGGCTGCGCCCGTTCCAGCCGGTCGCGCGCCAGCGCCGGCTGCTGCTGCGCCAGCGCGGCTTCGGCATCGTCGGCCAGCAGTTCGGCTTCGAGGCTGTCGAGCGTGGCCGGCGGCGGCGCTCCGGCATGCCGCGCCGCGACGAGCGCCGCCTCGGCCTGATCGCGGCGGCCGCTGGCGGCCCACAGCCGCAGCCGATCCATGAAGGCGGTGGCGTTGCCGGCGTCGAGCGTCAGCACCTGCTCGTAGAGCGCTTCGGCGGTCGCGGTGTCGCCGGTCTGCGCCAGCTGGCGCGCGGCCAGGCTGACGCGATAGAAGTTGCCGGTTTCGAAGCCGGCCGCGGCTTCCTGCAAGGCTTCTGCTTTCGGCAGCTCGCTGCGCGACTGTGCGGCCAGCGCGGCGTCGTGCCAGCGCGCGATCGCGATCTCGCGAGGAGAAGGCTGCGGTGGTGGTGGAGGCGGAGGCGAAGGAGGAGCTGCTGCGACGATCACCGCCGGCGGTGCCGCGCGAGCCGGCGACGGTTCGTGCTCGCTGCGAGCTTCCATTTCCGCGGCGCCGGGTTTCGGTCTTGGTTTCGGCGTCGCGGCCGCCTGCGTGGGCGCCAGCGTTTCGGCCGGCTTGTCGCGTTGCGCCGCCGCCGCGGCGCCGGTTTGGCTTTTGACTGCCAGCAGTTGCAGCGCCTTGCTGTCGTTCGGTACCAGGACCAGGTAACGCCGGATGCGGGCGACGGTGTCGGCGCCGGCCGGCAGGTCGTCGAGGCCGTTCAGCCACAGCTCGCGCGCATCCCATTCGGACACATCGGGCTGCTGTGCCAGCACCTCGATCTGGTCGAGCGCGGCGACGCGGGTCTGCGGCTGGCGCAGCAGATGGCGCGCCAGCGCCAGCCGGTAGCGCGGGTCGTCGGGATGCTCGCGGATCAGGCGCTCGTAGCCAGTACGCGCCTCGGCCCAGCGCGCGTCGTCGAGCGCGATGCCGCGGCAGTACTCGATGCCCAACTCGCCGTGCGGCGCGCCCTGCGGAAATATTTGTTTGAGCAGCTCGAGCACCGCTGCGCGCTGACCGCCCTGACGCAGCTTCCTCAGCGTCGCCAGCTGGATCCGATCGACCGTGGCCGCGCGTAGCGCCTGATCCAATTCTTCAGTCTGGAAGGCCCCGGGATGCTGCTGGCGCAGGCTTGCCAGCAGCGCCTCGGCACGCGGATAGCGTGCCGAGACGATCTCCAGCAGCCCCAGCTGCAGCAGGCCTTCGGCGTCGTCGGGACGCGCACGCAGCATCTTTTCCAGCGCGGAGCGCGCCAGATCGGCGCGGCCTTTCACCTGCCAGATGCGGGCGCTGCGCAACAGTTCGGGTTCGGTCGCGGCCGACGGCTGTGCCTGCGCCATGCCGGCCGCCAGCAGCAGCGCGAGCAGCAGTGCGATGCGTGCCCGTCTCACCTGCGGGCTAGACGGCGTTCGGCGACGCGGCGCAAGGCCCAGCGCAGCCAGAAAGCGGCCAGCAGTGCAGCCAGCACGGCAGCGCCGGCCAACAGCGGCAGGTGCTGCGAGAACAGCCACCACAGCCCGCTCCAGAACGGCAGGTGTCCCAGCGAATAGTGGTTGCCACTGTCGTAGGACTCGACGTGGCCGTCGCGCAGGATGACGACGTCGCCATGCATCAGTGCAACCACCCCCGGGTCGCCCAGCGCCTTCCAGACCAGGCTCTGATGCTCGCGTGACGAGGCCACCACGGCGACCGCACTGCGGCCACTGCGCAGCGGTGATTCGAAACCGATCAGCGCCGCCAGCGGCCCTTCGCCCTGGGCCGCCAGCCGCCATGCGGAAGGATTGCGCTCGGCGCCGCGGCGGGGGCGGTGCTCCCAAAGCGTGTCGGCGCGGCTGGCCAGGCTGGACAGGACCGATAGCTCGTGGTGCATTCCGTCGATCACGCCGGGCAGGGTCTTGTTCCAGGTGTGCAGCAGGCTGCCGCCAAGGCCACCGCCAATGATCAGCAGATCGCGGTCGCGGACTGTGTCGAGCTGGTCTTCGCGGACCCAGGCAGCGGCGGTCGCGGCGAGCCCGGTTGCGCGGCCCATCAGTCCCATCAGCGCCAGCGCCGCTTCGATGTCGTCCGCGGTCTCCGCGCGCGGCAATACGAGCGCGGTCTGCGACAGATCGGCATAGCGGGTGAACGGATAGCCGGCGTTGGCGAAGCGCTCCAGGTTTGGCATTTCCACGTAGTGCGGGATGCCGGTGAGGTCCAGCGTGGACTCGGGATCGATCGCCGAACGCACCAGATCCATGCCGGAGTCGCGGCAGGGGCCGGGGCGGTGGTAGTCGACGGCGAAGCGGAACTGCAGCTGGTTGATCGGCTGCAGCTGGAACGGCGGTATCAGCAGCTCGCGTTCAGACTTCGCGTCCTGGCCGTCGCCCAGATCGAGCACCGATTTCTCGGCGACCGGGCGCAACCGGAACGAGCGCACCAACTGCTCGTTCATGGTGACCGTCAGCATCGAGTTGTCGTCCTGGGTCGGCGGCGTATAGCGGTAGATCAGCTTCAGCGGCACGCCCTTGAGGTTCCAGTAGAACAGGTCGGGCGGCAGATGCAGATCGAGTGCTATCGGCATCGGCGCGTGGCCGCTTGCCTGCAGCGCCAAGGGATCATTGATCAGGCTGCCGAGCTTTACCGGCACGTCGGTGCGCGCCCAGCGCGGCGCATCGTCGACCTGGCGCGGTGGCAGCGGCTCGAAGTGCTCGATCGTGGCCACGGCACCCGTCAATGCCGACTGGCCGCTGGCCAGCGCGGCGGCGGCGGTCAGCAACTGCGCGTCGTCGCGTCCCTGGATCACCAGCAGGCGCGCAGCGGAACCGTCGGGATGCGCCAGCACGCGTAGCGTCGGCTGGCTCACCGCCGGCAGCGACAGCCCGGCCGGATGATCGGCATTGGTGGCGAACACCACCGCGTGAGTTGCGTCCGGCAGACGGTCGATCAGCACCGGGAATTCGGCGCCGCGATAGTCCGCCAGAGCGCCGAACCAGGAGGCGACGATGCCGCCGGCCTTGAGCAGGTCCAGCGAGCGGTTGCCGGCGAACACGAACGGCAGGTTCAGGCGGCGCACGTCGCGAGGGTCGAAGAACGGCACTGGCAGCGTCGCCAGGTCTGGCGTCAGCGGCAGCCGGTGCAGGCGCAGTTCCAGCCGGCTTTTGCCGCTGATCGAGGCCCACAGGCTGGTGTGCAGCGGATCTTCGCAGTCGGTGGTGTAGTGGCCGATCAGCTGGACCGTGAGCTGGTTGTAGTCGGTGAAATAGCCGGGGTCCAGCGCGACCTCGCGGCTCACCTCGGTGCCGCTGGCCTCGCGGCTCAGAGGAACAGCGGACAGGGTTTCGCCGTTGAGCCGGATTTTCAGATGCGACAGCTCCGGCAGCAAGGCCGGTGAGGCGGTGTAGCGCAGCTGCAGTTTGGCGCCGACGACGCTCTGGTCCAGGCGCAGGCCCAGCGGCCAGGTGTAGAGGCCATCGACACCGCGGATTTCCTCGGCCGCATGGCCGCCCAGCTCCTGCAGCTGGAACGAGACGGTCTGCTCGTCGTCGGCCTTGGCCGGCGCTGTCGGCGCCACGTCCTGCGCGCTGGCTCCGGCAGCGCAGAAAGCGCAGCACAGGAACACCAGCCCGCGCAGACGATTTCGCGCGGGCACCGGTGTGCTGCTGTTGAAGCTGCTCATCTACGGCTCTCTCCTGACCGCTGCGCGCCGCGTTGCGCGCCACTCCCCCATTTTTATGGGCGGTAACTTACTGACCGCATTGCGCCGCATGCTGAAGTAAGCAGCCGATCAGGTCCATGGCTATTTCGATCTACAGGCGCCCGGCGCCGATCGCCGGTTCTCTGCGGGTACTCAGGCCTGTTTCTCCAACGGTGCGTCGGCGACACGCGACATGCCGGCGGTGATCAGGAAGCGCATCGCATCCTCGAAACTCATGTCGACTTCGACCAGATGCTCGCGCGAGATCAGCACCGTGTAGCCGCCGATCTGGTAACTCATCGGCAGGTACACGGCGACGGTATCGTGATCCTGGGCCAGCCCGAAAGCCGCCAGGTCTTCGACGGTGATGAAGCCCAGCAGCCGGAACGGCAGGTTGGGCGGCGACACCATCACCACCTGGCCGAAGCGGCTCTGATCCTTCTTCGAGAAGAAGCCGGTCAGATCGCGCACGGCGCTGTAGACGGTCTTGATCAGCGGCACTTTCTCCAGCTGTTCTTCGGTCCACTTGACGAACTCGCGGAAGAACACTGCCTGCATCAGCAGGCCGATCACGAAGATCATGATCAGCGACACCAGCAGGCCCATGCCCGGCCACGATGCGGTGTTGGGCAGGAACAGCCGCACGAAGCCGCCGAAGAAAGTGTCGGCCGCACCGATCAGCCACATCACCACGGCCAGCGTGACCATGATCGGCAGCACCGCCAGCAGGCCGGTGAAGAAGGTCCGCGACAGCTTGCGCCAGCTCGGCTTGAACGAACCGGGCCCGGCGCCGGTGGCGCGCCAGTCGATCTTGCTCCAGTCGAACTTCATGCGCTAAAGCTCCATTGAAAGCGGCCGATCTGCGGGCTTTGCAGCAGGATCGTGTCGCCGGGTTTGACCGGGCCGACGCCCTCGGGCGTGCCGGTGTAGATCGCATCGCCAGGCTGCAGCTCCCAGGTCTGCGACAGGATGTGAATCTGCCGCGCGACGCTGTACAGCATGTTCTTGGTGAAACCGTGCTGGCGCAGTTCGCCGTTGACGTGGCAAGTGAATTCCAGCGCCTGCAGGTCCTGTTCGAGATAGGGCTTGAAGTCGCCCAACGGCGCGGCGTTGTCGAAGGCCTTGGCCAGCTCCCAGGGCGCGCCCTTGTTCTTGAGCCGGGTCTGCAGATCGCGCAACGTCAGGTCCAGGCCCAGCGTGATGCCGGCGACGCAGTCCATCGCGTCCTCGACTGCGATGTCGCGACCGCCGCCGGTCAGCAGCACCACCAGCTCGGCCTCGTGATGCACCTCGCCGAAAGCGCTCGGCAGGATCACGGTCTCGCCTTCGTCGACGACGCAGCTCGCCGGTTTCATGAAGATCACGCAATCGCCGTCGTTGGCATTACCCAATTCTTCGATGTGCTTGGCGTAGTTGCGGCCGATGCAGAAGATGCGCTTGACGTTCATGGTGTCCATACCGGTTTCGATGCCGGAATGGTAGACGCAAATGCTTGCGCAGGTCGGCAAGGGTGTGCCGACCTACGAGGCGGGCGGCGTTATGTCGTCCGCCAGTTTCTGGAAACGCGGATCGGCGCGCAGCGGGTCCCATACCGGGTCGAGCTTGAGACGCAGCGCCGACATCGTGTCGCCGGCAGGAGTCGACAGCAGCACGCCGATGATCTGCAGGGCGGTATCGGCGTCGCCGCTGTGGGCGGCGATCTGCGCCAGGCCGTTAAGGAAATAGTGGCCGCTGTAGGGGTCCTTGCTCAAGGGCAGCAGGTCTGCCGCCCGATGCGCGCTGCGGAGCGCATCGGTACCACGGCCGAGGCAGGCGTAGGCCCAGCTGATGCGGGTCAGCGCCGCCAGATCGTCGGCTTGCTGCGCGAGCTGTGCCGCGAGCAGGACACGCAGGTTCTCGCACTCGGGCTGTGCCAGTTTCTGCCGGCCGGCCAGAGTCTGGATCGCGACGCGAGCCACAAGCTTTTCGATGCGCTGCGCATCCGTCACCGTCGCGACCGCGCATCCCAGGCTTGCAGCGCCTCGTCGTAGCGGCGCTGGTACAGATACGGATAGACACGCGCATTGACCAGGTTGATGACGTCGCCGTCGTCGTTGTTGACCGGCGCCATGCGCGCTGTCGGCAGCCCGTCGAATGCCTGTAGTGCACCGGCGGCGTCGCCGAAGCCGATCAGGAAATTGCGGGCCAGGAACGCGCGGGCATCCATGAACTCCGGGTCCAGCACCCGCGCGCGGTTCAGCGCCTGCCCGGCCTCGGCGTAGCGGCGGACCAACATGAACGTCGCACCGTATTCGGCGAGCAGCGCGCCGTCGAGTGGTGTGTGCGAGACCGCGCTGGCGAGTCCATCCAGCGCGTTCTGCCAGTGGCCCTGGCGGCGATTGATGAAGGCCAGTGCGCTGATCGCCTGGGCATTGTTGGGTTCCAGTTTCAGCGCCTGCTCGAACGCCGTCTTGGCCGGCGCGTAGTCGCGAGAACCCCAGAAATAAAAGTAGCCGAGTGCGAGCTGCGCTTCCGCCAGTTGCGGCGCCAGCGCCCGCGCGCGATCGATGCTCTGTTTGACCTCCGACAATTCAGCAGCCGACAGTGGTTTGACCAGCCAATGGCGCGACAGCATGCACAGCGCCAGCCGCGCATGCGCCAGTGCAAAGTCGGGCGCCAGCGCCAACGCCTCGCGATAGTGGTCGTCGGCTCGGCGGTAGTCGGCGTCGAGACCGGAGTCCGCGGCCTGGCGCGCTTCGTACTCGGCTTTCAGGAACAGATCGTAGGCGGCGGCATTGTCGGTGGGCGCTTTCGCCAGCGCGGTGACTTCACGGGGCGACAGCCGGGTTTTCAGCGCTTCGGCGATGTCCTGCGAGACTTCGCTTTCAACGGCGAAGGCATCTTTCAACTCTCGGTCGTAGGTGTTGGCCCACAGATGTGTGTCGCTGCGCGCCTCGATCAGCTGCACGTTGACGCGCACGTGCTCGCCGGACTTCTGCGGCGACGGTCTTCAGATTGTCCGGCCGGCTCGCATACTTCTGCGTCGAGGTGCGCGAGATCACTTTCAGATCGGCGATGCCGGCGAGCCGGGTCAGGATTTCGTCCTGGATGCCGCTGGCGAAGTAGGCGTTGCTCTTGTCGTCGGACAGATTCTCGAACGGCAGCACCGCGATCGATTTCGTGTTGCCGACGGCGGCGATCTTGTCATCACCGCTTGCCGGCGGCTGGCTTGAATGCGGCCACAGCAGCCTGGCGAGCAGCATCAGCACCGCCAGCAGCAGTACGCCGATGATGGCGCGATTGAGCTGCTGCCCGGTGTGTTGCGCGCTCGAGGTGTCGATCGCGACATCCTCGGTCTTGACGATGCCCTGCGGCGTCAGCTCGTAGATCCACGACAACACCAGCGCGAGCGGAAAGCCGGCGACGATCGCCAGCACGATGATCCGCTGCACCAGCGCGGACACCTCGAAGATCGGAAACACCTGCGTGACGATCTGTACCAGCAACCAGCCGGCGACGGCGTACATCGCACCGACCTTGTAGACGTTGCGGCGTTGGAGTTCCGCGAAGAAGGAACGGTTGCGCATGGGGTCGTGCGGGTCGGGCGCTCAGTATGGTGACACAGCGATGTCGCAACATTCATAAACTACTGTCATTCCCGCGAAGGCGGGAATCCAGAGTTTGAAGGCGGGCGCTCGACGGCGCTGGATTCCCGCTTTCGCGGGAATGACGTTATTGAAAATAATGTGTCGTCCTACCTTCAGCTCGCCACGCCCGCTTTCCGGCTCACCCGCCCCATCCACAGATACAGCGCGACGATCACCGCGCTGAACGCAATGCCGCCGATCCAGACGGCCGCGTTGGCAAAGCCTTCGCCGACCAGGGCCAGCGGCGCGTCGCTGCCGGAGAACACGACGATGGCCGCGATCAGCACGCCCATCAGGCTCTCGCCGACGATCAGGCCAGAGGCCAGCAGCACGCCGAGCTGCTTGGCGCCTTCGACATCCGGCCCGCGGCTGGCGCGGCGCTCGTAAGCCCAGCCGACCACCGCGCCGACGACGATCATCAGGCTGGTGGACATCGGCAGATAGATGCCCAGCCCGACCGCCAGCGGCGGCAAACGCGCGCGGCTTTTGAAAGCGAGCAGCAGCTCGTCGACGACGATCAGCGCGACGCCAGCCAGCGCGCCGATACCGATCAGGCTCCAGTCGAGCTTGCCGGTGATGACGCCCTGCGCCAGCGAGGAAATCAGCGCGGCCTGCGGCGCCGGCAGCGCGCGCGTCGCATCGGCGCCGGGCGTGCCGGCGAAGCCGTAGGCCTGGTTCAGCAGATCCAGCACCGGCGGGATCACCGCGGCGCCGGCGAGCACGCCGATCAGCAGCGCGACCTGCTGTTTCCACGGTGTGGAATCCACCAGCTGGCCGGTTTTCAGATCCTGCAGATTGTCGTTGGCGATGGTGCCGACCGAGAACACCACCGCGGTGATGAACAAGGCGATCGCGACCAGCGCTGGGCCGCCAGCTTCGCCGACCAGGGGCTTGATGCAGAACACCAGCAGCAGCGAGGCGCCGAGCACGACCAGGATGCCGACGCCGGACAGCGGGCTGTTGGACGCGCCGATCAAGCCGGCCATGTAGCCGCAGACCGCGGCCACGAAAAAGCCGATGGCGACGATGTAGGCGAGGCCGCCGATCGCCAGCACGCTCGCGTGCGCGCCGAGGCCGGCGGCGGTGGAAAAGCTGCCGATTAGCGCGGCGATCGGCAGCAGGCACAGCAGCGAGATCAGGCCGACCCAGCCGATCGGAATATCGTGCTCGGTGCGCGGCAGGCTGGCGGCGTCGCCGGCGCGCCGAACTTTGGAGGCGGCGAACGCCGAACTCAGGCCCTTGAGCAAAGGCCGCGACAGCCGCAGCAGCGCCCAGATCGCGGCGACGCCGATGGTGCCCGCGCCGATGAAGCGCACCTGGTGCCGCCACACGCCCTGCGCGATTGCCGACACATCGCCGGCCACCGGGTGCAGCGCGGTCAGCCAGGGCACCGCGATGCCCCAGGCGCCGAACACGCCGACCAGCATCGCGATGCCGACCCACAGGCCGACCAGATGGCCGACGCCGAACAGCGCGAACGACAGCGCGAAGTCATAGCCCGACAGCGCGTTGCTGTTGCCGACGCGGAAGTAGCGCACCAGATCGGCGGCAAAAATCTGCGTCGCCACGATCACCGCGAACCCCGCCGACACCAGCGAGCCGATCAGCAGGCTCAACAGTCCGGCTTTGCCGGCCACCGCCGCGGCCTCGCCCTCCGCGGCATCCGCGGCGCCGTGGCCAACCTTCAGCACCTGCGCGCAGGCCACGCCCTCGGGGTAGGGCAGATCCGAATGCGTGACCAGCGCGCGCCGCAGCGGGATCGAATACATCACGCCGAGTATGCCGCCGAGCGCGCAGACGCTGAACGTCACCCAGAACGGAAAGCCGCTCCACCAGCCGATCATGACCAGGCCGGGCAGCACGAAGATGATCGACGACAGCGTGCCGGCCGACGAGGCCACCGTCTGCACGATGTTGTTCTCCTGGATGCTGACGCCCTTGAACTTGCGCAGCAGCGCCATCGAGATCACCGCCGCCGGGATCGACGAGGCGAACGTCAGCCCGGCCTTGAGGCCGAAAAAGACGTTGGCGGCGGTGAAGACGATGGTGATCAGCACGCCCAGTACCAGGCCGCGCAGCGTCAGTTCCTTGCGCTGCTCCTCGATGACGCTCGACATGGAAAGTCCTCTGGACAGTTTTTGGGATCGCTTTTAGCTGGAGCGAGTGTGGCGAAGAAGACGGCTTTGCGCACCTGGTTCCGGTCGGCCACCCCAAGCCGGCCGCACGGCATCGACACTCATGGCGCTGCCTCCGCTGCCTCCGCTGCCTCCGCTGCGGCGCTGCCGGCGATCAGTTGCTGGAAGCGTGGGTCGTCGCGCAGGCCGTCGAAATCCGGATCGAGGCGCAGCTGCGCCGGCGTGATCGGGACGTCGATCTGGCCGCCGTAAGGGACCGTGAGCAGATGACGCAGGGCGACCAGCGCTTCGTCCCTGCGGCCGAAGCGGGCCTGCAGGCGTGCGCGCATTTCAAGGATGGCGGGGCCCAAAAGCGCGTCCTTGGATTCGGGGACGAGTTGCGCGGCGCGGTCGAGCGCGGCGAAAGCCGCCGGCGCGTCACCGAGCCCGGCTTGCGCCATTGCCACTTCCACCAGTGCGGTGTGATTGTCGGGCTGAGCATCGAGCAGGCTGCGCATCGCCTCGCGGACCTGACGGTAATTTCCGGCGGCGCCGGCATCGCCGGCCAGGCGCTGCAGATCGGCGAGATCGAGGCGCGTCCCGCTCCAGTCCGTCGGCACGGCATTCGCATCCGGGCGCTGCAGCAGCTCGCGCAGCCCGGCGATGGCCGGCGCATAGCTCCGTTGCAGTCGCGCCAGCATCACGTAGTCGTCTTCGCTCGAGACCGAGACCGGCCGCGGGCCGATGGCCTGCGCGGCGCGTACCAGATCGCCCTGCGCGAGGTAGATATCGCCCAGGAACTGCCGCGACTCCTCGTCGTCCGGCGCAATCGCCTGTACGCGCGCGAGGTGCTTCAGCGCCTCGTCGAAGCGGCGCTCGCACATCGCGTTCAAGGCCTGCAGCTTGTGCAGTTGCACGTTCAGCGGGTCGAGCCGGAGTGCCTCTTCCACGTGTGCGTCGGCCTCCTGCTGGCGCCCCTGGCGCCAAAGCACGTAGCTGAGAACCGTCAACACCTCGGTGTCGTTGGGCCAGCGTTCGTGCAGGGCCGTAAAGCGCCGCTGCGCCTCGTCGTAATCGCGTTGTACGCGATAGATGTAATAGGCGCGGGCAGACTGCGTTTCCAGTGAACCCGGTTGCAGCTGCTCGGCGGTTTCCACCGCATGCAGGGCCGCCGCTCGGCGCTCGTCGGAGGCGTCCACGCCGAAAAAGATCATTAGGCTGTAGCCGCGCGCGAGCATCGCCCAGGCCTGCGCGAAGCCGGGGTCGGCCTTCACGGCATCCTCGAAGGCGCGTGTCGCGGCGTTGAAGTCCGCATACTGAAAGCCTCGGCGGTACAGTGACACACCGCGCAGATAGGCCTCGTAGGCGGCGGCACTGCGCGTCGGCAACGCGGTGATTTCCTGCCGCGCGCCGCCGCTGAGCCTGGCGCCGAGCGCGTCGGCGATGGCGCCGGCGACTTCGCCCTGTACGCCGAAGATGTCGTCGAGCCTGCGGTCGTAAGTCTCGGCCCACAGGTGGCTGTCGCCGGCAGCGCGGATCAGCTGCACGTTGATGCGCACTTTCGCGCCGGCCTTCTGCACACTGCCTTCGAGGATGTTGGCGACGCCGAGCTGGCGCGCGATTTCGGCGAGATTGTCCGGCGCGCTCGCGTAGCGCATCGTCGACGTGCGCGAGATCACGCGCAGTGTGCCGATCTTGGCGAGGCGCGTCAGAATTTCGTCCTGGATGCCCTCGGCGAAGTAGGCGTTGGCGTGATCGTCGGACAGATTCTCGAACGGCAGCACGGCGATGGATTTGTCGTTCGTCGGGGTAGCAAGCGCTGGATCGACAGCAGCCGTCGGTGTCGCCTGCGGCCATAGAAGACGGGCCAGCAGCACCAGCACGGCCAGCAGCAAAACGCCGATGATCGCGCGGTTGAGCTGCTGGCCGGTGTGGCGCGTGATCGAGGCATCCGCGGCGACTTCATCGGTCTTGACGATGCCCTGCGGCGTCAGCTCGTAAATCCACGACAGCACCAGCGCAACCGGAAAGCCGGCGACGATCACGAGCACGATGATGCGCTGCGCCAGCGCCGAGATATCGAAGATCGGAAATACCTGCGTGACGACCTGCACCAGCAGCCAGCCGGCCACTGCGTACATCGCGCCGACCTTGTAGACGTTGCGGCGCCGCAGTTCGGCGAGGAACGAGAACCGGGCACTCATGGTGTGGCGGTGTCGTCGGCCACCAGCGCCTGAAACCGCGGATCGCCGCGCAAGTTGTCCCAGTCCGGGTCCAGCCGCAGCAGCGCCGGCGTGATCGCGTAGGCATACGGAATCTTCAGCAGCCGCGACAGCGCGGCGACGGCCGGTTCACGTTCGCCGAAGTGTGCCTGGATGCGCGCGCGCGTCTCTTCGTGCCACGGGCCGTAGATCGCGTCCATCGACGTCGGCAGCAGTTTGATAGCGCGGGCGATGGTCTGCATGGCCGCGCCGCGCTCGCCCAGTGCCGCCTGCACCTGGGCCAACTGGTCGAGGATCACATCATTTTCTGGTTGACGGACCAGCTCGCTCTGCAAGGAATCGCGGGCCTGCGTCAGCGTCGCCTTGCCGGCTGCCAGATCGCCGGCGCGCAGCTGCAGGCTGCCCAGTGAGGCGCGATAGATCGCGCCCTGCAGCGCGGTACCGTGAAACGCCGACACCATCGCCTGTAGCGTGGATGCGCCTTGCGCATAGCGGCGCCGCAACTGCGCCTGCAGCGCAAGCGTGCTGACGACGTTGGGAAGATCGGCGTCATGCGGAGTCTTGGCGAGCAGGGCGTCGGCTTCGTCCAGGTGCCCGAATACGAGGTAAAGAGTGGCCTTGTTGGACATCAGGTTCGCATCGCCGGACTTGACCGCCAGTGCGCGGTCCCAGATCAGCAGCGCCGGGGCGGATTGCCGCATCTGCTGATAGGTCCAGGCGGTTTCGGTCAGCAGCGTCAGATCGTGCGGGTCGAGCTTGAGCGCGCGTTCCAGCAGTTGCACCGAGTCCTCGAAGCGACCCTGGCGGCGCGCGATGAAGCCCAGCGCGCGCAGGCCTTCGGAGTTGTCCGGCCAGCGCGCCAGCAGCGCCTCGAACGTGCTGATCGCGGACGCGTAGTCGCGCTCGATCCAGTACTGGTGATAGCCCTGGGCGAGCTGCGTATCGAGCGAAGCCGGCGCCAGCTTCAGCGCCTGATCCAGCGCCAGCTTGCCCGACTGTTTGCGCGCTTCGGTCTGGTCGTAGGACTGGAAGTATTGCGAGCCGTGGCTGCGCGACAGCTGCGCCCAGGCTTCGGCGAACTTCGGATCGTCCTGAGTGGCCTTGGTCAGCAGCGCGATGCCTTGCTCGACACCGACCGGATCTTCCTCGGCGCGGTGGATCAGCACCAGCGCGCGCAGCCAGGCGTCATAGGCGCCGGCATTGGTGGTCGGCGGCGTGGCGAGATCCTTCTTCTCGTCACCGCTGAGCCGGGCGTCGAGCTGCGTGGCGATGGCGCCGGCGACTTCGCTCTGCACGCCGAACAGATCGTCGAGCCTGCGATCGTAGGTGTCGGCCCACAGGTGCGTGTCGCTGGCGGCACGGATCAGCTGCACGTTGATGCGCACCGCGTTGCCGGCTTTCTGCACGCTGCCTTCGACGATGTTGGCCACGCCGAGCTGACGCGCGATGTCGGGCAGGTTTCCGGGTTTGGCGGCGTACTGCTGCGTGGACGTGCGCGAGATCACCCGCAGCGCACCGATCTTCGCCAGCCGCGTTAGGATTTCATCCTGGATGCCTTCGGCGAAATAGGCGTTGTCGGGATCGCGGCTGAGATTGTCGAACGGCAGCACGGCGATGGATTTGTCGTGAGTCGCCGCCGCTGGAAAGTCCGCGGTACGGCCGTCGACGTAACCCGCGCGCTCGGCGGCGAAGTAGGCCAGGCCCAGCACCACGAGAGCGCCCAGCATCAGGTTGAGCTTGCGATCCATACTGCGCCGCTCGCGTATCGCGACCGGCGTCTGATCGCTTGCCGAAAGCTCGTCGGTACGCACGATGCCCTGCGGCGTCAGGTCGAACACCCAGGCCAGCACCAGCGCGACCGGAAAGCCCGCGATGATCGCCAGCACGATGATCCGCTGCACCAGCGCCGAGATCTCGAAGATCGGAAGCACCTGCGTGACGACCTGCACCAGCAGCCAGCCGGCCACGGTGTAGGCGGCGCCGACCTTGTAGACGTGGCGACGCTGCAGTTCGGCGAGGAGAGACGGCTTGGTACTCATGTCGCGGCGGGGTTGGCGGTGGGCGGCATCGGCAGGCAGGCCTTGTCGAAGACGGCCTTGAAACGCGGATCGGCGCGGATCGGATCGAAAGCCGGTGCGCCGAGATAGAAACTGCCGAAGATTGCGTCCCGCCGGGTAGCCACGGCCGCCCAGGCTTCGAGCTCTGCGAGCGCGGTGGGGCAGTCGCCGAGCAGGCAAAACCAGACCGCCCGATACGGTGTGCGCACCGCCGGCAGACCGACGCCGGAGTCGTGGAGCAGGCGCAGCGCTGCCGGGCGCTGCGCTGGATCGGCGACGGCTTTCACCAGCACGCCGCGAGTGTCTGCGCTTTCGCCGCCGCGTGCCGCGCTCTTGCGCGCTTCCTGCTCGGCTTCGGCGAAATGTCCGGTATAGAGCTGCAGGAAGGCGAGCTGCAGATGCGGCATGTCGTTGATCGGTTCCGCTTCGGCGGCCTTGCTCAGGTGGTCCAGCGCTTCGGCGTAGCGACGCTTGGATACCAGCGCCGTGCCGAGTTGCATCTGCGAATCCCCTGACAGCGGATCGAGCGCGACGGCGCGCCGCTGCTCGGCGATGGCCTCGTCGAAATAGCCGGTCAGCAGCAGGTACTGCGCATGCTGGTCGATGATCTCGGCGGAGTTGGGGTCGAGCGTCATGGCGCGCCGGAACTCCTGCCCGGACCGGGTGTAATCGCCCAGATCCTTGAATACGGTCGCCAGCGCCGAATGCGCGCTGGCCGTCGAGGCATCCAGCGATAAGGCTTTCTCGGCCGCGCTGCGTGCCCGGCCCAGCGAGTCGGTCCACTCACCGAGGTCGTACCAGGGCAACAATTCGCGGCTCTGTGCCAGCGCACCCCAGGCCGCCGCGTAATCCGGGTCGATCGCCACGGCCTGTTCGAGCATTTGTGCGGCCGTCAGCAGAGCGGGACCCCGGTCGGCCATCTGCGCCAGACCCTTGAGATACAACTCGTGTGCCTGCGGGTTCCGCGTGCCGGTTCTTACCAGCGGGCCGGCCGGCTTGTCGCCGAGCTGCAACTTGAGCTGGTCGACGATCGCCGCGGCGATCTCGTCTTCGATCGAGAACACGCTGGTCAGCTTGCGATCGAATTTCCCGGACCACAGGTGATAGCCGTTGCGCGCATCGATCAGCTGAGCGGTGATGCGCACCGATTCGCCGGAACGCTGCACGCTGCCTTCGAGCAGGTAGGCCACCGCCAGCGTTTCGCCGACCTTGCGCAGATCGATGTTCTGCCCTTTGAACTGGAACGCCGATGTCCGCGCCGCCACGTGCAGGCCGGGCAGCTGTGCCGCAGCGTTGAGAATTTCCTCGGTGATGCCGTCGCTGAAGTATTCGTTGGCCGCATCGCCGCTCATGTTGACGAAGGGCAGCACGGCGATGGACTTGTCGCGGGCGCCTGCCGCGTCGGCCGCCGTATCGGGCATGAAGCGATGCATCACGAACTGGTTCAGCAGCAGCACGAGCACGGCTAGCGCGAGCACCGCGATGATCGCCTTGTCGAGTTTTTTGCCGGTGGCGCCTGTGATCGAAGCCTCGCGGTCGACTTCGCTTTCGCGTAGCACGCCCTGCGGCGTCCACTCGTAGAACCACGAGAACAGCATCGCGAACGGGAAGCCGGTCAGCGCTGCGATGACGATCCAGCGCACGATCGCCTCGTCGACGTGGAAGAACGGAAACACCTGCGTCGCCACCTGCACCAGCAGCCAGGCGCTGGCTGCGTAGAACGCCGCGGCGCGCAGCACGTTACGCCGCTGCAGTTCGACGAAGAACGAGGGCTTGACCTGCGGCGCGTTCATGGCTTACTCACAGACGTAGTCGTGCGGCGCACGGCGCCGGCACAGATCGGGCGGCCCGTACTGGTCCCAGAATTCGGCGAGGCCGAGCTTGCGCACGAACTCCGGAAACTGCGGCAGCGCGCGCGCCGACGCACCGTAGGGCGACCACAACCAATGAAGGACCAGCGGATCGTTGTCGGTTGGTGCGTCACGCGCGCTGTCCAGCGCCAGCGCCGGCTCGTCCAGCATCAGCAGCGCCCACGACGCACCGCCGGAAACGGTCTTCGGCTTCGTCGCCAGATAGCCCTTGAGCATGGCGTTCGCCGTCACACGATCCGTCGCCGTGCCGAAAAGGCCCCTGGCAATGACGTTTTCGGCGCCGGCCGGCAGGCCGATGAAGAACACTTTCGAGCTGCGCGCGAAAAGGCCGGTGGCATCGTCGTCGC
Organism: Hydrocarboniphaga sp.; assembly: GCF_028291725.1. Classification (GTDB taxonomy): domain Bacteria; phylum Pseudomonadota; class Gammaproteobacteria; order Nevskiales; family Nevskiaceae; genus Hydrocarboniphaga. The sequence continues at coordinate 10,517 of NZ_JAQGNT010000039.1, read as the reverse complement.
GGCCTTCCCGATGCGCGAGTATGGCCAGCGCACGGTTGGCGGGAACGAGTCCGCCGCTCACCGCTGCTTGCAACAGGCGCCGCGCGTTGGCGTTGTCTCCGGCGAACTGGGCCGCGTTGCCGCGCCAGTACAGCGCATTGGGCAGCAGGGGATCGATCTCGAGCGTGCGATCCAGCTGCGCGATGCCGAGCGAGCGGTAGCCCGTGGTGATGTAGTCGAGGCCGAGCCAGAAATTGGCGGAGGTGTCACGGGCATCGAGCGCGACGGCGCGTTCGAGCAGGCCGCGGCTTTCCGCGAAGCGGCGCTGGTTGGACTTGACCAGCCCCAGCACGGCGAGCGGCTCGGCGAGCTGCGGATCGAGTTCGATCGCGGCCCGTGCCTCGCGCTCGGCCATAGCGTTGGCTTCGGCGAAATCCGTCGCCGCGTAGTTGCTCGACACGGCGTACAGCGCCGCCAGCCTGGAATGTGCGCGGGCAAACTTCGGATCGAGTTGCAGCGCCTGCTCGAGCGCCGCGATGGCTTGCGCAAAGCGCGGCCCGTCGCGATGGTTGAAGATCGTCGTCGCCAGCAGGTACAGCGAGTAGGCCTCCGGGTTGGCAGTCGCCACCGGCACCAGCCGCGCGCGCGGTTCGCCCTCCAGCACCACTTTCAGCGCCGCGGTGATCGCGCGGGCAATGCGCTCCTGCAGGTCGAAGATGTCGGTCAGTTCGCCGTCATAGGTTTCGGACCACAGGTGATAGCCATCCTTGACCTGGATCAGCTGCGCGGTAATGCGCACGCGGTTGCCCTGCTTGCGTACCGAGCCTTCGAGCAGGTTGGCGACCGAGAGCGCCTGGCCGATGCTGCGCAGGTCCTCGTTCTTGCCTTTGAAGGAAAACGAAGACGTACGCCCGGCGACTTTGAGTTCTGGGACCTTGGCGAGCGCGTTCAGCAACTCTTCGGCCATCCCGTCGGAGAAATACTCCTGGTCGTGCTCGGGACTGAGATCGGTGAACGGCAGCACGGCGATGGATTTCTCGTTCGCTGCTATCGAAGAAGTAGCGACGTCCGGCATGAAGCGATGCAGCACGAACTGGTTCAGCAGCAGCACGAGCACGGCTAGCGCGAGCACCGCGATGATCGCCTTGTCGAGCTTCTTGCCGGTCTGTCGGGTGATCGACTGATCCTGAGCGATTTCGCTTTCGCGCTGGATACCCTGCGGTGTCCACTCGTAGAACCACGAGAACAACATCGCGAACGGAAAGCCGATGACGGCGGCGGTCACGATCCAGCGCACCACCCATTCGGCGATGTGGAAGAACGGCAATACCTGCGTCGCCACCTGCACCAGCAGCCAGGCGCTGGCGGCATAGAACGCCGCGGCGCGCAGTACGTTGCGGCGCCGCAGTTCGGCGAGGAAGGCCGCCGCATTCACAGCCGCGCCTCGACGCCGTCGGCAATGATTTTCGCGAAGCGCGGATCACTGCGTAGTGGGTCCCACACCGGGTCGAGCTTGAGGCGCTGCATCGACATCGCGTCGCCTGCGGCGATCACCAGCAGCTGCACGATGATCGCGACGGCCTCATCGGCATGGCCGGTCTGCGCGTCGATCTGCGCTTCGCCGACGAGGAAATAGCTGCTGTTCCAGGCGTCTTTCTGAGGCGGCATCGCTGCGACCGCGCGGTGTGCGATATCGCGTGCCGCGTCGTCGTGGCCCAGGCAGAGTTCGGCCCAGCTCAGCGCGCTGGTCTGCTGGAATGCGGTCTGCTGATGTTCACGCTGCGTGACGAGCAGGCCGCGCAGTTCGGCGCATTCGGCCTGAATACCCGCGCGCCGGCCGGCCAGCATCTGGATCGCGACGCGCGCCGACAGCCGCTCGATGTGCTGCGCGGGCGTCTCGGCGGGCGGCATCGGCCAGGCCAGCAGTGCCTGGTCGAAGCGGCGCGCGAACAGGGACGGATAGACCCGTACATTGACCACGTTCATCACATCACCGTCGGTATTGGACGGTGGCGCACGGCGATCCAGCGGCAGGTCGGCGAAAACGGCGAGTGCCGCCGGCACGTCACCGCTGCCCATCAGATAGTTGACCGTCAGGAAGGTGCGTGACTGCATGTCGTCCGGGTCGATCGCCAGTGCCCGCTTCATCGCCTGCTCGGCGTCGCCGTAACGGCGCATCACGGTGTAGGTCTGGCCGTAGTTGCCGATCAGGGTGTTGTCGCGTGGCGCGTAGGCGATCGCTGCGGAGAGCGTCGCGGCCGCGTCCGCCCACTCGCCCTGACGGCGTTGCACGAAGCCCAGTGCGGCGATCGCCTGCGCATTGTTGGGCGCCAGCGACAGCGCACCGCGGAACTCTGTCTTGGCCGGCTCGTAATCGCGGAAGCCCCAGTAGTGCCAGTAGCCCGATGCCAGATGCGCTTCGGCGAGGCCGGGCGCGTGCGCCAAAGCGCGGTCGACCAGGGTCTTCACGTCGGCCAGCTCGGCCGGTGTCAGCGGCGTTGCGAACCAGTGGCGCGACATCATGCTGTAGGCCAGCTGCGCCTGCGCCAGCGCGAAGTCGGGGTCCAGCGCCAGCGCCTGGCGGTACAGCTCGTCGGCCAGCAGGAAATCGGCCTGCCGATTCGAGTCGGTGGCCTTGTGCAGCGCATATTCGGCTTTCAGGAAGCGGTCGTAAGCCGCGGCATTGGCGGTGGGTGCCTGCGACAGCGCGCTTATCTCCACCGGCGACAGCTTGGCCTTGAGCGCATCCGCGATCGCCTGCGATACCTCGCTTTCGACTGCGAATACGTCCTTCAACTCGCGGTCGTAGGTGCTGGCCCACAGGTGGGCGTCGCTGCGCGCGTCGATCAGCTGCACGTTGACGCGTACGCGCTCGCCGGCTTTCTGCACGCTGCCTTCGAGCAGCGCGGCCACACCCAGCTCCGCCGCCACGGTTCTCAGATTGTCCGGGTGGCTCGCGTACTTTTCGGTGGAGGTGCGCGAGATTACTTTCAGATCGCCGATGCCGGCGAGCCGGGTCAGGATCTCGTCCTGGATGCCGGTGGCGAAATAGGCGTTGGCGCGATCGTCCGACAGGTTCTCGAACGGCAGCACCGCGACGGATTTGCCGCTCGCTGGACCGCCTGTAGCGGCGACGGTCGGTGTCGGCGGGGGCCAGAACAGTTTCGCCATCAGGACCAGCACCGCGGCCAGCAGCACGCCGATGATCGCGCGATCGAGCTGCTGGCCGGTGCGGGGCGTGATCGACGCTTCCGGCGATACCTCATCGGTCTTGACGATGCCTTGCGGCGTCAGCTCGTAGATCCACGACAGCACCAGTGCGAGCGGAAAGCCGGCAATGATCGCGATGACGATGAACTGCTGAATCCGTTCGCCGACATGAAACACCGGGAACACCTGCGTGACCACCTGCACCAGCAGCCAGCCGGCAACGGCGTACATCGCGCCGACTTTGTAGACATTGCGGCGCTGCAGTTCGGCGAGAAACGAGGGCCTGGCTTTCACCGTGGCCGGCGGCGGCGCGCCGCCGCGGACACCGTCCGCCGCCGCCGCTGTACCGACCTGAGTGACTGCATGCCCGGCCCCGTTCCCCGACAGCCGATACTCTAGCGGATTCCTAGACAGATCTGAGACACGGCAGGTATCGGGGCAGAAGGGCCGGATCGGGGATCGCTCGATCCGCCGATACGCTGCTGCGCCGCTACTCGGGAGGATCGACGATCACGGTGCAGCTGACGCCGGCCGCTTCCAACGCGGGCCCTAGCCGGAAACGCTCACCTCGATCGGGCGTATGCAGGGGGAGATGTTGATCTGGGTCCGGCCGGTTCGCGCGTGGTAGACCTCGAGCGTGGCGCCGATGGTGTATACGTCGGCTACTTGCACATCGACATGCACCTGCTGGCGCGTTGCCGCCGGGTCTGCGCCAAACCTGGGTAGCGTACGCACTCCGGGATTCCAGCTGAAGACGATGCCGCTGCCCGGCACCAGGCTGCCCTCGGCGCCGTCGAGGCGCTGGCCGTCGAGGTCGAGAATGTCGATCCGGTACGGGCTGCTCTGCGCTCCCTCGATCAGGTCCTGGAACAGGCTGACGCGCAGGATCTGGCCGGGCACCACGCCCACCGAGGCGAAGGTTCTCAGTTGATCGGGTTCAGGCCGGACGCAGGGTTGAATGCTCAACACCGTGTTGCCACCGTTGGAATCGAACAGCTCCGCGGTCGCTGCGACGGGCAATCGGGAGACGCCGGTGACATCGACATGAAACTGCAGACGCTGACCGCGCTTGAGCCTCGCGGCCAGGTCGAAATCGACGAAGCTGCCGCGCTGCGCATCGAGCTCGCCGGTTTCGATGGCGAGCAGCTGTCCGTCGCGGGCCCAGACCTCGATCTTCCAGCCGGCCGTCGTGTCATTGTGATTCAGCAGGCTGACGCGCAGCACCTGGCCGGCGGCCACGCCGATCATCCCCATTGTGCGAACCGACTGCGCGTTGGTGTCGATCTGAGCCTGCGCAGAGCCCGCCGCCAGCGCCATTGGCAACAGCGCGGCGGATTGCAGAACCCGGCGTCGGGAAACCGCGCCCCGTGACAATCCGTTACTCAGTTCGTTACTCAATCCGTTACTCGTCTTGATCTCGTGCATGTGACTCTCCTGGATATTCCGAATGCATCGGCTTATCCATACAAACGGGATTCGATGGGAAAAAGCTCAAGACTCGCCGGGATTGAGTTCGGATAGCCGCGAATCGGCTGCGTCTGACAGGCTTTTCAAGCAGCCGTCAGGCTATGCTCTGGGCATGAACGAAGTGACGCAGCTGCTCCCGGGCGCCGTCGCTGGCGAGCCGGGAGCCCGGGATGCGCTTTACATGCTCGTATACAAGGAACTCTGCGTGCTCGCGCGCAGTAACTTGGCGCGCACCGACACCTGCAGCCAGCTCGATCCGCCCAGCCTGGTCAACGAAGCCTATCTGCGCATGGCGCATCGTCGCGATCTGTCATTCGAGAACCGCCGCGCCTTCTTCGGCTATGCCTCGCGCGTGATGCGCGCCGTGATCCTGGACTACGTGCGCGACCGCGCCGCGGACAAGCGCGGCGGCGGGGTGGCCGCCATCACGCTCAACACCGGCATCGAGGACTCGGCGATGCAGGGCTGCGATCTGATTGCGGTCGATGCGGCGCTGCAGTCCCTGGCGCGGCTCGACGCCCGCGGACACGATGTGTTCGAGATGCACTTTTTTGCCGGCATGGAGGTGCCCGACATCGGCGCGACGCTGGATATCTCGCCGGCCACGGTCAAGCGCGATCTGCGCAAGGCGCGCGCCTTCGTGTTCAGCGAACTGGGTCTCGCCCCGACGCCGTGAGCGAAACGCCGGCCGAGCGGCTGCGGCGCGAGGCTTACGCCGTGTTCGAGTCGCTGATGGATCTCGAATCGGCAGCCAGGGACGCCGAGCTGGATGCCCTGCGGCAGACCCGGCCCGAGCTGCATGCGCGTGTCATTGCGCTGCTGGCCGCCGACCGCAGTGCCGAATCCTCGCCGTTGATCGCCGCCGGGGCGCTGCGTGCACTGCAGGCTGAAGCCGCGCACACGGACCGTGAAGGCACCGACCTCGGCCCCTACCGCATCGAGCGCGCGCTGGGCCGCGGCGGCATGGGCGAGGTCTGGCTGGCGCATCGCAGCGACGGCCTCTACACCGCAGCGGTGGCGCTCAAGCTGCTGCACGCACACCTCGCGCAGTCGGCGATCCGCGGGCGCTTCCTGCGCGAGGGCCGGATTCTCGGCGAGCTGGCGCATCCGCACGTGGCGCGTCTGCTCGACGCCGGTATCGCCGCCAGCGGCGAGCTGTACCTGGCGATCGAGTACGTCGAAGGCGAACGCATCGACCATTGGTGCGATCGGCGGCAGCTCGACATCCGTGCCCGGCTGCAGCTGTTTCTGCAGGTTTGCGCCGCCGTGGCCCACGCCCATGCGCATCTGGTGGTTCACCGCGATCTCAAGCCCTCGAACATCCTCATCGACGCCGAAGGCGGCGCCAAGCTGCTCGACTTCGGCATTGCCAAGCTGATCGAGGACGACAGCGAAAACGCCACCGAACTCACGCGCCTGGGCGGCCGCGCGCTGACACCCGAATACGCCGCGCCCGAGCAGCTCGGCCGCGGCACCATCACCATCGCCACCGACGTGTACGCGCTGGGTGCGCTGCTCTACGGCCTGCTCAGCGGTCGCCGGCCTTACGGCGCGCCGGGACAGACCGCCGCGCAGATCGAGCACGAGATCCTGGCTGCCGAGCCGCCCCCACTGAGCCAGAGTCGTGCAGCGCGCGGCGAAACCACCACCACCGCGCAGATCGCGGCACAACGCGCGACCACGCCGCGCAAGCTGCGGATCAGCCTGCGCGGCGATCTCGACACCATCGTCGGCAAGACGCTGAAGAAAAATCCGGCCGAACGCTATCCCACCGTACTGGCGCTGGCCGACGATCTGCGCCGGCACCTGGCCAGCGAGCCGGTGCTGGCGCAGCCGGATTCGTTTGCCTATCGCGCCGGCAAGTTCATGCGGCGGCACCGCGTGGGCGCGTTCGCGGGAGCAGCCGTGGGCCTCGCCTTTCTGATCGGCATCGCGGGCGTGATCTGGCAGGCGCGGATCGCGCGCGCGGAATCGCTGAGAGCGCTGCGCGTGAAGAACTTCGTGGTCTCGGTTTTTCGCGAGCAGGATCCTTTCAGCCGTCCGGGTGCTGCCGCTCGATCGCCGCAAGGCCTGGTCAGCGAGGCCGCCAAGCGCGTCGACGAGGAACTGCGCGACGAGCCGCAGCTGCACGCCGAGATGCTGGGAGATCTCGGCGAGATCGCGGCCAACCTCAGCGACTACCCCGGCAGCGAGGCCCTGCTGAAACGTGCGGTCGATGAAAGCGGTGCGCTCTACGGTGCCGACAGTGTCGAGACAGCCCAGGCGCTCGAAAGGCTCGCCTATCTGCGATTTCGCCAGGGGCATCGCGACGAGGCCGAACAACTCGCCCGCCGTGCGCTCGACAATCTGCGCCAGCGCGGCGCCGCCGATAGCCTGCAAGCGGCATCGGTCGAGTCGCAACTGGCCAACTATCTCGCGTTCGGCAAGGGTGCACCGCCGGAGGCGATGCAACTGGTCGATGACGCGCTGCGCATTTTCGAGCTTCGCGATGGCCGCGATCACCCCGACACCATCAATGCCTTGAACCGGCGCGCGAGCCTGCTCGAGCAGGCGCGTCGGGATGCCGAAGCCGAACGCGACTACCGCGACACCGTTGCACGCCTGGAGCGCAGCCGCGGTCCCGATGCCGTCGCGCTGGCGAGGCCGCTGAGAGGTCTGGGGCTGGTGCTGGCTCGCGCTGGCAAAGTGGACGAGGCCGAACGATGCTATCTGCGGTCCATCGCGATCCTGCGCCCGCAGGTCGGCGAACGCGACCACGATCTGGCAACCAATCTGTCGTCGCTGGGCATGTTCTATGAGGAGCTGTCACGCACTGAGGACGCGGAGCGTGTGCTGAAGCAGGCCATTGCGGCACTGCCCGAAGACGACTCGCCCGCCCGCGGCGACGCGCTTCGGCATCTGGGCCGCGTCTACCTCGACCAGAAACGCTACGACGAGGCCGAGAGCGCGATGCGCGAGGCCTACGAGCTAAAAAAAAGTACGGTTGGCGACGGCAATGCTTTCACCTGGTTCTTTGCAACCGAATGGGGACGGGCACTGGCCGGCCAGGGGCGGATCGCCGAGGCCGAAGCCATCCAGCGCAGCGCGCTGCAGCACATCACGCAACTAATGGGAACGGCGGCCTACCAGATTGCGCTCATCGACGATTTTCTGGCGGACACGCTGGAGAAGAAGCCGGCTGGTCGCGCAGAGGCCGAAGCGCTGCGCCGCCGCGCGCTGGCGCTGACCGAGGCGAAGTATCCGAAAGAGCACCCGTTGTGGGCCAACCGCGCGCTGCTGCTCGCCAGCAATCTGGCCCAGCTCGATACACCGCTGTCGCGAACCGAGGCGATGCAGTTGCTCGACACCGCCATCGTCGACGACCGCGCGACGCCACGACAGGCCAGCGACTTGCTTGCGGCGCTGCTGCTGCGCGCCCAGCTGTATATGAAACAGCGCCAGCGTGACTCGGCAAGATCCGATGCCGCCGAGGCGCTCGCGATCCTGGCGAAGGCGGCCCGCCCCGACGCCGACAAGCTGCAGCATGCGCAGGCGCTGATGAAGCAGCTTGGCGGCTAGTGGCCTGTAACAGAGAGTTCGGTAGTGAGCATGGGCGATGGCTCGTGGGTCGAGGCAAGGCGGGAGGAGGAGTCATAGCCGTCGCTATGGCGACGACGAACAACGCCGCATCGGCGCACGAGACGCGCACAGGCGCTTCCGTATCCTCTGTCACAGGCTACTAGTGTCGTGAGTCAATGCCGGCCGTCCTGGCTCGGCCCTTTGTGAACCCGTTTACGAGCGCCGCAGCTCTTCGCTGCGCGGATGAGCTTTTCCTGTGATTTCCGCGTTTGGATCAGTAGGGCCGCCTCTTTCCGACGGTCCCGGGATTCTTCCCCCTATCCGGAAAGCGCTGGACGTGCCGGCCCAACTCAAGCGGCCGTCCGGCACCAGCGCAACAGGAGTCACCGTCACCATGAACATGTCCACCAAGGTCTTTCTGCTGTTGTCCGCGCTGTCGCTGGCAGCGCCCTTCTGTGCCCGGGCGGATGAGACACCGCTGAACTGCGAGGGCGCCACCGGCCACGTCAAATCCGTCGCGCTGGTGGGTACCCGATCGCCCACCGTCAACTACGAGGTGGCACGCGGCTTTGATCCCGACCCGCTGCTGAGCACCACGATCACCGTGCCGGCCTCGTACGCGGTGTCCGCCAGGAAGCTGGTCGAGGTGCCGAGCTGCGTCGTGGCCCACTTCAGTACCCAGGCCACGCCGATGGACAACTTCACGGTGTTCCAGGTCAATGTCGATGGCGTAGCGATGAATGGCCATGTGCCCGGTGATGCCGGCTCCCCGGCGGTGTTCGCGCCGCGGCTGGAGACGCCGCTGGATTACAGCACCGGCACCACTTATGGCCCGTCGCAGCAGATGCTCAGCTACACGTTCTCGCTGCCGGTGCTCGCCGGCACTCATACCGTGCAGGTGCTGTTCGCGGCCTGCTGCAGCCTCGAGGCCCAGACCGGCGGCAGCGTGAAGGCCGCAACGCTGACGCTGGACTACAAATAGCAGTAGCGCTCCACCCTAACCACGCCCTACCTTCAACCAGGAATACACCATGAAACACGGTCTCCCACTGCTCGCCGCTTGCGTCGCGAGCGCCTTGATCTCGACATCGGCCCACGCCGCAGCGCTAGCGGCAGCCGCGCCGGCGGCCAGGACCCGCAGCATCGGCTTCGCTCCCAGTTCTCTGATCGAGGGCCAGGGTGCGCGCGTGACGCTCGTCAATCTGATTCCGCCGGACCCGGTCATTCCGCCGGACCCCGTCGACTGCCGCTTGCTGGTGACGTTTTACGACGCCAGCGGCCTTGCCGTGGGCTCGCAGTCCGTCGACCTGGCACCGGGCCAGTCGGGAATCGTGGTGGCACCGACCACCGGCAGCCCGCCGACCGACGCCAATGGCAATCCCTTGCCGGTGTCGCTGCTGCGCCCCGTGGTGCAGGAGATCAAGGCCAGCAAGCAGTCGCCAACCGACTCCTGCCGCGCGCTGCAGGCCGGCGTCGAGGTCTTCGACACGCGGACGCAGCAGACGCTGTTGATGAATCCGGGCGCGATCCACGGCTTCAACCCTCAGCCCGATCCACCGGGCTGAGGGAGGGCGAGCGCATCCGCTGGATGATGGTCTCTACAGCGAGATGCGATCGGCATGGCGCGACTGAAACGGAATCCAGAACCCCGGCCCGAAAATTTTTACCGCGATCCGGATGAGTTCTTGTCCGCTGATTCGCGTTTGAAAGAGTAGGGCGGTAACGCGGGCCGGTGACGACCCTGCCGCGCCCTGCATCAAAGGGCGCGGTCTCGAACCGCAAACGAAAGTTGGGAGCCAAACAATGAAACTGCAAACGAAAGAAACGATCGGGACGCGCAAAACCCGATCGGCAAAGGCTGGCGCATTGATCGCCGGGCTGCTGTGGGCCAGCGCCGGTGGAGCCGCCACCGAAGGCAGTTCCAACAACTACTTCGGAACGGATGCGGGAGGTTCCGGCGGCACGTTCAATTCCTTTTTTGGCGCTTATGCCGGCGACTCCAATACCGGCGACAACAACACCGCTACCGGCGCCGATGCGCTGTATTCCAACACCAGCGGCATGGACAACACGGCTAGCGGCGCGCACGCGCTGTATTCGAACACGACGGGAAGCTACAACATGGCCAGCGGCACTGCGGCGTTGTACCGGAACACCGTCGGCTTCGCCAACTCGGCTAGTCCGATGGGAGACCCCCCGGCTCTGCCGGGGAGGCAGTAGACGTTCGACGTATCGGGCGGTCCATCAATGAAACTCCGGAGCGTGAGCCGCCAAGCAAACGCAGAGGAGTTTCATCAATGGAC
>NZ_JAQGNT010000032.1 GCF_028291725.1 Hydrocarboniphaga sp. | reverse complement strand
TCGGCGATGTCGGTGCCGTCGTCGTTGAACGCGGCGTAGTCGATCTGCTGCAGGGTGCCGATCTGCAGCGAGAACGCGCCGTCGGCCGAGGCAAACTTGAGGCCGTCCTCGGTTGTGAAGGTCGGCGGCGCCTTGGATGGCGTGGCCGCTTGCTTGGGTGCTGCGAGCGATTCGACTTTCGCCGTCAGCGCATCGACTTGCCGCTTGAGTTGGCCGATCTCCTGGTTCGAACTGGCGTCGTCGGCCAGTGCGGCGTTCATAGGTGCTGCAGTTGCAAGAAAACAGCTAAGACTGCACGCAAGGTAGCTGCGCTTTGATAGCAAGCTCATTTGATTCTCCTCGTTGGATCTTATAGGTCAGGACTGCGAGCGCCGTCTGTGACTGCGTCGCGCCTAGCGATGTCACGCTAGCCACGGACGGTGCGAGCTGCAACGACATGTGTGACGCCGATGACCGATGACCGATGACCGATGACCGATGCTCTGCGGCAGCGATCCCCCACCGGCGTCCTTATCTCCCCGCGGCGTATTGCCGCAGCGCGTCGGAATTATCTGGAAATCGCGCTGAAAAGCGCCTTGACCATGATCAAGAATCGACACGCATCGAGCGCATTTATTAATTCAATGCAGCGAATACCGAAAACTTGACCATGGTCAATGAGAAGGGCGGTTCGGTATCCATAAGATCGATCCCATCCCAAGGGGCTGAAGACGGGCGCAAACCCGCAAAGCGCCAAAGCGAGATGGCTCGCAAGTGCACTCCACGACGTAAAGAGTAATTAGGAGAAACCATGGCATCAGTCTTAACCGCGGAGCCACCTGTGACCGCGACGGTGGCGGACGACACGCTCAAGGCGAAAAGCCGCGGAGTGAGCACCCTATCGGCCAGCCATGGGCCCGATACGCAGCCTGAACTGACCGATGGCTTCCATCTGGTCATCGATGCGCTGAAGCTCAATGGCCTCGACACCATCTTCGGTCTGGTCGGTATCCCGATCACCGACCTGGCTCGCCTCGCACAAGGCGAAGGCATGCGCTTCATCGGCTTCCGTCATGAACAGAACGCCGGCAACGCCGCCGCGATCGCCGGTTACATGACCCAGAAACCCGGCATCTGCATGACCGTGTCCGCGCCGGGCTTTCTGAACGGTCTGACGGCACTCGCCAACGCGACCACCAACTGCTTTCCGATGATCCTGATCAGCGGTTCCAGCGAGCGCGAGATCGTCGATCTGCAGCAGGGCGATTACGAAGAGATGGACCAGTTGAATGCGGCGAAGCCCTATGCCAAGGCCGCGTACCGTGTACTCCACGCCGAAGACATCGGCATCGGCATTGCACGCGCGATCCGCGCTGCGGTGTCCGGGCGCCCTGGCGGCGTCTATCTGGACCTGCCGGCGAAACTGCTGGCGCAGACGCTCGATGCCGCGCACGGAAAAAGATCCCTGGTGCGTGTGGTCGATGCGGTGCCGCGCCAGATTCCGGCGCCGGACTCGGTAGCGCGCGCGCTCGAGTTGCTCAAGAGCGCCAAGCGTCCGCTGATCCTGCTGGGCAAGGGCGCGGCTTACGCCCAGGCCGACGCCGATATCCGTGCCTTGGTCGAAAAGACCGGTATTCCCTACCTGCCGATGTCGATGGCCAAGGGTCTGCTGCCGGACACCCATCCGCAATCGGCCTCGGCCGCCCGGTCCTTCGTTCTGGCGGAGGCCGATGTGGTGCTGCTGATCGGCGCCCGTCTGAACTGGCTGCTGGCGCACGGCAAGGGCAAGACCTGGGGCGCGCCGACGTCCAAGCAGTTCATCCAGATCGACATCTCGCCGACGGAAATCGACAGCAACGTGGCCATTGCCGCGCCGGTGATCGGCGACATCGGCTCCTGCGTGTCGGCGCTGCTGGCCGGTATCGATTCCGGCTTTGCCAAGCCTGCCGCCGAGTGGACCGGCGCGATTTCGGAGCGCAGGGAAAAGAACCTGGCGAAGATGGCGGTGACGCTCGCGCAGAATCCGTCGCCGATGAATTTCCACAGCGCGCTGCGCGCGATCCGCGATGTGCTGAAGACGCGTCCGGACATCAACGTCGTCAACGAAGGCGCCAATACGCTCGACTACGCCCGCAGCATCATCGACATGTACGAGCCGCGCAAACGTTTCGACTCGGGCACCTGGGGCATCATGGGTATCGGCATGGGCTACGCCGTCGGTGCGGCGGTGGTCAGCGGCCTGCCGGTGGTCGCCATCGAAGGCGATAGCGCTTTCGGCTTCAGCGGCATGGAACTCGAAACCATCTGCCGCTACGAGCTGCCGGTGTGCACGATCGTCTTCAACAACAACGGCGTCTATCGCGGCACCGACGTGAACCTGAGCGGAGGCAAGGATGTTGCTCCCACCGTTTTCATCAAGGGCGCGCGCTACGACAAGATGATCGAAGCCTTCGGCGGCATCGGCTACAACGTCACGACGCCGGCAGAAATGACGGCAGCGCTGCTCGAGGCCATCGCATCCGGCAAGCCGACTCTGATCAACGCCGTCATCGACGAAGCGGCCGGCACCGAGAGCGGCCGCTTGACGAATCTGAACCCGCAAAGCGCGGCGAAGAAGAAATAGTCCAAAGTTCAACGAGGAAATATCACATGAGCAACAAGCCACTCGCAGGCATCAAAATCATCGACTTCACTCACGTGCAAGCCGGTCCCGCCTGCACGCAGATGCTGGCCTGGTTCGGTGCCGACGTCATCAAGGTCGAGCGCCCGGGCTCGGGCGATGTCACGCGCAGCCAGCTGCGCGACATACCGAACGTCGACGCGCTGTACTTCACCATGCTCAACAGCAACAAGCGCTCGCTGACGCTGGACACCAAGCAGGCCGAAGGCAAGGAAGTGCTGGAACGGCTGATCTGCGAGTGCGACGTGCTGGTGGAGAATTTCGGCCCCGGCGCGCTCGACCGCATGGGTTTCTCGTGGGAGCGCATCAACCAGCTGAACCCGAAGATGATCGTCGCTTCGGTCAAAGGCTTCAGCGACGGCCATCACTACGATGACCTGAAGGTCTACGAGAACGTCGCGCAGTGTGCCGGCGGCGCGGCCTCGACCACCGGCTGGTGGGACGGCCCGCCGACGGTGAGCGCCGCGGCCTTGGGCGACAGCAACACCGGCATGCATCTGGCGATCGGTATCCTCACCGCCTTCATCGGCCGCCAGCAGACCGGCAAAGGACAGAAGGTCGCGGTGTCGATGCAGGACAGCGTGCTCAACCTGTGCCGCGTGAAAATGCGCGACCAGCTGCGTCTCGATCGCCTGGGCTACCTCGAAGAATATCCGCAGTACCCGCACGGCACGTTCAGCGACGTCGTGCCGCGCGGCGGCAACGCCGGTGGCGGTGGCCAGCCGGGCTGGGTGCTCAAGTGCAAGGGCTGGGAGACCGATCCGAACGCCTACATCTACTTCACGATCCAGGGTCACGCCTGGGCGCCGATCTGCGAGGCGCTGGGCAAGCCGGAGTGGATCACCGACCCCGACTACAACACGCCCAAGGCGCGCCAGCCGCACATCATGGCGATCTTCGCCGAAATCGAAAAATGGCTCGCGGACAAGACCAAGTTCGAGGCGGTGGATATCCTGCGCAAGTTCGACATCCCCTGCGCCCCGGTGCTGACGATGAAAGAACTCGCCAACGATCCGTCGCTGCGCGCCAGCGGCACCATCGTCGAAGTGCAGCACAAGGAACGCGGCAGCTACCTCACGGTCGGCAGCCCGATCAAGTTCTCCGATCTCAAGCCCGAGGTCACTGGATCGCCGCTGCTGGGCGAGCACACCGACGAGGTGCTGGCGCAGCTGGGCTATGGCCAGGATCAGATTGCCGCGCTGCACAAGGCTGGCGCTGTCTGAAGCCGGGCTGGAGCCAGCTTTGCACTCGAACGTCGATCTGAAACAGCTGGTCGCCGGCGCTGCTGACGCAATTCTGGTGTGTGATCCGGAGGGCGCCATTGTGCTGTGGAACGATGCGGCCGAACGTATCTTCGGCTACACCGCAGCCGAAGCGCTCGGCCAGTCGCTGGACTTGATCATCCCGCAGCGTCAGCGCCAGCGTCATTGGGACGGTTACAACAAGACGATGGAGACTGCGAGCACCCGGTACGGCGCCGACGTGCTGCGGGTGCCTGCAGTGCATAAGGACGGCAGGACGCTGTCGATCGCGTTTACGGTGTCGCTGTTGTTGGCGGCCGACAGCAAAGTCAGCGGCATCGTCGCGATCGTACGCGAAGAGACCCGCCGTTTTGCCGAGGAACGCGCGCTGCGCAAGCGGCTCGCGGAACTCGAGGCCCAGCGCTGATCGAAGGCTGCGATGTAGCGGCAATGTAACGGCAATGTAATGGCGGTGAACTAAGAGCCGCGCGACTGTCGGATCGCGCGGCTGTCGCGTGTGCGCAGATATCGCGGAATTCTGCCCGAAGCCGGGTGCTTGCTGTCGTCAGCATCCGTCCGCGCGTGAATCGAAACACCGCCTGTGGTCACCTGCCTGCGTGATGAAGTTGGCCGAGAGCTAAACTACTCTCCCGTAGCGGTTCATAAAAGATAATTTCGAGAGGACGAGTTTCATGAGCAAGGCGTTGGACGGTGTTCGCATCCTGGATTTTACCCATGTGCAATCGGGGCCCACCTGCACGCAGTTGCTGGCCTGGTTCGGCGCCGACGTGATCAAGGTGGAACGTCCGGGTGAAGGCGACGCCACCCGTGGGCAGCTGCGCGACATCGCCGATGCCGACAGCCTCTACTTCACGATGCTGAACCACAACAAGCGCTCGATGACGCTCGACACCAAGGACCCGGTGGGCAAGCAGGTGCTCGAAACGCTAATCCGCTATTGCGACGTGCTGGTCGAGAACTTTGCGCCCGGCGCGCTCGATCGCATGGGCTTCACCTGGCAGTACATCAACGAACTCAATCCGCGCATGATCGTCGCCTCGGTCAAAGGCTTCGGCGCCGGCCCGTACGAGGACTGCAAGGTTTACGAAAACGTCGCCCAGTGCGCAGGCGGCGCGGCCTCGACCACCGGCTTCGACGACGGTCCGCCGATGGTGAGCGGTGCGCAGATCGGCGACAGCGGAACCGGACTTCATCTGGCGCTGGGAATCGTTGCCGCGCTGTACCAGCGCAACTCGACCGGGCACGGTCAGAAAGTGCTGGCGCCGATGCAGGATGCGGTGCTGAACCTGTGCCGCGTCAAGCTGCGCGACCAGCAGCGCCTGGAGCGCACCGGGGTGATGAAGGAATATCCGCAGTATCCGGAAGGCGTGTTCGGCGACTCGGTACCGCGCGCAGGCAATGCCTCGGGCGGCGGCCAGCCGGGCTCGATACTCAAGTGCAAGGACTGGCAGACCGATCCCAACGACTACATCTACTTCATCACCCAGGCACCGGTATGGGGCTCGATCTGCAAGGTGATCGGCAAGCCGGAATGGATCACCGATCCGCACTATGCGACGCCGGCGGCCAGGCTGCCGCGGCTGAAGGCTATCTTCGCCACGATCGAGGAATGGACCATGACCAAGTCCAAGTTCGAGGCCATGGAGATTCTCAACCAGTACGACATTCCCTGCGGGCCGATCCTGTCGATGAAGGAGATTGCCCACGAGCCGTCGCTGCGCCAGACCGGCACGATCGTCGAAGTCGATCATCCGGTGCGCGGCAAGTATCTGACCGTAGGCAATCCGATCAAGCTGTCCGACAGCCCGACCGAGGTCACGCGCTCACCGCTGTTGGGAGAGCACACCGAAGAGGTGTTGATGCAGTTGGGCTACAAAGCCGAGCAGATCGCGGCGATGCGCGCTGGCAAGGTCATCTGAAGACAGCCCGAGATCAGGTGAGGCAAAAAAAAGCGCTGCGGCCGATGCGGTGGCCGCAGCGCTGTTCGTTCAAGCACGCCGGAACCCGAGGCGCTTGAACCGGGCTCGATCTACCAGCCCCGCACGCAGCTTTCGTCGTAGCTGTCCATCGAACGCTCGATGCTCTTCAGAACCTTCTTGATCTTCCGCCACATACCGAGCAGGGGCTGCTTGAAGCCGACCATCCAGTTAGCTTCGGTGGTACCCGACAATTCATGTGCATTCATCACGATATCTCCTGTAGCTGCTGAAACCACGATAGGGACTGCAAGCCATTTGCCGCTTTCGACGACCGATAACTTACTATTAGGTTACATTGTTTGCTGCATCGCAGCAAGCCGGCTTTTTCAGGCGGACGTTGGATAAAAAGCACTACAAAAACCCTTGATCGATCCGTAAGCCTTCGGGGAAATCCGACGTACCCGCCAGGACCGCGCAAAGCGCATTACACCGCGCGGTGATCAGTCGCACTGTCCGCATCCTGGATGCGTTTCATCAGGGGGCAGTAGGTGTGCAACACGTGCGGCGCATTACGCTAAATTTTTTAATTTTTCGAATCTTGACCACAGTCAAGGCGATGCGAAGACCGCTTTTCGCACAATCCTCCCATCGTTGTTGCTCACGCAGCCGCGCCTTCATTCGTAGTCCCTCCGAAGGAGAACCCTGCATGTCCAAGATGACGGCGGCCGATGCCGCGGTCCGTGTGATGGAGATCGAAGGCGTCGAGCACGCCTTCGGCATCCCCGGCGCGGCGATCAATCCGCTCTACGCTGCCATGCAGCGCCGCGGCAGCATCGCGCACGTGCTGGCGCGGCATATGGAAGGGGCCTCGCACCTCGCCGAGGGCTACACCCGCAGCAAGGCCGGCAACATCGGCGTCTGCATCGGCACTTCCGGGCCGGCGGGCACGGACATGATCACCGGCCTGTATTCCGCGCATGCCGATTCCATCCCGATTCTGTGCATCACCGGGCAGGCGCCGCGGGCGCGTTTGTACAAGGAAGACTTCCAGGCCGTCGACATCGAATCGATCTCCAAGCCGGTGACCAAGTGGTCGGTCACGGTGCGCGAGCCGGCGCTGGTGCCGCGGGTTTTCCAGCAGGCTTTCCATCTGATGCGCTCGGGGCGTCCCGGCCCGGTGCTGATCGATCTTCCGTTCGACGTGCAGATGGCCGAGATCGAGTTCGATGTGGATACCTATCGGTCGCTGCCGGCCTACAAGCCGGCCGCGCACCGCATGCAGATCGAGAAGGCGCTGGACATGCTGGCCGCGTCGGCCCATCCGCTGATCGTGGCCGGCGGCGGCATCATCAACGCCGACGCCTCGGCGCTGCTGACGGAGTTCGCCGAGATCACCGGCGTGCCGGTGATTCCGACGCTGATGGGCTGGGGGACGATCCCCGACGAGCATCCGTTGATGGCGGGCATGGTCGGGCTGCAGACTCAGCACCGCTACGGCAATGCGACGATGCTGGCCTCCGACTTCGTGCTCGGCATCGGCAACCGCTGGGCCAACCGGCATACGGGGTCGGTCGAGGTCTATACCGAGGGCCGCAAGTTCGTGCACGTCGATATCGAACCGACCCAGATCGGCCGCGTGTTCTGCCCCGATCTCGGCATCGTCTCCGACGCCAAAGCCGCGCTCGAGTTGTTTGTGGAAGTAGCGCTGGAGCGCAAGCAGGCCGGCAAGCTGCCGGACTGGAGCGACTGGGCCGACGAATGTCGCGAGCGCAAACTCAGCATGCTGCGCAAGACCCATTTCGACAACGTGCCGATCAAGCCGCAGCGCGTCTACGAAGAAATGAACAAGGCTTTCGGCAAGGATGTCTGCTACGTCAGCTCGATCGGCCTGTCGCAGATTGCCGGTGCGCAGTTCCTGCGCGTGAACAAGCCGCGGCACTGGATCAACTGCGGCCAGGCCGGGCCGCTGGGCTGGACCATTCCCGCGGCGCTGGGCGTCTGTGTCGCCGATCCGTCGCGCAAGGTGGTGGCGCTCTCCGGCGACTTCGATTTCCATTTCATGATGGAGGAGCTGGCGGTCGGTGCGCAGTTCAAGATTCCGTATATTCATGTGCTGGTGAACAACTCCTATCTGGGGCTGATTCGCCAGGCGCAGCGCAATTTCAAGATGGATTTCTGCGTGCAGCTGTCGTTCGAAAACATCAATGCGCCGGAAATCAATGGCTACGGCATCGACCACGTGACCGTGGTGGAAGGCCTGGGTTGCAAGGCGATCCGGGTGACCCGCCCGGACGACATTCTGGGCGCGCTCAAGCAGGCGCAGCTGTGGATCAAGGAATTCTCGGTGCCGGTGGTGGTCGAGATCATCCTCGAACGCGTCACCAACATCGCGATGGGCACCGAGATCAACGCCATCACCGAATTTGAAGAAATACTCGACGTCGAGTCGGCGCTGCCGGCCTGATCGCATAGTCGCCGACACTTTGCTCCGCGGCAGCGCCGCGTGTGCCGCTATTCCAGGAGAAAAGCACGATGCCCAAGTTCGCCGCCAACCTCACGATGCTTTTCAACGAATTCGATTTCCTCGACCGCTTCCAAGCGTCGGCGAAAGCGGGTTTCACCGCCGTGGAATATCTGTTCCCGTATGCCTACCCGGCGCAGCAACTCGCCGACCTGCTGCAGCAGTACCGCCTGACGCAGGTGCTGCACAACCTGCCCGCCGGTGACTGGGCCAAGGGCGAGCGCGGCATCGCCTGCCTGCCGGATCGGGTCGGTGAATTCCAGGATGGTGTCGGCAAAGCCATCGGCTATGCCCAGGCGCTCGGCTGCACGCAGCTGAACTGCCTGGTCGGGGTCGCTCCGAAGAATCTGCCCGAGGACCAGCTGCGTGCGACGCTGCTGGCGAATCTCGGCTACGCCGCCCGCGAGCTGAAGCAGGCCGGAATCCGGCTGCTGATCGAGCCGATCAATACTTTCGACATTCCCGGCTTCTACCTCAGCCGCACGTCGCAGGCGCTGGATCTGATCGCCGAAGTCGGTTCCGACAATCTGTTCCTGCAGTACGACATCTACCACATGCAGCGCATGGAAGGAGAGCTCGCCAACAGCATCAAGGCGAACCTTCCCAAGATTGCGCACCTGCAGCTCGCCGACAATCCGGGGCGCAACGAACCCGGAACCGGCGAGATCAATTATGCATTCCTGTTTCAGTTCATCGATCAACTCGGCTACGACGGCTGGATCGGCTGTGAGTACAAGCCCAGGACCACGACCATCGCCGGGCTCGACTGGCTCCAGTCCTGCCTCTGAACCGCTCGCAGCCGGCCGCACCCCCGACGCAAACCAAGGACAAACGAACATGGCGAAAGTAGGCTTCATCGGTTTGGGAATCATGGGCGCGCCCATGGCCGGCCATCTGCGCAAGGGCGGGCACGAACTCTACGTCTTCGATCTCAATCCGGTTCCCGCGGATCTGGTCGCGAGCGGCGCCGTCGCCTGCGCGTCGGGCCGGCAGGTCGCAGAACACGCGGACATCATCATCACGATGGTGCCCGACACGCCCCACGTCGACGCCGCGCTGTTTGCCAAGGACGGCGTGGCCGAAGGCCTGAAGCCGGGCAAGATCGTGGTCGACATGAGTTCGATCTCGCCGATCGAAACCAAGAAGTTCGCGCAGCGGATCACGCAGCTCGGCTGCAGCTACCTGGATGCGCCGGTGTCCGGCGGCGAAGTCGGCGCCAAGGCGGCGTCGCTGACGATCATGGTCGGCGGCCCCGAGGAGGCCTTCGCACAGGTCAAGCCGCTGTTCGATCTGATGGGCAAGAACATCACCCTGGTCGGCGGCAACGGCGACGGCCAGACCTGCAAGGTCGCCAATCAGATCATCGTCGCGCTGACCATCGAAGCGGTGGGCGAGGCGCTGCTGTTCGCCTCCAAGGCCGGCGCCGATCCGGCCAAGGTGCGGCAGGCGCTGATGGGTGGGTTCGCTGCTTCGCGCATCCTCGAAGTTCACGGCGAGCGCATGGTCAAGCGCAGCTTCGAGCCGGGCTTCCGCATCGAGCTGCATCAGAAGGATCTGAACCTGGCGCTGCAGGGCGCACGCGCGCTCGGCATCTCGCTGCCCAATACCGCGACCTGCCAGGAGCTGTTCAACTCCTGTGCCGCCCACGGCGGTTCCAAGTGGGATCATTCCGCGATGGTTCGTGCGCTGGAGCTGATGGCCGATCATGAGATCGGCTCGAACCAGCGCGCGGCCGGCTGAACGCCCGCACCATGCCAGCACCGCGTGAACTGCTGCGGCAGCTGTTCGACGCCGCCATCGGCGCCGCCGCGCCGGAGCTATGCATTGCTGCGCACCTGCCGCCCCGGCCGCAAGGGCGGCTGATCGTCATCGGTGCCGGTAAGGCCTCGGCGGCGATGGCCAGAGCCGTGGAAGCCCACTACCCGGGCGAACTCAGCGGGCTGGTCGTGACCCGTTACGGGCATGCCGTGCGCTGTGCGCAAATCGAAGTTGTCGAGGCCGCGCATCCGGTGCCCGACGCATCCGGCATGGCCGCAGCGCAGCGCATGCTGGATCTCGTGCAGGGGCTGTCGGCGGACGATCTGGTGCTGTGCCTGATCTCCGGCGGCGGCTCGTCGCTGCTGCCCCTGCCGCTCGCCGGAGTGACGCTGGCCGACAAGCAGGCAATCAATCGTGCGCTGCTGAAGTCGGGCGCCGGCATCGGCGAGATCAATTGCGTGCGCCGGCATCTGTCGGCGATCAAGGGCGGGCGGCTCGCCGCCGCCTGTTATCCGGCCCGCGTGCTGACCCTGCTGATCTCGGACGTGCCCGGCGACAACCCCATCGACATCGCCTCGGGCCCGACCACCGCGGACCCGACGAGCTGCGCCGACGCCCTCGAAATCCTCGAGCGCTACCGCATCGCCGTGCCGGCGGCGGTACGCCGGGTTCTCGACAGCGGGCAGGGTGAAAGCATCAAGCCCGGCGATAAGCGCCTGGCGCGCGCCAGCACGCGGCTGATCGCGACGCCGCAGATGGCGCTCGAGGCCGCCGCCGAGCTGGCGCGCGCCGCCGGCATTCCGCCGGTGATGCTCGGCGACAGCCTGGAAGGCGAAGCGCGCGAAGTCGGCAAGCTGATGGCCGGCATCGCGCGCTCGGTCGCGCAGCACGGCCATCCGCATCCGCTGCCCTGCGTGCTGCTGTCGGGCGGCGAGACCACGGTGACGGTGCGCGGCAACGGCCGCGGCGGCCGCAACGTCGAGTTCCTGCTGGCACTCGGGATCGCGCTCGACGGCCATGCGGGCATCTGGGCGATCGCCGGCGATACCGACGGCGTCGACGGTGTCGAGGAGCGCGCCGGTGCGCTGCTGGCGCCGGACAGCCTGGCGCGCGCGCTTGCGCTGGGAATCGATCCCCGGCACAGCCTCGCGAACAACGACGGCCATAGCTTTTTTGCGGCGCTCGACGACTCCGTGCTGACCGGACCGACGCTGACCAATGTCAACGACTTCAGAGCCATTCTGATCACTCACGAGGCGGCCACGCGGCCGACAACGGACCATGCGCCGACAACGTAACGCCAAGATCGTCGCCACCCTCGGGCCGGCCAGCGCCACCCAGGACATCATCCGCTCGCTGTTCGACGCGGGTGTCGACACATTCCGCCTCAATTTCAGCCACGGCAGCCATGAACAGCACCGCGAGCGGCTCGCCATGATCCGCGAGGTCGAGCGCAGCGTCGGCCGTCCGATCGGCGTGCTGATGGATCTGCAGGGCCCGAAGCTGCGCGTCGGCACGTTTGCCGACGGGCCGGTCACGCTCGCCGGCGGCGCCGGCTTCCGTCTGGATCTGGATACCCGGCCCGGCGACGTCAACCGCGTCTGCCTGCCGCATCCGGAAATCTTCGCCGCGCTGGAGCCGGGTACCGAGCTGCTGCTCGACGATGGCAAGATCAGCCTGCGGGTCACGCGCTGCGGCAGTGATTTTGCGCAGACCCAGGTCATGGTCGGAGGCGTGCTGTCAGAGCGCAAGGGCGTCAACGTGCCGCATGTGGTGCTGCCGCTCTCGGCGCTGACTGCCAAGGACCGCCGCGACCTGGAGTTCGGGCTGGAGCTGGGCGTGGACTGGCTGGCGCTGTCGTTCGTGCAGCGGCCCGAGGACATCGACGAGGCGCGCGAACTGGTGCGCGGGCGCGCGCAGATCATGACCAAGCTGGAAAAGCCTGCGGCCGTGGAAAGGCTGGACGAAATCATCGCCCGCTCGGACGCGGTGATGGTGGCGCGCGGCGATCTGGGCGTGGAGCTGCCCGCCGAGCAGGTGCCGGCGATCCAGAAGCTCACGGTGCGCAACTGCCGCGCCGCCGGCAAGCCGGTGATCGTCGCGACGCAGATGCTGGAGTCGATGGTGAATTCGCCGGTGCCGACGCGGGCCGAGGCCTCGGACGTCGCCACCGCGATCTACGACGGTGCCGACGCGGTGATGCTCTCGGCCGAATCCGCAAGCGGCCGCTATCCGCTGGAGGCCGTCAGGATGATGGACCGCATCATCCAGCAGGTGGAAAGCGGCCCGATCTACCGCCAGCTGATGGAGGCCTCGCATACGCCGCCCGAGCCGACCATCGCGGACGCGATCTGCTGCGCGCTGCGCCACGTCACCCGGCTGATGCATCCGGCGGCGATCGTCACCTACACCAGCTCGGGCCACACCAGCCTGCGCGCCGCGCGCGAGCGCCCCGAGGCGCCGATCCTGAGCATGACGCCGACCATCGGCACCGCGCGCCGGCTGGCTTTCGTCTGGGGCGTGCATTCGGTGCACACGCATGAAATCGCCGACGTGCCGGAGATGGTCGACTACGCGTCCCAGACTGCGTGCAGCGAAGGCTTCGCCAAGCCCGGCGACATCATCGCGATCACCGCCGGAATGCCGTTCGCGACGGCCGGCACGACCAATCTGCTGCGCATCGCTCAGATCTGAACGCGCCGCGCCGGCGCTGGCGCTACCATCCACGTCCGCTTGCCTGACCTGTGGAGACCTGCGTGGAGCTGCCAACGACGATGAATGCGGTGGAGATCAGCAGCCCCGGCGCGCCCGAGGTGCTGAAGCTCACAACGCGGCCGCTGCCCGAACTGCGCTCCGGCGAGGTGCTGATCCGCGTCGCCGCGGCCGGCATCAACGGCCCCGACCTGGTGCAGAGGCGCGGCGGCTATCCGCCGCCGCCGGGCGCCTCCGACCTGCCGGGACTCGAGATCGCCGGCACCGTGGTGGCGGTGTCCGGTGAAAGCGGCGCGATCAGGGTCGGCGACGCGGTCTGCGCGCTGGTGACCGGC
This sequence comes from Hydrocarboniphaga sp., assembly GCF_028291725.1. Lineage (GTDB taxonomy): Bacteria > Pseudomonadota > Gammaproteobacteria > Nevskiales > Nevskiaceae > Hydrocarboniphaga. The sequence goes on along the minus strand of NZ_JAQGNT010000032.1, from coordinate 9,829 downwards.
GGTGGCTACGCCGAGTATTGCGCCGCGTCCGCCAGCCTGTGCCTGCCGGTGCCCAGGGGTTTGAGCCTGGAACAGGCCGCGTCGCTACCGGAAACCTACTTCACGGTCTGGTCCAACGTGTTCGATCGCGGCCGGCTCGCGGCCGGCGAAACGCTGCTGGTCCAGGGCGGCGCTTCGGGCATCGGCGTCGCCGCGATCCAGACCGCCGCGGCTTTCGGCAACCGTGTGTTCGCAACTGCGGGTTCCGCCGAAAAATGCCAGGCCTGCGAGCAGCTGGGCGCGCAACAGGCAATCAACTACAGGACCGAGGATTTCGTCGAAGTCGTGAAGCGGCTCACCGACAACAAGGGTGTGGACGTGATTCTCGACATGGTCGCCGGCGACTACATCGCGCGCGAGATCAAGGCGCTGGCGCCCGACGGCAGGCTGGTCATCATCGCGCTGCTCGGCGGCGCCAAGGGCAATGCGGACTTCTCGGCGGTGATGCTGAAGCGTTTGACCGTCACCGGCTCTACGCTGCGCGCGCGCAGCGTGGAGTTCAAGGCCGCGATCGCCGAGAACCTCAGAACCCGTATCTGGCCGCTGATCGAGTCCGGCAGGATCAAGCCGGTAATCCACGCGCGATTCGCACTGGCCGAGGCGGCGCGCGCGCATGCGCTGATGGAGAGCGGAGCGCATATCGGCAAGCTCATGCTGGTGCTGCCGTAACGGCCGATGTTCCGAAGGCCGATGTTCCGAAGCGCGTCATTCCTGCGGGAGAAACAGCCCAAGAGATCGCCACGGCGATGAGTAAGAATCGTGGCCGCGAACCGGGCTTCGACCGCGACCGGGATCGGTGATGCGACGCTGCCCGTCGTGGAGCAGATCAGGCCTCACGGTCAAGATGACTTTGCTGGACGCTTACGTTGTACCCACCGAGCACGACACGTCGGAATTTGGGATCTCTTCTCCGAACAAGACCAAGCAACAGTGCGGGTACGCCGACGGGCTGGGTATTCCCTTCGACTTCACGGCAAAGCCCGTCGTCGCACCGCCCGCAGCCGCCGCGCGTGACGCCAAGGAAAAGAAGGCGACGATGGAGCTGTACTGGGTGCCGGGCGTCAACAACCTCAAGCAGTACGGCCGTTGGGCCTTAGCGGAGTTCGGTGACGTGTTTCAAGTGCAGGAGGACTTCAGGCAGCGGGTCGCCGCGGAGTTTCAGCGACTGATCGAGCAGGCCACGGGTGACACGGCTCTGGTACCCGTGTAGATTTCATCGTGTTAACTCAACACGAGCCCGCCATGACCAAGAACATCACCTTCAGCGTTGACGAAACCCTGCTCGAAGTCGCCCGCGCGGCGGCCAAGGCCGAGGGCAGCTCCCTCAACGAGCAGTTCCGCCTGTGGCTGGAAAGCTATGCGCGCAAGCGCCAGGCTCAGCGGGCGATGGAAGTCGTCGAGCACATTCGCAAGAACTATCAGATGACCGGACCCAAGCTGACCCGGGACGAGATGAATGCGCGGCGCTGATTTTTTTGACACCAATGTCCTCGTCTATCTGTTTGACGCCCGGGACGCCCGTCGCAGCGAGATCGCCGATGCGCTGCTGGCCAGCGCGCAGCGTGATCGCACCGGCATCATCAGTTTCCAGGTCGTGCAGGAGACGCTGAGCGTTCTCACACGCAAGCTGAAGCCGACCTTCAGCGCCGATCAGGCCCGCCAGGCGCTGGACCAGGTGCTACTGCCGCTGTGGACGATCCACCCCACGCCTGCCCTGTACCAACGCGCGTTGGACGTGCAGGGCCGCTACGGCTTCGCCTTCTACGACAGCCTGATCGTCGCCGCCGCGCTCGAAGGCGGCTGTACCCGCCTACTCAGCGAAGACCTGCAGCACGGCCAGCAGATCGACAGCCTCACCATCGAAAACCCCTTCCTGGACGAGGCAAGCTGACCCCGCATGGCCAAAGCACCCAAAGCGCCGCTCAAAGTCGAAGCCCTCAAGAGCACCGGCAAAGGCAACCTGTTCGTGATCTTCGGCGAGGCGGACATCGACATCCTCCCCGTAGACGGCAAGCAAGTCCGTGTGAAGGTTAACGGCGTCGATGTCTTCCACCCCCAAACCGGCGAAGTCCGCAGCGACGGCGCCGATGGCATAGCCTGCTGGTTCATTGACACCGACTACAACGAAGAAAGCTTCATTGTCCGCCACGCCTACTTCCTCGGCGCCAACGACCCCTACAAGGCACTGAAAACCACGCTCAAGGCCGAGATCAACGAAGAAGCCTGGGCCACGCGCAACAGCGACACTTTACGCGCCTTCGGTAAGCCGAAGAGCGGACGAATCGCGGTGAAGGTCATCAACCAACTTGGAGATGAGGTTATGAAGGTGTTCAAGGTGAACTGAGCTTTCCGAAAGTAGTGAATGAATGTTGGTCGCAAAGGAAGGCTTCACCATGATTTTAGGGGCATCGCTTGATCGATTGGACCGCAGGAATCAGTTTTCTTAGTAACAATCCATTTGCCCTATGGCTCGTAGCAGGATTGATCGCAGTCGGTGCATTCATTACCAGAAGTAGCTGCCTTTCCGTGCATCGACCCGATTGAAACCGCGGCCGACAAACTCAGTGCACTCGCGTGGCGCGTGTGTACTCGCCAGCGTGGGTCCAACAAGGACGATCCCACGATCGTCCGCCATCTTCACGACTTGGCTGCGCTAGAAAATCGGGTAGCCGCATCGCCGTTGTTCAAAATGTTGCTCCAGCAAGTCGCGGCGGCCGACACTAGCCGTGGCGGCAGGCTGGCACCCGAAGTTCCGGCGGAACGTTTCGCCGCGATGCTTGATCATCTCCAAAGTGATCCGCTATGGGCAAAGGAATACGAGCAATACGTGCAACTGGTGTCATTCGCCGGGCCTGGCGAACGCATCACGTTCGGTAAAGCGCTCGGCGCGGCTAGCAGGCTCGCAGCGATTGGCGAACAATAAGGAGCCTGCGGCGCATCCTGGCCCCGCGCGTAGTCACGTTTTGCTTTTCCTACGGACTAGCGCGTGAGTCCCATCAAGGTATTCGACAGCGATCCGATGCCCTCGATGAACACTTCCACCGTCGCGCCGTCCTTGATCGACCCGATGCCGATCGACGTGCCGCAGGCGATGACGTCGCCGGGCAATAGCGTCATGTCCTCGGAAATCAGGCTGACCTGCTGCTCCGGGCTGAAAATCATGTCGGACAGCGGATAGTTCTGCCGCTCGACGCCGTCGAGCCGGGTGACGACGCGGGCCTGTTTCCAGTCGAACTCATCGGCGATGACCGGCCCGATGCAGCTGAAGCTGTCGAAGCCCTTGGAGCGGCACCACTGCGGGAAATTGACGTCCTCGTTAAGCAGTTCCGCCGCGGTCACGTCGTTGACGCAGGTGTAACCCAGGATGTAATTCGAAGCTTCTTCGACGGAGACATTGCTGCAGGTCTTGCCGATGACGATGCCCAACTCGCCCTCGTAGGCGATCTTCCCTGCATAGCTGATCGGGCGAATGATCGGATCACCCGGACCCGCCAGCGAGCTTGCAGGCTTGATCAGGAACAGCGGATGCCGCGGAGCGGCTTTTCCGAGCTTGGCCGACAGCTCGTGGAAGTTGTTCCACAGCGCCACAACCTTGCTCGGCGTGCAGGGGCTCAGCAGCGATACTTCGGATACCGGGAACCGGGCTCCGCTTGCGGTCGCCGTGGCCCAGCTCGCGCCCTGGTATTCCGCGATCTGTCCCTGATCCAGTGTGCCGAAGCCGGTTTCGCCGCTGTCGCGCTTAAAGCGTATCCATCGTTTCACGCTGCTGGTTCCTTTGAGAGCCGGTTCTGCTGTTGGATTGCCGCAGTCATTCCAGCCGGCGCAGCGCCGGGCGGCGCCGATACGGCTTTCAGATCTTCCCTTGATGCTTCAGCCGGCTCAGGGTCTCGGCTGAAATATTCAGATAGGACGCCAGCTCTTTTTTAGGGATGCATTCAAACAGGTCCGCATGCTTGCGCATGAAGCGGTGCACGCGTCCCGGTGCATGCAGCAGGTGCAGCGTGATGGTGTGGGCCATGATGTCACTCATCACGCGCGTGACTTCATGTTCGAAGGTCTGCTTCAGCGCCGGGTGCTTGTCGACAAAGTTGACCCACTCCGGCAGCGGCAGCTTGACGATCCGCGCCTTGGTCACACTGACGATGCTGTACGGCGTCTGGTTCTTCAGGCGCCAGGCCGCATAGCTGGTTTCGATGTCGTTCCTGCCGGCGAAACGCAGGATCATTTCCTTGGCTTCGGCATTCGTCACCACTCGCTTGAGGATGCCGTCGAGAATGAAAAACTGATCCATCTCGTACACGCCCTGATGCAGCAGAACGTCGCCTTTTTTGCAATCGAACACCATCAGGTGAGGTTCCAGTTCGGCGGCCTGCTGCTCGCTCATCTCCTTGAGGATGACGTTTTGCTGCAGCTTGCGAAAAATGAAGTTCCTATCTGGATGATCCTGCACCCGGTCGATGTGTTTCTCTAACTGCCGCATGGGTGCTGACGGACGGTTATGAACGGATGAGCCCAGCATGCGTTGAAAGTCGATGCGGGTCAAAGGCGCCTGCCAGCGGTGGCTGTCAGCGGCTCCGAGGCTGCGTGAACCGGCGTGGCCGCGTGGGTCGATGTCCATGGCTGCGCTCATGATCTCTGGCGCACTCAAGCGATCTGGCCGGCGGTGCGCAAGCTGGAGTCGGCAGCGGCCTGGCGTTCGAGCCGCTCTTCGGCAATGGTCCAGGCCAGCAGCTTGGTCAGCGCAAAAACCGTATCGATGTGCGGTGTCGGGGTGCCGGTGAGGCGGCCCAGTTCGGCCACGGAACCCACCAGCGCGTCGACTTCGGGGTCGCGCTGCGCCTCGATGTCCTGCAGCATCGACGTCTTGTGTTTGCCGACTTTTTCCGCGCCCGCAATGCGCTTCTCCAGCGGCACGCGGAACGTGATGCCGAGCTTGTTGGCGATGGTCTGCGCCTCGGTCATCATGCTGGCGGCCAGCTGGCGCGTCAGCGGATAGGTGCAGATGTCGGCCAGCGTCGCGCGTGACAGGGCGCTGATCGGATTGAAGGTCAGATTGCCCCACAGCTTGAGCCAGATTTCGGCGCGGATGTCTTCGAGCACCGGAGACTTGAAGCCGGCTTTGCTGAAGCATGCGGCTACACGCTGCACGCGGCCGCTGGTCGAGGCATCCAGCTCGCCCACCGGGAAGCGATCGCCTTCGATATGCCTGACCACGCCCGGACGCACCAGCTCGGAAGCCGGATAGACCACGCAGCCGATCACTCGCTCGGCCGGGATCATCTTGCCGATCACGCCGCTCGGGTCCACCGAATGCACGCGGCTGCCGGCGAGTTCGCCGCCATGGTGGTGGAAATACCAGTAGGGAATGCCGTTCTGCATGGTCACGACCATCGTGTCCGGCCCGAACAGCTTGGGCACATCGTTCGCCACGGCCTCCAGCTGATGCGCCTTCATTGCCAGGATCACCAGATCCTGGGGACCTGCGGCGGCATAGTCGTTGGTGGCCGTGACGTTGTGGGCGACCTGCTCGCTGGCGTCGCTGAGGATCAGCTTCATGCCGTTCTGGCGGATCGCGGCCAGATTCGCGCCGCGTACCATAAACGTCACGTCTTCGCCGGCGAGAGCGAGTTTCACGCCCACATAGCCGCCGATTGCACCCGCGCCGACAATTGCGATCTTCATCGATGTTTCCTGTCGTGGAAGCGATTACGAGGCCCAGTGGGGTCAAAAGCTCCGGCGGTCGCCGGCCCGCCTCGCGGTGAGGGACGCAGAGTGCTGCTGCGACCGGGCGGAGTATGGAGCGGGGCTCCGGCGAGGTTCCTTGACCCGAGTCAAGAATCCGGAAAATCCCTTGAATCCGGAATGCGGCCCGTTTTTCGATTCTTGACCGCGGTCAAGGATAGTCAGGCGCCGCCGTCCATAAAATCGGCGGCGAGCCGCAACGACGAGCCTCGCGGCCGAGAACCCATGTCGACGAAGCAGGCAGCGATGCGCAGTGCCGGCGGAACGCGGGAATGCGTCCGGCGGGATGCGCGCCGCGGCAGCGGATCATGAATCGCGCGTTCGGGCACGATGGCGACGAACTCGGCCCCTGGAACCCGGGAATCCGCTCCAGCATTCCGCGGCGCCTGCTGCCGCTTTCGACGATTTTCCGGCCGGAGAATGTGTTCACCAGTGTCGAGCAAGCGGCCGAGCTGTGCGATCTTACCGGCCTGGAGTTCAGCGAGCTGGTCGTCTTCCGCCCGCGCAGGCTGGTACTGCATGAAATCCTGATCCGCGTCACTGGCGAGCTTTCGGTGCCGGACGGATCGAGATACGAAGACCTCGGCATCAACTTCCGGCGCATGGTGGGCGTGATCCTGGCCCGATACGTCGAACCCTCGATGGACGGCATTGTCGCCGCCTACGACGAGATACGGCAGCAGCTCCGCGACGTCATCCAGTCGCAGATCACGGCGGCGAGCTTGCCGCCGATCGACGAGGCGGCTACGCCGGCAGACCGGCGGGTTCTGGGCTTTCGTTGGCCGCGCTCGCGCTCGCGCAGCGGCGGTTCGCGCGATATCGATCCGGTGCCCGGATTCTCGCTGCCGCGCGCCGCCGATGAATGGGAGGCGCAGGCGCTCACCGGCGGCAGCGAGTTGGAAAAGACCGCGCTGCTGGCGCTGGCCCGGGTCGCACGCGCGCTCTACAACCGCAACGGACACTCCTGGGCTTTCACCGATCTGCTGGCTTCTATCGCTCTGGACCTTGCCTGCAACCGCCTGTGCAGCGAGCGGATCGGCGAACTCGTCGAACCCTGCCTGCGTGCGGCCGTGGCCGCCGAAGGCTACCGCTTCCTGCCCTCGCAGCCGTGTCCGGTGGTGATGAATACCAAGGGCCCTTCCGCTTCCGGCAAGAGCACGCTGCGTCCGCTGCAGCGCGTGTTCCTCGGCAGCATCGGCGTGCGCTGGGACGAGTTCGCGCTGATCAGCCCGGACATCTGGCGCAAGCAGCTGCTCGACTATGCCTCGGTCGGAGCCGATTACCGCTACGCCGCGATGCTGACCGGCGAGGAGATCGCGATCATCGATCAGAAGCTCGACCATCACATGGCGCGCCGCGCAGAGCAGGGGCGGATTCCGCATCTGCTGATCGACCGGTTCCGCTTCGGCAGTTTCGCCGCCGAATCGGAGAACACGGTCAACAGCATGCTGAGCCGTTTCGGCGGCAGGATCTACTTCTGCTTCATGATCACGCCGCCGCAGGACATCGTCGAGCGCGCCTGGACGCGCGGGCTCCAGTACGGCCGATACAAGGCCGTCGACGATCTGCTCGCGCACAGCGTCGAGGCCTATTCGGGAATGCCGCGCCTGTTCCTGGCCTGGGCGCAACGCGCCGGCAAACAGGTGCACTATGAGTTTCTCGACAACAGCGTCGCATTCGGGCAGCGGCCCAGAACCGTCGCCTTCGGCAGCAATGGCACGATGGTCGTGCTCGACGTCAAGGGCCTGCTCGACGTCGGCCGCTTCCGCAGCGTGAATATCAACGCGACGGCGCCGCAGCAGCTCTACCTGGGCAGTGATGCCGGCTGCCCCGACTTTCTGGTGCAGTGTGTCCGGCGGCTGCCTGAAGTGGTTTTCGCGGACCAGGCCAGCGGCCGCATCTACCTGCACCTCGTCGGCGGTCGGGCGGCGTGGGCCGATCCGGGCGAACTGCGCAAGGCGCTGTCGAACCGCGAAATTGCAGCGGGCCTGCGGGCGGCTGTGCCCGGCCTGGACGCCGCGTTTTATCCGATACCCGAGTTGCCGCGGTATGTGAGCGAGTTGCCGGGGCAGGGGATGGCCGGCACGCTGGGGGATTGGGGTGGTCAGCTAGTGTGAATGGCTCGTAGGTCGGCAATCCTTTGCCGACGTGTACTCTCGCATGCGCAATCGAGGCCTCACGTCGGCAAGGGATTGCCGACCTACGTGTCCAGCGCCGCGCCGCTTGCATCATCGGGGCAGCGAAAGCGCATGACCGCAAACGGGCTACGCATCTCGCGGCGCGATTCTGCCCGCCATCGGCGAAGAGGGCGCGGCGGTATGGCGTTTCGGGATGCGCCCCGCCAGATAGGCGATGCGCCCGGCTTCCACGGCCAAGCGCATCGCCTGCGCCATTTTCACCGGGTCGCGCGCGCCGGCGATCGCGGTGTTCATCAGCACGCCGTCGCAGCCCAACTCCATCGCCGCCGCCGCGTCGGACGCGGTGCCGACGCCGGCATCGACCAGCACCGGCACGCTCGCACCCTCGACGATCAGGCGGATCGTGACCTGGTTCTGGATACCCAGCCCCGAACCGATCGGCGCGCCGAGCGGCATGATCGCCACCGCGCCGACATTTTCGAGTCGCTTCGCCGCGATCGGATCATCGACGCAATAGACCATCGGCTTGAACCCCTCATTGGCCAGAACCTCGCAGGCGCGCAGTGTCTCGACCATATCAGGGTAGAGCGTCTTGGCCTCGCCCAGCACCTCGAGTTTGACCAGCTCCCAGCCGCCCGCCTCGCGCGCCAGACGCAATGTGCGGATCGCGTCCTCGGCGGTGAAGCAGCCGGCGGTGTTGGGCAGATAGGTGATGCGTTTGGGGTCGATAAAGTCGGTCAGCATCGGGGCGTTGGTGTCGGTGACGTTGACGCGGCGCACCGCAACGGTGACGATCTCCGCGCCCGATGCTTCGACCGCCGCGGCGTTCTGCGCGTAGTCCTTGTACTTGCCGGTGCCGACGATCAGGCGCGAGCGGAAGGTCTTGCCCGCCACCGTCCAGCTATCGTCGACGCGCGCCGCGGCATGATCGCCGCCGCCGACGAAATGCACGATCTCCAGTTCGTCGCCATCCTCGACCAGCACCTGCGCCAGCGTCGAACGCGGCACGACCGACAGATTGCGTTCGACCGCGACCTTTTGCGGGTTCAGGCCGAGGTCGGATGCGAGGGTAGCGAGGCTCAGGCCTGCCATGACCCGGCGATGCTCGCCGTTAAGGGTGATCGAGACTGTTCCGTCTGTATGCACGCGCTTCCCCACATTTCCGTTCGGGTTGACCCCGTTCTTCGCGTCGAGAAAGGACGGCCCTTCGACAAGCTCGGGGCGAACGGGCGGGATTGGCTCGCTATCCCGTTTTCATATAGGAAGCCCCAGCACAAGCGCGCAATCGAAAGGCCAGACTTGCCCGACACGATATTTGTCCTGAACGGCCCCAACCTCAACCTGCTCGGTACGCGGGAACCGGAAATCTACGGTGCCGAGACGCTCGACGACAATGCCGGCCAGCTGGAGGACCGCGCACGCGAGCTCGATCTGGCGATCGACATGCGCCAATCGAATCACGAAGGACATCTGGTCGACTGGCTGCACGAGGCGCAGGCGAGCGGTGCCAAAGCGGTGCTGCTCAACGCCGGCGCGTTCACGCATACGTCGATCGCGTTGCACGATGCGATCAAGGGCATCAAAACGCCGGTGATCGAGGTGCATCTTTCCAACCCGCACAAGCGCGAATCCTTCCGCCACACCAGCTTTGTCGGCCAGGCGGCGAAGGGAACCGTGGCCGGGTTCGGCGCGCTTTCCTATGTGCTGGCGCTTGAAGCGGCGTCGCGCATCTGACAGGACGCGCCCCCAACAAGGGAGAACAAGGTCGCATGGCCGAAAATGATACCAAGAGCGGGATGCAGGTCGATGTCGACCTGGTCCGTCAGCTCGCCGAATTGCTCGACGCAACGCAGTTGACCGAGATCGAGGTCGAGCATGGCGATCGCAAGATCCGCGTCGCACGCAAGGCC
>NZ_JAQGNT010000101.1 GCF_028291725.1 Hydrocarboniphaga sp. | reverse complement strand
GCAAATCGCAGGACGAATTCGCGCTGGCTTCGCACCAGAAGGCCTACGCCGCCTGGAAGAACGGCGAGTACAAGAGCCAGATGGTCGGCACGCCGGGCCACGACTCCGATGGCGCGCCGATCATTGTCGACTTCGACGAAGTGGTGCGTCCCGACGCCAACCTGGAAAGCTTGGCTAGCCTCAAGCCTGTGTTCAACCCCAAGGGCTCCGTCACCGCCGGCAATAGCTCGGCGATCTCCGACGGCGCGTCCTGCACGCTGATCATGAGCGAAGAGAAGGCCAAGGCACTGGGCCTGAAGCCGCTCGCGCGGATCATCGGCATGGCCGCGGCCGGCTGCAATCCGTCGATCATGGGCATCGGCCCGGTGCCGGCGACGCAGAAGGCGCTGAAGGCTGCGGGTATTTCGATCGGCGATGTCGACTATTTCGAGTTGAACGAGGCCTTCGCCGCGCAGTCGCTGGCGGTGATCAAGGACCTGAAGCTCGGCGATCGCATGGACCGCATCAACATCAAGGGCGGCGCGATCTCGCTAGGCCATCCGCTGGGCTGCTCGGGCGCGCGCATCACCGGCGCGCTGGCGCATGTGCTGGCCGAGAAGAACGCGCGCTACGGCGTCGCAACAATGTGCATCGGCATGGGCATGGGCGTGGCGACGGTGCTGGAGCGGGTGCAGTAGCTTTCAGCGGCGAAGTCGAACCTGAAGTCGGAAAAGCCGGGCATCGCCCGGCTTTTTCTTTGGCTCGGGATCGCGCTGTTCGTCGGCGAACGGGATCGAGCGGGTCGCGTTAGAACTCCGTTAGAACTTCGTGCAGACCCAGGCGATCGGTTCACTCCAGGCTGGCCCGATCAACCCGTACCTGGAGACCATCATGACGAAGTACTGTGGCGTCATTTCCGTCGGCGCCGTCGCCGGTGGCGGCTATGTCGCCAGCAGCAGCCACGATCCGGTGAGCGGACGGACTTATGCGAGCAACGCCATCCCGATCGCAGTGGAACTGGTCAGCTTCCGTATCGGCGACCAGTTTTTCCGCAAGATCCGCCTGTGCCAGGACTTCGTCTCGCAGTTCATCCACCAGGGCGACACAGCTTGCATCTACGTCTATAAGCAACTTGGCCTCACCAACGTCATCATCGGCGTCAAGTCGGCCGAGCATCCGTCATATGCCATCAGTTTCAGGCGCATGCTGCTGATGATTTTTGCCCAGTATGTGTTCGGAGCTTTGTTCGGAGTGATTCCGGCTTTCATCCTATTCGGCTGGCTCAGCAGCAAGCTGGCGGTGCTCGCGATGCTGGCGCTGCCTTCCTACGGAGCCTGGACGCTTTATCAGGCCTACCAGGAGATGAGCGCCGATTTCCGCTGAGCTGGCGTTATCGGCTGATCCGATTTGCAGCAAGGGTCACCAGATCACCGTCGCGCTTGCGGAAGGTCGCCAGCGTCGGCGCCATCTTGTTGCCGAGTTCGCTGACCGCTTTCTGCAGCAGCGGCAGAGCCGCGGCCGCATTGCCGCGCTGCAGCGCGAGACGTCCGGCCTGGTAGGCGAGCAGCGCATCCCAGGCCGGCAGTTGCGAACTCGCCTTGAGACTGTCGGCATTGAGGTCGTTCAGCAGGGCTGTAGCCTCGTCCGGCCGTTTCAAGTCGAGCAGACAGTCCGCCAGTCTGTAACGCAGGAACTGAACCTGCGGATTGTCGTCCTGAAGGATCGCCAGTGCTGACGCCAATGCACGCCGGTAAAGCGGCTCCGCGCCGCGCGGGTCGCCGTTGTATTGGGTGGCGTAGGCGAGGTTGGACAGATACGAGATCGTGCCCTGGTTGTTCTCGCCATATTGTCGGGCGAAGCCGTCATGGACCAAGGTGAAGATCGGCAGCGCCTGCGCGAATTTCTGCTGCTCCAGATCGATGTATCCAAGTACGCTCTCGGCCATCAGCGTGCGCCGGTCCGCGGCGCCGAGCGCCGCGGAGATCGCCTCGACCGCACCCGGCAGCAACTGGGCGGCTTCGTCGAAGCGTTTTTGTAGCATCAGATTGTTTGCCAGTACCACGGTGGTGAACTGGGTTTTCCAATGCTTCGGGCCCCAGGTTTGCGCCTGCCGCGCAATGAGATCGTGCAGCAAGGCCTCGCTTTCCGCGGTTTCGCCGCTCATTTGCAGCGAGTCCGCCAGATTGAATTCGATGCGCTCGCTGAAAGCCGTCGCGGCGTCGGGCAAGCGCTGCATCAGCGCCCAGGCCTTGCGATCGAGCGCCGCCGCCCCCTTGGCGTCCAGCTGTTCGAGCTTGATCTGGCTCAGCGCTTCCCAGTACCGGATCTGGGTTTGCGGGTGCGCGGCGGCCAGCGCGGCGACCTCAGGCGCCGCGGCATCGAGTGTCGCGCCCGCTTCCGGATACCGGCCGAGTTTGGACAGGCCATATGCCAGGCGGATACGCGATTCGCTCAGGCCGAGCGCGTCCACCGGCACTGACTTCATGTGCGCGTCGACTGCCTTTCGGCCTTCGGCGACAGCACTATCGTAGTCGGCTAGACCGGCCAGCGCTTCCTGCATCGCCTGGTGCAGCGAGGCCTGGATATCCGGGGCGTCGGCGAAAGCGGTGTCGATGCGCGGCAGTGCCGATTTCGCGGCCTCGATCACGGTGACGCCGGAGCGGCCGCTGGTTGAAGGATTGGCCGCGCCGATCAGATCCAGTGCCACGAAGTCGTTGACCGCGTGCGCGATCCGGACCTGGCGCGCCAGTTGGCGTCCGGACTGCAGCGCCTGCGCGTAAAACCACAGGCTGACGGTGAGCCCGGCGATCAGTATCGCCAGCGCCGCAACCAGCAAGGGCCTGCGTGCCCGTGTCCGTTCCAGCACACGCTCTGCGGCTTCTGCCCGATGTTCCGCGTCGCGCATCTGCTCGCCTGCGCGGCGCCGCGCGTCGCGCGTATTCAGTCGCTCGATCAGTTCGGCGACGCCGGCGAGCCGGCGCGCCGGGTTGCCGTCGGTGGCGGCGCCGATGTCCTCGCGCAGCAGTTCATCCGTGATGTCCGCTTCCCAGCCGGAGGCCATCGGCCGGCGCAGGTCGCCGACGATCAGCTGGTACAGCATCAGCCCGAGCGCGTAGACGTCGCTCTGGATCGTCGGCGGCTGGCCGGCGATCAGCTCCGGCGCCAGGTACAGCGGTGTGCCGCTGGTGGAATCGTTGCCGGCGCCCGGGACGATCGTCAGGCCCAGCTGGGTGATGCCGAGTTCGGCGAGGCGCTGCGGGTCGAGCAGCCGGCTGCTGCCGAAATCGGTGAGCCGAAGCTGCCAGCCGCCGTTGCGCGGCGTGATCAGCACATTGGCCGGCTTCAGGTCCTTGTGCAGCACTCCGACACTGTGCGCGGCGGCCACCGCGCCGGCGATCTGCAGGAAGATGCCGAGCCGCGCATCCAGCGGCAGCTGTTGAAGTTCGTCGCCGGCCGCGGCCCAGTCGCCGAGATTCCGGCCGCCGTATTCGCATTCGAGGAAGAACGGCGCGGTCTCGAAATTCCAGTCGACGATGCGCGCGAAGTCCTCGCGTTCGCCCAGGGTTTCCGCCAGCACGCGATACAGCGTGGCCTCGCGCTTCAGCAACGAGAGTTTCTCGCCGTCGGCGCTGAACTTGTAGACCCGCGGCTCGCGGGTCTTGGCGTGCCGCGCCAGCCATACCTCACTGCCGCGCGAAGGATTGAGCTGGGCCTCCAGCACGAAATGCTCGCGTCCCGGCACCTGCGCCCCGGCGCGCAGCTCCAGCCGGCTGTCGAGCCGCCGCCCGACCGCGATGCGCTCGACCGGCCCTTTGATGCGGTAGCCGATGCGCGGCAGCGTGAGGATGCGCTCACTTGCGGCTGGCCCCAGCGCCTTGCGCAGCTTGGTCACCGCGCTGGCCAGCACGTTATCGACGGTCGGCCGGCCGGCCCAGACCCGCTCAAACAATTCTTCCTTGGTGACGACTTCGTCCGGGTGGCGCAGCAGTTCGGCCAACACCTGCAGCGGGCGCTGCTCGATCTCCACTTTCAGCCCGGCGACGCGCAGCTCCAGGCGGGCCTCGTCGAACTCGGCGCCGTCGAAACGATAGCGATACAGCGGTGTTGCGACCTGCGGACTCGGTGGCTGCATCGCGGCGGTTCCCCGGGCGGTGTCGATCCGCCTTTCCTGTGGCCGATTCTAGGGTGAGGCCGCGGCGGCGGGTCAACCGCCTATGGCCGGCGATAGGCGGCGCGCGTGCAAGCGCCGAGCGCCTGCCGTTCCGTGGCGACGGTGCTGAAGCGGGTGCAGCAACGCGAAGTGAAGGCTTGGCCAATACCCGCATCACAAAAAGCTGGAGTATTCCGTTTTTTTTGTGCTTAACTCAGACCTGTGCGCAAGCCGCGCCAGGGTCGGGGGACACTGCATGAAAGGGAACCGTCTGGCGTCGCGATCAATCGGCGCCACGTTGCTACGGGTGCTGCGCAATAGCTTGATTGGCGCGCTGCTGTTCGGCGGCAGCACTGCCGCCATTGCTGCGCAGCCCGACAATCTGTACGTGTTCTATTTCGGCGAATACGCCACCGGGCTGGAGCCGCAATCGGGCCTGACGCTGGGCAGCGACGGCAACTTCTACGGCACCACCTGGGTTGGCGGCGCGAACTGGGGCACCGTTTACCGGATCACGCCGGCCGGCACGATCACGCTGCTCCACGCATTCGACAGCACCAACGGCGACGGCCCGATTGCGCCGCTGGTGCAGACCGCCAACGGCAAGCTCTGGGGCACGACCCAGTTCGGCGGCAATCCTAACTGCATCTACGGCTGCGGCGTCATCTTCAAGATGAATACCGACGGCAGCGGCTACAAGGTCGTGCATTTCTTCACCGGCAAGGATGGTGAGACGCCGCGCGGCATAATCCTCGCCAGCGACGGCAAGCTGTATGGCGTGACAGCGACCGATTCCAACAGCGGCCAGGGCACGATCTTCGTGCTCGACCCGGCGAGCGGCGCGCTGCGCACGCTCTACCAGTTCCGCAGGCCCATCGGCAGCAATCCCTACATGCTGATCGAGGGCAGCGACGGCAACCTGTACGGCACCACGCTGTACGGCAGTCCGAAAGACGCGGGCATCCTGTTCCGCATGACCAAGACCGGCGTTTTGACCACGTTGCACCGCTTCGGTGGCAGCAGTGGCACCGGCCCGACCGGCATCATCCAGGCCCAGGACGGTAGTTTCTACGGCACCACTTTCGCCGGCGGTACGGGCAGCTGCACGGTCAACTCGTTCCCGGGTTGCGGCACCGTTTTCAAATACGACAGCAGCGGCCAGCTGTCGATGCTCTACAGCTTCTCCGGCGCCGACGGCGCGGCGCCGTACCACGGCCTGATCCAGGCCAGCGACGGCCTGCTTTACGGCGCGACCGAAGGCGGCGGCCAGTATCAGGACGATCTGTGCGAGATCGGCGCGCAGGGCTGCGGCACGGTGTTCAAGCTGACGTTGGCAGGCAAGCTGACGACGCTGGCCTCGTTCAACATCAACCTGAGCGGCGAAGGCCCTCAGGGCGTGATCGAGGGGCTCGACGGTGCGCTGTACGGCGCAACCGAGTCCGGCGGTCTGCCGCCGCCGGAATCCGGTTATACCTTTGGTGCCGGCACGGTGTTCCACGTCACCCGGCCCTGAGCCGAAGGGCGCTTACTTGAGCGGCGTCCACTGGCGTCGTCATTCCCGCGTAGGCGGGAATCCAGAGCCGCCCGAGCTTGGCTCGCGCGCCGGGGCCAACCTCTGGATTCCCGCCTTCGCGGGAATGACGAAACGGGCCGACGTGCTTGAATAAGAGTTAGCCATAAATCGGACATGCGCTATCAAGGCAAGCTCACCAATTGGAACGATGCAAAGGGCATCGGTACGATCACGTGGAACGGGGGAACAGATCGAGTGTTCGTCCACATCAGCGCATTCACGACAAAGCGACGGAGGCCAGTGGCGAACGACATCGTCACGTACGAAGTAGAGCGCGACGCGAATGGGCGTTTCAAAGCCGTTAACGTTTTGTTTCCAGAGCGGCAACAGAGTCAGAAGGCCAAGCCCTCCGGGATAGCCAGCTGGGTTTGCGGCGTGGTAACAGCGCTTTTTGTCGGCTATCTAGTGATATCGGGCATGAAAGGGAATACGTCCGAAGCGATTCTCGGTTTGTACGTCATTGCGAGTTTCATAACTGTTCTAGCGTACATTTCAGACAAGACTGCCGCCAAAAGCGGTAGCTGGAGAACTTCAGAGAGCAGCTTGCATCTCTTAGCCCTCGTCGGTGGCTGGCCGGGTGCATATGTTGCTCAGCGGCTCTTCCGACACAAGACTATCAAGCAGCCATTTCAAGGTGTTTTCATGGGGACCATGGTCATCAATATCCTGTGCTTCGTTGCGTATTCTCGGCACCTGATGTCAGATACGGCGAGTCTCGGCATTCGGTGAGCGTGAATGGCAGCCATGCCGCGCGAGGCAGTTCAATATTGACGGAACGTCCGCTCTCGCAAAGTATGCGGAACGTCGTATTCGCGGGACGAGCCGGGCCATAGAGCCTGAGCCGATATCAGGAGAACCGGCAGATGCGAAACCTAGATGCGCGCTGGCGGCACTGCGCCGTGCCGATCACCGCAATCGCCGTTGACGAGGTGCCTTCGTGCTGCTGACTGCCGAGCACCAGGCGCTGTACGACACGACGCGGAAATTCGTCGAGCAGGAGCTGAATCCGCAGATTCCCGAATGGGAGCGCGCCGGCATTTTCCCGGCGCACGAGGTCTTCGCCAAGATGGCCAGGCTGGGTTTGCTCGGCATCACCCGGCCCGAAGCCTACGGCGGACTCGGCCTGGATTACTCCTACGAGGTGGTGTTCGCGCAGGCGCTCGGCCATTGCGTTGACGGCAGCCTGCCGATGGCGATCGGTGTGCAGACCAGCATGGCGACGCCGGCGCTGGCGCGCTTCGGCTCCGACGAACTGCGCCGCGAATATCTGGCGCCGACGATCGCCGGCGAGCGCGTCTGTTCGATCGCGGTCAGCGAGGCCGGCGCCGGTTCGGATGTCGCCAGCATCAAGACCACAGCGCGCAAGGACGGCGGCGACTACGTCATCAACGGCTCGAAGATGTGGATCACCAACGGCTGCCAGTCCGACTGGGCCTGCATGCTGGTCAACACCGGCGAGGGCAAGGCGCATCAGAACAAGTCGCTGATCGTGGTGCCGCTGGACGCGCGGGGCGTGGATCGCAAGACCCGGCTCGACAAGCTCGGCATGCGCGCCTCCGACACCGCGATGATTTTTCTCGACGAGGTACGCGTGCCACAGCGCAACCTGATTGGCAGCGAGGGCATGGGCTTCGCATACCAGATGATGCAGTTCCAGGAAGAGCGTCTGTTCGGCGCCGCCAGCGTCGTCGACGGGCTGTTCAATCTGATTGCCGAGACGATCGATTACACACGCCAGCGCCAGGCTTTTGGCGGGTCCATCGTCGACAACCAATACGTGCATTTTCGTCTGGCTGAACTGAGTACCGAAGTCGAATGCCTCAAAGCGCTGGTCTGGCAGGCGACCGAGGACTACGTCGCCGGCCGCGACGCCTCGATGCTCGCGAGCATGGCCAAGCTCAAGGCCGGCCGCGTCAGCCGCGAAGTCAGCGATGGCTGCCTGCAGTTCTGGGGCGGCCAGGGTTACATGTGGGAAAGCAGCGTCGCCCGCTCGTACCGCGATTCGCGGCTGATCTCGATCGGCGGCGGCGCCGACGAAGTCATGCTCGGCATCATCTGCAAGCAGATGGGCATCCTGCCGGGCAGCAGGAAAAAGCCGGCCGAATGAGCGCTTTCGCCCGCTACTCGCGCCGCAGGATGCGGTCGGTGATGAAGCTGGCCCACCATTGCGAGCGGAACTCCGAGCGCATCGTCGCGGGCTCGTAGTGTTTCTGCATCCATTCGAGCAGGCCGGTGCCGTGGTGGACGTGGTGCTCGGCGTAGCGCTTCAGGAAGAAGTCGAGGATGCCGGTCTTGGCCTGGCGGATATGCCCGTAACGCAGGCTGAGCTGGCTTTGTGCAAGCTCGGGTGATTGCCGGTCGCGCAACATCAGCAGCAGCGCGCAGGCGAGACCGACGCGGTCGGCACCGGATTTGCAATGCAGCAGCACCGGATATTCCAGCGTCTGCAGCAGCCGGGCGAAGGCGTCTACCTCGTGGGCATGCGGTACATCGCGCGAGCGCAGCTTGAATTGCACCAGGCGCAGGCCGTAACGCTCGCAGGCTTCCTGCTCCAGCTGGTAGCTGCCTTCGTTGTGCGGAGTCCCGCGCAGGTTGACGACGGTGCGGATGCCGCGACTCGCCGCGCGGCGCAACTGATACGGCAGAGGGTGGCTCGATCGATAGACCCCGGGGGCGACCGGCGACAGCGTGTTGAAGAAACAGCGCACCAGGCCGTGGTCCCTGCACAGCATGTCGATCCACAGGCACAGGCGCTGCCATGTGCCGGTGCTGCGTGGCGCGGCGGTGGTCACCCAGTTCGCATCGTGACGGTTCAGCGACAGCGGTTTTTGGATCTCGTTCGTCACGGTGGTTCATCGCAGGGGCGGTCGGGCAAATGTAAGCGGGCCGCGTGAACTACTCGTTACTTTGCGGTGACGGGGAATGTGGCTCCTCGCGCGCTGGCGGATGCAGCAGCAAGGCGATGCCGCCGCTGACCTGCAGCGTCTGCAACTCGACGCCCGGCAGGCTGCCGCGCAGCGCGTCGATGCGGTCGCGGCGTACCAGCACCAGCTCGCCCGGCAGCGGCGCGCGATTCGGCGTGACCGCCTGCCGATAGACGCTGAAGCTCGGCAGATCGGTACGGAATGCAACCGCGGGCAGATCCAGCTGCCGCGCGAGCAGCGCGGCCTGGCGTACCGGTTCCTGCTGCGCCGCGGCCAGCAGTGGCGCGAAGGCGCCCCAGATCACGGCGGCCTGCGCCAGCCCGACGCCGATCAGGCGCTGCCACAACGGCCGTCGCAGCAGCGCGAAGACAAGGCCGGCCGCCAGCCCGGTGAGGCTGATCACGATATAGCGCAGGCCGATCCGCTCTCGCGCGAGTTCGAGAATGCCCGCCTCGAAAGCGCGGTGCGCTGGTGTCTTGACCAGCGGAAGCAGCCAGGGCAGCGCGGCGAGCACCGCGATCAGCAGCAGGCCCGGCAGCAGTGCCGCCGGCGCGCTGGCCGGGCGTTCGAAACGCAGGCCGAACATCACGAACAGCGGCGTGCAGCCGTACAGCACGTAGTGCGGCAACTGCGTTGACGACGTGGAGAACAGCAGGAACACCAGCGCGAACCAGATCAGCAGGAACGAGTTCAGCGGATCGCGGCGGCCGTGCCATGCCTGGGCCAGCGCCGCAGGAATCAGGCCGCTGAAAGGCAGCAGGATCAGTGGCAGCCACACCAGGTAGTACCAGAGCTCACCGCCGTGGTGCTGCAGGGTCTGGGTATAACGGCCGACGTTGTGATCGAACAGGAAGTGGCGCATGAAGTCGCCGCCGTCGCGCAGACTCAGCACCACCGCCCAGGGCAGCACGATGACGGCGTAGATGCTCAGGCCCAGCGGGTCGAATGCCGCGCGCAGCCAGTCGCGGAAACGGTTCTGCCACAGCGCCTGCAGCAGGCTGGCGGCCAGCGGGATCGCGACCGCCACCGGGCCCTTGGTCAGCGTGCCGAGCGCCAGCCACACGAACACGCGCAGCAGCATGCCGCGGCGTGGCTGCTCGAACCAGCGGAATATGTCGAGCAGGGCGCCGGCGATGCACAGGTTCAGCAGCGCATCGGCAGTGGCCGCGTGGCCGATCACACCGACCATCAGCGACAGCGCGGCGCACGCGGCACAGAAAATCGCGGCTACACGCGCGGCGCGTTCGCGCACGAAACCGTGCACCAGCACCACCCACGCGGTCGCGCTCAGGATCGACGGCAGGCGGAATGCCAGTTCGCTCTGGCCCGTCAGCATCACGCACACCGCTTGCAGCCAGTAGATCAGGATCGGCTTGTCATAGCGCGGCTCGCCGTTGAGATAGGTCATCAGCCAGTCGCCGCGCTCGAGCATCTCGCGCGTGGCTTCGCTGAAGGCGCCCTCGTCGAGATCGAACAGCGGCAGGCTCGCCGCCCGCCAGGCGAACAGCAGCAGCGCCAGCAGGCCGATCAGCCAGGCGTCGCGATCCGGCGCCGCCGATCCGGATTTTGCTGAATCAGTCATCGCGGTGATCCGGCGAGTTCAGATCGGACGACGGCCGCCGCCAGGCCGCCTGCGGGTCTGGAGTATCGGCGCGCGTGCTTTCCACGGCGTGCACGCGGCGGCTCTGGTGAAAGATCCGGCTGATCATTTCGGCGAGCACGCCGGTGGTGATGAACTGCATCGCGAAAATCACCAGCACGATGCCGACCAGCAGCAGCGGACGGCCGCCGATGTCGGCGCCGAACACGAACTTCAGCGCTCCCAGATACGCCAGGATCGCGCTGCCGGCAGCGCCGAGGCTCAAGCCGATCGCGCCGAAGAAATGTCCGGGCCGGGACTGGTACTTCAGGAAGAAAAACACCGTCAGCAAATCCAGCAGCACGCGGAACGTGCGCGACAGGCCGTACTTGGATTCGCCATGCAGGCGCGGGTGATGGCGGACGACGACTTCGCCGATCCGGCTCGGCGCGGTGACCATCGCCACCCACACCGGAATCAGCCGGTGCATCTCGCCATACAGCCGGACCTGGCGGATCACGTCGGTGCGGAACAGCTTCAGGCTGCAGCCGTAGTCGTGCAGGCGCACGCCGGTGACGCGGGCGATCAGCCGGTTTGCGATCACCGATGGCAGGCGCCGCGTCAGCCAGTGGTCGCGGCGGTGTTCGCGCAGGCCGCAGAGCAGGTCCAGATCGCGCTGCTGCAGTTCGTCGACCATCATTGGAATGTCGGCCGGGTCGTTCTGCAGGTCGCCGTCCAGCGTCGCGATCAGCTTGCCGCGGGCGCGGTCGATACCGGCCTGCATTGCGCTGGTCTGGCCGAAATTGCGCGGCAGGCGCAGCGGCCGCACATGCGCGCCGTGCGCGGTCGCTGCGGCGCTCAGCCGGGACCAGGTGGCGTCGCGGCTGCCGTCGTCGACGCAGATCAACTCCCAGTTGCCGGCGTAGGCGGCCAGGGCTGCTTCGATGCGATCGAGCAGAGGCTCGATGTTGTCCTGTTCGTCGTGCAGCGGCACGACCAGGGAGAGGCTGGGGCGGGTCGGGTTCATGGAAAGTTTCGTGTTCCTTGCAGACCTGCTCACGGACCCTGAACCCCTGCGTAGGCTGGGATGGAGCGAAGCGCAATCCCAGCACGGCGGCCTGAATCCAGCGCTGGGTTTCCGCTCCGCTGCAACCCAGCCTACGGGTGGGTCGGGCTCTCGGTTCATGGAGAGTTGCTGTGTCAATTCACCAGCCTAAACGTTCAAGATGGCAATCCCTTTTCGGTCGTGGCGATCGGCCTGGGCATGCCGGGCGACAGCCAGGCGGCGATCCCGGCGAGCAGCGCGAAGCCGAGCACGAACAGGTGGAAGGCGAGCGCCGCCGCGAGCAGCTCGGTGCCGGGCTTGACGTAGGCGCCGACGAAAGCGATCAGCGCCGCTTCGAAGCTGCCGAAGCCGCCGGGAGCATGCAGTGGCAGCACCGTGCTCAGATCGGCGCCGATCGCGCCGAGGACGCCGACCGGTGCGCTGGTGTGGATCAGTGCTGCCAGCAACTGGCCGAGCACCGCGAGCTTCACGCCCCAGCTCGCCAGTGTCCATAGCCAGGCCTGCAGCAAGGTCGGCAGCCGCGACGGCATGCCGGCGAGCACGCGCCGCGCGATGCCGGCGATGCGCCCGTCGCCCAGGTTTCTCAGCAGCGGTGCCTGGGCGGCCCACAGCAGCACCGGTGCGGCGCACAGCGCCAGCATCGCGGCCCGCCAGGCCGCGCCACCCGGCACCGCGTGCAGGGCCTGGACGCTGATCAGAGCGGCCAGTGCCAGCACCTGCAGATCGAGCAGCCGCATCCAGATCAGCGTGCCGCTGGCCTGGGCCAGATCGACACCGAACCAGCGTCGCAGCAGCAGCGGGAAACTCGCCTCCCCGGTACGCAGCGGCAGCGCCAGGTTCAGCGCGTTGTTGACCAGAATCAGGCGCAGGCAGGTCCAGAAACGATCCCGATACCGGCCGCGTTCGCTGGTCATCAGGCGCACTGCGCGCGCCGAATAGCTGAGCATCTGCCCGGCCAGCGCCAGCAGCCAGATGCCGGGCGCGACGCGCAGCACGACCTGATGCAGCGAGCCCAGCGCGCCGGTGTAATACAGCGCCGCCGCCAGCAGCGCGGCCGGCAGCAGCGCCAGCAGACCGCGCAGTACGCGCTGCCGGCGCATGCCGGGAATCATGCCGGAATCCGGCTCAGCTGAACTGGGAGAAGTCCGGCTTGCGCTTCTGCATGAAGGCGCCCATGGCCTCCAGCGCTTCCGGCATTTTCAGCATCGGCATGAAGTGCTCGGCTTCGACGCGGATCGCCTCGATCAATGCGGCCTGCGGCCAGCGCTTCAGCAGCGCCTTGGTCGTGCGCAGCGCGTTGGGTGGCTGGCTAGCCAGCTTCAGCGCCTGATCCCTCGCGAACGTCTTCAATTCGGCCTCGGATACGAGCGCATTGACGATACCGGCTTCTTTCGCCTTCTCGGCGTCGAAAGCTTCGCCGAGCATGGTCAGTTCGGCAGCGCGCTGGTGACCCATCATCGCCGGCAATAACAAGGTCGAGCCGAACTCAGGGCAGATGCCGATGTTCGTGAACGGCATCTGGAAGCGCGCTTTCGCCGAGGCATAGACCAGGTCGCAGTGCAGCAGCATGGTGACACCGACCCCGATCGCCAGGCCGTTGACCGCGGCGACGATGGGCTTCGGGAACTGCGACATCGCCGCCATGAACAGCATCACCGGGCTGTTGGCGGCGTCGGTCGGCGTGTTCTTCAGGAAGTCGGCTAGATCGTTGCCGCTGGAGAAAGCATCGCCGCTACCGGTAAGCAGCACCACGCGCACCGCTGGGTCGGCGGCCGCTGCCTTGAAGCCGGCGGTGAGGCCTTCGTACATCGCGCTGGTGAGCGCGTTCTTCTTGTCCGCGCGGTTGAGGCGGATCGTCATCACCGCGTCCTGGATTTCGGTGACGATGTGCTGCTCGCTCATCGGGCTGCTCCTCGATAGTGGATCAGCACATTCTACAGACCCGAACACGGCATTCCCTTCCCCCGCAGGCGGGGGAAGGCGTAGGTTGGGGTGAGCTTGCGAACCCCAACATCAGCGCGGACGAATGTTGGGGTTCGCAAGCTCACCCCAACCTACACTGAAACCTACGCTGATCTGCCGGCGCTAGAACAGATCGGCCTTGTCGCCGTTGCCGGCTTCCGGTGCCTTGCGCGACGGGATCCAGTCGCCGGTGATCATCTGCTGGTAGCTCATGCCGGGGCCGACCATCGGATACACGCTGGCCATCTGGTCGATCTCGACTTCCAGGAACGCCGGGCCATCGAACTCGATGAAGGCGCGCACCGCTTCGGCCAGGTCTTGCTTGCGCTTGACGCGGCGCGCGAACGCGAAGCCGTCGGCTTCGGCAGCCTTGATGAAGTCCTTGCGGTGCAGGCCCTTGTCGGAGCCGGCGTAGCGGCTCTCAAAAAACAAGCGCTGCCACTGCTTGACCATGCCGTCGCCGAAGTTGTTCAGCACCACGACCTTGACCGGCAGGTTGTAGGTGGTCACGGTTTCCAGCTCGCCGAAGTTCATCCGGATCGAAGCATCGCCATCGATGTCGATGACCACGCGATCGCGGCGCGCGAAGGCCGCGCCGATCGCAGCCGGCAGGCCGAAGCCCATCGTGCCCATCGAACCCGAGGTCAGCCACAGCCGCGGCTCGGCGAAGTCGAAATACTGCGCGGCCCACATCTGGTGCTGGCCGACGCCGGTGGCGACCACCGCGGTGCCCTTGGTGATCTTGTTGATCTCCTCGATCACCGCGTGCGGCTGGATCGCGGCCGTCTCGCGCTCGTAGTTCATCGCGTAGGTCTTTTTCAGATCGGCGATGTGCGTGCGCCACTGCGTCCAGGCAGCATTTTCGTGCAGGATTCCCGCGCTTTTGGCGGTTCCGAGCAGCGTCGTCAACGCGTCGTTGAGCTCGCCGACGTGATGCCAGTCGACGCGCTTGACCTTGCCGATCTCGCTCGGGTCGACATCGAGATGCGCGATCGCGACAGCGTTCGGCGCGAACTTGCCGGGCACGCCGGCGACGCGGTCGTCGAAGCGCGCGCCGACCGCGATCAGGAAGTCGCAGTCGTCGGTCGCGTAGTTGGCGTAGGCGGTGCCGTGCATGCCGAGCATCTGCAGCGACAGCTTTGCTGCCGTATCGACCACGCCGATGCCCATCAGCGTGGTGGTCACCGGAATGCCGAACTCGTCGGCGAACCTGCGCAGCGTCGCGGACGCCTCGCCGTTGATGACACCGCCGCCGGCATAGATCAGCGGCTTTTTCGACTTCGAAAGCAACTCGCAGAAGCGCAGCGCGTCAGTGGCGTTCAGCTTGTTGCCGTAGACCTCGCGCAGACGCGCGCGGAAGCCGGGCAGCGGCAGCGTACCTTCACCGATAAACGTGCCGCTCCAGTTCTGCACGTCCTTGGGGATATCGACCACGACCGGCCCGGGGCGGCCGCTGCGCGCGATCTCGAACGCGGTGCGCAAGGTGGCCTCGAGCTTGGCCGGGTCGGTGACCAGGAACACATGCTTGGCGCAGGAGCCCATGATCGACGCGATCGGCGCCTCCTGGAAGCCGTCCGAGCCGATCGCCGCGGTCGGCACCTGGCCGCAGATGACGACGATCGGGATCGAGTCGGCCATGCAGTCGCGCACCGGCGTGACCGTATTGGTCGCACCCGGTCCCGAGGTCACCAGCGCGACGCCGACCTTGCCGGAGGCACGCGCATAGCCGGAGGCCATGAAGCCGGCAGCCTGCTCGTTGGCCGGCACGATCAGCGGCATCGGCTCGACGCCCTCTGTGGAGCGATGGGTCTGGTTGTAGCGGAACACCGCGTCGTAGGTCGGCAGGATGGCGCCGCCGGAGTAGCCGAAAATCACGTCCACGCCCTCGTCGGCCAGCACCTGTACGACGATGTCCGCACCCGACAGCTTGGAACCTTCGAGGCGGTGGCGTGACACGGGGTGCGCGGCGTTCATGGAGGGCGGCGAGGGCCGTTTGCTGGACGGCTTGCTGAAAAGGGGGGCGAATTATAGGGGGGATTCCCTCATGCCGACAGGGCCGCCGATGCGCTAGCGGTTGCGCCGGTGGGTACCCGCCATTATTCTTCGCGCCCCATGCGCCACATCATCTCCATTCTGCTGCAGAACGAGGCCGGTGCCCTGGCCCGAGTGGCCGGCATGTTCTCGTCGCGCGGCTACAACATCGACTCGCTGTCGGTGGCCGCCACCCATGACCCGACCGTGTCCCGCCTGTCGCTGGTGACCGCGGGCTCGGACGCGGTGATCCACCAGATCATCCAGCAGACCCGCAAGCTGGTCGACGTGGTCGAGATCGTCGATCTCGCCAGCCTCGATCACCTGGAATGCGAGCTGCTGATGCTCAAGGTCGAGGTCGGCAACGGCGCTTCGCGCGATGTCGTCGAATGCGTGCGCCGCCACCGCGGCCAGATCCTCGACGAGACCGACAACACGCGCATGCTGCAGCTGTCCGGCACTGGTGCCGAGATCGACGCGTTTGTCGGCGAGATCGCCGCGATCGCCAGGATTCTGGAGCTGGTGCGCAGCGGCGTCGCCGCGATGGCGCGCGGTCATCAGGTTCTGGCGCTGCCGGCGTAGTTTTTTTGTTGTGCGTACGGGGCCGCAGGCCCCGCGTGATCACCATTGAGCGAAGCGAAGACATGACTATCAAGGTTTACTACGACAAAGACGCCGATCTTTCGATCATCCAGAACAAGAAGGTCGTCATTCTCGGCTACGGCTCGCAGGGCCATGCCCATGCGCTGAACCTGAAGGATTCCGGCGTCGACGTCACCGTCGCGCTGCGCAAGGATTCCAAGAGCTGGGCCAAGGCCGCGAACTCCGGCCTCAAGGTGCTCGAAGTCGCCGACGCCGTGAAGCACGCCGATCTGGTGATGATCCTGGCGCCGGACGAAGGCCAGCGCAAAATTTATGAGGAGCAGGTTGCGCCGTTCATCAAGCAGGGCGCCGCGCTGGCCTTCGCTCACGGCTTCAACATCCATTTCGGCCTGATCGAGCCGCGCGCTGATCTCGACGTGATCATGGTTGCGCCCAAGGGCCCCGGCCACACCGTGCGCAGCACCTACACCCAGGGCGGCGGCGTGCCCAGCCTGATCGCGATCCACCAGGATGCGTCCGGCCAGGCAAAGGCGATCGCGCTGAGCTATGCCAGCGCCAACGGCGGCGGCCGTGCCGGCATCATCGAAACCAACTTCCGCGAAGAAACCGAAACCGATCTGTTCGGTGAGCAGGCGGTGCTCTGCGGTGGCGCCACGGCGCTGGTCCAGGCCGGTTTCGAGACGCTGGTCGAAGCCGGCTACGCGCCGGAAATGGCCTATTTCGAGTGCCTGCACGAGCTCAAGCTGATCGTGGATCTGATGTACGAAGGCGGCATGGCCAACATGCGCTACTCGATCTCCAACACGGCCGAATACGGCGACTACACGCGCGGCCCGCGTATCGTCACCGACGAAACCAAGAAGGAGATGAAGAAGATCCTGACCGAGATCCAGACCGGCCAGTTCGCGCGCGACTTCGTGCTCGAGAACACCGCCGGCCAGCCGACGCTGAAGGCGCGCCGCCGCATCGGCGCCGAGCACCAGATCGAGGAAGTCGGCGCCAAGCTGCGCGCGATGATGCCGTGGATCGCAAAAAACAAGCTGGTCGACAAGACCAAGAACTAACGAGGCTCCGCCTCAGCCCGGAACCGGGCGGGTCATGACCTGCCCTACGAGTTGCGGCCAAACTTGACTCGACTGCATCAGGTTTCGCAGCCCAAGCCAAAGAGACCAAGAACCAAGCTTGTTTTCGCCCCTCTCCCGCACGCGGGAGAGGGGTTCATCTTTGTTCACTAGCCCAGGGCTTACGGATCAGTTATTAACTTCCGGTCGCCTGATGGGGCGATGACGCGGATGCAAACGGACGTGCATCGATCAGGCGCGCTACTCTCATCGAACGCTGGCCGTTGTCAACGTTGTCCGGGGAGCCATCCATCATGTCCTGCCTTGCCTCACGCAGTTTGACGATGCGTTTCGCCGCTGTGCTGGGTGGCCTGCTGCTGGCCCTGGGAGCCGGCGCCAGTGGCGCGACCAGCCCCGCCTCCGGTGCCACCACAGCCGCCTCCAGCCCCGGCGCACTGCCGGCAGCGCCCGTCGCCGCAGCCGTCAGCCCAGCGCAGCAGGCCCGGATCGCCGAACACTACGGCCAGCTCCCCATCAGCTTCGAGGCCAACCGTGGCCAGACCGATGCCCAGGTCCGGTTTCTCAGCCGTGGCGCAGGTTATGCCCTGTTTCTCACTGCTAGCGAAGCCGTGATGAGCCTCAGTGCAGGCAGTGAAAAGAGTGAAAGCAGGGTAAGCAAGGCGGAAGCCGCCGAAGCAACACCGCCGAAAACCGCCGTCCTGCGCTGGCAGCTCCTCGGCGGTGACCCGGCAGCGAAAGTCAGCGGCGAAGCCCTCCAGGCCGGGCGCAGTCACTACTTCACCGGCAATGATCCGAAGCAATGGCATACCGATGTCGAACACTATGCCCAGGTGCGTTATCAGAACGTCTACCCCGGCATCGATCTGGTCTACCACGGCCAGCAGCAGCACTTGGAATACGACTTTGTCGTAGCTCCGCAGGCCGATCCCGCCGCGATCCGAATGCGTTACAGCGGCCAGCAGGCGCTGCATCTGAACCCGGCCGGCGATCTGGTGATCTCCTCCGCCGTCGGCGATCTAGTGCAGCACAAGCCGCTGATCTATCAAACCCTCGGAGGGGAGCGCAAAGCCATCGATGGGCGCTTTGAACTTCGGCAGCAGGGCGAGAACACCGAAGTGGCGTTCGCCCTAGCGGATTACGACCGCAGCCAGGCTTTGGTGATTGATCCGGTGTTGGTGTATTCCACTTATCTGGGCGGGAGTAGCGGCGACGTTGGCGACGCCATCGCCGTGGACAGCGCGGGCAACGCCTATGTGACGGGATACACCTCTTCAACCAACTTCCCGCTCGCCAATGCCTTGCAGGGCACCTTCCGCGGCTACGCCGACGTCTTTGTCACCAAACTCAATGCCGACGGCAACGCCCTGGTCTATTCCACTTATCTGGGCGGCAGCAGCTCCGACGTTGGCAACGGCATCGCTGTGGACAGCGCGGGCAAGGCCTATGTGACGGGATACACCGGCTCCACCAACTTCCCGCTCACCAATGCCTTGCAGGGCACCAAAGGCGGCAGCACCGACGCTTTCGTCACCCAGCTCAATGCCGACGGTAGCGCCCTGGTCTATTCCACTTACCTGGGTGGGAGTGACTCCGACCAAGGCTGCGGCATCGCCGTGGACAGCGCGGGCAAGGCCTATGTGACGGGAGAGACCTGGTCCACCAACTTCCCGCTCGCTAATGCCTTGCAGGGCACGAATGGCGGCGCCTCCGACTTCTTCGTCACCCAACTCAATGCCGACGGCAGCGCCCTGGTCTATTCCACATATCTGGGCGGGAGTAGCGCCGAGTATGACAGCAGCATCGCCGTGGACAGCGCGGGCAACGCCTATGTGACGGGAGAGACCACCTCCACCAACTTCCCGCTCGCCAATGCTTTGCAGGGCACCTTCGGCGGCAACGACGACGCCTTCGTCACCCAGATCAATGCCGACGGCAGCGCCCTGCTCTATTCCACATATCTGGGCGGGAGTATGCCCGACCGTGGCTACGGCATCGCCGTGGACAACGCCGGCAATGCCTATGTGACGGGAGTCACCGAATCCAGCAACTTCCCGCTCGCCAATGCCCTGCAGGACACCTTCGGCGGCATCAGCGACGCCTTCGTCACCCAGCTCAATGCCGACGGCAGCGCCCTGGTCTATTCCACTTATCTGGGCGGCAGTAGCAGCGAGTATGGCTACGGCATCGCCGTGGACAGCGCGGGCAAGGCCTATCTGACGGGACGGACCGACTCCACCAACTTTCCGCTCGCCAATGCCTTGCAGGGCTCTTCGGGCGGCGTCAGCGACGCCTTCGTCACTCAGCTCAATGCCGATGGCAGCGCCCTGGTCTATTCCACTTATCTGGGCGGGAGTAGCGGCGACGTTGGCTATGGCATCACTGTGGACAGCGCAGGCAAGGCCTACGTGACGGGCTCCACCGGCTCCACCAACTTCCCGCTCGCCAATGCCTTGCAGGGCACCTATGGTGGTGGTGGCGACGCCTTCGTCACCAGGATTAGCCCCGACACCGCGCCCGATCCCTTCAGCTTCAAGAAAGTGCTGGATGCGCCGCTCAATACGAGCGTGACCAGCAACAAGCGGACGCTCAGCGGTTTCGATCCGTCCTTGCTGGTTTCCATCAAAGGCGGCAGTTACAGGCTCAATGGCGGTGCCTGGAGCAGCGCAGCGGGGACGGTCAACCCTGGCGATACGGTGCAACTGAGCACGACTTCGGCCGCGACTTACGGCACCACCGTCAAAGTGGTCTTTACCGCCGGCACCGTGTCCAGCACCTGGAAAGTCACGACGCTCAGCGTCGATACGACTCCGGACGCTTTCAGTTTCAAGCCTAAAACCGATGTGGCGCTGAACACCCAGATCGCTTCCGGCAAAGTGGTGCCGGTTGCTTACGACGCTGCCGCGACGGTGACCATCGTCGGCGGCGACTACCGCATCACCAGCGGCGGCGTCACTGGCGCCTGGACCAACGTCGCCGGCTCGATGTCCCCCGGCGATACGCTCCAACTGCGGGTGAAGTCCTCGAAGTCTGCGAATACCACCACCAGCACCACCGTCACCGTCGGCGGCACCGCGGCGACCTTTATGGTGACGACGGCGCCCTGAGATTGCTTAGACAGACCAAAGTTTGTGAATAATGGGCCATTGCGCCAGGCAGCCTGGAAGGGAGGGAAGCTGCTTTGCTCAGCTTCAAACACACCATGCAGACCTGGCCGGTCCGGAGTCATCGACGTCCTCAGCTCGATGAGCGATTCGACATCCTGCTCGAGCTGACTGCCGAAAGCTCCGGGCCTTCCTCGTATTCCAGCGCACACAATATTGCTGAATATCAGCCACAGATTTCGCCGACGAGCATTTTCAGAGCTTGCATGATCTTCTGCCGTGGCGGTGTTCAGCCCGCCGCGGCTAAGATGAATGGCAGCCCTTCAACCTTGAGCGCCGGAGCCCGAATGACCGAAACCCCGTCACCCGTGACGCCGCGCAAGCGCCGCAGGGGCATCTACATCCTGCCCAATTTGTTCACGACGATGACACTGTTCGGCGGCTTCTACGCGATCCTGATGGCCACCGACGGGCGTTTCGAGGCGGCCTGCGTCGGCATCCTGGTGGCGATGATCGCCGACGGTCTCGACGGCCGCATCGCGCGCATGACCGGCACGTCCACCGACTTCGGCAAGGAATACGATTCGCTGTGCGACATGGTCGCCTTCGGCGTCGCGCCGGCGATCCTGGTCTATGCCTACAGCCTGCAATATCTGGCCGACTATCCCTGGCTCGGCGGCAAGCTCGGTTGGGTCATCTCGTTTTCCTATGCGGCCTGCGCGGCGATGCGTCTGGCGCGCTTCAATGTGCTGGCAGCGATCGCCAGCAGCAACAAGGATTTCTTCGGCGTGCCGAGCCCGGCTGCGGCGGCCGTGGTGACTTTTCTGGTCTGGAGCGGCGTCGACGACAGCCGCTCGCTGTTCGCGTGGATCAGCGGCCGGGTGCCTTTCGACGGACGCGACGTGCTGTGGCTGGCGGCGCCGCTGACGCTGCTGACCGCGCTGTCGATGGTGTCGAGCATCCGCTATAACAGCTTCAAGAAGCTCAACCTCAGTGGCAAGGTGCGCTTCGCGACCTTTGCCGGCGTGGTCGGTGTGCTGGCCCTGGTCGCGATCGATCCGCCGCGGGTGTTGTTCCTGGCGTTTCTGGCTTATGCCTTGTCAGGGCCGGCCGCGGTGATCTATCGCCGCGCGCGCAAGAAGCCGGCCACGACGTAGTGACGTAGGTTGGGGTGAGCGCAGCGAACCCCAACGATTACCGGCGCAATGTTGGGGTTCGCTTTGCTCACCCCAACCTACGGCGGGTGACGAAAGGCATTGCGAAGCGGGACAGCGAGCTTTGCCTCGTCGGCAAAATCTTCTAAACTCCCGCCCCATGAATCGTGCCCGCAACCACGTTGCCTCCAGCCCCGGCTTCCTGCCGCCGCTCGCGCTTCGTCTTTCGCTTCTGCCGTAAGGCAGACCGAACACACACGGCCGCACGGGGCCCATAACCGTGCAAAACCACGAACTTCCCCTTTTCCCCGGCCGCCGCAGGCGCGATGCTGTCCGTCTGCTGCCGCCCATCGGGCCACAAGCCCGAGGCTACACGGAGTCAAGCCATGGCCATGCTGAAGAATCCCGCTAGCAAATATCGCAGTTTCCCGCCGGTCGGTCTGCGTGACCGCAGCTGGCCCGATGTCGTCGTGACGCGCCCGCCGGTCTGGTGCAGCGTCGATCTTCGCGACGGCAACCAGTCGCTGATCGAGCCGATGAACGCCGCGCGCAAGCTGCGCATGTTCAGGATGCTGGTGAAGCTCGGCTTCAAAGAGATCGAAGTCGGCTTTCCGTCGGCCTCACAGATCGAATTCGATTTCATGCGCGAGCTGATCGACAACGGCCACATCCCGGACGACGTCGCGATCCAGGTGCTGACGCCGGCGCGCGAGCCGCTGATCCGCCGCACTTTCGAGGCGGTGCGCGGCGCCAAGAACGTGATCCTGCACTACTACCACGCGGTCGCGCCGGTGATGCGCAACGTCGTGTTCAACATGAGCAAGGAGCAGGTGCTCGCCGAGCTGACGGTGCCGTATGCGAAGCTGGTCAAGGAGCTGGCTTCGACGCAGCCCGGGACGCGCTGGGTATTCCAGTATTCGCCGGAGATGTTCTCCGACGCCGAGCTGGAATTCTCCAAGGCCTGCGTCGATGCAGTCACCGGGATCTGGCAGTCGACGCCGCAGAACCGCTGCATCATCAACCTGCCGACGACGATCGAGCATTCCACGCCGAACATCTACGCCGACATGATCGAGTGGATGCACCGCAACCTGCAGCGCCGCGACGGCATCATTCTGTCTGCGCATCCGCACAACGATCGCGGCACCGGTATCGCCACCGCCGAGCTGGCGATGATGGCCGGCATCGATCGCGTCGAAGGCTGCCTGTTCGGCAACGGCGAGCGCACCGGCAATGTCGATATCGTCAACCTGGCCTTGAACCTGTACTCGCAGGGCGTCAATCCGGGCCTGGATTTCAGCGACATCGACGCGGTGCGCGAGACCGTCGAGTATTGCAACCAGCTGCCGGTGCATCCGCGCCATCCGTATGTCGGCGACCTGGTCTATACCTCGTTCTCGGGCTCGCACCAGGACGCGATCAAGAAGGCTTTCGCCGCGCGCCGCGAGGACGAGATCTGGGACATGCCCTACCTGCCGATCGACCCCAAGGATCTGGGCCGCAGCTACGAGGCGGTGATCCGCGTCAATTCGCAAAGCGGCAAGGGCGGCATTACCTACCTTCTCGAACAGGAGTACGGGCTGAAGCTGCCGCGCCGTCTGCAGATCGAGTTCAGCCAGATCGTGCAGGAGGCGATGGACGAGTCCGGCAAGGAGGTCAGTGCGGCCGATATCTGGGGCATCTTCAGCCGTGCTTATCTGGACGCGCAGAGCCCGTATGGTTACGTCGCGCATCATCTGGTCGAAGATTCCTCGCGCAACGAGGTCGAACTCGCCACCGAGATCAGCATCGACGGCCGCCGCTCCAAGCTGCAGGGCCGCGGCAACGGCCCGATCGACGCGTTCGTCAGCGGACTTTCGCAGCTGATCGCGGAGCCGATCGCAATCGTCGACTACGCCGAGCATGCGATCGGCGCGGGTGCCGACGCGGCCGCCGTGACTTATATCGAGCTGAAGATCGGCGAGCCGCTGTCGGGCCAGAAGACCGTGTTCGGCGTCGGCCGCGATGCGAATATCGTCACGGCGTCGCTGAAAGCGATCCTGTCCGGCGCCAATCGCGTGCTGTCGCAGCGCAGGAAAGTCAAAGCGGTCGCCTGAAATCGTAGTCCGTAGGTTGGGGTGAGCTCACCCCAACCTACGAAGGCCTGAGCGCGACGATGTCGGCTTGGCGCCGTCCCAGGATCGTCAGTACCACGCGGCCATCGCTCGTCACCGACAGCGAGTGATAAATCCGGATCGCGTTGCGCGGCAGCTCCAGCAGTGTCCGCGTATTGCCGTCGACCAGGTTGCGCGCGATCACGCGATCGTGATCCGCGGTGCGCGCGATGTAGTACAGCGTGCTGCCCAGCACCTGCCAATTGCCCCAGTCGTCCTTGCCCAGATCCGCCAGCACCGGCTCGCGCGCGCTCTGCGCGCCGGGCCGGCGGCGCCACAAGCCGGTCTGGCTGGAGCGCGCGTAATACAGCCAGCCGTCGTCGGCGATCTGGCCATAGATACCGCCGTCGTCGGTCAGCCGAGCGGCCTCGTGGCTGCGCGTATCCCAGCGCCACAGATCCCAGTTGCCGCCGCGATTGCTGGCGACGATCAGGCCGAGGCCGTCGGCCTGCCAGCTCGGGTTCTGATAATCGTGGCCGTCGTCGACCACCAGCTGCGGGGCGTCGCGATCGGTGGCGCCGATGTACAGCAGATCGTGCCGGCCGCCGTCGGGCCGCAGCGCGACCGCGTAGCGGCCGTCGACCGGCGACCAGCACATCGCGCCGGGCAGGCCCGGCAGCGCCGGAACCGGCCGTGTGTCGCTGCCGTCGCTGTTGCTGGTCCACAGCTCGACACGCCCGGATCGCGTCGACATGAAGATCAGCCGGTCCGAGTAAGCCGACCACTGCGCGTAAAGCTCGCGGCCGGTGGACGACAGGCTGCCGAGCATCGTCGGCGCCGCGCCGGCCCCGCCGGCAGCGTTCGGCCGCCAGATTTCGATGTGCTCGGCGCTGCGGTGCTGGCTGATCGCGAGCCCGCCATGCGTGCCGGGAATGGCGGCCATGTTGAACGGCGCGTCGATCGCCGCATAAGGCTCGGCCCTGCCGCCGCCGGCATCGATCTTCAGTGATGCGAAACCGCCGTTGCGCATCGTGTTGAACACCAGGGCCTCGTCGCCCGGCAGCCAGGCGAGACCGAACATCGGCATGCCGTCATCAGTCAGCCGCTGTTCGCGGCCGCTGGCGACGTCGATCACGTACAGCTCGCCGATATTGACGCTGCGGCGGATGAACGCGATGCGGCGGCCGTCGTGCGACCAGGCGAGCTGGCTGTCCTGTGCGTCGTCGGCCGGCTGGGTCAGCCGGCGTTCGCCGCTGCCGTCCAGCGGATGCAGCACGATCGCCACCGCGTCGTCGCGCTCGTCCTTGCGCGCAATCGCCAGCGTGCGGCCATCAGGCGACCAGTCCATGACCTGATGCAGGCGCTCGTAGAAGCACTCGGCCACGCTGCGATCCTGCTGCGCGGCGAGTTCGCGGATCAGGATGCGGCAGGCGCCGTCCGGCTGCAGCTGTACCAGGGCTATCGCACGGCCATCCGCGGACCAGACCGGCCGCAGTTCCTCGAGACTCTCGTCCCTGGATATGCGCCGCGGCGGTGCCTGCGGGTCTTGCAGATCCTTGACGTAAATCTGGCTCGGCCGCTCGTTCTTCTCCCAGCTGAAGGCCAGCCAGCGGCCGTCGGTCGAGATATTCGGGAACTCCTCGACGCCGTCGTAGACCGTCAGCGGCTCGGCTTTCAGCAAGGCCGTGGGCGCGGCGCGACGCGGCGCCAGTGTGATTGCCAGCACCGCCGCGGCGAGCAGAGCGACAAGGCCGCTCAGCGCGATCAGCAACCGGGGCCGGCTTGAGGATGCGGCTGAGATCACCGGCGGCTCAACAGTTGCCGCGTCGATCGCCGCCGCTGCTTCGGCGGCCGGCACTCGCTGCGCCGGCAGGCTCAGCCGGTAGCCGGTCTTGGCGATGGTTTCGATCGCGCTGGCCGTGTCCGCCGCCGCATCGTCGTCGAGCAGACGGCGCAGCTGCCAGATCGCGTTGGTCAGTCCGCGCGGGCCGGTGTAGTCGTTGCCGTCCCAGATCCGCGCGATCAGCCGTTCGCGCGGCAGCACCGCGCCGGGCTGCTCGGCCAGTTGCTGCAGCACCAGCGCGACTTTCAGCGGCAGATGCTCGATGCGTTCACCGCGCTGCAGTGCCCTGGCGGGCAGGTCGAACTGCCAGTCGCCGATCCGGTAACGCGGCGGCGCGGCGCCGTCGCCCGAAGCCGGGCCGCTCAACGCGCGCTTCCGGTCGCGGTGATCATCGGCGAGCATCCTGCAACTGCCTGAAAATGTTCGGCTCCCTGCGAAATGACAAAAAAATGATGCGCTTCCGGCACAGTCCGCATTGTCGGCCGCGCGCGCTTGGTCTCCAATCGGGGCATCCACCCGGAGCGCCCTTTCAAAATGTCTCAGCGCGGGCGCCGGCGGAATCCGAAGCATTCAATCAGTAATTCGCCAGGGAGTTTCAAGCATGTTCGCAATTCGCAGCTGGGCCGCGGGGCTCGCGGCCCTGATGATGACGGTCGCCGCAGTACCGTCGCAGGCCGACAGCACCGTCGTGATCTACCAGACCGACGTCCCGGGCGGCGCCTTCGGCTACTGGGGCTCGGATGTCTATACCGGCCAGTCGGTCGGCGCGCGCTTCACGATGCCGGAAGGGCAGGATCTGCAGTTCTCCCGGCTGGGCCTGTACCTGATGAACAACTCCGACACGATTCACGGCGAAGTCACGCTGAGCCTGCGGCCCGATCAGCTCGACGAGGGTGCTACCGAATCACTGCCGAGCACCAGCACGGTGCTCGAGTCCTGGACCATCACCACCGAGGCTTCGGGCTGGACGCCGGTGCAGCAGTTCGTCACCTCGACTGCGCAGCCGCAGCTGATCGCCGGCCATAACTACTGGGTGGTGGCCGAATCGGATTCGCCGGCCGGCGTCGATCCGATCTGGGTGTTCGCGGCTACCGGCACCGGCTGGAGCACGACCACCAGCGACGGCGCCTGGCAGACCGCGGGCAGCGCCGCGGCGCTGACCTTGCAGGTCGAAGGCACCGGAACTGACAGCGGCACGCCGGCGCCGACCGTCAGCATCCAGAGCAACGTGCAGAAGATCGCGCTCGGTCGCAGCCTGACGCTGATCTGGAACACCACAGCGGCGGATACCTGCAAGGCGGCGGGCGACTGGTCCGGCACCAAGGCGACCTCGGGCACACAGCGCGTCAAGCCGACCGAAACCGGCGTGCAGGTCTACAAGCTCAGCTGCACCGGCGACGGCGGCCGCGGTGTCGGGCAGGTCAAGGTCAAGGTAGTGGCTCCGAAGGGCGGTTAATTTGAATAGAGTAGTGACGCCTGACGATGTTCGGCATGCATCAAACCCATGAGCATGGTGCTAAAGCCGGCGAATCCGGCCAGCAAGCCGGAAACCTTGAGTAGTAGACCCGTAGCGCTCACGGCGACACCTCGCGGTGTGTTTGATGCGAGGGTAGGGCGGTTGTGGTTCTGAGGGCTGTGCGGTGGTTCGCGGAAAACTGCGGTAGCGGGGGCTATAGTGCAGTTGCAGTATCCGGCGGCTAGCGAAAGCCAGGGGGTCTGGCGGCGTTTGCTAGTGGCCTTGTGGCGTCGCTATTTTTGGGAAGTGGGGAAAATTATGACATTGGGTTTTTCGTCTTTCTTGCGCGCGCAAGTCGAGGTCTTGCCGCGCATCGTGGTTTCGATCCTTTTCATTTTGTGTTCGCAGATCGCTAGTGCCGAATCCTTGTCCTATGCCGACGAGACTGCAAAGAAGGTGCATGCGGCAAGTTCGATAGGCGCTCTTGGTGACGGACTGCTAGGAGACACGACCGACTGGTACAGCGGCCAAACCAGCTTCCGCGTCGTGGATATCGACATTCCCGGTAATAGCGAATTACCGGTTCAGATTGCGCGTACTTTGTCAACGGTGTCGCCTGAAGGCACCAGCTTGAATCCTTTCATGATGGGCGATTGGGACTTGGACCTTCCCTATGTCAGCGGCGTATTCCCCACAAGTGAGGGCTGGACGCCGAGCAATCGTTGCTCCGGAAGCATTGTGCCTTCGGGGGTCAGTGGATTCAGTGTAGACGACTGGTGGCGCGGTACTTCGATATCGATCCCGGGTCTGGGCACTAAGAACTTGCTGTTACGCGATCCGTCGTATTCCAAGCAGCCGACTGACGGCGTCACTTATACCCGGGTAACCAGTGACCACACGCAGATCGCGTGCTTGAGCACGCTGGCCAGCGGACAGACTGGAGAAGGCTTCCAAGCGATAACAGCCGATGGAGTCAAGTACACCTTCAACTGGATGGTAAGCCGGACGTTTTCGACCGTGAGATCGGTCCAGGGCGCCAGCCTTCCCCGCGTGGAGGTCCGCATATATGCGACCCGTGTGGAAGATCGCTTTGGTAACTGGGTTCAATACACTTACCAAGGTAATTTGTTGCAGACAATTGAGGCAAATGATGGCCGCGTCATTTCGCTGGGATATAACGCCGGAAACAAGATTCAGACCGTCAGCGCCAATGGCAGAACCTGGACATATACATATTTTGAAGCGTATCTGTCGCAGGTAACTTTGCCTGACCAGTCGTACTGGACGATCAATCACGTCGATCTTCGAATTGAGTACAACGCAACTCCGGCGGCTGCCACGCCGTGCAATCTCCAGCCTACTTCGGCGTGGTCATCGGTTCCGCAGAGCTGGACGATGCGGCATCCTAGCGGCGCCACGGGAACGTTCACCTTCACTCCTGTGCGCCAGGACCGAAAAGTCGGAGCCGACAAGATCTGCTTGTACAACCAAACGGATAAATTGTTCGAGCGCTACGGACCTGCAAAGCAATTCGATGTCTACGCGCTAACCAACAAGACGTTGACGGGCCCGGGCCTACCGACTCTGAGCTGGTCGGCCGACTACGGGCAGACCGCAAGCAATACCCGGACGGTGACGGTGACGCGCCCCGATGGAAGCAAGCTCCGCAATACATATGGTGCGCAGTTTTACATCGACGAAGGTAAGTTGATGAAAAGCGAAGTGCTCGATTCGTCGGGTGCAGTCGTGACAACCACGAATACTACTTTCGCGACGAGTCCCAGCAGTCCCGCGTATGCCTATCGTGTCGGATATACGGGGCAAGAGATCGTAGACGGCTACTCCTTTAGGGAGGATGCGTTCTCGTCCGTGCTCACGGTGCCGGAGACAACAGCCCAAATTGTCCGCAGCGGCGATACGTACAGCAGGCAGGTCAATAGCTTCGACAGTTTCGCTCGCCCGCTCAGCGTCACGCGCTCCAATTCGGTCGGCAACAGCCGCACCGACGTTAGTGAGTATTACGACGACACGACCAAATGGGTGCTCGGCAAATCAAAGAAGAGCACCAACAGCAACGCCGGGCTGGTTGAATCCCAGACTGACTACGGCGCGACCAACGCATTGCCGGAGAAGACCTATACCTTCGGCCTGCTGCAGCAGACGGCCAGCTACAACGCCGACGGCACGCTCAATACGGTTGCTGACCGTGCCGGCAATGCCACCACCTACTCCAGCTGGAAGCGCGGCATGCCGCAGTTGATCCAATACCCGCTGTCGATCAGTCAGTCGGCGGTGGTGGACGATTCCGGCTGGATCACTTCCGTGACGGATCGCCGAGGCAGCACGACAGGCTACGGCTATGACAGCATGGGCCGGATCAGCCGCATCACCTATCCAACCGATGATACGAACGTATGGAACGACCTCACGCAGAGCTTTGTGCAGGTCTCGTCTGCTGAGTACGGTCTTCCTGCCGGGCACTGGAGGCAGACGGTTCAGACGGCCGATATCTTCAAGATCACGTACTACGATGCGCTTTGGCGACCGGTGCTGCGCCAGGAGTACGACCAGGACGATATCGCCGGGACTCAACTATTCTTTCGCAAGACGTTCAACTCGAATGGGCTCGAAGCGCTGGTCGCCTACCCCTCGACGAGTTCGTCCGAGACGGCGGGTATCGTCAATGAATACGACGCACTCAAGCGGCTCATCAAACGCCGTACGGCGGACAACGTCACGCTGGAGAAAACCAACTACAGTATTGCCGGCAACAAAAAGAAGGTCACGGATGGAGATGGTCAAGGCACGACGATCAGCTATCTCGGCTATGACGAGCCTGGCGGCAGTCCGATCCGCATCGAGGCGCCGGAAGGCCAGACGACGCAGATCGGCCGCGATGTGTTCGGCAAGATCACGACCATCCAGCAATCGGGGGCTTGGTCGGGTGGCACGGCGACCGCCACTCGTACGCTAAGCTACGACCCCTATCAGCGCCTGTGCCGGCGCTCCGACCCTGAGGGCGGCGTCACGCTCTGGGGCTACGATGCGGACAACCGCTTGGCATTCGAAGCCCGGGGGCAGAGCGCCAGCACCTGCCAAACGATGAATGCGGATGGCACCAGCAGCGCGCCATCTGATGCCGCGGTGTTTTCATACGACAACCTCAGCCGGAAAACGGGAGTCGACTATCCCGGCACCAGCGACGACATCGCATATCTATACGACAACGAGAACAATACAACCCGCGTCTTGAACCCGGTCGCGACCTGGAACTATTCCTACAACAAACGCAATCTGCTCGAAATCGAAAATGTGAAGGTCGACGGAAAGGTCTTCAAGATGCGATACAAGCTCGATGGCATTGCGCGTCTGGGCCGGCTGTACACCCCGTCCAACAATTACTTTCTCGAACCCGACTCCTGGGGCCGTCCGCAGCAGATCGAAGGCTACGTCAGCGGCATCAAGTACCATCCGAGCGGCCAGACTCAGAGCTACAGCTTGAGCAACGGCCTCACCTATAGCCTGACGCTCGACACGTTGAAGCGGCCGTGGGTACAGACCACCACCGCCGGCGCCAGCCCGATTCAGAAATACCAGTACGGCTACACCACGGCCGGCGATCTGACCAGCTTCGACGATCAGGTCGACGACACCGATGACCTGACGGCGAGCTACGACGGCTTGCACCGTCTGGCCAGTGCCAGCGGCGTGTGGGGCAGCTACGGCTTCACCTATGACACGCTCAACAATGTCAGGGCGCGCACCAATACCAATGCGCTGACCTACACCATCAATACCACGACCAACCGGCTCGACTCCGTCAGTGGGTCACAGTCGCGTACGTATTCCTACAATAGCCGGGGTGAGATCAGCAGCGACGGTATCAGGACCTTCACTCTGAATGCGTTGGGACAGGTCACCGCGGTCAGCGGCGCTACCTATCAATACGACGGCAACGGCAAGCGCATCAAGACGGTCAAAGGCGGCGTGACGGAGTACACGCTGTATACCCACGACGGCCAGATGATCTACTCCGAGAAGGGCACTGAAAAGACCGACTATCTGAGTCTCAACGGCAAGACTGTCGTCGAGGTGAAAAATGTCGGTGGTGTCTTTACCCCGACGTATCTGCATCCGGACCTGCTGGGATCACCGCGAAAGGCCACCAATGCCAGCGGTGCGACGCTCTGGCAGGAGCACTATGATCCTTACGGCGCCAAGCTCAAC
Source organism: Hydrocarboniphaga sp. (assembly GCF_028291725.1). GTDB lineage: Bacteria > Pseudomonadota > Gammaproteobacteria > Nevskiales > Nevskiaceae > Hydrocarboniphaga. Next base: position 1,752 of record NZ_JAQGNT010000101.1, on the reverse strand, counting down.
GGCGTGACCGACAAGGTCGGCTACACCGGCCATGCCTTCGACAGCGAGTCGGGCTTGACTTACGCTCAGGCACGATTCTATGACCCGCTGATTGGCCGCTTCCTGTCCACCGATCCGGTCTACTTCTCGGATCAGAATCCGTTTACGTTTAATCGGTATGCTTACGCCAACAATAATCCGTATCGGTACACCGATCCGACGGGAATGTGCACCGGGTCACTCATCTCAAACAAGGATGGAACTTGCCCAAGCGGCGGCTTCGTGTCGGGCTTTGGCGGCGTTGCATATGGCTTAGTCGCCAAGGCTTCATCGGGGTCTGACAGTTTTGACAGAGGATCATCCCAAGGGAGTTACAATTTCGTAAATGGGGCGGGGCCAACTGTCGGCAGCAACCTTTATGCGTCTGAATCTGCCAATACGGACGGAGCGGTCTTGCCGGATCTGAAGCCCGAAACCTTTTACGAACATTTCCTAGTTGGTTCTGGACGTACGGTAGTTCTGACAGAAGAGCAATTCTCGGAAGTAAATCACCAGGGGCATGTCGAATCCGCAGCAAAAAACAGCAACGGTATCGGATACTCGTTGCTCAAGTCATTCTATGGAACTCCTTTAGCTAATACATTCGGTTCCGCAACCATATCAATAGATGATAGCTATAGTGCTACTGGATTCCACGACACATATAACTTTGATATGCATTCCAGGCCGACGTTTAAAAGTCAGGTCATGACTGGCATTGGAGCAACGGGGTATATATTCGGAGCGAAGGATTTTCAGGTGGTTTACCCATGAAGAAAATTAGAATTGGGTTTTTTTTTATTCTGGCCTTTTTTCTCGGCTGTAAAAATTCCCTTCAAGACCTAAGAGAGCGAACTGATATTAACCTTAATATTCCAGTTACCTCAGTTGTTTTGCTGCACGAGGAAGAGCTAGATCAGTTTGGATTTGAACTTAATCTCACTGATGCGGAAAATAAAAATTTTCTTTCTGAGCTGGGCCGCGTATCGGGAGAAAAATGTGTAGAGTATGTTATGTCCAACGATGGCTGTGCATATAGATCAGCCGCAGGTCATGACGTTTTTGTCTTGCAGCACGGTTTATTTAAATATCGTATTCGTACCTCAGGCTAAAAGTGATGCGCGTACAAAGGGAGCAAGGCTCGACTTCCTAGAATGTTCAGCTACGACCTACGACTCGGTTATGCATCTCGCCTTCAGGCTATGAGAGATGGTGAGGCCGCCCAGTATCGTCCAGAGGTTCGCCAACCGGACCCCCTACCCAAAGATATCGTGAAACCCAGAGATTCTTGGTTGGGAATTATTCAGCGGGCCGCCGAAGACGTTCTAAAGCATCTAAACGATACCAACTCAGTCAATCCTTCACCAGCAAAACCAACTGACGTGCCCGAGAATCGAAGCTGCACGATGGAAAGTCCATGCCCGACTTAAGAAATACCATGAACAGCGTTTTATATTTTTTCTCTATTGCAGCGTCGGCTACCAGGTACAAGCTTTCTGGTAGTAAAAAATCATTCTGGGACTGGGAGTTCGACAGTTTACAAAAAGAAAAAAAGCAAAAGGGACAACTTAATAGTGGAAATCTTCTTCTGTTCCTGGCCTCTGACTCGAATGTCACTTACTTAAGCGCAAGCCATTGATCATATGAAAGAAGCTGGCGACCGGGCAAACTGTTGGTCCGACCCGAACAGCGGCCATTTTTTGGCCGCCAGCCCCTCATGCACAGTACGCACAG
>NZ_JAQGNT010000054.1 GCF_028291725.1 Hydrocarboniphaga sp. | reverse complement strand
GCGGGTCAAGACCCGCCCTACAACAGCACGATGATGCTCGTAGGGCGGGTCGTGACCCGCCGCTTTTCTACCCGAAACGGCGCCTGCCGCTCTACATCCAGCTGCTGCTGTGGCTGCTGCTGAACCTGGCGCTGCTCGCCGGGCTGTATGCCTCGATGCCGGGCAGTGGCGGCTCGGCCTGGGCGATGCTGCTGTCGCAGCCGGTGCGCGAGCGCCTGGCCGATATCGGCGAACGCATCGCCCTCGATCTGTCGGCTCAGGCCGAAGCGCAATCGGCGACGATCCTGGCGAGCTATCGCCAACGTTATGGCGTCGATTTCATGCTGGTCGAAGGCCCCGAGAACGGCCCGGCCGGCCCGCCACCCGGCGGGCGCGATCACGGCCCACACGGCGGCCCACCCGGCGGGCCGCCCCCGTTCGGCGACGGCGGTGACCGTCGCCCGCCGGAGTGGGAACCTGGAGGGCCCGCAGGCGAACCGCCGCCACCGCCGATGCAAGGCCGCAGCCGCGAAACCCTGGCCAGCCTGGTCTATATCGCGCGCGGCCGCAGCCGCATCGGCGGCGAGCCCGGCTACCAGGTCACGATTCCGGCCAAGCTGGCGCGCAGCGGCGAACCCTCGCATCCGATCACGATCCGTGCGCAGGCCGGCAGCCTGCTCGCGCTGCTGTCCTTCCTCGGCGTGCGCGAGTGGGTCACATTTGCGCTGCTGGCGCTGCTGCTGTCGATCCTGCTGTGGTGGCCGTTCATATGGAGCATCACGCGCACCGTCGGCCAGCTGACGAGCGCGGCGCAGCGCATTGCCGAGGGCCGCTTCGACACGCGCGTGCGCAGCCGCCGTCGCGACGAACTCGGTGCGCTGGCCGAGGCGGTGAACCGGATGGCCGAACGCCTGCAGAGCCACGTCGCCGGCCAGAAACAGTTCGTCGCCGACGTCGCCCACGAAGTCACCTCGCCGCTGGCGCGCGTGCAGGTCGGGCTGGCGATTCTGGAATCGAAGCTGGGCGAGTCCGGCGAAGAACAGCTGCGCGACGTGCACGACGACGTGCAGCAGATGTCGGAGCTGCTCAACGAGCTGCTGTTGTTCTCGCGCGCCGGCCTGGAGTCCGACCAGGCGCCGTTGCGGCCGGTGCTGCTGGCCGACGCGATCGCCGGCGTGCTGGTTCGCGACGACGCGGTTGAACGCGTGCAGGCCGGCGTCGACAGCACCTTGAGCGTGATGGCGCAGCCGTCGATGCTGACGCGGGCGCTGTCGAACCTGGTGCGCAATGCACTGCGCTACGGCGGCGACGCGGGTGCGCCGATCGAAATCGCGGCACGGCGCGAAGGCGGCGACGTGCTCGTCACCGTCGCCGATCGCGGGCCCGGCGTGCCGAGCAGCGCGCTGCCGCACCTGGGCGAACCGTTCTTCCGCACCGACGAGGCGCGCACGCGCGAAAGCGGCGGTTACGGCCTGGGGCTGACGATCGTGCGGCGCTGCGCCGAAGCCTGCGGCGGCAGCGCGCAGTTCCGCAATCGTGCGGGCGGCGGCTTCGAGGCGGAGCTGCGGCTGAAGGCCGCAAGCTAGCTCAATACTCAACTGTAGGAGCGGTCCTTGACCGCGAATGCGGCCTGCAATTTCACAATCGCGGTCAAGGACCGCTCCTACAGTTCCGGTGATCGATCTCGCTTAAATACCAAACCCGCCCGATACATTGATCTGCTGCCCGGTCACATAGCCATTGGTGGCCAGAAACACCGCCGCGCTGCCGATCTCCTGCGGCTTGCCCCAGCGCTTCAGGCACAGCAGTTTCTGGGTCTCGTCGGTCCACTTCTGGTCGAACACGCCGCGCCCGAGCAGCTCCAGGAACATGCCGGCCTCGATCACGCCCACCAGCACCGAGTTCGCGCGGATGTTGTGACGGCCTTCTTCCTTGGCGATGCCCTTGCACAGCGCCTCGTTGACCGCCTTGGGCGCAACCGACAGGCCATCCTTGGCCGGCCACCAGACATGGCCCGCCGAACCCAGGTGCACGTAGGAGCCGCCGCCGGATTCGCGCAGGTGCGGCAGGGTCGCCTGCACCGCGGTGAAGAAGCCGTGCACTTCGATGTCGATGGATTTGCGCCACAGCTCCTGCGGGGTGTCGGCGATGTACAGCTGCTCGACCACCGGGCCGGCGGCCCAGACCACGGTGTGGATGCGGCCATGCGCGGCAATCGCCGCATCGACGGCGGCCTGCACCTGCGCGGCGTCGCGCACATCGGCGGCATGCGCGCTGGCCTTGCGGCCGCCGGCGGCGATCTCGGAGGCGACCCGCTCGGCGACTTCCTGCTTGCTGCGATAGACGATGGCGACGTCGCTGCCGGCGGCGCCGAAGGACTTGGCGACCTCCTGGCCGATGCCGCCGCTGCCGCCGAACACCAGCACCGCGCCTTTGGGGAATGCGCCTGCCTGCTGAGCCATCGTCGTTCTCCAGCCTTTCGTGAAAGACGATTATTGAAATCTCAGGGCTGCAGAACCTCACCCGCGCAGACGATGCCGTTGTAGGTTGGGGTGAGCGCAGCGAACCCCAACATTCCCGATGCGCCCCGTCAATCAACCTTGTAAAACGACGTCGGATCGAACAGCTTGGCGGGCGCGCTGCTGGCACGGCCTTTCTCCGAGCTCAGCGTGGTGTACGCATCGTTCTGCAGATCGTGCATCTCGATCTGCTGCAGGTACCAGATCGAGCCCTCGCGCCGGATCGAGCTGGCCGGCGCGATCAGCCGCTTGAGCGGGCGTGTGCCCTCGTAGAACTCGGCCTTCAGCGGCAGGCAGCTTTCCTGGTCGAGCCAGGCGCGGACGCTGGTGTAGCGCGACTCCTCCATCGTCACGTTCTGGGTACGCAGCACGGTCGGCGAGTTGGAGCGCATGCAGCTCAGAACCTGCGCGGCGTCCCTGGCTTCGGTCGCCTGGGCGGTGCCCGGGCCGCACAGCATCAGCGGCAGGGACCAGAGGCCATGGCGGAAGATGCGGTGGCGATCATCGCAATGACTCATCGCAATCTCCCGACAAAGGCGCGCGGGCCGGGACGGCTCGGTTCAGGTCTGGTTGACGCCGGCTGCCGCCAGGAACGCCGGCCGCTCGCCACCGCCATGCAGCGTCAGATTCGTGCCTGAAAGATAACCTGCCTGGGGTGAGGCCACCCACAGGCAGGCGTCGCCAATATCACTGGGCTCGGCGAGACGGCGCATCGGAATCGTATCGGCGATCGCGGCGATGCCGGCCTCGTCGCCAAAGTGCAGTTCGCTTTGTTCGGTGCGCACCAGGCCGGGGCTGACCGCGACCACCCGCACTTTCGGTGCCCATTCCACCGCCAGGGAGGACACCAGGTTGAGAATGCCGGCCTTGGCCGCGCCATAGGCCGCGGTGCCCGGCGAGGGGCGCAGCGCGCTGACGCTGCCGATGAACACGATCACGCCGCCGCCGTCCTGCGCCTGCATCAGCGCATTGGCCTTCTGTGCCACGTGCAGCGGCGCCAGCAGGTTGAGCTGGATCATCGCGTCGTGGAAGCGCGGAGAAGCCTTGTCGGCCATCGCGAACGGCGAGCCGCCGGCGTTGTTGACCAGCACGTCGAGGCGGCCGTGACGCTGCACGATCTGCGCGAACAAGGCATCGCGGGCCGCTGCGTCGCGGATATCGGCGGCAATGAACTCCGCACTACGGCCTTCGACTTCCGGTAGCGTTTCCGGCACTTCGCGACCGCAGACCAGCACCATATCCCCCACCGCCAGGAAGCTGGCGCTGATACCGCGCCCCACGCCCTTGGCGCCGCCGGTCACCAGCACGATTCTGCGCTGCGTCGTCAAAGTGCTCTCCTTGGATCTTTGCGATCACTTATGCCGCCGATGCTAAGCGATCAGCGAAGCGCGCCCGTCACCCATAAGGACGAATCGCAGATCGGAATGCCGCCGCGTCCCGCCGTAGTCCGAAGGGACGAAGCCTCGACTGGCCCTGGCACCCGACCATGCAAGCCGTCCCCGGATCGCGCAGCCATGACCTCCAAACCCGTCCCCGAAGGCCGCTACCTCACGCTAGCCAGCGGCTACAAGATGCACCTGATCGACCAGGGCCACGGCCCGGTCGTGGTGTTCCTGCACGGCTCGGGCTCGGGCGCCTGCGGACACAGCAATTTCAAGCACAACTATCCGGCTCTGGTCGAAGCCGGCTACCGCGTGATCCTGGTCGACCTGATCGGCTACGGCTATTCCGACAAGCCGGCCGACATCGAGTACCCGCTGGATCTGTTCGTGTCCACCGTCAAGGAAACCCTGGATCGTGTCGGTGTCGAGCGCTACACGCTGATCGGCAATTCCCTGGGCGGTGCGATCGCGCTGGGCTTGGCGCTGGCGCATCCGGCGGCAGTGGAAAAACTGGTGCTGATGGCACCCGGCGGCGTCGAGGATCAGCCCGAGTATTTCAAGATGCCGGGCATGGCGCTGATGAAGGAAGTGTTCATGTCGGCCGAGCCGGTGACCGCAGCACGGCTCAAGGACTTCTTCATCCGCGGCATGGTGGCCGATCCGGCCAGCGTCGACGATGCCACCGTCAACGAACGCTACGAATTGATGAAGCTGCAGAACCCGCAGGTCGTGCGCACGATGAAAGTGCCGAACATGAGCGAGCGGCTCGGCGAGATTCAGTGTCCGGCGCTGGGCTTCTGGGGCGCCGACGAGAAGATGATGCCCGAGACCGGGATTTTGAAGCTGGTCCACGGCATCGACAAGCTGCGCATGATCGTGGTGCCGCGCTGCGGCCACTGGGTCATGGTCGAGCATCGCGATCTGTTCAATCGGATGACGCTCGATTTTCTGCGGAACGGATGACGGCGATGAGCCTGCAGCCTGAAAGAATCGCAGCGCTGGGCGACGAACTGTTCGCTGCGCTACGCGAACGCCGCACGCTGGCGCCGCTGAGCTCGCGCGAGCCGGGAATCAGCATCGATGACGCGTACCGCATTTCGCTGCGTTTTCTGGAACAGCGCCAGAAGCAGGGCGAAAAAGTCGTCGGCAAGAAGATCGGCGTCACCAGCAAGCCAGTGCAGGATATGCTCGGCGTCCACCAGCCCGACTTCGGCTTCCTGACCGACCGCATGCAGGTCGCCGACGGCGCCCGCGTCAGCCTCGCGCAGGCCGGGCTGATACAGCCGCGCGCCGAAGGCGAAATCGCGTTCGTGCTGAAGCGCGATCTGCGCGGCGTCACCATCACCGCCGAGCAGGTACTGGACGCCACCGACCACGTGTCCGCCTGCTTCGAGATCGTCGACTCGCGCATTCACGACTGGAAAATCAAAATCCAGGACACGGTCGCGGACAATGCCTCCTGCGGCGTGTTCGTGATCGGCGATCAGCACATCGATCCGCGCTCGCTGGACCTGGCCGCGGCGAAGATGGACATCCACAAGAACGGCGAGCACCTTGCCTCTGGCCTGGGCTCGGCGGTGCAGGGCCATCCGGCCGCGGCGGTCGCCTGGCTGGCGAACACGCTCGGCCAGTTCGGCATCCCGTTCCTGGCCGGCGAAATCATCCTGTCCGGCTCGCTGGCGCCGCTGCTGCCGGCGGTGCCCGGTGATCGCTTCGAGATGACGATCGCCGGCATCGGCAGCGCTTCGGTTTCTTTCGAGGCATGAACAAAATTTTTCTTCCGGAACTGTAGGAGCGGACCTTGTCCGCGATTGAGACCTTGCAGTGCACAATCGCGGACAAGGTCCGCTCCTACAGTTGTGTAATCAACCAACGGTAACCGCATGATCAAGATCAAATGCGCCATCATCGGGCCCGGCAACATCGGCACCGACCTGCTGTACAAGCTGCGCCGCAGCGAGCTGCTGGAGCCGGTGTGGATGGTCGGCGTCGATCCGACATCCGAAGGCCTGGCGCGGGCACGCGAATTCGGCCTTAAGACCACCGACCGCGGCGTCGACGGCATGCTCGAATCGGTCCGCGCCGACAACATCCAGATCGCGTTCGACGCCACCAGCGCCTACGTGCACAAGGCCAACTCCGACAAGCTCAACGCGCTCGGCGTGATGATGATCGACCTGACGCCGGCCGCGATCGGCCCGTACTGCGTGCCGCCGATCAACCTCTTGCACGGTATTTTGGGGCATGCCGGCAAGCGCGAGATGAACGTCAACATGGTCACCTGCGGCGGCCAGGCGACGATCCCGATGGTCTACGCGGTGTCGCGCGTGCAGCGTGTGCAGTACGCGGAAATCATTGCGACGGTGGCGAGCAAATCCGTCGGCCCCGGCACCCGCAAGAACATCGACGAATTCACCCGCACCACGGCCGGCGCCGTCGCCAGCGTCGGCGGCGCCGACCAGGGCAAGGCGATCATCGTGATCAACCCGGCCGAGCCGCCGATGATCATGCGCGACACGATCCATTGCCTGACGCATGAGACGCCAAAACAGAAAGAGATCGAAGCTTCGGTGCGCGACATGATCATCGAAGTGCAGAAGTACGTGCCCGGCTATCGCCTGAAGAACGGCCCGGTGTTCGACGGCATGCGCGTAACCACGTTCATGGAGGTCGAAGGCCTCGGCGATTTTCTGCCGAAATACGCCGGCAACCTCGACATCATGACGGCCTCGGCGACACGCACCGCCGAGATGTTCGCCGAAGAAATCATCGCCGGCCGGCTGACGCTGGCCGCGGCCTGATTGCTTTTCCCCTCTCCTGGGAGAGGGTGTCGCAAAGCGACGGGAGAGGGTCCCGCCGTCACGCAGACCCTCTCCCTAACCCTCTCCCAGGAGAGGGAACCAACAGCCGGAGCAGCACATGAACCTCAAGGGTATGCAGATCAAAGTGCATGACATGTCGCTGCGCGACGGCATGCATCCGAAGCGCCACCAGATCACGATCGAGCAGATGCAGGCGATCTCGCGCGGCCTGGACGCAGCCGGCGTGCCGCTGATCGAAGTCACCCACGGCGACGGCCTCGGCGGCGCCTCGGTCAACTACGGCTTCCCGGCCGCGACCGACGAGCAGTATCTGCGCGCGGTGATTCCGGCGATGAAGCAGGCCAAGGTTTCGGCGCTGCTGATACCCGGCATCGGCACCGTCGATCATCTGCGCATGGCCGCGGACTGCGGCGTGACCACAATCCGCGTCGCCACGCATTGCACCGAGGCCGACGTATCCGAACAGCACATCAATCTCGGCCGCAAGATGGGCCTGGATACGGTCGGCTTCCTGATGATGGCGCACATGATCGAGCCGGATAAAATTCTCGAGCAAGCGCTGCTGATGGAAAGTTATGGCGCCAATTGCATCTACGCCACCGACAGCGCCGGCTACATGCTGCCGGACGACGTGACTGCAAGAATCGCGCTGTTGCGCGACAAGCTCAAGCCCGAAACCGAGATCGGCTTCCACGGCCATCACAACCTGGCGATGGGCATTTCCAACTCGCTTGCGGCGGTGGAAGCCGGCGCCCGCCGCATCGACTGCGCCTGCGGCGGCATGGGCGCTGGCGCCGGCAATACGCCGATGGAAGTGTTCGTCGCGGTGTGCTCGCGCATGGGCATAGCAACCGGCGTCGACGTGTTCAAGATCAGCGACGTTGCCGAAGACCTGGTGACGCCGATCCTGGACTCCCCCGTGCGTATCGACCGCAATTCGCTGACCTTGGGCTATGCCGGCGTGTATTCGTCGTTCTTGCTGTTCGCCAAACGCGCCGAGGCCAAGTACGGCATCCCGGCGCGCGAAATCCTGCTCGAGCTGGGCCGCCAGAAGATGGTCGGCGGGCAGGAAGACATGATTGAGGATACGGCGCTGACGATGGCCAGGGAGCGCGGGATCAAGTTTGCTGCGTAACGGCTGATCGCCGGCCCGATTGCGCAACTGTAGGAGCGGACCTTGTCCGCGATTGAAGCCTTCAAGTGCACAATCGCGGACAAGGTCCGCTCCTACAGTGCGCGAATCACGTTCGCCGCACGCTCCAGCAACAGATCGCGTTCACGCAGGTTGCGCGTCAGGCTCGCGGCGCGCTCGAACTCCGCGACCGCCTCCGCGCGCCGCCCCAGCTTCGCCAGCAGATCGCCGCGCACCGCCGGCAGCAGGTGATAGTTCGCGAACTGCGGCTCCGCGATCAGCCGGTCCGCGATTTCCAAACCCGCTGCTGGACCAAACGCCATCGCCACCGCGACCGCGCGATTCAGCTCGATCACCGGCGACGGCCTCAGCTGCGCCAGCGCGTCGTAGATCGCGGTGATGCGCACCCAATCGGTGTCGGCCGCGGTGCGCGCCCGCGCATGGCAGGCCGCGATCGCCGCCTGCAGTGCGTACGGCCCGAGCGCGCCGCCCAGGGATTCGGCACGTTTCAAGGCCGCCAGCCCGCGGCGGATCAGCAGCTGATCCCAGCGCGAACGATCCTGATCCAGCAACAGGATCGGCTCGCCGTTGGCGCGGGTACGGGCGCGCAGGCGCGAGGCCTGGATCTCCATCAGCGCGACCAGGCCGTGTACCTCGGGCTCGCGCGGCGCCAGCCCTGAGAGAATGCGGCCGAGGCGCAGCGCGTCTTCGCACAGCGCCGGCCGCATCCACTCCTCGCCCGCGGTCGCCGAATAGCCTTCGTTGAAGATCAGGTAGACGACTTCGAGCACCGAGCCCAGGCGCACCGCGAGTTCAGCGCCGCGCGGCACTTCGAACGGTACGCGCGCCTCCGCCAGGCTGCGCTTGGCGCGGACGATGCGCTGCGCGATCGTTGATTCGGACACCAGGAAGGCACGCGCGATTTCATCGGTGCTCAGGCCGCCGAGCAGGCGCAGCGTCAGCGCGACCCGCGCCTCGGTCGACAGCAGCGGATGGCAGGCGGTGAACACCAGCCGCAGCAGGTCGTCGCCGATCACCTCGTCGAGACCGGCATCGGGAGCGGGAATCGACATGTTCAAGTGCTCCTCGATCTCGATCGCCAGCGCCTCCTGCTTGCGCTCGGCGAGTTGGCGATGCCGCAGCCGATCGATCGCGCGGTTTCTGGCCGTGGACATCAGCCAGGCGCCGGGATTGTCCGGCACGCCGGCCTGCGGCCAGGTTTCGAGCGCCGACACCAGCGCGTCCTGCGCCAGGTCTTCGGCGAGGCCGACGTCGCCGCGCAGCATCCGCGCGAGGCTGGCGATGAGCCGCGCCGATTCGATGCGAAAGATCGCATCGATCGCGCGATGGCTGGCGTCGGTGCTCAGGACGTCGCCTAGCGCGCCTGCATTTCGGTAAACCCGGCGGCGGCGGCCTGCACGTCGGGCGGAAAATCCTCCATCTCCTGCACCTGCCGCACCTCGATGATCTCGTTCTCGCCACCCGGGCAGCGCGTCGCCCATTCGATCGCCTCGGCGCGTGACTTGACGTCGATCATCCAGTAGCCGCCGAGCACTTCCTTGGCCTCGGCGAATGGCCCATCACTGACCTTGGGCTTGCCGCCTGCGAACGTGACTCTTGCGCCCGCCGCGGGCGGATGCAGGCCATCCGCCGCGAGCAGCACGCCGGCACGCTGCAGGGACTCGTTGTATTTCATCATCGCGGCGACCGCGTCGGCGGGCGGCATGGTGCCGACGGGGGCGGACTCGTAGCCCTTGGGGATCATCAGCATCATGAATCGCATGGCTCAGGCTCCTGCGGCTTCGGTGAGGGTTTTCAGACTGGCGAGACCGGCCGCGAAGTCCTTGCCGATCATCTCGTCCATGTTGAAGAAAATGCCCATCAGCTTGTTGATGTAAGGCGCCGGGCCGTCCATCGCCCAGGTCACGGTGGTGCCGTCTGCGTTCGGCAGCAGCGTGAAAGTGGCGGTGTTGTGGGCTTCGAACGGCCGCATGAAATCGAGCTTGAAGACGACTTTGGACGAGGGCGCGGACTCGATGATCTCCATGCGCCCGGCACCGACCTTGCTGCTGCCATCCCAGGCGTAGGCGGCGCCCTGGCCGCCGGCCGGGCCCTCAAAAGTGCGCTTCATCGCCGGATCGTATTTCTCGTAGGGCGACCACTGCCGCCAGTTGCCCAGCGTGTCGATCTGCGGAAAGATGGTTTCGGGCGGCGCCTTGATCGTGATCGAGCGCTGCACGTGGAGGGTATCGGGCCGCGTCGTCGCGTAGATCAGGATCGCGACGACGGCGAGCACCAGGATGATGGCGATGGTCTTGAACATGGTTTGTCGCTCCGGTTTTCTGGGTTCTTGCAGGTACGACGAACGAGGCCGGCGCAGATCGACACGGGGCCGCGATTATTTTTTGCCTATTTCATAACCTGCCGGCGCGGCTCGTTTTTTGGACGGCCGGTCGCGGGT
>NZ_JAQGNT010000052.1 GCF_028291725.1 Hydrocarboniphaga sp. | reverse complement strand
ATCACGGGGGTGTCGTCGCCCGGGAAGCCGTACTTGCTCAGCAGGTCGCGGATTTCCATTTCGACCAGCTCAAGCAGCTCTTCGTCGTCCACGAGGTCGCACTTGTTCAGCCAGACCACGACCTTCGGCACGTTGACCTGCTTGGCCAGCAGAACGTGCTCGCGCGTCTGCGGCATCGGGCCGTCCACCGCCGACACCACCAGGATCGCGCCGTCCATCTGCGCGGCACCCGTGATCATGTTCTTGACGTAGTCCGCGTGGCCGGGGCAATCAACGTGCGCGTAGTGGCGCGCAGCGGTTTCGTACTCCACGTGCGACGTCGCAATCGTCAGAATCTTCGTGCTGTCACGACGCCCCTGCGACTCAGACGCCTTCGCCACCTCGTCATAAGCCACGTACTTCGTCTTGCCAAACTTGTCCGCCGAAATCTTCGTCAGCGCCGCCGTCGTCGTCGTCTTGCCATGGTCAACATGGCCAATCGTACCCACATTCACGTGCGGCTTCGCGCGCTCGAACTTTTCCTTTGCCATGACAACAAACCTCTTTGCTCGTTAGCTTTGTTTGACGCTGCCGCCCTTGGCGTCAGCACTGTGATTACCGCTACGCCCGCTTACTTCTTCTTCGTCAGCGTCTCGGTGACGTTGCGCGGCGCTTCCTGGTACTTCTTGAATTCCATCGTGTACGTCGCGCGGCCCTGGCTCATCGAGCGCACGGTCGTCGAGTAGCCGAACATCTCGGCCAGCGGCACTTCAGCCGAAACCACCTTGGCGCCGAAGTTGTCTTCCATGCCGAGGATCACGCCGCGACGGCGGTTGAGATCGCCCATGATGTCGCCGGTGTAGTCTTCCGGGGTTTCGACTTCGACCGCCATGATCGGCTCAAGCACGACCGGGCTGGCCTTCTGGCAGCCTTCCTTGAACGCCATCGACGCGGCGACGCGGAACGCGATTTCGGACGAGTCGACTTCGTGGTACGAGCCGTCGGTCAGCGCGATCTTGATGTCGACCACCGGATAACCGGCGAGCACGCCGTTCTTGATCGCGTCGCGCAGGCCCTTGTCCACCGCCGGAATGAATTCCTTGGGGATGGTGCCGCCGACGATTTCGTTGATGAACTCGTAGCCCTTGCCGGTTTCGTTCGGCTCGATGCGCAGCCAGACGTGGCCGAACTGGCCCTTACCACCGGACTGCTTGGCGTACTTGCCTTCCTGCTCGACCGACTTGCGGATCGTTTCGCGATACGCAACCTGGGGCGCGCCGACGTTGGCTTCCACGCCGTATTCGCGCTTCATGCGGTCGACGAGGATTTCGAGATGCAGTTCGCCCATGCCGGACATGATGGTCTGGCCGGTTTCTTCGTCGGTGAACACGCGGAACGACGGATCTTCCTGCGCCAGGCGCGACAGCGCGACGCCCATTTTTTCCTGGTCGGCCTTGGTCTTGGGCTCTACCGCCTGGCTGATGACCGGCTCCGGGAAGATCATGCGCTCGAGCACGACCGGCTGCTTCAGATCGGCCAGCGTGGTGCCGGTGAACACGTCCTTCAGACCGACGCAGGCAGCGATGTCGCCGGCATGCACTTCGGTGATCGCCTGCTGCTCGTTGGCGTGCATCTGCACCAGACGGCCGATGCGCTCGTTCTTGCCGTTACGCGAGTTGTAGACCGAGTCGCCCTGCTTGAGCACGCCGGAATACACGCGGATAAAGGTCAGCGCGCCGACGTACTTGTCGGTCATGATCTTGAACGCCAGCGCCGAGAACGGCTCGTTGTCCCGGGCGTGGCGCTCGATCAGCTGCTCGTAATCGTCGACGTCGTGCGCCATCAGCGGCGGCACGTCGGTGGGGGCCGGCAGGTACTCGACGACCGCGTCGAGCATCGCCTGCACACCCTTGTTCTTGAACGCCGAGCCGCACAGCATCGGGAAGATTTCCAGCGCCAGCGTGCGCTTGCGCAGCGCGAGCTTGATCTCGTCCTCGGAGAGGTCGCCCTCCTCCAAGTACTTGTTCATCAGTTCTTCGCTGGCTTCGGCCGCGGCTTCGACCATGTTCTCGCGCCACTTCTTGGCGCTCTCGACCAGCTCGGCCGGGATCTCGCCATAGGTGAAGGTGACGCCCTTGTCCAGCTCGCTCCAGACGATCGCCTTCATCTTGACCAGGTCGACCACGCCCTGGAAACCCTCTTCGGCGCCGATCGGGATCTGGATCGGGACCGGGTTGGCGCGCAGCTTTTCCTTGATCTGCTTGACAACCTTGAAGAAATCGGCGCCGGTGCGGTCCATCTTGTTGACGAACGCAAGGCGCGGCACCTTGTACTTGGTTGCCTGGCGCCACACCGTCTCGGACTGCGGCTGCACGCCACCGACCGCGCAGTACAGCATGCAGGCGCCGTCGAGCACGCGCATGGAGCGCTCAACTTCGATCGTGAAGTCGACGTGGCCGGGGGTGTCGATGATGTTGATGCGGTGCTGGTCGAACTGGCCCGCCATGCCCTTCCAGAACGTGGTGGTGGCAGCGGACGTGATCGTGATGCCACGCTCCTGCTCCTGCTCCATCCAGTCCATCGTCGCGGCGCCGTTATGCACCTCGCCAATCTTGTGGTTCACGCCGGTGTAGAACAGCACGCGCTCAGTCGTGGTGGTCTTGCCGGCATCGATATGCGCGGAAATACCAATGTTGCGATAGCGCTCGATGGGCGTAGTGCGGGCCATGGCTCAACTCGTTGGGGTTCCGAGGAACGGGACCCCGAATATAGGGATGAAGCGGCGCTTTTAAAGCGCCACTCGGTAACGCGTACTACCAGCGGAAGTGGGCGAAAGCCTTGTTGGCTTCGGCCATCTTGTGCGTATCTTCGCGCTTCTTGACGGCCGCGCCGCGGTGCTCGGAAGCGTCCATCAGCTCGCCCGCCAGGCGGTCGGCCATGGACTTCTCGCCACGCTTCAGCGCGGCGTCGATGACCCAGCGCATCGCCAGCGTGGTGCGACGCACGGAGCGGACTTCGACCGGAACCTGGTACGTGGCACCACCGACGCGGCGGGACTTCACCTCGACCGAGGGGGCGACGTTGTCGAAGGCGGCCTGCAGCACGGCGGCCGGCTCGCCGGTCTTCTTCTTGGTGGCGATCTGGTCCAGCGCGCCGTAGACGATCTTTTCGGCCGTGGACTTCTTGCCGTCTTCCATGACCATGTTCATGAACTTGGTCACGACCAGGTTCTTGTACTTGGGGTCGGGCAGGATGACGCGGATTTCGGGCTTGCGACGACGTGACATTTCTTTTCCTAAAACTGGATCCCCGCCTTCGCGGGGATGACGCTATCGCGTCACTTCTTCTTGGTGGCGGCCGCGGCAGCGCCGGCCTTGGGACGCTTGGCGCCGTACTTGGAACGGCTCTGGCGGCGCTTGTCCACGCCCGATGCGTCGAGCGCACCGCGGACCGTGTGATAGCGAACGCCGGGAAGATCCTTGACACGACCGCCGCGGATCATCACGACGCTATGTTCCTGCAAGTTGTGCCCTTCGCCACCGATATAGCTGGTAACTTCGAAACCGTTCGTCAGACGAACGCGGCAGACCTTACGCAGAGCGGAGTTCGGCTTCTTCGGCGTCGTCGTATAGACGCGGGTACAGACGCCACGCTTCTGGGGGCAAGAGTCAAGCGCAGGAGCCTTGCTCTTATAGGTCTTCGGGCTACGGCAGTTACGCACGAGCTGATTGATTGTTGGCACGCGGATGCTTCCCAGCTTGACAAAGAGAGGACAGGACGCGAGTGGGCGGCCTATCGGGAAAGGGCGCGCATGTTAAGAGGGGCGGCGGGAAGTGTCAATACATCTAGAACCCCCCGGTTACATCGCCGACCGAGCCCCAGTAGCGCGCTCGCCAAACGATAGACAGCACCCTGCTCGGCTGGCGACTCTATCAGGCAATTTTCTGAATATAGAAAGAGCCGGGCTCACGATCAGCTGTCAAGAATGGCGCGACGCGCTTGAGATTATTATAGTGGTTATGGCGCAAGTAATTTAGCGCGCCAACAATTTTCCAGCTTTTATTATGTGACAAGAATGCTTCCAGTAAATACTGCTCATTCCAAAACTTAACTTCGCACTCTAACCATTGGGTCAAATAATTTTTAGGGGAGAAAATATCGTGTATGTGGACGATTACGCCCTTGTTAAGCGACGGCAACAACTCCAAATACTCGAAAAGCACGTCGCCCTGAGGTCTAATGACATGAGATGAATCGATGAATAGAATGTCATTCTCTTGAAGCCGAGAGAAGAACGCTAAATCCATGTTCTCCACTTTCTCTCGCACAACCAACACACCAATTTTCTCAAGCCACGGCATTTCGTAAGGCTCGATGCAGATATGCTCGCATTTTATGCCGACATCTTCCTGATGGTTCTTCTGCAGAGCTCTTACAGCAATCAAGGTCGAATTGCCACTCCCGATTTCAAATATCCTCTTTGGTTTGATGGCGCGCACCAACTGGTACCAATATTCAGCGTCACCCGATTCAAAAGCCCCATTACCGAAATAAAACTCCAGCTCTGAAGTTTTGGTCAATGAAAGATCAGAAAGCTCGCTGGAATAGCAAAACCGGTCCAAAATTTTGAGCTGATCCTGTGTCGCCCAATCAATTCCTGGGAGATTTCTGTCTTCGAAATAACTTTTTGAGGGCGAACCATTGTTAAATTGAGGTTCGTAATAATGATCTCTAATCGGAAACACGCCCACTTTCATCAGCGCTTGTTTACATCGCGGCAACCTGTGAACACCCGCAACTCTAACCATCTTTAACAGTACAGCCGCTGGGTACACCACAAGCGCCAATACCAGATCCAGAAATGGAAGAATTTTTAAAAAAAATTTTCTGTGTATCACTATGCATAACCTTATATAAAGCATTAACCGAACAACTATAGTCGCCAGTAATATGGAGCCATGCTGGAAAATTCCTTAACCTTGCTAGGAATATGCTGCTCGATCATTCCCAATCTATAGCCTGCATACTTCAACAAAGTTCTGAAGCAAGCGCTCAAAATTGCAGTTGGCTCATGCTGCATCAGATATTTTAATTCTGACTTGACGAATTTCAGCCCTTCTCCCTCGGCCTTCCCGAAACTTTCCAGCAACCAGCGGTTACGGCTGTGAAAAACCCCAATGTCGAAATATCGTTTAAAATCATCGCTGACGCGGTAACAATGCGAGTGAACGGCTTCAGCTTCACTGACATAGGCGACCTGCCATCCCGCCATCAGCATACGCCCGGCGACGATCTGGTCCTCCCCGAAGAAAGACTCCTGAGGAAAGTTTCCTACCGCCGCTAGCGCTGTGGTGCGGTAGGCGGAAAACGAATTCGAGCAAAATGTTGTCTTTACTCCATACTTTGCACGATCTTCAAAGCCGCGAAGCTGCGAAGCGTCAGCGGGGTAGTTGAACAAACGGGCATGTCGCTCGATCCCCCTTGCCTGGGGCCTCGGGCGTTGCCGGCCGTAAGCGATACCGACCTCAGGTCTGTCAAAAACAGCGAGCAACCGGTCCAGCGCGCCCGGGATCGGGATGGCATCCTGAGTCAGCAACACGAAGAATTCCGCGTCCGGGTAGCGCTCAACGGCCATGCGACGCGTGCCCCCATGATTGAATTCCGATTGAGGGATTACAAGCACTTGTGCGCCAAATTCCCTGAAGCGCGCAACGGTCCCATCTTTTGAACTGGAATCGATTACCAGCACGCGTTCCGGGTCCAGGCCTTGTGCTTCTAGAGCAGGTAGCAGCGCGGACATGTGCTTTTCGGCTTGATAGGTGGGCACGATGACGCGATAGCGGACCATAGATATTCGTTCGTACGGAATTGGGCGGGCTTATCAGCTCAGTCTTACCGACACTGCGCTAAGCGGACGTCATCATCAGTATTACCCTGCGGTCATAGCGACGACAGAAGCCGACCGGTTCGACCCCTATTTGTAGCAAGCCCTTCGTGGTGATGCGCGATGCACCCGAAATCAGTGCGCGTTGGTGCGCGACCAAACTCCGGCCTCCTAGCCGATGGCGCACCAAGGAGAGCAAGGCCGCCAGCATCCAAGTGTCCGATGCTCGCATTTTGCTGACAAACGCTCCGGCAACTGCCCAAAAAGTCCGGGCAGAGGATTGGCGCTGCCCAACAGGAAACTGAGGCATCGGCTCAACTTCCGCGAATCAGCTTGCCAATGCGCGATTTGGCCACCAGTTTGTAGTAAGCCAAACTTGCTGCTAACGGGCTGGCCCCTGCTTCCAGCAGGTTATCTTTCAACTCGGCGAAACCCTCCAGAACCCGGTGGTCGCTCACGCCGCCGAGATGGTAATCCGCAACCATCGTATCGACGACTCGAAAGCCATCCAGTCCGTACCGCTGAAAGATCCGCAGCATGAAAAGATGATCCATCGCAATTTTGCGTCTCAAGTCGTACCCGCCGACCTCGGCCCACACATCCTTGCGCACGAGGCAGCCCATGTGGGGCACAGACATCTTCTGCTTGAGCTTTGCTGGCTCCGGGCGAAAAATACGGACCAGGCGCTCGCCTGCCATGACACGAACGCTGCCGGCGACGACCGCTGGTCGTTGCCTTGCATGCACGGCCAGTTGTTCGAGGGCCGCCGCATCGAGTTCGTCGTCCGCATGAAGCAGGTAGTGGTATTCACCGGTGCTGAGGCGAATGCCCTTGTTCATCGCGTCCGAGATGCCGGAATCGGGCTCGCTCACAAATCGGTCGATGCTGCCTCGATACCGGTCGATGATCGACAGCGTCCCGTCGGTGGAACCACCATCAACGACGACGTATTCTAGATTGGGGTAGAGGCAGGCCTGCACGCTTTGAATGGCGCGTTTGAGGGTCGGAGCGGCATCACGGCAGATGGTGACGATCGAAATCGTCGGCAAAGCGTCTAGTGTCAACGATCTGCCGGTTTGATTGGGAACCGCTGTGGTCATGCCGGCCAAGACCGGTCGAACCATTCCGCAGGCCATGGCACAGCAATCGCCCCCGCACCCGCCATTGTAGAAAAGTGGTTAACTTCTTCTATCCCTAGTCGCGTCATAGTGAATAGCATTGAATCCAGGCCGGTCGTCGGCCGAACCCCGGCATAGTAAAGCACTGGCCATTTCTCGGCGATCCGGCCGGCAGCCAGCAATTCGCCCGGGTCTGCCCGCCAGCGAATGCGTCAGGAAATCGGCGAGCGATCTTCGATGAATTTCTGCATGCCTACCAGAGCAACACTCATGCGGAATTTCTCGGCAGTGCGTCTGCCGGCGGTGCTGAGTTGCTCGTAAAGCGCACCGTCGGTCAATAGCTGTTCAATCCGCTGCTGACATTCGACGACGTTGTTGACATAAATCGCGTTCTGCTCATGGACGACGTAAAGCCTCGGTCCCTGACTTGGGTAGAGAATGGTCGGAATTCCTCTGGACATCGCTTCCAGGGGCGGAAGACCAAAGCCCTCGTCGTAACTGGTGAAAAGCAGCAGCCTCGCCGAGTCGATGACCCGTATCAGTTCCTCGTCATCGCCCGGACAGCGGCACTCAAGGCCGCGCGCCCTAAGTTCGTCGAGCAGGGCTTGATCCTGGGAGACACAGATGAATCGCCACGGAGCGCCACGACTCAACAGATCGTAAAAACGATCCAGACCCTTCCAGGGCTCCCGTCTCGCGAAGAAGATCACGTCGTACTGCGGGGATCCACGATGTCCGGCCTGCAGTTCGTAGAAGATTTCCGCGGGCCCGATATCGACGGTAGCGGAACCCGCCCCGAAGTTTGCCAGCAGCCGTTTTTGCAGATGCCGATTGGCCGTGATGATATTCCGATCGCGATAAGTCCATGTGCAGATCAGGTTGAGTAACCGACCCGACCATCCGGAGTATTTGGTTTCGATATCTTGAACGAGATAGACCAGATTCCCGCGTCGTAGCCATGCTCCCAGACGTGCGGGAAAGTACGTGACGAAGAAATTGGCAACCACGACGGACCTGGGCGACACGACAAACGGGATCAACCCCAGAAACACCAAATAGTCGATGGGCTTGAAGCCGGTGTGGACACCAACATGCTTGAGATCGACACCGGGCGACAGGAAATATCGACCCGTAACATATCCCCGGGTTACCGCCAGCTCAACATCATGACCGGCTGCGTGCAGATGATTGGCCAACCGAACCAGCACGCGGACTCCGCCGTGCCAGGACAGATTGATCAGGGGGATCACGATTTTCACGCAGTAACTGCCTCGCCTCGCTCCGTCGCAATGACCAGCAGGGCAAACGCGAATATGCCGGGCTGGTAGGCGTATTGGTCTTGCATAAGCCAGAAGCCGAATCCGCCGATCGCGCTTAACGTGACACACGCCTGCCCCAGGGTCCTGGACCTCGTAAAGGACCGTACCAGTGGGCGTGCCAGAAGCCAGCAGGCGATCCCTCCGGCGATCACGCCGAATTCGCAGAGGAGGCGTACGAACAGGTTGAATGTGGACGCACGAAACGTGGCGCTTCCGTCTCCCCAGGCCGAAATCTCGTCGCTGACGGTGGCGAAAGCTGGGGCATAGCTCGCCAGAAAATACTTGAACTGCCCGATGCCGACACCGAACAAGGGATAGTCCGCCGTGATGAGAACCCCGGCGACGGTCGAACCGATACGCGCGATGTTCGACAGGTTCGACTGCAGATCTGCGACAGTGGCAAGCTTGATCAGAACCAGGGGCAGGGCGGCCAGAGTGACGACGATTCCGGATGCAGTTCCGACTCCGATTCGCCCTCTGCGAAAAGCCCAGCTCATATAAAACAATACCTGCAGGATGCCGATGCCGGCAGCAGTGCGTGCGTTGCACAGATAGATGCTCGCGAACATCGCCAGTAGAAACAGGCGCGCGAACCAGCGGATCCAAGCGGTGGGACTGCTGTTCGTGACCAGAAGCGCGAGCGGCCAGATCACGAGTGTCCACGAAGCGTAAACCGAAGGCTCCGTGGCAAATCCCGACGGTCGGGCATCTTCCTTGAATCTCATCACGTCTGCAGCAAGCATCAACGGGCTGTCGGGAGCGATCAGTTCGACGTAGAACATCGCCAGCGCCGGCGCTGACGCCACCACCGCGGTCAGTGCGACGTTGTAGCTCGAACGCGACTTCAGCAGGTCGCGCCAGACGTAAAAGCTTAGACATGCCCAAACCAGCATCGCATACTGCTTGAACCAGGTTCCGATCACTTCATCAACGCTGGTCGGCGAGCAATAGATCGCGATCGGCACGTTGATCAAGGGAACGACAAGAAACAGGAGAAGCAGCCTGTTGAATGTCGCATGGGGAACTGCCAGCACGTCACGCTGCTCAAGCCATCGCTTGACAAGAATGAAAGCGCCGACAGCGGCCAGCAGGATGTTGTCGGGCCGCGAACCGAATTCGCGCAGGAGATCTGCTCCGGCGGGAAATCCGTCGATGATCAGCAGACCAAGCAATAGTCCCAGGATCCAGTTCATGGCGAGAAACGCTTGGGCTTCGGTTGAAGCGATATTGCGACCAGTGGCATCGGCTCACGAAAAACGGGCACTGGCGCAGGTCTGAAGCTGGCGCCGACAACCAGACGCAATACAAGGATGCACGGCTCCGTGTGTTCGCGAATGTGGCTGCCTGGCGCAGCGGAAGCGCAGGCCCGCTTATTTCGAGAGCCGGCCATGGAATCCGCAGACGGCTGGCTTCAGCATCCGAATCGCCGCAAGCGCTGGTCGCAGGAAACCATCGACCCGGCTCCTTTCACTTTCCACTCGCGCTGGCGTCGACGCCTGCCGTATCCAGCTCCCGGTCCAGGAAAGCGTAGAGATTTTCCTTATTCAAAATTATTCCCCTTGCCTGCTCGATCGCGGCCATTCTTTCGTTGTACGGGTCCGCCTCGAGAACGGTCCGTATCCGATTGATGCAGTCCGGCTCGAAAATGTTGATCGGAATGAAGCAGTCTTTGGGCAGAAACTGCGAAAGCTGCTCGGACCCGTGGTACAGCGGCAGCGAATAGGCCAGCAGAGCGTCGGCCACTTTTTCGCTCCAGTAGAGCGGAGACACGCTGTTTTCGATGACCAACGAATATCGGCAAGGCGCGTGCACGTCCCATTTGCTCATCGCGAAGCCGCGGTAGTTTCGATATTTTCGCAAACCCTCACCTCGGCCCCAAAGTGCGTAGTCGATACCCGACGCATCCAGGGCATCAAGAAAACGCAGTCGCGCCTGATGGCCCGCCAGATCCCGCAGCTCTGAGGTGATGATGCCGAGCGTAATGGTCTTGCTCGGAGCGCGAACCGCCTGAAGATAATCCCAGCTTTTCCCGACATGGAAATGCACATAGGGGGGGCTGGGTCGATAGACCCCACCTGTGGCGAGTAGCGCTTCGCTGCTGGTATAGAAGCGCGACGCCAGCTTGATTCTGCCCGGCTGGGAATAACCGAGCCGAAGGACGTATTCTTCCGGCTCCATATGCAGCCCCCACACGTGTTCTTTCCGAGGCACGCCGGCAGGCCACTGCAGTCCCGCCGGAGGCGCGTTGAGAATGACGTAATGATCCGCGGGACCCTGCGCGACAAACAGGGTGTGGCCCCATCGGCAGCTTCCACCCGGTGTTTGCTCGATCGTTCTTTGCCAGAGGCCAGGAAAGTTTCCGATCAGGCGGACCGTACGTTTGATCCCGAACCTCGCTTTGTCTGCGGGGGTCTTTGCTAGGACTCTGGATATCGTACGCTGGTACCAGAAGTCCTTGAATTTGACCTGAGACAATCTCAGCAACACGCGATCACGCCTGATGCGTACTTTTTCTAGGATATGCATGCGAGCGGATTCTGCAATTTGAGAAAGTTGGCCATCTCTTTTGCCTTACTCCGATTCTTATCGCTCGGACAAACAGAGACCTTCATCGGCCTGCTGGTGTGTCGATCGGCAAGCTTGGCGAGTCATAGCTTGGTCATCTCAAAAATGCCGCATCCATGATCGCACCCAAAATTTGCACTCACATCTGAGGCCGTCAACGGAGCGTTCTCATGCAGGCTCCCCTGGTCGTCGACATAGGAGAAATGGTCGATCTGGTACTTGTCGGCGAAGATCTCCAGCAAGTAACCGACCGAGAAGATGCGGTGAGCATTGAATTCGATGCGCTGAGGGCCGATCGGAACGGAGAAATAAAGTTTTCCCCCGGTCTTCAGGATGCTCCACAGATTGCTCAGTCCACTGATGTATCCATCGTAGGTGACCGGATCGCCATATCGCCCCAGGCCGAAATGCTCGAGCGCATGGAGGCATGACAGAGAATCGCAGTAGTCCTTGAGTTCGGCAGCGACAGGCTCCATCAGGTCGGCCTGCTTGAACTGGATATTGGGAACCGTATTCGACAATGGGCGAATGTCGAATACGATCACCGGCCTGAAAGACGCGACATGCGCTACGAAGCCATCGACCCGTGAGCCTACATCGGCATGGATTTCCGGATTGTTGCGGTAGATCCGTCGCGCAACCAACAGATCCTGATGAAAGTAGTGCCCTTTGGCAGATCCACTCTCCGTGAACCGGTCCTCCAGACAGGGATAAGGCTTTCCCAGGGAAAACTTGCGGACCGCGGTTGATTGCTGCCTCTTCAAGGTAACCAGATCCCGAATATAAAGAGGAAACCCTCTGACAAAGAACATGGTCCGCCGGGGGTCGACGCCCAGCATTACGGAGAACCGGTAAATCTGCCGCAGTTTTTCTTTCATTTCATTTTTCTAGCCATAGAAGGCGCTGATGTTCAGGCGTAGCGAGATCGGATTGCGCGTCATTGGAGCCTGGGGTCTACGTTCACGCAGGGCGAGACAGATATCTCCAGATTCGACAGGTTTCCAGGGGAGTCAGCCAAGCATTCGTCAGCAGCACCGCGCCAAGCGTTGCCACTGGCACCCCGAGAAGACCGATCTGTGGGCATAGTACGATCGTTCCAGCTACCGATAGTAGGCCATGGACGATAGTTGAAGTCGCGAACGGATTCCGCCCGCTGGCGAGTACAAACTGCGCCGGGAGTGCCGTAGCAGAGGTCACAACGTAGTTCAGAACAAAGAATTCCAGAACGATACCCTCAAGGTAGTGCCCGGCACCGATCCATTTTCCAGCGACCGTCGGCATCACAAGCCAAAGGCAAAGCGCAGAGGCAAGCTGCAGCAAGCCGCCGACGAGCAAGGTGCTTCGCAAACGACCTCGTGCGCTAGCCCAGTGTCCGCGTGCGCAGTCCTGCGTAAAAAAGGCCAGCTGGGACATCGCAATCTGGGATATCGCGGTGTTGAATGCCTGGCTCATCTTGAGTGCAATATAGAGCGGCGTGACCGCTGCGGGACCGAGCAAAGTTCCAAGAAGGGGGATCTGCGCCATCCCGACTAGAAAAGCGCCCGATCCCATGATTCCGATGGGCACGGAAACCTTCCAAAGCTGGGCGATCAGCTGCTTGCGATCAACATCCGCGTAGCTCTGCGGGCGGGGATGAACCCTTCGAAAGGCGCTGTGCATCGCCCACAGTTGTAACGCCGAGCTGATCAACATCACGAACATGATGCCAACCAGACCCATCCCCGCGCCCAGAGTCAGGATGATGAGCAGATTGGTCCCTAGCTGATACGTGCCGGCGATTGCCCTGCTGATGAACATGTATCCCAGTCCATCAAGAAAGGATTGACTCAAGCGGGTAAAGAAGTTTAGCGCCGTTGATGCACCCAGCAGGTACCAGACCATTGCTGTTTCACCCGCGTGGGGCTGCAGCAAATTGGTGAACGGCATGACCACGTGATAAATCAGGAGGAACAACGCAGCCCCGCAGACGAAGACTCTTCCGAATATCGAACGGCTGGCCAGATAGAGCCCTTCGATACCTGCGGTACCCGGGTCGGTCCGGATCAGGTCCGGAGATACGAAGTCGACCGTGGAATCCACCGTGAGAGAGAAAGCAACCTGCCGGCTGATGGCAACGCCGAAACCGAAGTCCATCAACATGAACAACGCCATGAATCCCTGCATGGAGAACCAGAAACCGGCGTCGCTGCTGCCGAGCGCTCGAATGACAAAAGGGATGATGATCAGCGCGCCACCGACGGTGCACAGCTGCTGATACCAGCCCGCCAACGTAGCCGCTCGCACGGGATTGGATCGAGCCCAATTAGTCATGGATCGGATCGAAGGTCTCGATCTGGCCCCACCGCTGATCAGTCGTCAGCGCGCCGAAAGACCTCGATTCGCGGATAACGAAGGCGTTCATGAATGTCGACCGCAATACCCGAGATTCAATGTTCGTACACATAGCGCCGCAGCGCGTGATAAAGAACCTTCGCAGCTCTGATCCACGGACGGTCGGTCATCGTGGTATTGAAGGTTCCTGACACGCCGGCGATGTTGGGAAACACCGGGAAACAACTCCATTTGAATCCTGCCGCGACAGCGCCTAAGGACGCGCGAGCCAGAACATTCTCGAAAAAAACTCCTGCGCCGTCATCGAGCGTGTCTTTCAGGGGAAACAATTGCCCAGTCATCATCGTCGGCCGTGCAATGAAGAAGCGACTGTCCGCAAACGTCAAATTCCTCTTGAATGTGCAAAACAGGTCAGCGTTCAACCCGTCCAGCTGACGCAGCAGTTCGCCGATATTCAGCAGCGTAAGCCGCCCGGTGCACTTGGCGACGAACTGTGCCTCCCGCAGCAGGCTCGACTGCTCGAATGCAGCATGCATCAAAGTGAGCTCGCCATAACCTTTGCCCCGCTGCGCCGTGAGTTCGGCCGGATTCAGCGAGATGAACTCTGTTCGCACCCGCGGGTAGCCTCGCGCAATTTCCTTCAGCGCGTCCAGGCGATAGCCGGAGTTCTCCACGAACACGATCGTCGAGACACCGCTGCTCAACCAGCTTTTCAGCGCGATTCGATAATCGTTCAATCGAACCTGCGGATCACTTCTGGCTACCAGCGGCGTCAATCGCGGATCGATGGTAGCAGTGAGCATGAGTACCAATTCACTGCACCGAAGCGGCCGCTGACCGGGCGCAATGTCAAGGTTGACCATCGTCAGTCAGAGTCCTTGATCTTCGGATTGACCAGCGCATAGAGTGCGGCCAGCAGCAGTCCGCCAAGAAGGAAAAGCGAAGCAATCAACGATCGCTTGGGACGAACCCGCTCCTTCGGCACCACCGCGGGGTCCAGGACATTGAATGCATAGTCCGCGCTGCTCTGCGCCAGCATGATGACCTTGATCTGACCCTCGATCAGATGAAACAGGGTCTGTCTGACTTCGATTACCGTAGCGGACTGCAATTGCGTCTGGACGAATTGGATATTGGCTTCTGCGCGCTCGATGGCACGCTTTTTAAGCAGCTCGTTGGTGCGCCTGACGAGTTCCGTGACCCACTTTTGGGCCAGCTCCGGATTCGTCCACTCGACCGCAACGGTGATCAGGCCGGTTTTTTTCTCTTCGGTCATAAATCTGACCCGGCGACTGAACACTCGGTTGCCGTCCCAGAGCGTTGGAATGTCTTTGGGATCCTTGACGTCCCACTTGGACTGGCTCGCGTCCCAACGATCGGCAAAGAGAATCGGCAGGAGATTTTCTTCCGAGATGAAGGCCTCAGTCAGAGCGCGCGATTGCAGCGTGGCCACCGCTTCGATCTTCCGATCACTCTCCTGGCCCAGCGAAAGTCCGGCAAGAGATGCCAGTCCCCCGAGTTGTCCGGGCAAGGACCCAATACCGCCTTCAGACTGGTCCCTAGCCACCGGCAGCATGAGGATCTCCGCTCGGTAGACCGGCTTGATGTACAGGGCGATCGCACTACCGACAGCCGCGCCCAGCAGGGCGCAGAAAGCGATCAGCAACCAGCGCGAACGCAGCCGATTGCGGATTTCGCCGAAAGTAATTTCGCGAATCTCGGGCTCGGCAGTCGATGAACGTTCAGTCATCTCTTATGGTCCTTCGGCGTCACTGCAAGCGGCACCTGTATATGGTTCTCTGACAAGACGATCCCTTCGATATGCCAGAGAGGCTAGTTTACGTGATCGCCCCAAGTGCTCAGCGGCCACATTGATGGCTGGCCCATTCCGAATGCGTGCGGGTCCGTTGCGCCGGAGTCGTCGTCTAATCCAGATCATTGGCCTGATAAAAAAGAAAGGCCCTAACCAGGGCCTTTCGATTCAAACTGCGAAGTTGTTACTCGGAATCTCCACCCTCATCCCCATCATCATCCCCGCCCGCAATCGTCCGACGCTCCGACCCCGTGGCCTCGAAGACATCGCTGATCGGGCTCGATGCCGCACTGACCTTCTGCAGATCATCGAGGAAGCTACCCCCGCGGCTGCGGCGACGCTGCTCGTGATGTGCAAGGCCGGTGCCGGCCGGGATCAGGCGGCCGACGATGACGTTTTCCTTCAGGCCGCGCAGTTCGTCGCGTGAGCCGCGGACCGAGGCTTCGGTCAGCACTCGCGTGGTTTCCTGGAACGACGCCGCCGAGATGAAGCTTTCCGTCGACAGCGAAGCCTTGGTGATGCCGAGCAGCTGGCGGTAGTACTGCGCGCCGCGCTTGTTCTCGCCCTTGAGCTTCTTGTTCTCGGCCAGCACGTGGAAGATTTCGGCCTGTTCGCCCTGCAGGAAGCGGCTGTCGCCGGTCTCGGCGATCTCCACCTTGCGCAGCATCTGGCGGATGATCACTTCGATGTGCTTGTCGTTGATGCGCACGCCCTGCAGGCGATACACGTCCTGGATTTCCTTGACCAGGTGGTTGGCGAGCGCGGTCACGCCCTGCAGACGCAGGATGTCATGCGGGCTGGGTTCGCCATCCGACATGATTTCGCCCTTCTCCACGTGTTCGCCTTCGAACACACGGATTTCCACCCACTTCGGTACCAGCAGCTCGGCCTCTTCGCCGTCGGCCTGGACGATCTTGATGCGCTGCTTGCCCTTGGTGCCAGCACCGAACTTGATGGTGCCGCTGGCTTCCGCCAGAACCGCCGGCTCTTTCGGCTTGCGCGCTTCGAACAAATCGGCAACACGCGGCAGACCGCCGGTGATGTCGCGCGAGCGGCCTTTCTCTTGCGGGATGCGCGAGATCACGTCGCCGACCTTCACTTCACCACCGTCCTCGGTGCTGATGACGGCCTTCGGCGGCAGCGAGTACGCAGCCGGGATGTCGGTGCCCGGGAAGTTCAGCTGCTTGCCCTTGGCGTCGACCAGCATCAGCAACGGCCGCAGATCCTTACCGGCCGAACCACGCGAACGCGCTTCGGTGACGACAAGGTTGGACAGGCCGGTGATCGCATCGCTTTCGCGCTGCACGGTCACGCCTTCTTCGAAGTCCTGGAACTTCACGAAGCCGGCCAGCTCGGTGACGATCGGGTGGGTATGCGGATCCCACTTGGCCAGACGCAGGCCGGCCTTCACTTCCTGGCCGTCGTCGACGAGGATCGTCGCGCCGTAAGGAATCTTGTAGCGCTCACGCTCACGGCCGTCGGCCGCGATGACGCCGATTTCACCGGAACGCGAAACCGCAACCAGATTGTTGTCCTTGTTGCGGACCGTCTTCAGGTTGTGCACGCGCGCGGTACCGGCGGCGCGGGCATCGACACCATCGCTGGACACCGCACGCGAGGCGGCGCCGCCGACGTGGAAGGTACGCATGGTCAGCTGCGTGCCCGGCTCACCGATCGACTGCGCGGCGATGACGCCGACCGCTTCGCCGATGTTGATCTTGTGGCCACGCGCCAGGTCACGGCCGTAGCACTTGCCGCAGATGCCGAACGGCAGCTCGCAGGTGATCGGCGAACGCACCCAGATTTCGTCGACGCTGTTCACTTCCAGCGTTTCGGCCCACTTTTCGTCGATCAGCGTACCGGCCGGCACGATCACTTCTTCGCGGCCCGGCTGGTAGGCGTCACGCAAGGTGACACGGCCGAGCACGCGCTCGCGCAGCGGCTCGAGAATGTCGCCACCTTCCACGATCGGCATCATCAACAGGCCCTGATCGGTGCCGCAGTCTTCTGCGGTCACGACCACGTCCTGCGCCACGTCGACCAGACGGCGCGTCAGATAACCGGAGTTGGCGGTCTTCAGCGCGGTATCGGCCAGGCCCTTACGAGCGCCGTGGGTGGAGATGAAGTACTGCAGAACGTTCAGACCTTCGCGGAAGTTCGCGGTGATCGGCGTTTCGATGATCGAGCCGTCCGGCTTGGCCATCAGGCCACGCATGCCGGCCAGCTGACGGATCTGCGCCTGGCTACCACGGGCGCCGGAGTCCGCCATCATGAACACGGAGTTGAACGAGGCCTGCTCGAACTCCTTGCCGTCCTTGCCCATGGTCTTCTCTTTGCCGATGCGCACCATCATCGCCTTGGAGATGTCGTCGTTGGCACGCGACCAATGATCGACCACGCGGTTGTAGCGTTCCTGCTGCGTGGTCAGACCTTCGGAATATTCGCGATCGACTTCCTTCACCTTGGCTTCAGCCGCGGCGAGGATCTTGGCTTTTTCTTCCGGGATGATGATGTCGTCGAGGCAGAAGCTGATGCCGGCCTTGGTCGACATGCGGAAGCCGGTGTACATCAGCTGGTCGGCGAACACGACGGTGTCCTTGGTGCCGGCCTTGCGATACACGTAGTTGATGACGCGGCTGACTTCCTTCTTGGTCATCGTCTTGTTGATGACGAAGAACGGGATGCTTGAAGGCAGGATCTCGGACAGCAGCGCGCGGCCCGTGGTCGTGGCGACGCGGATGAAGACCTTCTCGCCGGCTTCGGTCACGTCACGCAGACGCACGTTGATCTTGGCCTGCAGATGCAGCTGGCCGGTCTCGTAGGCGCGATGCACTTCGCCGACGTCGGTAAAGGTCATGCCTTCGCCATCCGCACCGATGCGCTCACGCGTCATCCAGTACAGACCGAGCACGACGTCCTGCGACGGCACGATGATCGGGTCGCCGGAGGCCGGCGACAGGATGTTGTTGCTGGCCATCATCAGCACGC
This sequence comes from Hydrocarboniphaga sp., assembly GCF_028291725.1. Classification (GTDB taxonomy): domain Bacteria; phylum Pseudomonadota; class Gammaproteobacteria; order Nevskiales; family Nevskiaceae; genus Hydrocarboniphaga. Next base: position 9,868 of record NZ_JAQGNT010000052.1, on the reverse strand, counting down.
GCGCTTCCAGCTGAGCCTCCAAGCTCAGCGGAACGTGCACGGCCATCTGGTCGCCGTCGAAGTCCGCGTTGAACGCGGTGCAGACCAGCGGATGCAGGTTGATCGCCTTGCCTTCGATCAGGATCGGCTCGAAAGCCTGGATGCCGAGGCGATGCAGCGTCGGCGCGCGGTTCAGCAGCACCGGATGTTCGCGGATGCACTCTTCGAGGCAATCCCAAACGGCCGCTTCTTCGCGCTCGACCATCTTCTTGGCGGCCTTGATCGTGGTCGCCAGACCTTTACGCTGCAGCAGCGAGAACACGAACGGCTTGAACAGCTCCAGCGCCATCTTCTTCGGCAGGCCGCACTGATGCAGCTTCAGCGTCGGGCCGACCACGATGACCGAACGGCCGGAGTAGTCGACGCGCTTGCCGAGCAGGTTCTGGCGGAAACGGCCCTGCTTGCCCTTGATCATGTCGGCGAGCGACTTCAGCGGGCGCTTGTTGGTGCCGGTGATCGCACGGCCGCGACGGCCGTTGTCGATCAGCGCATCAACCGATTCCTGCAGCATGCGCTTTTCGTTGCGCACGATGATGTCCGGCGCAGTCAGCTCAAGCAGACGCTTCAGGCGGTTGTTGCGGTTGATGACGCGGCGATACAGATCGTTCAGATCGGAGGTCGCGAACCGGCCGCCGTCGAGCGGGACCAGCGGACGCAGATCCGGCGGCAGCACCGGCAGCACCGTCATCACCATCCATTCCGGACGGTTGTGGCTAATGATGAAGTATTCGATCAGCTTGAGGCGCTTGCCGAGCTTCTTGATCTTGGTTTCGGAAGCGGTGCCAGCGAGTTCCTCGCGCATGCGCACCGTTTCTTTCTGCAGATCGATCGCCTTCAGCAGGTCGTGCACGGCTTCGGCGCCCATGCGCGCATCGAACTCGTCACCGTACTTCTCGACCGAATCGAGGTATTCCTCTTCCGTCAGCAGCTGGCCTTTCTCCAGCGGCGTCAGGCCCGGGTCGACGACGATGTGCGCTTCGAAATACAGCACGCGTTCGATCGCGCGCAGCGGCATGTCGAGCAGCAGGCCGATGCGCGACGGCAGCGACTTCAGAAACCAGATGTGAGCGACCGGCGAGGCCAGGTCGATGTGGCCCATGCGCTCGCGGCGCACCTTGGCGACGGTGACTTCAACGCCGCATTTTTCGCAGACGACGCCGCGATGCTTGAGGCGCTTGTACTTGCCGCACAGGCACTCGTAGTCCTTGATCGGTCCAAAGATCTTGGCGCAGAACAGGCCGTCGCGTTCCGGCTTGAACGTGCGGTAGTTGATCGTCTCGGGCTTCTTCACTTCGCCGAACGACCACGAACGGATCACTTCCGGCGAGGACAGGCCGATCTTGATCGCGTCGAAGTCTTCGAATTCCTCGGCGGGAGCGCGAAGCATGTTGAATAGTTCTTTCATGGTGACTCCTAAAACTCGATTCATGTAGGGCGGGTTAGCGGCTTGCCGCGTAACCCGCCTTAAGTCCGTTCCGGCGGCGGGTTACGGCGCTATGCGCCTAACCCGCCCTACACGCACTATGGGTTCTGCTCCAGCTCAATGTTCAGACCGATCGAGCGGATTTCCTTGACCAGCACGTTGAACGACTCCGGCATGCCGGCGTGCATGCGGTGATCGCCATCGACGATCGCCTTGTACATGCGCGTGCGGCCGTTGGTGTCGTCCGACTTCACGGTCAGCATTTCCTGCAGTGTGTAGGCCGCGCCGTAGGCTTCCAGCGCCCAGACTTCCATCTCGCCAAATCGTTGCCCGCCGAACTGCGCCTTGCCACCCAGCGGCTGCTGCGTGACCAGCGAGTACGGGCCGGTGGAACGTGCATGCATCTTGTCGTCGACCAAGTGGTTGAGCTTGAGCATGTACATGTAGCCGACCGTGACCAGACGCGCAAAATCATCGCCCGTGCGGCCATCGGTGAGCTGCGCCTGGCCGGTACGCGGCAGGCCGGCGAGCTCCAGCATCTCCTTGATCTCTTCCTCGGCCGCGCCGTCGAACACCGGCGTCGCCATCGGCATGCCGCCGATCAGGTTCTTGGCGAGCGCGATGATCTCGGCGTCGTTGAACTGACTGAGATCTTCCTTCTTCGTCGTCTTGCCGGCGTTGTAGACCTTGTCGAGGAACTTGCGGATTTCACCGACCGCGCGCTGCTGCTGCAGCATCACGTCGATCTTCTTGCCGATGCCTTTCGCCGCCCAGCCCAGATGCACTTCCAGCAGCTGGCCGATGTTCATGCGCGAAGGCACGCCCAGCGGGTTCAGCACGATGTCGACCGGGGTACCGTCCGCCATGTGCGGCATGTCTTCCACCGGCACGATCTGCGAAATCACGCCCTTGTTGCCGTGGCGGCCGGCCATCTTGTCGCCCGGCTGGATGCGACGCTTGACGGCCAGGTAAACCTTGACCATCTTCAGCACGCCGGGGCTGAGTTCGTCGCCCGCCTGGATCTTGCGCTTCTTGTTCTCGTAACGAGCGTCGAAGTAGGCGCGCTGATCTTTCAGCTGCTTGGTCGCGGCTTCCAGCTGGCTCTGCGCGTCTTCGTCCTGCAGACGGATTTCGAACCACTTGTCGCGCTCGACCGAAGCCAGGTACTCGGCGTCGACCTTGGTGCCCTTCTTCAGCTTGTTCGGGCCGCCGTCGGCAACCTTGCCCTGCAGGATGCGATACAGACGATCGTAGATGTCGTCTTCGAAAATACGCTGCTGGTCGTTCAAATCCTTGCGGACCGCGGTCAGCTCGCTCTCTTCGATCGACAGCGCACGCTTGTCCTTCTTGACGCCTTCACGCGTGAACACACGCACGTCGATGACGGTGCCGTCCATGCCGGCCGGCACGCGCAGCCCGGTGTCCTTCACGTCGCTCGCCTTCTCGCCGAAGATCGCGCGCAGCAGCTTTTCTTCCGGCGTCAGCTGAGTCTCGCCCTTGGGCGTGACCTTGCCGACCATGATGTCGCCGGCTTTGACTTCCGCACCGATGTAGACGATGCCGCTCTCATCTAGACGACGCAGCGCCTGCTCGTTGACGTTGGGGATGTCGGCGGTGATTTCTTCCGGCCCCAGCTTGGTTTCACGCGCAACGCAGGTGAGTTCTTCGATGTGGATCGTGGTGAAGCGATCCTCCTCGACGACGCGCTCCGAAATCAGGATCGAGTCTTCGAAGTTGTAGCCGTTCCACGGCATGAACGCGATCAGCATGTTCTGGCCGAGCGCGAGTTCGCCGAGATCCGTCGAAGGACCGTCGGCGAGTACATCGCCGCGCGCCACCACGTCACCCGGCGCCACCAGCGGACGCTGGTTGATGCAGGTGTTCTGGTTGGAGCGCGTGTACTTGACCAGGTTGTAGATATCGACGCCGGCTTCGCCCGCGTTGGTCTCGTCGTCGTTGACGCGGATCACGACGCGAGCCGCGTCGGACTTGTCGACCACGCCGCCACGACGGGCGACGATCGCATTGCCGGAGTCGATCGCGACGCGACGCTCCATGCCGGTGCCTACCAGCGGCTTTTCGTTACGCAGCGTCGGCACCGCCTGGCGCTGCATGTTCGAGCCCATCAGCGCGCGGTTGGCGTCGTCGTGTTCCAGGAACGGAATCAGCGCGGCGGCAACCGACACGATCTGGCGCGGCGACACGTCCATGTACTGGACCTTGTCGGGCGTCAGCAGCGTGAATTCGTTCTGATAGCGGCAGGAGACCAGGTCGGACTGGAACGCGCCCTTGGCATTGAGCTCCGAGTTCGCCTGTGCGATCACGTAGCGGCCTTCTTCAATCGCCGACAGATAGTCGATCTCGTTGCTGACCTTGCCGTCGATCACCTTGCGATACGGCGTCTCCAGGAAGCCGTAGTCGTTGGTACGCGCATAGCAGGCGAGCGAGTTGATCAGGCCGATGTTCGGGCCTTCCGGCGTTTCGATCGGGCAGACGCGGCCGTAATGGGTCGGATGCACGTCGCGGACTTCGAAGCCCGCACGTTCGCGCGTCAGGCCACCCGGCCCCAGTGCCGACACGCGGCGCTTGTGGGTGATCTCGGACAGCGGATTGTTCTGATCCATGAACTGCGACAGCTGCGACGAGCCGAAGAACTCCTTGATCGCGGCGCCGACTGGCTTGGCGTTGATCAGATCCTGCGGCGTCAGGTTCTCGGCTTCGGCCAGCGCCAGGCGCTCGCGCACCGCGCGCTCGACACGGACCAGGCCGGTGCGGAACACGTTCTCGGTCATTTCGCCCACCGCACGGATGCGGCGGTTGCCGAGGTGATCGATATCGTCGGTGACGTCTTCGCCGTTGCGGATCGCGATGATCTGCTTCATCACGTCGGCGATGTCGGAGACATCCGGGCCGAGCTTGCCGACGAGGTCCTTGGCAGTTTCGTGCTTCAGAATCTGGAAGAACTTGCCGTCGTACAGGATGCCCGAGCCGGTGGTGGCGGTGCGGCGCAGGCGACGGTTGAACTTCATGCGGCCGACCGCCGACAGATCGTACTTCTCCGGCGCAAAGAACAGGCCTTCAAACAGCGCTTCCGCGGCTTCCTTGGTCGGCGGCTCGCCGGGACGCATCATGCGATAGATTTCGACCAGCGCCTCTAACTTGGTGCGCGTCGGGTCGATGTTCAGCGTGGTGCTGACATACGGGCCCTTGTCGAGGTCGTTGACGAACAGCGTCGGCAGCTCTTTGATGCCCGCGGCGCGCAGCTTCGGCAGCAGCACTTCGGTGATTTCGGAGTTCGCCGCGGCGAGCAGCTCGCCGGTGTTGGTATCGACGGTGTCGCGCGACAGGATGCGGCCGACCAGATAGCTGTCCGGCACTTCCAGCTGCGCGATCTTGGCTTCGCGGATCAGCTTGATGTGGCGCGCGGTGATCGGCTTGCCGGCTTCCACCAGCACCTTCTTGCCGTCGACGATATCGAACTGCGCCTTCTCGCCCTTCAGACGTTCCGGCACCAGATCCCACAGCGCGCCCGAGTCCTGCAGCGTGAAGGTGTTGATCTCGTGGAACATCGCCAGCATCTGCTGGTTGTCGTAGCCCAGCGCGCGCATCAGGATCGTCGCCGGCAGCTTGCGGCGGCGATCGATACGCACGAACAGGTTGTCCTTCGGGTCGAACTCGAAGTCCAGCCAGGAGCCGCGGTACGGAATGATGCGGGCGCTGTACAGCAGCTTGCCCGAGCTGTGCGTCTTGCCCTTGTCGTGATCGAAGAACACGCCCGGCGAACGATGCAGCTGGCTGACGACGACACGCTCGGTGCCGTTGATGATGAAGGTGCCGTTGTCGGTCATCAGCGGCACTTCGCCGAGATAGACTTCCTGCTCACGCACGTCCTTGATGCGCTTTTCCTTCGATTCACGATCGAAGATCACCAGACGCACGGTGACTTTCAGCGGGGACGCGAAGGTGAGGCCACGCACGCGGCACTCGACTTCTTCAAACACCGGCTCGTCGAGGCGGTACTTGACGTACTCCAGCATCGCGCCGCCGTTGTAGCTGGTCATCGGGAACACCGACCGGAACGCGGCGTGCAGGCCGCCCTCCCTGCGCTTGTTCGCCGGGGTGTCGGCTTGCAGGAATTCGCGATACGAATCGATCTGGGTGGCCAGCAGGAAAGGAATTTCCAGCGTGTCGGTGAGCTTGCTGAAATCCTTGCGGATACGCTTCTTGGCGGTGAAGGTGTAGGCCATCTCTACCTCGTCTCAAGGCTGGGGGCGACCCAGCCGTGGATGAAAAAAGTGCTGCGGAGTTCAAAAATCACTGCAATGAGCCGTGATGTCTCGGGTCATTGCAGTGACTTCTGCAAGCAGCGAAAGGCCGGGAGCGTGGGCCCCCAGCCTTTTGCCGATTCAACTTAAGTGCTGATGCTTCAATTCGACTGGAGTTCCTCGACCATCGCTGCACCAGGCAGCGATGCGTCTGATTACTTGATGTCGACCTTGGCGCCGGCGGCTTCGAGCTTCTTCTTCAGGGCTTCGGAGTCGGCCTTGTTGACGCCGTCCTTGACCGTCTGCGGAGCGCCTTCGACCAGATCCTTGGCTTCCTTCAAGCCCAGGCCGGTGATTTCGCGGACGACCTTGATGACTTCGACTTTCTTCTCGCCGTAGTTGGTGAGGACGACCGTGAACTCGGTCTTCTCTTCGACGACGGCAGCGGCGGCAGCCGGGCCAGCGGCGGCAGCGGCGACCGGAGCGGCGGCGGAGACGCCGAACTTTTCTTCCATCAACTTGACCAGCTCGACGATGTCCATCACGGACTTGGCGGCGATCGCGTCAAGAATTTCCTGATTGCTGAGCGACATGGGTAACTCCTAAAAAACTTTGATAGATGTGTGTACGAAAAAACTGGACTGCGATAGTGAATGCTTGGCTTCGCTTAAGCGGTTTCGACGGCTTCGGCAGGTTCGGCGACAACTGCGCCTGCTGCCTGCTTGTCGCCGACTGCCTTGACCACGCGCACGAACTGAGCAGTGGGCTCCGCAAGCGTGCGAACGAACAAACCGATCGGTGCCTTCATGACGCCGAGGAGCATGGACAGAGTCTGATCCTTGGTCGGCAGATTGGCGAGACGATCGAGGTCGGTTGCACCGTACAGGTTGCCACCCACCGCGATGCCCTTGACCACCAGCTTGTCGTTGGCCTTCGCGAAGTCCTTGATCACCCGACCGACAGAACCCGGATCTTCGAGCGAAAACCCGATGACCAGAGGACCCGTCAGCACCGGATCCAGGCACTCGAACTCCGTGCCCTTCACCGCGCGCTTGGCCAGCGTGTTCTTCACCACGTGCAGATAGATGCCGTTTTCACGGGCATTGCTGCGCAGGACGTCGAACTTGCCGGCGGTCAGACCGCGGTACTCGGCAACCACCGCCGAGAGCGCGCGCGACGCGACTTCATTCACTTCCGCAACCAGGGACTTCTTGTCTTCCAGCCTAAGCGCCATCCGACTGACTCCTTGATTGCTCTACTACGTTGACGACACGGGCCTGCTCTTACGAGCTTGCCCACCTTTGCTGCGTACCACGGTGCCGTCAGCTTCAGAGCCGATCTGCACCATCTGCGTAAGCGCTCCTGCGAGCTTTAAGCCCTGCGGCGACTTACGGTCTCCGATGGAGCGGCTAAACAACCACCACACACATCTGAATCTCTATCGGCGGCGATGCTGCGCATCACCGCAAACACTTAAAGCGGCGCTACTCCGGCAGCGTCGAAACGTCGACGCGGATGCCGGGGCCCATCGTGGTCGAGAGCGTGACCTTCTTGATGTAGATGCCCTTGCTCGACGAGGGCTTCTGCTTGCGGATGTCGCGGACGACGGCGAGCAGGTTGTCCATGATCTTGTCCTTGGCAAAATCGGCGCTGGCAATCGAGCAATGGACGATGCCGGCCTTGTCGGTGCGGAACTTGGCCATACCGGCCTTGGCGTTCCGAACCGCTTCGGCGACGTTCGGCGTGACCGTGCCGGTCTTCGGGTTCGGCATCAGGCCACGCGGACCGAGCAGCTGGCCCAACTGGCCGACGACGCGCATCGCGTCGGGGCTGGCGATGACGACCTGATAATCCATGTCGCCGGCCTTCATCTTGGCGGCGAGGTCATCCATACCGACGGCGTCGGCGCCGGCGGCGGTGGCTTCTGCAGCCTTCGCGCCCTGGGTGAACACGGCCACGCGGACCGACTTGCCGTTGCCGTGCGGCAGCACGGTGGAGCCACGGACGTTCTGGTCCGACTTCTTGGCGTCGATGCCGAGGTTGATCGAAAGATCGACCGATTCCTTGAACTTGGCGGTGGAGCAGGCGGCGACCAGATCAAGAGCCTGATCCAGCGTGTAGGCCTTGCCCTGGACGACCTTGGTAGCAAACAGTTTGGCGCGCTTGGAAAGTTTAATAGTGTTGGCCATGGCTCAGACCCCTTCCACTTCGACGCCCATCGAACGGGCAGAGCCGGCGATGATCTTGATCGCGGCGGTCATGTCGGCGGCGTTGAGATCCGGCCACTTCAGCTTGGCAATGTCCTCGAGCTGCGACTTCTTGATCTTGCCCACCTTCTTGGTATGGGGGGTCGGCGAGCCGGATTCAATACCCACGGCCTTCTTGATCAGGTAAGTCGCCGGCGGCGTCTTCATGATGAAGGTGAAGGACTTGTCCGAGTACACGGTGATGACCACCGGGATCGGCATGCCAGGCTCGAGCTTCTGCGTTGCCGCATTGAACTCTTTGCAGAAACCCATGATGTTCACGCCCTGCTGACCGAGCGCAGGACCGATCGGCGGCGAGGGATTGGCCTTGCCGGCCGGAATTTGCAGCTTGACGTAGCCTTGTACTTTCTTGGCCATAAATGCTCCTGTTGGGTGATAGCGCCGCGTTTATTCGCGGCTCCCCGGTTGATGCTTATGGAACCGACTTCGTCGGCTCCGCCTTTAAATGCTTACATCGCTAAAACAGCCATCCTTGGCGAAGCTTCCGGCCCGGCCATCCATGGCCGGTCGCTGAGCCGGGCGAACAGTCCACTGGACTGTTCGCACAACCCCGTCTCAGCCCTTCTCGACCTGAGAGAATTCCAGCTCGACCGGCGTCGACCGGCCGAAGATCAGCACCGCCACGCGCAGGCGGTTCTTCTCGTAATTGACTTCCTCGACGACACCGTTGAAATCGGCGAACGGGCCCTCGGTCACACGCACACTCTCGCCCGGCTCATACAGCGTCTTCGGCTTCGGCTTCTCGACCGACTCTTCGACGCGGTTCAGGATCGAGTTCGCTTCCTTCTCGGAAATCGGGGCGGGCTTGTCCGGCGTGCCGCCGATAAAGCCCAGCACTTTCGGCGTGGACTTGACCAGATGCCAGGTGTCCTCGCCCATTTCCATCTGCACCAGCACATAACCGGGGAAGAACTTCCGCTCGGTGGTGCGCTTGACGCCATCCTTGATCTCGACCACTTCTTCAGTGGGCACGAGGATGTCGCCGAATTTTTCCTGGAGACCGGCGCGGCCGATACGCTCGACCAGGGCCTTCTTCACATTGTTCTCGTACTGCGAATACGCATGTACGACGTACCAACGCATGCTCATCGTGTTCTAACCCCGACCGGTGAGCGATTTGACGCCGAACAGCAGCACGGAGTCGAGACCCCACAGCAGCACGGACATGATCAGCACGACCACGGCGATCATCAGCGTGGCCTGCATGGTTTCCTGGCGACTCGGCCAGACCACCTTGCGCAGCTCGCTGCGGGCGCCAATGACGTAGCCCCACAAGTCCTGGCCAAGCTGGGTGCGATAAGCGAGCGCGACGGAGGCGCCCAGTGCAGCGAGCAGAATCAACAGGCGCAGGGCCGCATTGAGTTCGCCGCTGAACCAGTAAAACGCCAACATGCCGCCCACGAGCAGCAACGCGGAACCGAGCAGCAACAGGCTGTCGTAGCGCGAAGAGCTGGGTGCTTCGATCTGGGGTTCCATCAACATCCCGATGTGCGACTTATGCAAAATGATCTTTCGACTGTGAAACGCTCAAGCCCTGATGGCAGGGGCGGAGGGTCTCGAACCCCCAGCCTTCGGTTTTGGAGACCGACGCTCTACCAATTGAGCTACGCCCCTACGGACCAACCCTACGGACCAACGTAACCCGAGCACTTCAAAAGGGGCGCGGAGTTTACGCGCCCGACAGCCAAAAATCAAAGACTAACCCTCGGCGCCCGATCGAGACCTCCGATCGGGCGCCGAGGGCCGGGACTTAAGCGAGGATCTTGGTGACGACGCCGGCGCCGACGGTGCGGCCGCCTTCGCGGATCGCAAAGCGCACCTGCTCTTCCATCGCGATCGGGTTGATCAGCTCAACCGTCACCTTGATGTTGTCG
>NZ_JAQGNT010000097.1 GCF_028291725.1 Hydrocarboniphaga sp. | reverse complement strand
AGAGGGTGGCGCGGAGCGCCGGGTGAGGGGCTTCTTCCCGCCGAACAGCCCCTCATCCGCCCCTTCGGGGCAGCATCGAACGCAAGCGGGAGAAGGGACTGCAACGCTTAAGGTAGTGCCATTGGGGGCGCAAGCCCCGACCGACGACCTAAGGAGCCGGTTTCGGTGCCGCTTCCTTGCTCGCTGCGTCAAGCACATAAGCCTGGATCATCGTCAGTTGCTCGGCGGTGATAACGCCGGCGAACGACGGCATGCCATTGCTTTGCAGCGCGCCCTTGAGCACCACGGCGTCGAAGGTCGCGGTGCGCGGAATCGGCGAGTGGCGCAGGTCGGGAATCACGCCACCGCTGACCGCGCCGAGGCCGTGGCAGACGCCGCAGTTCTGGTGATAGAGCGTTCTGCCTTGTTCGAGCGCAGCACTGTCGTGCGCGTGATCCGGAATCGGCAAGCGAGTGGGTGCCGCGATCGAAGGCAGCGGTGGCAGCTGCGCCTTGCCGCCGAGCTTGAACACCAGCAGCCGGCTGATGTTGCGCACGCCCGGTGCGAGCGATGCGTCGCCCCCCACCAGCGGAATGCCGCCGCCCCAACCCGCGAGCACCGCCACGTATTGCTCGCCATCCTGTCGGTAGCTCATGGCGCCGGCGATGATGCCGGTCTGCGCATCGAACTCCCACAGCTTGCTGCCGGTGTCCGCGGCGTAAGCGACGAACTGCCCGTTGGCGCGGCCCTGGAACACGAGGTTGCCGGCGGTGGCGAGCGTGCCGCCGTTCCAGTAGGTGGGATAGGGCACGCGCCAGGCTTCGCGCTGACGCGCCGGATCCCAGGCCACGAGCGCGCCGCTGGTGGCCTCGCGTGGCAAGGCGCTCGCGTCGGCGAAGCCGGTGCCGGTGTTGAAGCCGCCCGGCTTGAACTCGAAGCTCGCGCCTTCGTTGCGATAAGCGCCCGGCACTTCCTGGTAGGGAATGTAGACCAGGCCGGTCTTCGGGCTGTACGACATCGGCATCCAGCTGTGCGCGCCGAACGAGCCCGGCCACATCACGATGGGCTTGTTCTCGTAGCGAACGCCCGGCGCTTCCACCGGCCGGCCGGTCGCGAGATCGACCCTTTCGGCCCAGGTCACCTTGCCGTATTTTTCTGCCGACAGCAGCTTGCCGGTTTTGCGGTCGAGCACGTAGAAAAAGCCGTTCTTCGGCGCCTGCATCAGCACCTTGCGCATCTGCCCGTTTATGGTGATGTCGGCCAGCGTGATCTGCTGCGTGGCGGTGAAGTCCCAGCTTTCTCCCGGCGTCTCCTGGTAATGCCAGGCGAGCTTTCCGGTATCCGGATGCACCGCGAGAATCGACGACAGGAACAGGTTGTCGCCGCCGCCCGGGCTGCGCACCTCGCGGTTCCACGGCGAGCCGTTGCCGGTGCCGACGTAGAGCAGGTCGAGCTCTGGGTCGTAGGCCATGCCGTCCCACACGGTTCCGCCGCCGCCGTAGCGCCAGTACTGGCCGCCCTTCCAGGTCTTGGCGGCCTCGGCAAGCTCCGGCTGCTCGTAGGGCTTCGAAGGATCGCCCGGCACCGTGTAGAAGCGCCAAGCCATCCTGCCGGTGTCGGCGTCATAGGCCGAGAAATAACCGCGCACGCCGTACTCGGCGCCGCTGTTGCCGATGATCACCTTGCCCTTCACCACGCGCGGCGCGCCGGTGATGGTGTAGGGCTTGGCCGCATCGGTGGTCTGCTGCTGCCACACTGGCTTGCCGCTGCGCGCGTCGAGCGCGATCAGGCGGCCGTCGAGCGTGCCGATGAACACTTTCCCCTTCCACAGCGCGACGCCGCGATTGACCGAATCGCAGCACACGCGGCGCGCCTTGGACTTGTCCACCTTTGGGTCGTAGAGCCACAGCAGTGTGCCGCTCCTGGCATCCACCGCGAACGGCCGGCTCCACGCCAAGGACCCGTAGAGGACGCCGTCCGAGTACAGCGGCGTGCTTTCAAGCCCGCGGTCATTGGCCAGATCGAGGAACCAGGCGAGGCCCAATTTGCCGGCATTGCCGGCGTTGATCTGCTCGATCGGCGCGTAGCGCTGCTCGGAATAGCCGCGACCGATGCTGAGCCATTCGGAACCGCCTTGCTCCAGCGCCGTGACCGCGTCGGAATCGACTTCCGTTTTCGACGCTGCGGTCGCGTCAACGCAAATACACAACAGTGTCGCGGCCATCGCCGCGGTGACAGCCTTGCGACGCATCGAATCTTTCTCCGGCTCTGCGTGTTTTGCAGCGATGTGCATTCGAGCGACGCCCTTGCAATCGGCATGGAACCAACAACGATCGGCGGAACATCGCCTAGTGTCGTGAGTCAGAAGTTCACATGCGAATTCGCCGCGTCTTTTCGCGCCTGGCCGCGTTGCAACTCCTCGCCATAGTGCGACTATGGCTCGTCGTTGCGCCTTGCCAGACGCGAAAAGCCACTGGCAAATTCATCACGGAACTTCTGACTCACGACACTAGCGCGGCGCCGGCGCCCGCGAAATCTTGGCCGCGAGCCCTTCGAGCACGGCCGCCGCTTCGGCCGCCATCGCCGGTATGAACTCGCTGATACGGATCAGGCTGCTGATGGCGGAGGCGACTTGGCCTGTGAGTACCAGGCCGTTCACGACATCGCCCTCGCTCTGCGCGCGCTGCATGGATTCGATCTTCCAGCGCGTGGCTTCCACGGCGTCGAGGTGAGCGGTTTCATCGTGGCCTACCAGGCGCGCCGACGCCGCATTCTTCAAGCCGCGGCAGGGTCCATAGACGCCGTCGAAGGCAACATCATCGCCCTCCTGCGCGTCCAGCAAGGCTTGAAGATAGGCCGGATGCCAGTCGACGTTCTCCTCGCTGAGGATGAAACGCGTGCCCATGGCAACGCCGTCGGCGCCCATGGCGAGAGCGGCGGCGAGCGTGCGGCCGTCGCGCGCACCGCCGGTCAACAGCACCGGCACATCCACCGCCTCGGTGATGCTGGGTATCAGCACGAACGTGTGCACCATCTTGCTGGGCGCATGCCCGCCCATTTCGAAGCCGGCGGCGATCACCACGTCCACGCCGGCTTCCTGCGCCTTGACCGCCTGGCGGGTGCTGCCGACCTTGTGCTGGTGGATCATGCCGGCGTCTTTGATTATGCCGATGTACGGGCCGGGGAAGCCGGCCGACGTCGTCATCACAGTCAGCTTGCGGGCCAGCGAGGCATCCTGCCGGCGCATCGACAACACCAGGCGGATGTAGGTATCGGTGAACGGCAGCACCTTGCCATTGCCGTCGATACCCACGGGGATGTTCACCGCGAACGGGCCCTTGGTCAGCGACGCGCATTCCTCGATGTGCTCGCGAAACGTACGCGCGCCCTCGTCGAGATTCACCGGCATGCCCGGCATGCTGACCGTGCCGAGCCCGCCGGCATTGGACACGGCGGCGGCCAGCTTCGGCGTGCGGAAGGGGCCGAGCCCTTCCTGGACGATCGGATGCTCGATTCCGACCAGCTGGGTGTAGCGGTTGCTGATCAAGCCCATGAAACGCGTGCTCCATCCAGTGCAACGAATGTCGACGCGGTGGCCGGCATGGCTGGATGCGTCGATCGGTAGTTATGGCATCGGACGGCAACATAGCTGAGTTGAGCTTAACAAGCAATATGCAGGTTTTTTGTAATTTTATTACAGACTATTCCGGTATTGTTGAGTAGAGCTCAGGATGGTGAGAAGCCTGTCGGATGCCGGCTTGGGCTATTAGCATGGGCAACGGAAATCGGAGGGTTACCAGGCACCATGGGCAGAACCAAGCAGCCGGGCCCGGCACGGCGGTCGGCCGATGCGCGCGTCGGAGAGATCAAGGCCGAAGCGCGCAAGGAGCTCGCAGAAAAGGGCTACCAGGCGTTTCAGCCGGCCGAGGTGGCGCGCCGCTGCGGCGTGTCCGAAGCCACGGTGTATCGCTACTTCCCGACCAAGCGCGATTTGGTCAGCCGGATCGCGGAAGACTGGTATACCGGGCTGGTGGCACACGGCCCGGTCGTCGATCCGCAAGCCGATATCTACACGCGGCTTCGCCAAGTGCTGTACGACACCTTCATGGTCGTACACCGCGACCCCGCGCTGACACGCTTCATCCTGCTCGAACTGCGGCCCGATCCGAATTACCCGAATACCGCGATCTATCAGCTCAACCGCCGCTTCACCGCGCGCGTGGCATCGGTGGTCGAGGACGCCATCAAGGCCGGCATCTTCCGCACCGACATTTCGCCCAAGCTCGTGCGCAACATGATCTTCGGCTGCATGGAGCACCAGACCTGGGCCTACCTGCGAGGCGAGGGCGATTTCTCCGTGGAAGAATCCGCCGACGGCATCTCCAGCCTGATCTACCGCGGCCTCTTGATCGAACAAGGCTCCGTTGCCAGCGTACTGGCCCCCAGAATGGTGAAGCTGGCAGAGAACGCCGAGGCTCTTGGCGAGGAAATCCGCCACCTGCGCTCGCTGCTGCAGAGCGCCGCCGCCGCCCAATCGAGCGCAAGCCGACGAACCAAAAAGTAGGGCGGGTCGCGACCCGCCGATCGCGCGGCGATCCGCGGCCTTTGCTGTGGGCTTTAAGCAGGCTCTGCACAGGCGGCCAATTGGGTTAAGTCGTCGGTCGGGGCTTACGCCCCTCGTACAAAGGCTTCCCTGTAGCAGAGGCGTAAGCCCCGACTCGCCCTTGCCGAGTCAGCATCGGCTAAGAGCCGCTCCTACCGTGGTTCCAAGTGAGCGCGCGCGACTTTCGAGAACCGATGGTCTTAAATCGTCCGTTCGCAGCAGGCGCGGGACGCCGGCTCGCCATTTACTAGGCACCTCATCGAGGAAGCCGACGACAATGACCAGCAACCCGCCGCTCAAAGACCTGAAAGCCGATATCAATCTCCAGCAACTGCTCGAAGCCAAGTCACTCGAACGCTGCCCGTTCCCGATACCGAGCGGCTGGTTCTTCGTCGACTACTCCGAGAACCTGAAACCCGGTGAGGTCCGCAACATCACCCTGTTCGACCAGGAATGGGTGCTGTTCCGCACCGAGGGTGGCGAGGCTGGCGTCACCGACCCTTATTGTCCGCATCTGGGTGCGCACATGGGCCACGGCGGCAAGGTGGTCGGCGAAAACCTGCGCTGCCCGTTCCACCACTGGGAATACGACACCGCCGGCTGGTGCCAGAACATCCCCTACGGCAAGGTCGCGCCGCCGATCACCAAGAAGCAGGCCGTCCTGCGCGCACTGCCGACGCAGGAGCGCTACGGCCTGATCTGGTCCTGGTACCACCCGGCCTGTGAAGAGCCGAGTTGGGAGCTGCCGGCAATCCCGGCGATGGAAGACGCAGGCTGGGGCGGCGACCGCCGCGGCAGCTGGACCGCGAACACCGCGATTCAGGAGATCGCCGAGAACGGCGTCGATTTCGCGCATCTGAAGTTTCTGCACGGCGCCGCCGGCATTCCGCCGGCCGTGGTCGACTTCGAAGCTCACGTGATCAGCATCGACATGGCCGGCGGCTACATCGTCGGCAAGGGTTATGGTCCCGGCCTGAACGTGTTCGAGTTCACCCAGGAAGGCGCCAGCGCGACGATGATCTCGTACACGCAGCCGATCACCGGCGACAAGAGCCAGATGAACATGAGCTTCCGGGCTCGCGCTTATCCGGAAGGCAGCAAGCAGCAGCACGTCGCCAAGAAGATCATCGACCACATGATCGGCGCGGCCGAGGGCGAGGAGAGCGCGGGTTTCGAGAGCGTCGATTTCGTCGTCTGGAACAACAAGAAGTACCGGCCGAAACCGCTGCTCTGCGACGGCGACGGCCCGATCCTTCAGTTCCGCAAATGGTTCAGGCAGTTCTATATCGCCGATCCGAAATTGCTCGAGAAGGTTTGAGCCCCTCTCCCTCTCCCGGCCCTTCGGGCCACCCTCTCCCGGGAGAGGGAAACGCTTGCAAGAGATTCTCTGGATGGCGGTAGTGCGTGTCACGACTCGTGAAGGCGCGAAGCTGCAGATCAAGGCGCTGCCAGCGGTGCCGTTGATGGAGTTTTTGCGCGACGGCAGCGCCGGCGTCGAAGGCATCTGTGGCGGCGAACTCAGTTGCGGCACCTGCCACGTCTACATCGACAGCGGCGGTGACCCGCTCCCGCCGCGCAGCGAAGCCGAGCAGGCGATGCTCGAGGCGATAGCCGAATTCGTCGAAGTACGGCCCAGTTCGCGCCTGTCGTGCCAGGTGTTCGTCGGTGAATCGACGACGGATCTGGCGGTGACGGTCGGCCCGGTTGCATAACCCCGGGATGTCGACTTGCCGGTTTCGGCGAGAGCGCTTAATGTGCGTATAAGCTGACGAACCGTTCAGGTCTTCGGGGCGCGGCGCTGACCACATCGGGGAACACTGCATGCGCTTAAAGGGCGCTTTTTTATTGTGCGCGTTGGCGCTTTTTGCTTGCGGTGGCGGAAACAACGGGAACGACGATCCCACGGGTAGCGAACCTCCTCCGGTGGTGACGCCAACGGCTTCCTGCCAGCAGCTTTTCAGCCCGGAAGCCGTCACCCAGGGTGAGGATTGCACGCCGCAGGCCGAAACCTACTGCCCGATCCCCGACGCCATGGTGCTCAGCCCCGAGCCGGTGCCCTGCGATGGCGTGACCACGAGCGAGTACAGCATCGCGGTGGGCTCGATCAGCAGCAGCTACCTCGCGATACGCTCGGGCACCAGCACGAGCTACGACGCGATCTATGTCGCGCTGCATTATCTGAATGCCGACAACGCTACCTTCGTCAAGGTCGTCCGCCTGCAGGAGCTGGCCAAGGCGCGCAAGGTACTGGTGATCGTGCCGCAGGCGCCCGGCCTGGTGGAAGGTCTCGGCGGCCGCTGGCCGACCTCGCTGGATGCTTCGAATATCGACGCCTACGTTGCGTTTCTGAGCGGCGTCATCAGCGATGCCAAAACCCGGTTCGGCACCGGCGAGATCCCGGTCTACATGGCGGGGCTTTCCAATGGCGGCACCATGGCGATGGAATTCGGCTGCCGCGCGGCCGATGTGATCTCGTCGATCCTGGTGACGGCCGCGGATCTTGGCGTCGGTCAGCTCAGCTCCTGTGCGCCATCGCGCCCGATCGGGACCGTCCTGGTGCATGGAACCTCGGACCTGCTGACGCCCTACAACGGCGTTCCGATGATCAATGCCTCGGTCCCCGCGATCCACGCCTACTTCGAAACGCTGGACGCGTGCAGCGCCGCTGATTCCAGTGTGACGCTGCCGACCTCGCTGGACGACCTGAATGTCCGCATCGGCTTTTCCGCGCCCTGCGCGCAGAATCGCCGCCACTATCTGGTGACGGTCGACGGCGGCGGCCACAACTGGCCGGGTGGTGCGTCGGACCAGTCCGCGCTCGCCGCAATCGGCCTGCTCGGGCCGCATACGCGCAACTTCGACGCGACGCTGCAAGGCTACGACCTGCTGCGCCAGGCCGCCGGCGACGAATAGGCGTAGGTCGGCAGTTCCTTGCCGACGTGAGGTCCCGGTTGCGCATCGAAGGTACACGTCGGCAAGGGATTGCCGACCTACGACTTTCGAGAACGCTCATCCGTTTGAGGCAGGCAAGGGTTCCGGGCGCCGGGATAAGTTCGACTCATCAGATCGCCCAGGTAAACCCGCGGTTCAGACGGGACCCCGGCGATCGGCATGTCAGTAGGAGAGCCGAGATGAGCGTCGTCGCAAAAGAAAAACTGGTATCTGCGGATTCGCACGTCTACTTCACCAACGAATGGGTGAAGGAGCGTCTTCGCAAGGATTTGCATCCGGTCTGGGACGGCGCGCTGGCCAAGGCCGACGGGTATGCCGCCAAGGTGCTGCGTGGCGGCCAGCCGCAGCTGCATCTTGAAGACTTCGTCGATCCGTCCGCATCACAGGACCCGGGCTACAAGACACCCGCAGGCAAGATCGCGGCTATGGACCGCGATGGCGTGCATGCCGAGGTGATCTTCCCCGAGCTGGGCGGCGCGCGCATCTGCAACCAGGCGCTGATGGGCGGCGATTGGAAGGAAGTCTTCAGCGGCTACAACCAGGGCATGGCCGACTTCGCCAGCCATAATCCGGATCGCCTGCTGTGCGCGTATCAACTGCCGCTGGCCGACGTGGATTTCGCGGTCAAGGAAGTCGAGCGCCTGGCCAAGAACCACAGGGCGCGCTGTGTGCAGATCACGCCGTTCCCGGCGGATTCCGGCCTGCCCGACGTACACGACGCGCGCTACAACAGGCTCTGGGCGACGATCCAGGACGCCGGCCTGACGATCATGAACCACCTCGAGATGAAGACCGAGGGCTGGGATATCTTCCGCCGCGATCCGACGCCGCAGAAAGGCATTTTCACCGCCTTGCCGTGGGCGCCGCTGGCCGAGTCCATGTGCTTCTGGATTCTGACCGGCACGCTCGAGCGCTTCCCGAAACTGCGCGTGATCATGGTCGAGCCGGGCCTGGGCTGGCTGCCGTGGTTCTTCGAAGCGGTGCTCGATCCGCGCATGGGCCTGCACTACGAATTCCCCGGCATGAAGATGAAGCCCAGCGATTATTTCCGCCGCCAGATGGGCGCGACCTTCATGTACGAGCCGGTCGGCCTGAAGTCGTTCTACGAATACTTCGGCGCCGACTGCGCCTACTGGTCCACCGACTTCCCGCATCCGGCGACCTGCTGGCCGAACTCGCAGGCGCAGGTGGTCAGCCAGTGCAAGGAGGCCGGTATCAGCGATGCGGATCGCAAGAAGATCGTCAGCGGAAACGCGCTGAAGGCGTTCGCGCTTTAACGGTTTTTTCCCCTCTCCCGCACACGGGAGAGGGTGGCCCGAAGGGCCGGGTGAGGGGCTGCTCTTGAAGCAACAGCCCCTCACCCTAGCCCTCTCCCGCAAGCGGGAGAGGGGACTCTCTTTTTGATTTTCGGAGTGCACATGACTGGCGTTCTCGCCCAACTCAAAGTCCTCGATCTCAGCTCCGGCGTCGCCGGGCCGATGACCGCGATGCTGCTGGCCGACAACGGCGCCAGTGTCACCAAGATCGAGCCGCCCGGCGGTGATCCGGCGCGCACCCAGCCCGGCCCGCAGCAGCTCGGCTATCACGTCTGGCAGCGCGGCAAGCGCAGCGCGTTTCTGGATCTGCACAACGACGCCGACAACAAGATTCTGCTGGCACTGGCGCAGACTGCCGACATCCTCGTCGAGTCCTTTGCGCCGGGTGAAGCGGCCAGGCTCGGCATCGACTACGCGAGCTTGTCCAAGCTCAATCCGCGCCTGATCGTCTGCTCGATTACCGGCTACGGTCGCGACAACGCGCTCAGCAATCGCCCCGCGGTGGACGCGCTGGTGCAGGCGCGTAGCGGCCTGATGTTCGAGCAGCGCGGCTGGGCCGAGGGCGCGCTGAACCACATGAACGGCGAACCCGATCCATTTCCGGATCTGGAGATTCCGCAGGACTGGGTGCAGGGCGCGCCGCGCCCGGGCCCGCTGTTCGTTGCCTCGCAGTGGCCGAGCCTCGGCGCCTTCTTCAACGCCAGCCTCGGCATCAGCGCCGCGCTGCGTGCACGCGAAATCACCGGCCGCGGCCAGTGGGTCGAGACCTCCTTGCTGCAAGGCGCGATGGCCGGTGCCGCCGGCGTCTGGCAGCGTGCCGAAAAAATCGACGCGCCGGGCTTCGACACCTGGATCCTCGGCAACCGCTCGCCCAAGGGCCACTTCAAAACCAGCGACGGACACTGGCTGCACAACTGGGTGCCGAACCCACGCTTCATCATGCAGGCCGCGGCCGGTGACACGCTCAATGCTTCGCCGGACCTGACGGTGCAGAACGATCCGGATCGTTTCGGCACCGGCCCCGAAGAAATCCTGGTGATGTCGCACTACCAGCCGATTCTCGCCGAGGCGATCGCGAAGTTCCCGGTGAAGGACTGGATCGAAGCCGCCGCGACGGCGGAAATGACGATGCAGCCGGTGCGCAGCATCGAGGAGTCGCTGGCGGATGCGGCGTTTCTGATGGATGGCTGCGTGACCGAAACTCGCGATCCCGAACTGGGCGTGATTCGCACGGTCGGCAATGCTTACAACATGAGCCTCACGCAAGGTAAGCCCGGCGCGCCGCCGGTGAAGCCGGGGGCGAATACGCAGGAGGTCAAGGCCGAAGCATCCCTCTCCCGGCGCTATCGCGCCACCCTCTCCCAGGAGAGGGAAACCGCTTTGGCTTTCCCCTCTCCTGGGAGAGGGTCCCGCAAAGCGGGGGGAGAGGGAGGCCCGCTCGCCGGCATCACCGTCCTCGACCTCGGCCTCGCCATCGCCGGCCCGTTCGGCACGCAGCTGCTCAGCGATCTGGGCGCCACCGTGATCAAGGTCAACGGCCTGTTCGACCTGTTCTGGCATCGCGTGCACATCGCCTACATGGCCAACCGCGGCAAGAAGAGCATCACGCTGAACCTGAAGGACCCGCGCGCGATGAAGGTGCTGCTGGATCTCGTCGCCAAGGCCGACGTCGTCCAGCACAACATGCGCTACGACGCCGCCGAGCGCCTGAAGATCGATTACGAGTCGCTGAAAAAGATCAACCCGAAGCTGATCTACTGCCATACCCGCGGCTTCGAGCGCGGTGTGCGCGCCGGGCTGCCGGGCAACGATCAGACCGGCGCCTGCCTGTCCGGTATCCAGTTTGAAGACGGCGGCATGGGGCGCGGCGAAGGCGGGCGTCCGCTGTGGAGCTTCACCAGCTTCGGCGACACCGGCAACGGTTATCTGTCGGCGACCGCGATCGTACAGGCGCTGTACCACCGCGATCGCAGCGGCGAGGGCCAGTTCGTCGATACCTCGATCATCAACGCCGCGCTGCTCAATACCAGCTACGCGGTGGCGACGCCGGAGGGCAAGGGTTTCGAGCGGCCGCGCATCGATGGCCAGCAGCTTGGCTACTCGGCCGGGCATCGCCTCTATCAAACCAGGGCCGGCTGGCTCTGCGTGGCGCTGAGCAGCGATCAGCACTGGAGCGGGCTGCTGTCGACGCTGGGGCTCGCAGCTGATGCGCGCCAGCAAAGCGACGACGCACTCGCGAAAGCCATCGGCGACAAGCTCATCAGCGACACCGCGGCCAACTGGTTCGGCAAGCTCGATCGTGCCTGCGTTCCGGTGGAAATCGTCGACGAGGAGTTCTCGCGCAAGCTGCATGACAACGCCGAGTTCCGCGAGCGTCGCTGGGTGGTGTCCTACCCGCATCCGGTGGTCGGCAAGCTCGACCAGATCGGCCTGCTGTACTCGCTGTCGGATACGCCCGGCGTGATCCAGGGCCGACCGCTGCTGGTCGGCGAGCACACCCAGGAAATCCTGGCCGGCATGGGCTACAGCGAGGATCAGATCAAGACCATGGAAGAGCAAATGGCGATCGGTTTCGTCGGCATGCCGCGTATGCCACCGCGCCCGGTGCCCGGTGCTGCCGCCGCCGCGCCCAAGCAGGGCATGGCGAGCATGCTCGAGAAAGAAGCGAAGCAGTAGTTGTTTTGGGACCCCTCACCCGGCGCTCCGCGCCACCCTCTCCCGCACGCGGGAGAGGGGAACATCGACACGGATGAACTCGAGTGACCGAAGCTACCGAAGCGCCCGCCACACCCAAGCCGACGCGCATCGCGCCGATCGTTACACTGGATTCCAAATCGTTCTGGGACGCCGCCGATCGCGAGGAATTCGTCGGCCAGAAATGCGGCGACTGCGGCCAGTTCACCTTCCCGCCGCGGCCGATGTGCCCGCATTGCCACAGCCTCGCTCGCGTCGAGGTCAAGCTCTCCGGCTACGGCACGGTGCACTCGTACACGATCCCGCGGCATCCGCATCCCTTCGGCTTCAAGGAGGCGCCGGTGGTCGCGGTGATCCTGCTCGATGAAGGCATCCGCTTCGTCTCCAATGTCGTCGGCGTCACGCCTGAGGACATGAAGTTCGACATGCCGGTGGAAGTGATGTTCGAGCCGACCATGAACCAGCACAAGCTGCCGGTGTTCCGGCCGCGGAGCACCCGATGAGCCGCCCGGGCCGGACATTCACCGAGGCCGCGATCGCCGGCATCGGCGCCACCGAGTTCTCCAAGGAGTCAGGGCGTAGCGAACTGCAGCTGGCCGCCGAATGCTCGCTGGCCGCCTGCGAGGACGCCGGCGTCAATCCCGCGGATATCGACGGCATGATCACGTTCACGATCGACAACAGCGACGAGGTCACGCTCGCGCGCTGCCTCGGCGTCAAGGATCTGGCCTATACCGCGCGCATCCCTGGCGGCGGCGCCGCGGCGGCGGCGACGATCTTCCAGGCGATGGCGCTGGTCAACGCCGGAGTCTGCAAGAACGTGCTGGTGTGGCGCGCGATGAACGAGCGCAGCCAGTACCGTTTCGGCCAGAACCCAGCGCAGGGCCAGATGAGTTACTCCGCCGGCAACGGCACCGGATCGCTGCTGTGGTGCGTGCCTTTCGGTGCGATGACGCCCGCCAGCTGGGGCGCGCTGCAGACCAGCCGCTATATGCACACCTACGGCGTGAGCAACCGCGATCTCGGCTATCTCGCCGTGCAGCAGCGCGCCTATGCGGCGACCAATCCCAAGGCCTGGTTCTACGAAAAACCGATCACGCTCGAGGATCACCAGAACAGCAAGTGGATCCAGGAGCCCTGGCTGCGTCTGCTCGACTGCTGCCAGGAAAGCGACGGCGGCCAGGCGCTGCTGATCACCAGCCTGGAGCGTGCCCGCGACCTGCGGCAGAAGCCGGTGAAAATCAGCGGCGCCTGCCAGTCGATCCCGTACAACGTCGAGGTGATTTCGAACTACTACCACGACGATCTGACGATCATGCCCGAGGCCTGGGGTACCGCGAAGCGGCTGTACGCGCAGACCGGCATGCAGCCGTCCGACATGCAGGCGGCGATGTTGTATGAGGCTTTCAGCCCGCATGCGCTGATGCAGCTCGAAGCCTTCGGCTTTTGCGGCAAGGGCGAGGCGAAAGACTTCATCAAGAGCGGCGAGATCGCGATCGATGGCAGTCTGCCGATCAATACCCATGGCGGCCTGCTTGGCGAGGCCTACATCCACGGCATGAACAGCATGGCCGAAGGTGTGCGCCAGGTGCGGGGCACCTCGGTGAATCAGGTGAAGAAGCGCAAGGTCGAGAACGTGCTGGTGTCGTCGGGCATGGCCGGCGCGATTCTGAGCGCCGTTTGATCCGGCAGGCTGTAGGAGCGGCTCATAGCCGCGATTGTGTCGATGAGGCCCCGATCGCGGCTAAGAGCCGCTCCTACAGGTCGGTCGATGAGGTTTCGTTGAGAACTTCCATGACGCTGCATCTTCCGCTGCAACTCACGCTGCCCAACGAAGGGCCGCTGCAGATCGCGGCAACGCTATTCGAGCCGAGCACCGATACAGCCGAGCCCATCCTGCTCGTCTGCCTGCCCGGCGGCGGCATGAATCGCGGCTACTTCGACCTGATGCCAGACGACGGCGACACCTCTTTCAGCTTCGCGCGGCAGATGAGCAAACGCGGCTTCCATGTACTGACGATGGATCACCTCGGCATCGGCGACAGCACGCGCCCCGCTGATGGTTACTTGCTCGATACCGAACTGCTGGCGCAGGCCAATGACGAAGCGCTGCGGCAAGTCTTGGCCGGGCTGCGCGAAAAGATCCCCCAGCTGCGCAGCATCGGCGTCGGCCACTCGATGGGCGCGATGCTGAGCTTGCTGCAGCAGGCCCGGTACAAGACTCACGCCGCGATCGCGCTGCTCGGTTTCTCGACCCGCGGACTGCCGGACTACACGCCGCCGGCGCAGGCCGGGCTCGCAAAAGACCCTGGCCAGCTGCGTGAGCAATTGCCGGCACTGGCCAGGCGAATGTTCCGCGAGCCGTATCCGAAAGTTCAGCGCGACCCGCAGGCCAAGGGCATCTTCGGCGGCAGCACGGCGGAGCCGCGCGGCATCGCCGCGCTGAAAGCTGCGTCCGATGAGCCCTTGCTGCCGCTGCCGGCTTATCACTCGATGTTGCCCGGCAATGTTGCGCCGGCCGCCGCCCTGATCGATGTGCCGGTGTTCATTGCCGTTGGTGATCGCGACATGGCCGGCCCGCCGCAGCAGATACCGGCCGCGTTTACCGCCAGCCGCGACATCGAATTGCAGGTGCTGCCGGAGACCGGCCATGCGCATTTCCTGTTCGCCGCACGTCATCAGCTGTTCGATCGCTTAGCCGTTTGGACGAGGTCTGTGAGTGCGCCGCGTGGTGAACTAGCGCCCTAAGCACCCATTGACGACGGAGAGCGGCAGCATGGCGATGGTACTCAAGGCGGGAGCCCGCTTCAGAAGCGCGGTTTGCGACGCGCAGGTGATGGTGGTCAAGGCTCCGCCGGGTGAGCACGAGCTGCATTGCGGCGGCGCCGCGATGCTCGGCGGCAGCGCGCCTGCACCTGAGGGCCTGAGCCTGGATTCGGCGCGGGCCGGCGGGACCCTGATCGGCAAGCGCTACGTCAACCAGGACGAGTCGTTGGAGCTGCTGGCAACCAAGGGTGGCAAGGGCACACTGGCGCTCGACGGCATGGCGCTGGACGTGAAACAGGCGAAGCAGCTGCCGTCGTCGGATTGAAAATCTCTTCAATCCTCAACTGTAGGAGCGGCCCATGGCCGCGAGTGAGGCCTCACCGAAACAATCGCGGCCATGGGCCGCTCCTACAGATCCAGTGATCAAGACCCGCTAAAACACACCCATGAACATCGCCACTCTGCTCGACATGTCCGCCGAGGCCTTCGGCGAGCGCATCGCCGTGGTCTCCGGCGATACGCAGTTGAGCTATGCCGAGCTGAAAGCGGCGGCGCTGGCCGCTGCGCTTCGCGTCCAGGCTTCCGGCGCTGTGTATGTCGTGCTGCTCGACGTCAACAGTGCCGCGGCGCCGGTCGCGATCTTCGGCGCCGCGTATGCCGGTGTGCCATATGTGCCGCTGAACTACCGGCTCACCAGGCCCGAGATCAACGAGCTGATTGCACGCGTCGCGCCGGCCCTGCTGATCACCGGCGCCGACTATCGCGGGCTGGTCGATGCGCGCGATGACGTGCAGATCATCGATCGCGAAGCGTTCCTGTCGCTGCACCGGAACGCCGCACCGATCGAGCCCGCGGACGATCCGCGCGCGGTTGCCGTGCAACTGTTCACCAGCGGCACCACCGGCAAGCCCAAGGCCGCGATCCTGCGCCACGAGAACCTGATGAGCTACATCGTCGGCACGGTCGAGTTTGCCGCTGCCGATGAGTCCGACGCGATCGTCGTTACCGTGCCGCCGTATCACATTGCCGGCATCTCGGCGGTGCTCAGCAGCACTTACGCCTGCCGCCGCATGGTGCAGCTCGAAGGATTCGAAGCCGCCGGCTGGCTCGCCGCCTGCCGCGAGCACCGGGTCAGCAACGCCTTCCTGGTGCCGACCATGCTGCAGCGCATCGTCGATCATCTCGATGCGCAGGGCGGCGATGCGCAATTGCCGGCGCTGCGCGCGCTGGCCTACGGCGGCGGCAAGATGCCGCTGGCGACGATCCGGCGTGCGATGTGCCTGCTGCCACAGGTCGACTTCACCAATGCCTACGGCCTGACCGAAACCAGTTCGACGATCGCGGTACTCGGCCCCGACGATCATCGCGCTGCCGCGGCGAGTGATGATCCGCGAGTGCGCCGGCGGCTCGCCTCGGTCGGCAGGCCCGGCGCGGTCGAGATCGAAATCCGCGACGAGGCCGGCAAGGCGCTCGGCAGTGAGGAGGCGGGCCTGGTGTTCGTGCGCGGGCCGCAGGTGTCGGGAGAGTATCTGGCGCTCGGCAGCCAGCTCGATGCGGGCGGCTGGTTTCCGACCAAGGATCGCGGTTATCTCGACGCCGAGGGTTATCTGTTTCTCGACGGCCGCGCCGACGACGTGATCGTGCGCGGCGGCGAGAATATCTCGCCCGGTGAAATCGAAGACGTGCTGTTGAATCACGAAGCAGTTGCCGACGTCGCCGTGGTCGCGTTGCCGGACGATCAATGGGGTGAGGCGGTGGCCGCCGCGGTGGTGCTGAAGGACGGCGCGTCCGCCAGCGTGCTCGAGCTGCAGGAGCTGGTGAGGTCCAGGCTGCGCTCCTCGCGGGTGCCGCAGCACATCGTGTTCAAGGACCAGTTGCCGTACAACGAACTTGGCAAGATATTGCGCCGCGTAATCCGACAGGAGTTTGCCGATGCGGTGTAGCCCCGAGAAAAGCGCCGGGTGGCTCATGACCCGCGGTCGTGCCCCATGAGCTTCATCATCGACAAAACCATCGAGATCAAGGCGCCGGCCAGCATCGTCTGGGAAGTGATCACCGACCTCGCCGCGTATCCGCAGTGGAATCCGTTCTGCGTGGCCTGCAGCTCGACGCTGAAGCCGGGTGATCCGATCGACCTGACGGTCAAGCTGTTCGCAAGGCCGCAGAAGCAGCGCGAATGGATCAAGCAGCATGTGCCCGGCAAGCGGCTCGGGTACAGCATGAAACCGGTTCCGCTAGGCGCCTTGTCCAGCCACCGCTCGCACGAAGTGAAATCGATCGGCAACGATCGCACACGCTATGCTTCGCGCTTCGAACTGCGCGGCTGGATGGTGCCGCTGGTGCGCGGCCTGATGGGTGCCAAGCTGGAGGCGGGTTTTGCCGGGATGACGGACGGGATTCGACTACGCGCGGAGAGCCTGTGGGCGCGGCGCAGCAGCCGGGCGGCCTGATCGCCGCCGCGGAGGAAACCGCCCGGCGCTACGCCGAGCAGTGCTTGCGCGCACACGGCCTGCCGCGCGCGCCGCGGCCGATCGACCTGGCTGCCGAACATCCGGCCGCGGCGGCCGCGCGCTGCGGTCTGATGATGCTGACCGGAGATGCCGGCGGCGAACCCGAACTCTGCCCGGCGCCGATCGCCGCCTGCGCTGACGGTGTGCTCGCAGCCCTTGAGGCCATCGCGCCTGCCGGTGTCCTGAATGGCCTGCGCGGATCGCAGCTGCTGACCGAGCGCGCCGCGATCACCGGTGCGTTACGCAACGGCGCGATCTCTCCGAATGGCAGCTGCCGCCTGCTTCAAACCTGCGACGGCATGATCGCGCTGAACCTGCCGCGTGAGGACGACTGGAGCCTGCTGCCGGCCTGGCTCGAGGATCGGGTCGAGCCGGTCTGGGACGCGGTCTCCATCCGCGTCGCGGCGCGGCGAGTCGAGACGCTGGTGGAGCGGGGCAGGTTGCTAGGGCTGGCGGTGGCGGATGCGTCTTTGAGATCCGGGACCGGCCCGCTCCTTCCCCAGCTCTCGCCCGCAAGCGGAGGGGGGAGAGGTTCCTGGCTAGGGCAAGCACAGAAAAGGCCACTCGTCGTCGACCTGTCGTCGCTGTGGGCCGGCCCGCTGTGCACGCATCTGCTGCAGCTTTGCGGTGCCGAGGTGATCAAGGTCGAGAGCCTGCACCGGCCCGACGGCGCGCGCGACGGGTCGGCCGTGTTGTTCGACCTGATGCATGCCGGCAAGCGCAGCGTGGCACTTGATTTCAAGACCGACGCAGGCCGCGCGCAGTTGCGGGCGCTGCTGCAGCGCGCCGACATCGTCGTCGAGGCTTCGCGGCCGCGCGCGCTACGGCAACTCGGCATCGATGCCCCGGCGTTGCTCGCCGCCCGTCCGCAGCAAACCTGGATCAGCCTGACCGGATACGGCCGCACTGAGCCGCAGGCGCAGTGGATCGCCTACGGCGACGACGCGGGGGCCGCTGCCGGCCTGTCTTCGATGCTGCACGCCGCAACCGGCCGCTGGCTGATCTGCGGCGACGCGATCGCCGATCCGCTGGCGGGCCTGCACGCCGCGCTGGCCGCGTGGGCGGGCTGGCTGGGCGGCGGCGGCGGGCTGGTCGAGTTGCCGCTGGCGGACGTGGTGCACCACTGCGCCGGCTTTGAGCTGCGGCACACGCCGCACGAGCGCTGGCGTGCATGGATGCAGCACTTGAGCGCATCGCATCAGCCGGTGCTCGCGCCGAGGTCGCGTATACCGCAGGCGCACGCTGCTGCGCTGGGTGCCGACACCGCTGCGGTTTTGAGCGCACTGCAGATCGAGCCGGCCCCGGCATGCTGATCCGCAACGCCGAGATCGGCATCGCGCGCGCGCGGCTCGTCGATCTGCGGATTGCGGACGGGCGCATTGCCGCGATCGCCGCGCATCTGCAGCCACGGCCCGGCGAGACCGTGATCGATGCAGGCGGCGCTGCGCTGCTGCCGTCGCTGCACGATCATCATCTGCATCTTCAGTCGTTCGCAGCGGCGCAGGACTCACTGGCCTGCGGTCCGCCGCAGCTGCGCGACGCAGAGTCCCTGCAGCAGGCGCTGCATCGGCGCCACGCCGAGCTTGGAGCCGGCGAGTGGCTGCGCGGCGTCGGCTATCACGAGTCGGTGGCCGGCGATATCGACCGCGACTGGCTGGATCGCTGCGGCCCGGCGCGGCCGCTGCGCATTCAGCATCGCAGCGGCCGCCTGTGGATCATGAACTCTCCGGCATTGACCGCGCTGGGCGTGGATAACGGCGGCGATGTTCCGCTGGAGCGCGATGCGCGCGGCCGCTATACCGGGCGCCTGTACGACGCCGACGACTGGCTGCGCGCGCGCCGTCCGCGCACCCAGCCGAGCCTGTGGGCGATCAGCCGCCGGCTTGCGGCGCATGGCGTCACCGGGGTCACCGACACGACGCCCGACAACGGGCCGGAGACGCTGCAGCGATTCGAGTCGGCAATCGCGGAAGGCGGGCTGCTGCAGGACGTGCTGATGATGGGCGATGCACGCTTGGATCAACACATCGGCGGATCGGGCGCGGTGCGCCGCGGTGCACACAAGTTCCACCTGCACGACGCCGATCTGCCCGATTTCGACGCGCTCTGCGCGGCCATCCGCCGCAGCCATGTCGCCGGCCGCGGCACCGCCTTCCATTGCGTCTCGCGTACCGATCTGACTTTTGCTCTTGCTGCGCTCACCGAGGCGGGCGTTACGCCCAGTGATCGCATCGAACACGCCGGCGTGACGCCGCCGGACCTGCTCGGATGGATGCGCGAGCTGGGCGTCGCGGTGGTCAGCCAGCCGGGCTTCATCGCGGAACGCGGCGATGCCTACCTTACGGATGTCGATGTCGACGAGCGGATCTGGCTGTATCGCCTGCGCGCGTTTCTCGATGCCGGCGTGACACTCGCCGGCAGTACCGATGCGCCTTTCGGCGATGCCAATCCCTGGAAGGCCATGCAGGCCGCGGTGACGCGCCGCACCGAGCGCGGCGTCGTGCTCGGTGCGGAAGAATGCCTGTCGCCCGAGCAGGCCCTAGATCTGTTTCTGATGCCGGCGGATTTGTCGGAGCGCGTTGTCAGGCGCGTGCAAGCCGGTGCGGCGGCGGACCTATGCTTGCTGGACCGGCCCTGGCGCCAGGCGCGTGAATCGCTGCATACGGTGATGCCGCGGATGACGTTCAAGCGCGGCCTGCTGATCGCCGGCCTGGGATAGCAGATCCTTCGATCGCCTCACCACCGGTGCGCAATATTCCCAATATTCCTGTAGGAGCGGACCTTGTCCGCAATTGCGAGCCTGCAGCAACGATCGCCGCCCGAACCTCAGGCGCAGCCTACGCGCATCGGACGAAGCCGCAGCCAGCCGCATCGGAAAAACTCGTCGCATGAACAAAACCGCCTTCCTCACCGGCGCCAACATCGGCCAGTCCAACCTGCTGACCAAGCAACTCGCCGCCCGCGGCTGGCAGGTGTTCGCCGGCGTTTTGCCGGGCGCGCCGACCGACCTGGTCAGCGGGCCGAACATCACCGTCGTCGACCAGGACGTCTCCAGCACCGAGTCGGTGAACGCCAGCGCCGAGATCGTGCGCGAGGCGCTAGCCGGCCGCGGGCTGGACCTGCTGATGAACATCGCCGGCGTCGCCAATATCGCGGTGGGCGTGATCGAAGGCGCAGATCTCAAGCAGATGGAGCGGCTGTTCCAGATCAACCTGTTTGGCCAGGTGCGGGTGGTGCAGGCGTTCCTGCCGATGCTGCGCCAGCACGCGCCGGGCTCGCGCATCGCCAACTACAGCTCGGGCGCGATCCTGTCCAACCCGGTGTCGGCGGGTGCGTACAACATGACCAAGTACGCGATCCACGGGCTGACGATGACGCTGCGCCACGAGCTGGCGCCTTTCGGCATGCAGGTGACGTCGATCGTCCCGGGCGGTGTCTTGACCGCGATGTCCGCCAACGCGCATGCGAACACCCATGTGACCTGGAACCAGCAGCCGGAGGCGATCCGCAAGGTCTATGACCCGGTGCTGTCGCGCACCGTGCTCAAGGTGCTGCCAGACTTCCTGGAAGCCAAGGGCAGCACGCCGGAGGCCGCGGTGGAGCAGACGCTGAAGATCCTGGATCTGAAGCGTTGGCAGCCGATGCACTACGTTGGCAATGACGTCAAGCCGATGGGCCTGATGAAACGGCTGCTGTCCGAGGGGCAGCTCGAAAAGATCATGCGCAGGACTTTTCAGATCCCGCAGTACAAGGCCTGATTCCGGGCCCTGATTCTGGAAGGCGGGGCCGGTACTGGCCGCATCGGCATGTCTGCAGAAGTCCGATGCTGATAACCGTTTGCGCAGATTCCGGTGTCAGTAGTGCAGGTTTCTCGTATAAACCAGGCCTTTTCTGCCGCGACAGCTGCTCCGCAGGCCTGCGGCCGCCGGTAATAAATAGTTCTCGATTGCCCTTATAAGATAAGGGCTTGCGCCGCTTTGCCGGTTACGCAATGGGTCAGGGACTTTGACTAAGTTGTGTATCGGTTCGTGTTGAAAAAAATTCCAGCGGCAGAGCGATTTCCGGTGATTTCCGGAATAACGGCGGCGTATACTCGACCGAAGGTAGATCGAACCCGCCTAATGAAAGAATTTAAGGGTCTGAATGGCGCAG
Organism: Hydrocarboniphaga sp.; assembly: GCF_028291725.1. GTDB lineage: Bacteria > Pseudomonadota > Gammaproteobacteria > Nevskiales > Nevskiaceae > Hydrocarboniphaga. The sequence continues at coordinate 52,123 of NZ_JAQGNT010000097.1, read as the reverse complement.
TCAATGCCATCGGGTCGATTCGGGGGAGAAAGCTCGGCAAGTCCGGAGGGTCCGGTCAGCCGATCCGCCGGGGATAAGCGCAGGGTCTGAAGGCTGTTGCAGGGTTACGGTCACCGAGTCGGTGGCCACAGGGAGCAGGGCGATGGGGCTGATCGGGATCGCGATTGTGGCGCTGCTGAGTAGTGCGTCGATCGGCTACCTGACGATCCGTCTGGCGCTCCGCTATAAGCTCGGCATCGACCAGTGCGAGGCCTCGCACAAAACCCATTTGCACATCGTGCCGCGGCTCGGCGCGATCCCGGTGGCCGGCGGGCTGGTCATCGCGCTGCGGGCCTTCACGCTGGACGGCGACGAATTCGATCTCGATGCGCTGTTCCTCGCGGTGACCCTGTTGCCGGCCCTGTGCATCGGCCTGCTGGAAGACTTCTTCCAGAATCTGGGCACCCTGGTTCGCCTGTTCACCACGATGCTGTCCGCCGCCCTCGGCTGGTGGCTGCTCGGTGCCAAGCTGACGTTCCTGGACATCGGCTTCCTCGATCCGATCCTGGCGACCTATGCGCTGGCCGGCTTCGGCGTGACCCTGTTCGCAGCCTCGGGCGTATCCCATGCGATCAACATCGTCGACGGCTGCAACGGCCTGAGCAGCTTCGTCAGCATGGTGATCCTGGCGGCGATCGCGGCTGTCGCGAACGTGGTCGGCGACACCTTCATCTTCTCGGTGTCGATTTTGAGCGCGGCGGCGGTGCTCGGATTCTTCGTCTGGAACTTCCCCTTCGGCCGGCTGTTTCTCGGCGATGGCGGCGCGTATTTCACCGGCCTGCTGGTGGCCGAGCTGTCGATCATGCTGGTGTGCCGCAACCCCGGTGTATCGCCCTGGTTCCCGATGCTGCTCGCGGTCTATCCGATCTGGGAGACGCTGTACTCGGCATTCCGGCGCATGTTCGTCAGAGGGCGTTCGCCCGGTTCGCCGGACCGGTTGCACATGCACAGCTTGGTGTATCACCGGCTGATCAAGAGCGCGGCCAATCGAAACAACCCAAGGCTTCAGTCGCTGCAGAGTTCCGTCGCGGCGATGTACATGTGGGCGTTTGCGCTGGTTGCAGCGGTACCGGCTTTGTTGTTCTGGGATCGCCCCGACTTGCTCAAGTTGATGTGCGGCGTGTTCGCGGTGGTCTATCTGGTGTTGTACCGGAACCTGGTGCACTTCCGGTCGCGCAGGTTGCTGCTGCTGCGTGGCCGTATCGCGCCCGTGCTGGCGAATACTCCCGGCTGAGCGTTTTCCGGTTTGCGTTGCCTACACGGCCGGCACTCCCTACTCTGCTTGCACGGAGCTCAATCGGAACTGAGCCAACTCCGGTAGAGCGCTGATCGCGATGATCGACAGCGAGTTGACGCCAGCCTTGAGTTCTACCGTACGCGGCAATGTCCAGGAAAACTTTTCTGCGGGCAGGTCTTCGGTTGCCGCCCTCTGGGTGAACCATTCGCTGCCACCGACGATCTTGCCGTTGAACAGTACGAGCGCGTCGACCTCCGCCTGCGCGCGGTAGAGCAGTTTCAGCGAGCGTAGAGCGTCCAAATCGGCATCGATCCGGTATCGCGCGAAGCATCGGCTGTTGACCTTCCTGTGATGAATCCAGGTGGCGGTCAATGTGCTCTTGGTGCGTGTCCCGTAGTGATCGTAGTAGTGCTTTGCCTTGATCTTGGTTTCGCCGGATTTGACGACATGAATCCGTAGTTTTCCCCCGCCGACAGCGGCGCCGACCGGACGCGGTCTCAAATCTTCCGCAAAGTGTGGCTCACCGACTTCGTAGCCCTGACCGGCTTGCGCGATTCGCTCCAGCCCTCCTTGATCGGCGCTGATCGCGGCATAGCTCAGCCAGCGGCTTGGCAGCGTATGCCAGAACTCGGGGCATATGACCCAGGCGTTGCCGACCAGGCCGGCTACATGACTGAAAGCTGATTTGGTGCAGATCAGCACGTCGGAACGTGCGAGTTGCAGAAAAGTCCATTGGGCGTCGTGATCCAGATAAAGTCCGGCCCCGCGCTTCAACTCCTCCGCAAAATCGGCTTCCTTGCCCTCCGAGTACAAGGACACCCGATATCGACGGCCAGCGGCGTCCAGGACCTGCTTGACCGTGCTGAGCATGGCCAGGACTTCGGCATCCGTGACGATGCGGTATTCGATGTTGCGCGTGACCAGGTCGCCGCGCCTGATGTGCACCGCGATATCGACGATGCCGGCCGGTCCTGCGGCCGCGGGTTTGTTCAGATATAGATGAAGCGGCTGGGTGAGGTAGTAGTAGTGATCGGCGAGCAGATCAGCGAAAAAATGCGCGGAATGCAGCTTGAACAGGATGGGTCTGGTCGATACCGGGTCGAGTTCCGGCATCAGCACAGCTTTCTTGTGCAGCTTTACGACTTCGCACTGCGCTTCGATCGCTGCCGCCTCGATGTGGCCCTTGCCTAGTTCAAACAACTGCTCCCAACGCTGCTCCCATTTTCCGCCGCCGCCGCCCGCATCCTGATGATCCAGCTTCTTGAAAGGCGAATGGGCGTAGGTAACGCCCAAGGCTCTGCTCAACAATTGCACGCTGAGATGCGCCAGAATCTGAGCTCCGGCGCCGTCCTTGCGATCTGCGCAGGTAAAAAACACCGTCCTTCGTCTGGATAGCCGGTAGATCTCGTTGACCAGCTGCATCGTTTGCGCGTTGTATCGCATTCCACGGTCCTTCAGTTTGGTTGCGCGCGTTCGTCTCGTGCATCCTTGATCGCGGGAGCGACGGGTCCGCGCAAGACCGACAACCGAGCGCTCAACCCGACATCACATCCCGGATCAGGGACAGGGTCGCCGGGATATCGAGAACGATATCGGCATTGTTCGCGTTCTTGACGGACTGTTTGTTCATCACGGCTTCGCCGACGACGAAAAAGTACTTGAAGTCGCGGTGGCTGCAGATTCGCAGGAACGCCGAACCGTGGACACCGCCCTCGGGGAATATCTCGACCAGGCGGGTGCCCGGCTCGGAAAACAGCAGATTGGTCAGCCCAGCGCCGTGCGCCGACACAATGATGCGGGCACTTCTGAACAATGATATCTGTGCCGACAGCGGTAGCTTGGCCGGCATCACGATATTGAAGCCCAGCTTCCGGAGTCCCGGCAATAACTCCTCTTCGTTGAGGATGCGGCGCATGCCCGAATCGTTACGGGAAATGTAGAGCAGTCCGCTGTTCCCGACGCTATCCGGAGTTCCGAGATCCGGCAGCAGGTCTTTTAAGAATTGCGCATAGTCGTTGACCAGCGCGCCAAGATGCTGGCCGCCGCCAAACGTAATGCCCGGTGAATTCGCCGACGACGACGCCAGCAGCGGCGTTGCGCTGTCGATGCTCTGCCAGGGGCAATTGAGGCGCGGCAGCAACAGGTCCAGGGTCTGCTTGTGGAATTGCGAACTGGGTATCGGGGTCAATAGTTTGACCTTGCCCCGGGCATAGTCCTCGCCCAGCAGGCTCGACCTGGAAGCAATGAAGATTTTCGAGACGCTATCCAGCCACCATCGGCAGTAGTTTTCTTTGCGCTGGGTTGCGAGCGGCAGCACGATGGCGTCGCTCGAATCGTCCCCGCCATAAAGGGTCTGGCCTTCCCGCTCACTGGAATAGGTTTCTATCAAGCGCTCGATGACGACCGATTCCCTGACGGGATTTCCCTGTCGGGTGAGGGTCACACCGGCCTGTGAATCGGTGAGTCCATCGAGCAGCTTGATGGCAAGAACCGGACCCGTAACGAATTCAGTTTCGATCGGATAATGACTGGGGAAAGAGCCGAGAATATGCTGGTGTCGCTTGACGCCCCGCTCCTCGAGCACTTCACAGGCCATGCCATCTTCGATCTGATGGATGCCCTTGCTCATATGCGGAGCGCGGTACAGGGAGATGGGCTTGGCCATCGTCGCGTATGCGATCAAAGCGGGCGGATCGGGCTGAGTGCTGAGCTGCAGTGGCGCTTCAGTGTTGTCGGTCGTGCTGGGTTCGGCCGGCTGTTTCAAGGCCTCCTTGGCTGCGAGTTGCTGCGCGTCGCGGTATCGGACCAGCAGCTCGATCGAAGCTGCATTGACCAGCTCCTCGGGACGGAACGGCTCGTAGCTCTGCGGCGGGCCGGAGCCAAACAGAGCTTCGGTGCTGGTGGGCGACAGCAGACGCGCCAACGCCCTGTTCGCTTCTTGATAAAGCGCCGCCACGCCATCGAGTACCGAAGCTTTTGCCAGGCGATACAGCTTGCGGTCGCTGGCGATACCGTATTCGGCCGCCACTTTCAGCAACAGCTCGCCGTCGAGTGCCGCGGTATCGGCCTGACTGTTCAAGATTCTCGCCAGCTCCAGATCGATAACACCCGGCGAGGAATTGATGCGGGTTCCCGGAGACTGCCAGCCATCCAGAGGCAGATTCAATGCGGCAAGAAAATCCGGGCAGATGTCTTCATTGGGGAATCGAGCGGGTTCATACGGGCGCAGGACCAAGCGTTCGCTACCGACAGCCTGCGCGAGCATGCTATAGATCGCCAGATAATCGAGAGCCGCCGCGCTCCTCGATTTTTGTATGAAGCGTGCCGCGGCGGCCGACATATTGTGATGCAGTACACGCTGCGCATACGCAGACAACAGCCAACTGCGCTGTTCGCGGATGTAGCCGATCAGTATCAGGCGGCGACCTGCGGTAGCCGTGGCTTGCTGGAGTGCCTGCCAACGGGGCGCTTCGGTCAAGGTCGGCCAAGCGTTCCATATAAGGAAGTTTTTCGCAGGCGGAGCCGACAGCAGCTCACTGACGGCATCCAAATGGGCGCTGGTCTTGGCGGGGCTACCGCGCAGGGCCCGGTCGATATGAGTCGCAATCTGTCGAGTGTCTTCGCTCGCAGGCAGCGAAGGATCGTCGACGAACCATCTCAGCTCACGCAGCGCGCTGCGGTTGTCCAGGCAGAATCGCCGCAATGCACCGGTGCCGGTTCTAGGCATGCCCAGATGCACGACCAAGCATTTATCGGTTGTATTGGTGATCAATTGCATCTCTGTCGACTGCCGGCGCATTCCGCTGAGCGGGCACTATTCTGTATCGGCCGGATCAATCTCTGAAGTGGCATCGAGCTTCATCGGCGGCATTGCGCGCTGTGAGTGTGCCCAGAGCTTCGCACTGATCTCGATGGCCTGGTCGAGGCTCAGGCTGGGAGCGCTCTCGGCTTCGTCCTCCGGCTTGTCGCGGAACAGCACGCCGTCTTCGCGGCCCAGGTAGTCCCTGGCAATCTCCGCATTGCTTTTTTCGAAGCGCGACAGGAACTGGATTGCGCTGGTGCTCGCCATGCGCAGGCGCGGACCGGTGGATAGGGTTTCGATCGCCGCGACCAATTGGCGGCGCACCGGGTTGACCGCATCGTCGATATAGCGTGGAAACCAGGGATTCATCTTGCGCAGGAATTCGGAGGTCTGGGCGTCCAGGCTCTGATTCTGGGTTTCCGGAATCTCCAAGCCGCCGAGGTCGGTGAGTCCGAGTATCGACACGAAATCGAACATCAGATCCTGTTTGATCATCTGCCCGCGTTCGAAAGGCCTGACGAGAATATTCTCCTTGCCGAACTCAGTGGCCCAGGGCAGCAGGAAGCGCCGATAGTCGTACAGCCGCATCTTGGCGTCGCCAGACAAATCCGACCAGTGGGTCAGCCGCCCGGCCTTGATCTGCTGCGAATAGCTGCTGAGGTAGAACAGATCCTGGCGTCGAAAGTAGATGATGATCTTGATCGCGTCAGTGCAGAACGGGCGCAACAGATGGTGCAGCCGGGCGACTTCCTCGGGCTGGCGAAGCTGCGACATGTTCTCGCCGCTCATCACCACGGTGCTGCCTGCGGGCCAGCTCCTGGCTTCGCTGGCAAATTTCTTTTCGAACTTCGCCCGGAACCGGAGGATACGCTCCGGTGACAGCAGCCCCATCATCCGCCGGGTGTGGTCGGTCTCGGATTCGTCCAGTGCGTAGGCGGTCAGCTTGCGGTGATTCTGGCCACCCGCAGCTTTCGGCACGATGACACCGCGCTCCGCGAGCTTTTCACGGTTCCGATCGAGAAATGCCTGGATCGTCGTCGTTCCGGTCTTGGGCATTCCGATGTGGAGAAACAAGGTCATCGTGTTGTCCGGATCAACTGCGTGGTTAGTGTGGGCCAGGGAGATCGCCGGCGCCCGACTGCAGCTGCTCCGTCATGCCCGCGATCACTCGAGTTTTTCAGCTGCCGGGCGAGGCCAGCTTCACGGTTGCATGCCAGGACGCGGGGACGGACTTGCCGAACTTCTCGAAGACGAAATCGTAGATGTGCCGGAAAGTGCCATATGCAGCGGTTAGCTTGTCAGCAGCCAGCGGAATCTTGGCGCCCGGATTGACGATCTGGTCGAACTTGGCTGGCAAGGGAGTCACGCCGATGAACGAAGTGATCTGGGCCGCCGTTTCGTCGGTGAACAGATTCTCGTAGAACACGTACTTGATCTGCTCGGGCTTGGCGACTTTTTCGAGTTCTTCGATGGTCCGCTTATAGTCCGAGCGGAAGAAGTAATCCTTGTCTTCGAGCAGATCCATAAAACGGCGATCGGGATCGAAGTTTTTCATCTTGCGCACCCCCATTCTGAGCGCCGACCAGTAGCGCTCGATCGGGTCGCGCATCAGGAAGATGAAGCGAACGCGCGGATGCATTTTCAGTATGGATTGATAACCCGATGCATCCAGCAGGGAATAGCCCGGCGTGATGTCGCAAAACACCGACTCCTCTTTCACCCGGTCATGGAAGAACCTCATGTAGGGGTACTTGGGATCGGCCTGCATCTGCAAGCGGTCGATCACCGCCAGCAATTTATCCATTGCCTTGACATTCACCCGGCTACCGTTCAGCTCCAGGCCGGCGCTGACCTCCTTGGCCAGGCGGATCATCCGTTTGCCGACATCGACTCGGGACGGAGTCGGACATACCGCGTCGAAGTAGTGCAACTCTTTCAGCCTGGAGACATAGACGTCGGGATGTTCCCCCAGGTATCGCGCCAGCCAGGTCGTGCCGGCCTTCTGCGCGCCGACTCCAACCAGGAAAAGTTTGCTGTCGAAGTCGCTCATCGGTTTGGCTCAGCCGCCCTTGCCGGCATCCGTCTGCGCGCTGCGCTTGGCTTTTCTGCGCTGGCGCTGCGCCTTGCGCTCCTCTCGCTGCGCATCTGCGGCCTGCTTGCTGACGGTCGCGAGTCCTTCGGTGGCTTCGATCTCTTCCTCGATCTTCGCAGAGGCTTTGTCTTGCTTGCCTCCAGCGTTGCCCGCCGTTTTGCGCGTACGGTGCTTGTCGCCTACGCGAGTAAACTGAGCCATCGCGTATTCGCTGCCGATTTTCGGATCGAGATGCTTGTTGGCATTCGGCTGCTGCTCCGCATCGAAGCCCAGCAGGTTATAGTCCTCTGCCACTTCCTTGACGAAGTAGTCGATGTCCTCGGCAAGGAACCAGTCTTTCCAGCTACCCGAGGATTTGGTCCGGACGATGTGAGTGTGCCGGTCGCCGACCTCGAAATCCGGATCGACTTCAAAGCCGAGGTAGCCGTTCAATTGATCGAAACGCCCCTCGACGAAATCTTCGTAGGACAGCATGAAATACTGGTCGCCGGACTGCCGCTTCATCTTGGCGGGCAGCAGCGCGTTGTTGCGAACGCTGGCCAGCAAGTTTTCGCGATTGGTGATCACGCCCACTTCGCGGATGATCTGGGCGACGCTCAGCGATTCCGGCTCCCGTTCCTTGCGCTGCAACAGGGCGATCACCTGGTCGATCTTGTCGCGCTCCGACGGCTCGATCAGCCGCGTCAGCATGAACACCAGGCGGCTGATCACGTTGTCGCGCGGGTCACGATAGATGATGATCTTCTTATCGAAAGCCTGCGACAGATCCATGCCCTTGCGGATGAACAGACCGAGCAGCACTTTGATCAATGGAACCCGGTCACTGCCAGATGCCAGATATTCTTCTATCCTTTGCGTCGTGGTCGGCTCGAACAACCCCTTGACGGCCGTGCCGTGCCGTTTGTTCAGCGTGTTCTGGATGGCATAGAACAGCGCCGTGGTGCCGCTTTTGGCGGCGCCGAGAATCATGATGCCCTTGGGCAGAGGCGCCGAAGGGGTGCCGGTCGCCGTTTGATTCACAGTCACTCTGATCTCTTTGGTGGGAATCGATGCATCGCAGCGGTATCAGCCAGACGGCCGGACCAGGCGAAACCGCTTGCGCAGTGGGGTGAACGGCGAGGAGATCTTAAACCTGAGCGGCCTTTTTCTCTTTCTTGACTTTGCCGGTTTTTTTGTTGGCCTCGCTCTTGAACGGCTTGAAGGCGATGAAGCTGCCAGCTTCGATTTCCCGCTTCTCCCCGGTCTTGGCGATGATTTTTTCGCCGGCACTCCGTGATTTCAGTATGAACGTGCCCATGCTTGGAATTTGTACCTTTGCGCCCTGCTCGACTGCCGTTTTGATCTCGCTAAATATACTGCCAAGGGCTTTCTTGAGTTCATCCGGCTTCGCGCCTGAAGAGGCGGCGGCCTTATTGATGATGTCATCGAGTTTCATGCGAATCTCCTAGAGTCCGAAGACGGATAAGTAAGCAATGGCACCACAGTCATCGGCCGGTCGGTAACGACGAGCCGGAAAATTGGGTGGCCCTTCTGATAAAAGCGTTGATCGCTGCCGCTAGGGCGCCGATCGCCTGAGCCCATGCCTAAGAGCATTGATAAGGGGCCAACGGATATTGTCACGCGGCCCGTTAACGGGCAAGGATCGGGGACTAACCAGCTTGTGCGGCGGCAGTCGATACCCTGCTGATCTGGACCGCTGGCGCGTTCGCGTCACCATCGGGCCGATCGCTTCCGAGGATGTCTGAGCCGGATTGCCAGCACGGCAAGAAGTAGGAGCCTAGTTGCAATGCAGGGATCTAGCTCCGGCGGAGACGGCGGCGGGCCTCTCGGCTTGTAGAAACACGATGATCTGATGCAATTGTGCGGCCGGAAAGTAGGTTTGACATCCAGAATGCCGCTCAACTAGAGTCCCGCATCATGGGCCACGGCTTGGTCGCAGCCGTTTTGGTCCTCTATAAGTCAGGAGCTTGAGTGCAGACCGCAATGACGAGACCGCGCCCAGATTTTATTGGTATTGGGCTACAGAAGGCAGGTACTCGCTGGCTTTACAACCAACTACAGGAGCACCCGGATTTTTGGATGCCGCCTATCAAGGAGCTGCATTTTTTTGACCGGGCGTTTCCGCATTCGTCCATGGTGGCCAAGATCCGGAAGGACGCCAAGAAGGCACGGGGAATGGTCAACAACGCCGGGACGATCGTCAAATCGACGAGGGCTGCCAAGATCAGCAGCTGGTCCCAGGAGTCCAAGCGCTTTGGCCGACTGTTGCAAAGTTTGACGATCTCCAGGGAACCCGATTTCGCGGTCTACTCGTCGCTTTTTTCGTTCGCCGGGCAAAAAATTACGGGTGACATCACCCCGGCATATAGCGAACTCGAGCCTTCTGTCGTCAACGCGATTGCAGCGCATCTGCCCGATGTCAAGATCATATTAATGCTCAGGGATCCGATCAGCCGGCTATGGTCGAACCTCAATGACGCTGTTGGCAATGGTCGGCTTGCCGTCACCGTAGTTAGTGAGCTTGCCGAACTCAAGCAGACTTTGAGATCTGGCTTTGCCGGCAGTTTGCTGTATCCCTCGGAAATCCATCGGCGATGGGCCGAACATATTCCAGCGCATCGGTTTCGATGGTTTTTCCTCGATGACGTCATCGCTGATCCACAGGCGACACGCGCCGCCATCCTGCGTTACCTGGGAGGAAATCCAGACGAGAGTAGTGGTGCACTTGCGTTGTCGCACAATTCCAAAGACGGGCGTCCGCGGGCCAAGCTCGAAGGGGACCTCCTGAAGTGTCTGATCGCGGAGTTCGAAGCCGAGCTACGCGCATGCGCCGAAATCTTCGGAGGCGCGGCTCTGGGATGGCTTCAGAAGTATGGTTTGAAATAAGTCGTTCCATGACTGACGAATTGCGCCGGAAGGAGCAAAAACGCAGACGCCGCGCCATGCGTGAGGCGCGAGCCCTGAACGGTGCGGCCGACCCAAGCGAGGTGCGAGATTCCGCCACCGGTACAGCCGACAGTGTCGGTCCGCCTGTCGCAGAGCTTGCCCGGGTCCAGGCGACGGCGGCGGCACCGACTCAGAGTCCGGTCTTCGCAGAGAAGCGAGCTGCGAGCACTGACGCGGCGGATCCTGTCGTGCTGACGATCGCTTATGGGCAATCAAACGCCGAGGCGGGCGGTTTGCGCAGGCATCTGCGGCGTCAAGCGGTGGAGATTGGGGGCGGAGCGAAGGAGCGCCGTCAAACAAGACGCAATGCCGGCTCACCCGACACGCAAAAGCAGGTGTTGGACGACCAGGTGTTGATCGATACCATCGCCGACCGGGACGACGCCGCGACGGGCAAACTCGGGCTGGGACGGGCTCTGATGGTGGGACGATCGGACGTCGTGGATGAGTGCCGCGCGTTGATGCTCAACACGGGATTGCTCGGTGTGCAGGGCCGGGAGCTCGATGGCGCTACTCTGACCGATTTCGTGCCGGCGCAAGAGAATGCCGACGTGGGCGAGTCGGGAGGCTGCGCTTACCTGCGGCACTCACTGATCGCCGCTGACCCGATCGGAGATTCGAGCGCTGCGCATCTATATCGTAGCTCCGGCCAAGCCGGCCAACTGCTCTGCAATATTGCCGAGGGGACGCAGGCGTTCCGCAATTTTCTAACAACGGTCGATCGGTCAATCGCCATCTGCAAGCGCTACGGCAAGCGGTTGTACCTGCCACATTTTCTGTGGGATCACGGAGAGGAGGATCGCAAGCGCGGCACCGATCCGATGCTGTACAGGGCGCAGATGATCGAGCTGCGTAATCGACTGGATGTGCTGATACGTGAACGTACCCAGCAAGCTGAGCCGGTGTGGATGCTTGCCACGATCCTGGTCGCGCCCGCCGTCAAGCGTAAGGCCAAGAGCAACGCACAGATCCCGCTTGCGCAAGTCGCTGCGTTGTCCGAGCCGGGTATCGCCCCGGTTTGTTCACCCTATTGGTTCCATGGCGACTACGGCTTTTTCGAAGGCCAGGCAGTGCATTGGGCGCCGTTGGCAAAAGCGCTTCTTCGGGAATTCGGTGCCAGAGCCGCACGTATCGTGCGTGAGGCGATGTTGCATGATCCCGCCGCGAAACTCGGCGACCCAATCCGGCGCCGGATGTACGACCCGGAGATAAGCGGCGGCGGTGGCGGCTGGTCGCTCCGAGAGCTACCTTTCGAAACCTGCCCACGCACCGACGAGCGTTCGGTCAAGCGGGTGGGCGACGAAGTTTCAGGAACGGTGGTGTTTGCGGAGCGTGGCCTGCAGATCGTTGTTGATGAACGCGGCGCGGCCCGGAATTTCGGCTTTGAATGGAGCGGCACCGGCGAGATTGTTTCGGTGGAAGTGGAAACCAGGGGGCAGCTGTCGCGCTGGAAGCTCAGGCTCTCCGCCGGATCACCTGGACGACTGACTTATGCGGTAGAGCCGCAGAAAGTCGTTGCGGCAAAAAACTGTCCCCAAACCTGGGGTAATGTTTTCGACGCATGCGCGGAGCCATCCCTCGCCGTCCCTGGCCTGACTTTGAGACAGGGCCTGCTGCCATTTTCGGTAGACGTTGACTGAAAATCTGCGTCCGTCGCGCATCACCGCAGTCGGCTTGGTCCGGGTAGATTCTTTGGCCGTTCCTGCCGACACTTCAGTGCCACGGTACTAGCTTCGTTGGGTGGCGAGGTAGTTCAGGAACTCTTCCAGATTAGTATAGCCGTCGCCGTTGCGGTCCTCCAGGTTCCGATCGGAAGGGTTTTTCGGGCTGAGATGGTGCGCGGTCTCCCAGGCGTCATCCATGCCGTCCTGATCAGCGTCGGGATACGCGGTTCCCGAGGCCAGGTTTGGATAGCCGCCCGCATCTTCAGGCACGGTCGATTTGCGGCCTCGTCCTTGGCGAACATCATCGACGACGCGCATATCGACGGCGTCTCTCTTCGGAATGGTTCTTCCGACCGAACGCAGAATTTTCTCCCCGAGTCCCTGGGTATTCTCGACACTAAGCTCGAAGGTTTTGTTGTTGACTGGGGACCTCGCCAATACCTGAGCCCTCTCTTCGGCGGGCATTATTCTCAGGAGGCCCTCTCCATCGGTCACTGTGTCGGCAGGTCGTCCAGAATCGTCGACATTCCCGTGAACATAGACGCGGAAGTCTCTTATCGCAGCGGCGGTTTTGGCCCTCTTCTGGCCCACCACAATTCTTCCGTCAAGCGGGCTGGGACTATTGATGCCCGGACCTGCCTTGTAGAGATTGTTCACGATATTGACGAACGAAGGACCATAAAACTTGTGGTTCCCGACGCTGGATCCTGAGGTCACGGCGGTAGCCAGAGAGGCCCAATTGAACGTGTAGTTGTTGACAAAATCGACGGTCTCGCCGCTGAGAATGCTGGGGCACTTGACGTGGCACTGCGAGAAAAGGTTGTGGTGGAGCGAGATATTGGTAACGCCGCCGCCGCCACCGCCGACAACCAGGGGGCCACCTAGCGGATGGGCTCCCTGAAAAAGGGGCTCGGTGAGAATCGACCACTGGATCGTGATGTTTTTTGTGTCCAGGGGGTCTTTTAAATCAATCACGCCGACGACGTCGTCCAGCGACCAGCTAAACGATGAGTGATCGACGATGACATTCTGTGCGTCCCTGATATCAAGGGATCGTCTCTTGCTCGGAACGGTAGCGCCCCCGCTTTTTCCTATGCGAGAACAAAACTGCCGGATGATGACGTCGTGTGTGTTGACCACCACTTTGTCGCCTCGAATGCAGACACCACCCCCGGGAGCGGTCTGACCCGCAATGGTCAGGAACGGGCTTTTGATCTCAATGGGAGACTCGAGCGCGATATATCCACTGACGCGGAACACGATCGTGCGCGGCCCCGCGCTTGTTGCCGCTGCCCGAAAAGAGCCCGATCCGCTGTCGTCCAGATTGGTGACGAACAAAACCGCACCACCGCGACCGCCTTTTGCATAGGCGCCATATCCTTCGGCACCGGGAAAAGATTTCTGCGTACCTTGCGGAGCGGGTGCGATGGCCGTGTAGGGCTCCGGCCCGGTTCTTTTTGCGGCGTGCGCAATTTGCGCAGAGCCTAGGAAGCCAATACAGACGAGATGTGCCCACGCTTTCATGAAGCATTCTCCTTGCCGCTCGATATTCCGGGTCGCGATGATTTCGCTCGCGCGGTCCGGGCATTTCTGCATTCCTTGTGGGCTTGCGCCCGGCGCCAACTGCCGAGCCGGTCGGAATTCAAGCTACGCTGACAGCTTGGTAGGTGGCAAGTCGCTTCTGAGCATGGTTTGGTTTGCCCGGTGTTGTGTTCGCCCGAAGAATTAACAGGAAAAGACAATGCCGAATGATCCCATCGTCGAAGAAACGCGCAAGAACGGGCAGGTATTTACCGCCCGTTACAACCATGACCTTGCAGCCGCTGCAATTGCTGGATCAGCTTGTCCCGGGTACCAGCCTGCGCGGTATCCGGCCCAAGGCCACCATCGAAGACGCACAGTCCCTGTGGCCGCCCGGTCAAGGCACGCATTACAGCACCTGAAGGTAGCGTTCGCGTTCCGTAGTGGTTGCGAATAGCTGTGCGATTCCCGAATCGAAAGTGATCAGCTTGACGCTGTTGCGCACGGCCAAGGTCAGCAACCAGGCATCCGTGATCTGACGGTGCCCGAGCAAGCCGCCCGTGCAGCAGCCCAGAACTTGCTCGAAACCAAAGTCCAGAGGCAGCAAGCGGTGCTGAGCGTGCGCGGTATTGCGCAGCAATAGTTCGGCGATTTCACCGACATTGATACTGAGCCCCGAAAAGCTCGGCTGCGAAATAATCCGAACGAATGCGCCCTGGGTCAAGGCACACGTCGCCCAGCCCTGGCGCGCATGCCGCTTGAACCAGTCGAGCGCCCGCCGGTGATGCTCATGCGCCGGCCAGCCAAGCGCGATGAGCATGTTGGCGTCCAGCAACGAACTCAAAAGGATGCATCCAACATTTCTTTGACCTCAAGGGCGGTTACTTTCGGGGCATCCGCCGGCAAATCGAATATCCATGCGCCGGCCTCCTTACGGATCGGCAAGCGCTCGGCGCTGCCGCGACGAATCAGTTCCGAAACCGCTTGCCCGAGCTTCAGTGCGCGGGCCCTGGCATACGTCTGGGCCGTGGCGAAGGCATCGTCTTCAAGCGTGATCGTCGTTCTTGCCATGTGATGCGCCATTTCGATTTTGATGCAATTTATGGCAAACTGCATCAGCGGTCAAGGGCGATTCTTCAATCCCTGTCTGACGCTTGGCTCGTCAATGGAGTTACGGTTACGGTGACACTGTACGGTTACGCGGGTGGTTACGGTGACACTGGGGTGGTTACGGTGACACTGTATGAAATCAGAACAACCGCGGCCAGGTGTCCTAGGTCTACGACGCCCCGGAGTCGCATCATCAAGGAGTTGCGTCCACGAAACTGCGAAGGGAGTTGCTCTTGCCTGGAGACCGCTACTCGTTATAGTGATGTTGATCTAGACCGTTGTCAGGGGGCGTGAAGATGCAGAAGTTGGACGAGGTAGTGGCGCGGTGCGTGGCGTCGGCGTATGCGATGAATATTTCGCTGGAGCAGCTGGCTCCACCTGAATTTTTGAGCGCCGAAAGGACGGCAGTCAAAGGCTTCAAGCACAAGTACATGAAGTTCGAGATCCCGTTTCAGCGGAAGGCGGCCGAGGTGGGGCTGCTGTCGCTGGATACCAGCGAGCCGCTCAACGTGCTGGACCTCGGTGCCGGTGGAGGCCACTTCTGCAGAATTCTGAACGAGCTGGGCCACAGCGCAACCGCGCTGACGCAGGCGCAGCCACCCATGTTCGTCAAGCTTTGCGATCTGCTGGGTGTAGACGTGATCGCCGCCAAGCTCGGTGCCAAATCACCTATACCGATCACCAAGCGCTATCAGCTGGTGACAGCCAGCCGAATCACGTTCAATCGCACTGCCAATCGCGTGTGGTCGAAGGCGGAGTGGACGGCTTTTCTGGACCATCTTGAGCAGGATATCTTGGTGCCCGGTGGGGGCTTGTTCCTCAGCTTCAACATCATCGGCAAGCAGATCGACGAAGCGGAAGAGCCCAGTGCGACGGCGCACCGTGAAATCGATGTGATCATGAAGGAGCGCGGGCTACGTGCGCTGACGTTCGGCATCTACGTCAGCAAAAACTGGCCGATCGATCTGAGCTACCTGCCCAGAGTGGATCGCTGATGGGCTTGAGCATGTGCTCCGCTCCCGCTGATTGCCGAAACATCCAGCTCCGCTCAAGGCGGAACAAGTGAGCCCCGCGCACGATAGCGAGGCACGTACCTCGAAGAACAGGCGCCGCAATATGCGCCTGTTCGAAAAGAGTGCTCATCCGGCGGCGGCGGCATTTCAGGAGCTTGGGCAGCTCCTGAACCGCGAGCAGTTTGCCGAGGCGAAGGATCTTGCAGGGCTGTTGATCCGACGTTTCGAGGCTGATGGCACCGTCATTCAGCACGTCGTCGACTATTTCGGTCAGGCCGGTCAAGACGAACAGCTGGTTCAAGCGCTGTCGGCGGAAAGAGCCTTGGTCCTGAGTAGTGTCTCTCTCACCGCCCAGCTCATGAGGCTCAGCGGACTGGCCCGGTGGCGCACCGAGTTTGCGCCAGAACTGGATGAGCGCTTGCAGGGTCGGCAGAGTACGGTGCACTTCTCGAATGCCGAGTATCTGAAGTTTTATCGCGACCTGCATCCGGAGCTGCGTTTCAGCCTGCTGAGGATGAAGTACGGGGCATGGCCAGAATGTCAAACCGCCGTCGATCTGTTTCGCATTGCGGAGCAACGCAATGAGGCCTGCCGTGTGGATGCCCGAACGATGGATTTTCTGTTCGAGCGGAATCGACATCAGCACCTCGGGAAAGACGAGTGGCAGAAACAGCTGCGAACAGCGCAGTTGATCGACCATTTCATCAGTGACCAAAGCGATCTCGCTGTGTTATCGACCCTGCAGGAAATGGAATCGGGACAAAGTGAGCTTTCCCGTCTGGTGCTTGAGGATCTACTCTCGCTCATGGATCATGACGAATCCCGCCGGATCTTCGACGAGGTGCTGGCGCTCGCGCCCGCACTGTTGTGCAGCTTTCATGGCTCTTTCCTGCGGCTGATGCAGGGGGCTTACAAGACGCTGATGGTCGATCAATACACGGTGGCCAAGAACAAGAGGTCGATGAAGTCAGAAGGTGGCGGCGGCATCATCGATACGGCATCCAATCGTCAGACCGTCGCCTTCGTCGCAATCAAGGCGCTGCTGCAGAAAAAGACGGTACTCATCGTAGCGGATGGCCCCAACAGTGCCGATATCGACGTGTCGGTACTGGGCGCCCCGAACAAGATTTCGGCAGGTCCAGCGTTTATTGCGTACGAGTCACGGTGCAAGACCATCTGGTACACCGTAGTCCGCAGCGAAACCGGCTTTCGTCCTGTTTTTGAGCTAGGCCCGATCAAGGAGCCCGGTGAGCCCGACAAGCAGTTCACCGCACGCTGGAAGGCGTTCTACGAGGGGCGGCTGGAGGCTCATTTCACCGGCCATCCAAGTGGTATAGTGCTTCGGCATCCATGGTCGGATGTCTGGAAGCTTGCGGCTATGGCCTGAGCTTGCCCATGCGGCGCAATTGCGGGAACCTCAGGGTTCTCCCGAAACATCCCCAAAATATCATTTATCACTCGAACCTGGAAAGTATACGGACAATGAACAGCTCAGTGTTGGTGCCTCAAGACGTGCAGAGCGTTCTGGAAGACGTGGTCGACCATCCGATCGCCGACTTCTCGGCCACGACCAACGCTACTGTCGTAGAAGGTTGGGATAGCCTGAATAACGTGAGATTCCTGCTGCGTCTGGAGCAGGAATTCAATGTCAGTTTCCCGGTCGACAGGATCGGCAAACTGAAAAACATCGGCGATCTGGTCGATTTGATCAACGAGTTGCGGACCAAATAGCCTGAGCGCTAGGCGGCGTCACCGCGGCCGTTTCCGAGCTGGCAGAATGACATCGGGTGCACAGTATCTATGAATACAGAAAAGGGTCTGACGGCCTTGGTGGCTGCAGTTTCCGAAAGACGGCCGCCTCATGCGCAGTTCATCCAGGACGCTTTCCGCTTTCTGGAGCCCGGCGAGCGGGCGGAGGCCGACGCATACATCAGCCACATTGCTGCTGACCGCTCGCTCGAATTTCTTGCCGAGTCCTACGAGACGATTCTGGACGATACGGTCAAGGCGCAGTTTTTCTTCATGCGAGAGGGCCGCTATCAGTTCTCCCGGTTCGAAGAAGTCGCGGATTCGGTCTATTTCAACAACGAGTACATGCAGCGGTACATGGTGGGTCTCGCGGTCACGAATTATCTTTGGCCCAACCATGTCCAGATCCACCGCTTTTTCACTGAGACTTTCCCATACGACAAGCAAGGCTCCTATCTGGAAGTCGGGCCGGGCCATGGGCTGTTTCTGCTGCAGGCCATGAGAAAAAGTCGGCTGAGCGAGTTCGTCGGGCTGGACATCAGCGCAGCGAGCCTGGCGCTCACGGACGAGGCCGTTCGCGCCATTCTGCCGCAAGCCCGCGACCGCCTTCGGCTGATTCAGGCCGACTTCCTGGCTGAGAGCGCGGACGACAGCAAGCATGACGTAGTGGTGATGGGCGAGGTTCTGGAACACGTTGAGCAGCCGAAAGCGTTTCTGACCCGTCTTCGATCGCGAGCCGCTGATGGCGCACATGTATTCGTGACCACCTGCATCAATGCGCCCGCGATCGACCATATCACGCTGTTTTCCAATGAAGCAGAAGTGGAAAAACTGATCACCCAGTCTGGGTTTTCGATCCAGCGCCAATTGGCTGTGCCCTATTTCGGCAAGACCTTGCAGCAAAGTGTGGCGGCGCGTCTGCCGATCAATGTGGCCTATGTGCTGACGCCGTGAATCCGTCGCGTTACGGTTTGGTGTTCCACCACTTTGGACTTGCTGCTCGGGATGAGCGACCGGCGCGGGTGTTTCTGCAGGGGCTAGGCTACGAAGTCGGCGAGCTCATCGTGGATCCCGAGCAGAACGTGCGGCTCGCCATGTGCCGGGGCAGTGGCCTGCCCAGCCTGGAGCTGATCGTGCCGGCCGACGACGGCCTGGGGCCGCTCAGTTCGGTACTGCGCAGGCAGGACGCCTGCATCTATCACTCCTGCTTCACGACGCACGACGCCGACGCGTCCCTGGCCGCCATGGCAGCAGACTCGCTGAAGCACATGACGGTCAGCCCCCCAAAGCCAGCGGTGCTGTTCGGCGGGCGGGCTGTCTCGTTTCACCTGGTGGGCGGGTTTGGGCTTATTGAACTGATTCACTTGCCGGCTCCGGTCCCGGCAAATCGTTCGTAGGCCAGGCTCGTAGGGCGGGTCATGACCCGCCGTTTTGATTTTGTGTACCGGTGGAGCGAAAGCGGCGGGTCATGACCCGCCCTACGAGGGCTTGATGCTTACTGCCCGCGCGGCAAACTCAGTTCGAACGGCAGTTGCTTTGTCTGGTATCCACTGTTTTCGAGCCACCAGATTTCTTCCGTTTCAGTGGAGGCGGGATCTTTCTGGAAGCCGAGACGCTGGTAGTGCAGCGCCACGATCTGATTGCGGGAGGTCGGGCGGAACACCCCCTTTAGCCGCGTGATTCCGCTGGCAAGGGCCTGCTCGACCATATGCTGTAGCACCTGTTCTTCGACTCGCCGATTGAGCACGCGGCAACTCATCAGCCAGGTATCGATCTCCCAGTCACGTTCCAGCCGGCGGCATATCACCACGGAGATCATGCCGTTGTCGCCGAATGAATCGACCAGCCTGATCTGAAGCGTGAATGTATCGGGGTCGAGCTCCACTGTCTCGACGTCCACATCCGAATAGCGGCGCGTCGTCAGATTGAACTGGTTGGACTTGTTGATCAGCTGGGCGATGCGCGAGCGGCCTGCCTTGTCGAACGGGGTGAGCGTCATCCGCATGCCTAAGGACGCGAGATACGAGTTGAGGTCCCCCACGGTCTCCATCTGCAGGCTGCGCTTGGCGTTGTCGCGGTACATCCGAGCCCGTTGCTGATCTTCGGTTCCGAAAGAAACCGTCTCGAAGTAACCGGCGCTCATGACGATCGACACATAGTCGCCTGCGTTGGAACCGACTTCCGGGACTGAAACCGAGGGAAGGCGGCGCCGCACGATATCGCGCTCTAGCGGGTTGTCGTCCAGGAACACGAACGAATCGAGTCCCAGTTCCAGCAGCTTGGAAATGTGCAGGATGTTGCTGGCCTTGTCCTCCCAATTCGCAGAGAACACGGCGAAGTCATCCAGCTTGAGTAGCATTTCGCTGTGATGCTCGAAAGGCTTTCTGGCGACGTCGTCCGAATTCTTGGAGGCAACGGCGAGCACGACGCCACAGGCCCTCAGGCGCTTGGCCATGCGCTGTATATCGAGATGGGCCTCTCCAGCTGCAGACCCCTGGCCCACCACGATCCCCTCGACGCCGTCATCGCCGATGACGCCGCCCCATAGCGTATTGTCGAGATCGAGGACGAGCACGCGCTTGGACTTTCCGCGAGCAGCTGCAAGCGTCGCCGCAATCCGGTGGCCATAGTACGGAACCACATTCTGCGAGCACGGCAGTTTGGCCAGGTACCACATGGAATGGTTGTTCCACCGCGAAACGCCGATGATCGAGGCAATCTGCGCCACGTCGAAAAGATGGTTGCCGGTCCCCGCCAGGATTTCGCACAGGCGCCGATTGAAAGTATCGACTTGCCAGCTTGCCGTCCCCGCCAGGCCACGGTCAAAGCTGGAGTTCCAGCACTCCGCCTGCGGCACCAGGTTTTGAACGACACAGGGCGAACGGGTTCGTGAACGGATTCCGTCGACGATTCCTCGGACGAAAGCCAGTTTATCTTCGACATCCTGCTCGGCTTGATCAGGGCAGCCTAGAGAATCGAGACGGAATCCGAGCTGCCGATAGTCCAGGGCGAGGAAGGTGAAATCGACACCGGCATTACGTTCATCGTCGAAGAAATTGCCGAACGCCAGATCGGCAAGTTGATTGAACTCGGTGGCGACGATATCGATCAGCAGGCCGAATCGGAGACCCGCCAGTATCAACTCGTCGGCCAGGAACTCCGCCGTAGTCTGCGAGGCAAGGCATACCCGAATACAGGCAAACCCGCTCTCGTTTGTGGTCGCGCCCTTTCGGCCTGCGAGTGTGCGGCAGAGCTTGCGTGTATCGCTGGCGGTCAAGCGACATTGCGCCAGCATCGCCAGGGTTTCCAGGGGGGCAGATTGCAGCGCAGACGCATCGGCCAGCAGCGACCTAGCCTCATCAGACTTTTCCGTGAGCCAGGGAAGTCCGAGAATATCCAGAGTCATGTTCACCCCGTCCTGACTATTTCTATTTTAGGCTGACACCATTCATCCGCGTGCCGTTCTGAGCAAACGGTATCGGAATCGCTTTTACTTGCCTGGTACGAAATCTCTTCGGTCTCATCTGGCAGTTGCTGCATCGCCTCGGCGCGCATCAGGCCGGATTTCCTCGCAGCTTGGCTTGCATTTTTCGCTGCTTCTTTTTGAATCGTAGCGCCTGGTCGTTGTTCACCGCCGTCACGCTTGGCGGCGCGACTTTCAGCTCCGCCGCCGATTGGATCATCGTTGGCAACAACTCGATCAGTCTCTGCAGCAGAGCGTTTGCTTGGAAACCAGCAGGCTCGGCGTCGTCGCCTGAAGGCAGCGGATCCTGGAACAAGGCCGAGTCCTCGCCGCCCAGGAACTCTTTCGCGACTTTCTGGTTGTCCGCGTCGAATCGTTGCATGAAGGCGACGACTTCAGCCGAATCCAGGTAACGCAGCGGCGCAAACAAGGCTCGTGGCGGGCTGTGCTTGATGATGTTCCGCCGAACCCGTTCAGCGACCTCCTTGTCCGGCAGGCTGCGGTTGATGATCCGCAGCAATTCGGTTGTCACCATGTCGGGCGCGGTGTTTACCGAGCGATTGTCGAAGGAAAGGTCGCCGACGGCGGAGGCACCGATTGTTTCCAGAAAATCGTTGCAGATGTCGCTGCCGATCCGGGATTTTTCATAGATGCGGACGATGACCGAAACCGGCAGGCCGCAATCGCGCCACGAAGCGAGCACGTCATGGAACAAAAAGCCGGCTTTGCCGCTGTCAACGGCGCTGTCCACCCACTCCTGGAACGTCAGTGGGGTACCGGTCTTCACCGCCTGCACATAGAGCGACTGCGCCAGCAGATCCTGCCGACGCAGATAGACGATGACGTTGAGGTCCCAGTCGCTGAATGGCGCCAGCAGTCGATTCACATTGGTGGTGGAAAGCGCACCCCAGAAATATTCCGTCGAGATCACCAGCGTATGCGGCGACTGCTGGGCGACTTCCTCCTTGATTCGGTTGATCGCGGTTGCCAGTACTTCATCCCGGGCTGCGGTGCCCAACCGCTTGACGCGTAGCGGATGGATTGCCGCGCCAATCAGATGATGTGCCGACTTCAGCATGCCACCTTCTGGGTACAACACGCCCTGTTTGGCCAGCGTCTCGCGGTTGCGCAGCATGAAGTGCTGTATGGCCGACGTCCCGGTCTTCGGTGCACCAATATGGACGAACAGTTTCTTCATATGCCTTCGCGGGTTGGCGGAGACGCGGCGCGCATCGCGTATAGCCGGCTGCCGCCGACTTTGTGTTCGATTCTAAGCGAATACGAGTTCACTGGATGCCGCCCGTACTATCGTGAGGATTGCCCCGGGGTGAAAGCTATACTTCCTGTAGAGGGCGCAGCGTCGAGAATGGTGGCTGCCGATCCGTCGAATGCGGTGACTATGATGAACATCATTTTCGTGCTGGGGATGGGGCGCAGCGGTACATCTGCGATGACGCGCGTGCTGTCGCTATGTGGTGCCGCGCTGCCTGAGCGGATACTGCGCCCCAGCAAGGCTAATCCGATGGGGTACTTCGAGCCCGAAGTGTCGCTGAAGCGCAATGATGCCTTTCTGCGCAGCATCGGCTCGGCCTATCACGATCCCAGCCTGCGCGTGGTCGAGGAGGCGACCCAGCCGAGTCGTCGGCGCCAGATGTTCGAGGCGCACATCCGGGCCTTCCTGGGGGAGTTGCCGAAAGCCGATATTGCGGTGATCAAGGACCCGCGGATATCTGGTCTGTCCGAAATCTGGTTCGATGTCGCCACGCATCTCGGTCACAGGATCAGTATCGTTCAGATCTTCCGCCACCCGGATGAAGTTGCCGCTTCGCTGGCTCAGCGCTATGCCCTGTCCGGCGAGTATTCGCAGGCCTTGTGGCTCAAGTACAACCTACTGCCGGAACGTGCAAGTCGGCATCAGCCACGAGTTTTCGTGTCATACAACCAGTTGCTGGGTGACTGGGAGCAGGTGATCCGGCGCTGCGAAGCTCAGCTCGGCGTCGCGATGAAGATCGACGACGCGGCGCGCGCGGCTGTTGCCGATTTCCTGCGCAGCGAGTTGCGTCATCAAGTGTCGTCGGCGATGTCGTCACCAGCCGACGGCAGCCCCGCACGCTGGCTACGGCGGACCTATTCCGGGTTACAGGCAGCGTCGTTGACCGGGACCCTCGACGTCGATGGGTTCGATCGGATCTATGAAGAATATTCGACGGCGGAGCGTTGGTTCCGCGCGCCGTTGCTGGAGTACCAGCACCGTTTCCCGCAGCTGCAGCCAGACGTCGCGGCAGCATCGGCGGTCGAGATTTCGCCGCCGACGAAGCCCGAACCGGATTAGGAAAGCGCCGATGGCGCGCTGCGCCGCGAAACTGGATGCCGGGCGCGCAGGTCGGGAATCTGGGCTGGCCAGATCTTCCAGTCCAGGCCGCCTAACTCGGTGACTAGAGCATTGAAGCGCTCGCGATTGCGCGTCTGGCGCTGCTCGTAGCGTTTGGCTGGGCCGCGTGAACCGCCGTTGGCCAGCAGCGTGCGGATTTCGGCCGCGAGTTGCGGGCTGGGCAGGTCGAACTGCAATACCGGGGCTAGTTGTTTTTCAGCCGCCTCGGGCCGGCCCAACGCTATCCAGCAATGTACGGCCAGCGCGCGCGCGCGCGGATTGCGGCGGTCATAGCGGAACACGAGTTTCAATGTGTCCAGTGTCGCCTGCCACTGCTGCATCCCGGCGCTGGCCATCGCCTGTGCCAGCAGGAGCGCGCCGGATCGTCTGACGCGGGTCGTGTGCTGGTCGCAATAGAGCAAGACACCGGCGGCTTCCCCGCATTTCGTCGCGGCTTCCAATTTCAGGGCGAGAAAAACGGGCGAATCAGGGCTGCCGTTTGACGCAGCCGTTGCCTCACTGAGAGCCAGTGGCCAGTTGTTTTCGGCTCGTGCGAGTAGCGCGCGGAAATAGCTGACCTGATAGGGATGCTTCTCCAGTGGCTCGAGTACGCTCAGCCAGTTGCGCGCAAATATGGGTAGTTCCAGCTCGCAAGCCGCCGCCATCCCCCGACGCAGGATGTCGCGGCGCAGTACGGGGTCGTTCATGCGGCCGCTGTTGCTCATCACCAGCGCCGCGAGCATCGCTGTATAGGTCGAGGCCGCCGCGTGACGGCGTTGCTCCAGGGCTTCGGAGAACCCATGCCAAAATAGTGACGAACCGGCGCGCAGACTGCGGTACTGGCGACTGAATCTATTCTTGTCGAAGTTGCCCGACAACAGCGCATCGGTCACCTGGGTCAGAATGCCCAACTCCTCAAGTGCGCGTGCCGTGTTGTGACCTGCAAACGGTATCGCGATCCTCTCCAGCGGCCGCAGCTGTTCGATCAGATCGATGTGCCGGGTATCGGGCTCGTAGTGGGGATCGAAGACTGCTTTGATCTCCGCGTCGTGATCGACACATGCCGCCATGTCGTCGTAATCGAAGCTGAGCTTGGCGGCGTAGTTGCGCCAGCGCTTTTCGAACGGGACCCGCTTTCCGTCGATCGAGAATTGTGGTGAGAACAGGATCAGCCGCTTCGGTTTGAGTCGACCCGACACCATCAGTGCCGCGTAGGCGCCCATGCTGGATCCGTACAGCGTCAGGCCGCGATTCTGGATCAGGCCGAGACGTTCCACTTCGTCTATGGCCTGGCGCAGCTCCGCCGTTTGCCACCAGTGATTGTCTTTGCTGATGAAATGGACCGCGGAGATTTGCCGTTTGATCAGATAATTTTCGCCGAAGCCCTTGGCGACCGGTGGAGCTGCCGCGCGGCCGGTGAAGGTGATCACCAGCTGATCGAGCGAGCGGTCGAACAGGCGGCCGACGACACGAAGGTCTTTGCCCTCGAAGATATTCATCAAAGCGAGTTTGCACCCATGTTCAGAACAACTCGCGCTTGACGGCGCGGCAAACGATTTGCTTGGTGGTCAGATCGCTGTCGGAGTACGCGGACAGCTTGGCGCGCAGAGCCGGAGTCAGCCGCTCTTTGACGCTGCTGCGCTCCGGTATTTCGATCCACTGCGAGACTTCGAAATAGGCGTTGGTGATTTTGCGCAGTTCGGTCAGCGTCAGCCGGTTGAAAGCGCCGAGTCGGTGCCCCTCAGGCGCCGGAAAATCGATATGGCCCCAGTCCACCATCGTCGCCTGTCCGGTGTCTGAGGGGTCGTACTTGGACGGAGTGCGCGGGTGAGTCAGATGTCCGCTCCAGCTATAGAAGTTCTCGTGCATGAACCAGATTTCGCCGTTTGGGCGCAGCGACCGGTGAATTTGCGAGAACAGGGTCTGGACCGACGGCGTGGTGTGCGTGACGGCCTGCATCAGGGCCAGATCGAACGCTTCGCGGAATACGATTTCCTCGGTCTGCATGTAGCTCAGGCCGGGAATCAGGCGCATCACATCGACCATCGAAAAGCCGGTATCGACGTTTTTCTTCTCGAGATGACTGCGGAATTTCTTGCGCGTCGGCGTCAGCTGCTTGTCGATCCCCGTGTAGCTGGTCGTGCCCAGCGCACGAAACACCGGGCCGTACAGCGTCGATCCGCAGTCGATATGCAAAAGATCACGGCGTACTGACAGGTTCCTGATCTCGGCCGGCCAGCTTTCGTAGCCGAGATCCACGGCGGTCTGCATCACTTTCATCATCGACTGAAGATGGCGATCCTTGGGCGCGCCATTGTTGAGCACATAGTTGAACAGCAGCGATTCGGCGGTGGCGGCCTTCCTGACTTCGACCGCCTGCGCGACGATGGCTCCGAGCGTCGCGGTGAGTGCTGCTGCATCAGCGGGTTTTGTTGCGGGCGCGGTTGCATCGGCAGTTTCAATCGTCATGCTGTCATCCTGTGTAGGGTTGAGGTGCATTGCAGCTCGTCAAGGTTTTTTAGTACCACTCACGACACTAGCTTTGCAGCATGTCGGCGATGATGGCCTTGTAGGCCATCAGCATTTCGTTGTAGCCGGTCAGCATCCAGAACGAGCGCGCCGCCGCCGCCGACATGCGCTCGCGGACTTCGGGCTCGTCGACCAGACGCGTCAGCGCGGCTTTCCAGGCCGGCATGTCGCCGAACTCGTACAGCAATCCGGTTTCACCGTCACGGATCTGCTCCTTGACGCCGAACACCGGCGTCGACAGCGCCGGCAGCCCGAAATAGAGACCTTCCACGATGCTGCGCGGATAAGCTTCCGATGACGAATTCATCAGAAATATGTCGGCGGCGCGATAGAACAGTGTGACCCGGTCCGTCGCCTCGATGGTGCTGACCTGCGCCCGTACGTCGTCCGGCAGCGCCTGGAAACTGCGTTTGAAGTCGCTGAGCTGGGAATTCTCGACCGCGCCGAGAAACACCAGCTGAACCTTGTCGCGGAATTCCGCCGGCAGCTCGGCGAACGCTTCCATGATTTCGCGCTGCCCCTTGCGCGTGTTGATCGTGCCCACGCACAAGGCAATGACCTTGTCCGCCGGCAATCCGAGCTGTTCCCGCGCCTGCAGCTTGTCGAGGGCCGCATCTTCGGCGAAGCGTGCTGGCGAGATGCCGTTATGAATCACGTGAACGCGCCCGCCGAAAGGCTGGTCGGCCCAGATGTCGTGACTGGACCGGGCGACAAACACCACGTGCTCCGCGGCGCACAAGCCGGTTATCGCCGCACGTTTTGCGTCGCCGCTGAAATGTGAGAAGCGTTCGTCGGCGCTATAGGATTCGCGCACGATCACCGTCGCCGGGATGCCGAGGCGACGCGCGATGCTCGCAAACGGTGCCGACTTGACGGTGTTGCAAATCACCGCCTCGATCTCGTTGGTCTTCAGGAAGCTGGTGAATGCCGCGGTCAGGTTGGCGTATTGCGTATTCAATACTTTGACTGTATGCCGGGCATGCAGATCGAAGACTTCGACTGGTATCCCGGCGCTGCGGTACTGCGCCAGCAAGGGGCCATTGGCGGCGGAAAAAACGAAGGGCGTGATATCGCTGCCGGCGAGCCCGGTAACCAGTTCGAGCAGACTCCAGGGCGCGCCTTCGCCGACCGCCAGGTTGTGCGACACGAACGCGATCCGGCGCGGCCGCACGGAGAATACGGCGCGCGGATAGGTGTAGTCGTTGAACACATCGGTGTAGATGGTCGCGATCGCTTTCTCGCCGTACTGGCTGTTGAGATGGCGCTGTACGCGACGGACAAACAGATCGCGGAACTCGCTGGAAGCGAGCTTGGCGATCGATCGGTCCAGATCGCGTTCGGACTTGATCACTGCGAAATCGTGCCCGGTCTCGGCCAGGATATCGGCACACGACGGTGACTGGTGTACCAGCGTCGGTACGCCGTGCATCATTGCGGCGACGAAGCGGTTGGGGCTCTTGGCCTGCTCGGCCTGGTCGTGCGCGAGCACGCAGACCCCGACCCTGGAGAAAGCGTCGGTCATCGCCTCGATCGACCAGTCGACGCAGTGCTCCAGATATTCTGGATATTTTTTGAAGAAACTCTTGCGCGAAACAATCAGCGGCTGGTAGCCGTGAATGCTGCACAGCCGGTCGATCATCCACTTGCTGCTTTCGAAATTGCCGCGATCCGGGTTGCCGAACCACAGTACGAGCTTGTTGTCGGCCGACGCGCAGGGTAGCGGTGTGGTGCCGTAGTCGACCGGCTCAACGACATGCTTGACCGGTTTGAGCGGCAACCGCGATGCGATGTCGGCTTTCAGTTCGCGCGACGGCGTGAGCAGCAGGTCGGCGCGCTCAGCCAATTCGTGGAACCGCGCCAGCGAATCGACCGGCGGATCCAGATGCTTGAACAGCCGCGGATTCTCATAGTACTTGTCGCAGACATCGTAGATCACGAACTGCTGCGTATTGGCGTTGAGCTGCTTCATGATCTCGTCGCTGCAGGACTGGATCACGATGACGATATCGGCCGCCGGATCGTAGCCGAGCCCGACTTCGACCTGCCCGGCCCGGCTCAGGAACTCAGACGGATACTTGGCACGCAGACGCGACGAGCCAAAATTGGCGGCCGGCTCCCAGAAAGGTACGAACGAGATTTTCTTGCGCGCTGTCGTCGCCGGCGTCCGGGTGCTGCGTGCACCGCCGATCACATTGGCGTAATCGCGGGCAACGAGCGACAGATCATGATGCCGTTCCGCGAAACTACGGCCATCGCCGCCGATCCGCCGCCTCAGCCTGGGATCGCGCTGCAGCGTTGCCAGCGCTTCTGCGAACATCAGTTCGTTACGCTCGCGGATCAGCGCGTGCTTGCCGTCGACCAGGAACTCGCCGTGGTAGCCGGCGTGAACCGTGGTCACCACTGGAATCCCCAGCGCAAGCGCCTCCATGATGACGTTGGACGTGCCTTCGCGGCCCGGAGCCACCGGGCAGACCAGTACATCGATCTTGGAATAGAAATCCGGGATCATCCGCTCGTGCGGAATCTGCTCCTTGCCTCTGGACGTCTGCACGACCGGTGCGCCCAGTCGCGCGGCCGCTGCCAGCGCGATGTCGAGCCCCTTGATCTCGGCTTCGGCCGAGGATTTCAGGCTTGCGGCGAAACCCACTGTGAAGGTCCGTCCCTCGTTCGCGGTCAGCTTCGACGGATGCCATTCTTTCAGATCGAGCGCATTGGGGATCAGGTGCACATTGCGGTGTGCTTTCAGCGCACGCTGATAGAGTTCGCCATTGAGAGCGATGATCGCATCGAATTTCTGGAACGCTTCGCGCATCGCCTCGACGTTGTCGCCGTAAAGCCGATCCAGCGGTCGCGGGCCGCCGATGCGCAGTATCGATTTTTTCGCCGGAGCCGGATAACGATCGGCGACAATCGCGTCGAAGTAGATCGCGACATCGGTGCGCTCGGTTGCCGATATCATGTGGCGGTAGGACATCAGGCGGGCGGACAGGCGCTTGGCGTTGTTGCCATAAGCCCAGCCGATATTGTCGGGCGGCCCGATTACCCAGTTGACGGTTTTCTTGTTCGCGGCGGCCTGCAGTGACGTGGTCGTGGCCGGCGGTTGCGCGGCTGGCCCCTGTTCCAGACGGGCCAGCGCCTGGATGACGGCCGTGGTCAATCTTTCGGTCTGCCGGGTAGACAGCTCGACCGAGCGCCGCAGCGCCTCGATGGCGCGCAACAGGGCGTCGGGAGCTGAGCCTGGGCTGGCGTCGGACTCCTTTGTCCGTACCGCCGGTTTCAAGTACTGCGAATCAGCCATACCCACCCCATCCCCACACTGTGGAAAATGCCTGGTCGAGCCGAGCGGCACCGTACGCCCGGACGGCCACCTTGACCAGCATCAGTTGAATTGCGTCGAAACAAGAAGGCCCCGTGTGCGGATACTAACGGTTCCGGACAGCGCAACAACTCCGACCGAAGCATAAAGCACGCCCTTCGTGCTGCCCGCTATTTAATTTGCATTTATTGTGGATACTTATTGTGTGATCGAATCGAAAAGCGTCAACTCGCTCAGAACCGTCCTGGTAATTGTGAAACGTGCCGCTGTGGTCAATGCGGCGATCTTCATCTGGCCCTGTTGGGCAGGCGATAGCCCGACGAAGTGGCCAACCGCTTCCAGGATCTGCTGGTCCGACCGGGTATCGACCGCGTAGCCGTTGACCCGGTCCACCGCGTATTCGCCGCTGCCGCCGAGGCTGGGCACCACCGGAATGCAGGCGCAGGCCATGCTCTCCATGCCGGTGCGCCCAAAAGCCTGGTAGTCGGATAGATCGAGAAACAGGCTGGCATTGCGCATCACTTCGGGCACTTGGGTGCGCAGCAGGCTGCCATGATTACGGATCAGCGGCGAAAGCTTAATGCCCATCTCTTGCAGTTTGGTGTCGCTGCTGCCAAACACCTGCAGGCCGACCTGGTCGCCATAGCGCTGTGCCAGAGCCTCCATGATCCTCAGGGTACGTAGCGGCGCGCGACGCGGCGTCTGTGGCCTCAGCATCGCCAATACGCTAAGACCGCCACGGTCGCCCGAAAGTCCGCCCGAAAGTCCGCCCGAAAGTCCGGGATAGTAGATGTCGTGGTCCAGGCTGGGTTCAACCTTGGCGACGCGGACGCCGTGGTTCTCGTAGACGATGTTGCACAGCCAGCGGGTCTTCGCGAATAGCGTGCAGCCCGGCAGCCGGGTGTACGACTGGCGCGCCTCATCCCATTCCGGTGAACCGGGCGGGTAGAACAAGGGCTCGTAGTCCTGGATGTAGTAAGCGATGCGCGGGCGGGCAGCGCGATCGACAAGCTCCAGCGCGTCGGCAATATGCCGCACCGAGCCATTCGTGGTCGCGCAGACCAGGTCGCAATCGGCAATCAGCGACGCCAGTGCTGCGGCGTCCGCGTAAATCGGAATCGGTACGCCCTGGGTGCCGAGCTCCGGATAATTGACGACGAAACGCGTGTGGTATTCCGCCGGAACCGCGATCGACACCGGCACGCCGAAGCGGCGCAGTCCGATCGATTCCTGCACTACGGAATGGGCGCCGCCGCCGCCGCCGGCGGCTGGCAATACGAATACCAGTTTCGGTGTGAGCATCTCAGGCGCGCTCGGGGTGAGCCGGCATCGGCAGGCCAGATAAGCGTTCGACCAGCGCGGAACGCAGCTCGACCAGCGCGGGCAGGTCCATCAGCTTCTGTTGCTCTCGCTTCAGATCGACGTCCGGGTGCTTCCGCATCAGCTGTTCCTGCCCTTGCTTGGAGAGCAGGTCGCGGCGCTCGTTGCCGAAGCTCGCCGACTTCACATGGTAGACGTAGACGTGGTCGGCGATCGCCAACTGATAGCCCGCCTTGACTGCTCGCAGGCACAGGTCGTTTTCCTCGCCATAACCAACAGGAAACGCGATCTCGTCGAGATAGCCGAGGCGCTCGAGCGCGTCGCGCTCGATCATCGTGCAGAAGCCATTGAGCAGTGGCACGCGCGGGAAGGCGCGAGCCGATTCGCGTCTGACCAGCGCGGCGACATCGTCCGCGGACCAGCCGTCGGGCAGCGCATTGATCTTGAACTTGCCGCGGCTGTCGAACAGCTCGGGCACGGATTGCCAGGAGGCGGCGTTGGACAGCGCGCCGACGAGTTTGATGGCCGGATCGGACAGGGCACACTCGACCAGGCCTTCCAGCCAGCCGGGCGTCGCCAGCGTGTCGCTGTTGAGCAGCAGCACCCACTGCGCCGCGCTCTGGGCCAGACCAATATTCGAGGTTCGCGTGTAGCCGAGATTGGCGTCGTTGCGGATCACCTTGACCCAGGGTCGGCCGCGCGCATAACGCAGCAATTGCTGTTCGGTTTCTGCGTCGGAGGCGTCGTCGACCAGTGTCAACAGGTGAGGCACGCCGGTATTGCGCTCGATCGAACGCAGGCAGTTCAGCACGTCCTGCGGCGCGTTGTAGACCGGAATCACGATCTCGACGGACGGGAAATTCAGGTGCGGCAGTGACCAGCGCACGCCGCTGGCAGCTGCACCGGTTTCGACATCGCCGGTTTCGGCGGCGCCGGCGGCCAGCGTGATCGGCTCGCCGCGGCCCCATGCCGCCAGGCCCTTGATCAGGTCGAGCTGATTGATGATGTTGGGGTCCTCAAGGCCGATATAGCCGGCTTCGCGGCTGTCGCTGATCTTTTCTCGGCCATGGCCAGCCTCGCGGACCGCGGCGACGCTACTTTGTTGCGTGCCGAGGAATACGTCGGCCAGCACGCAGTCGATCTCGCCGGCGAACTCGAACGCCAGCAACACCGTGCCCTGGTCGGCGGTCGCGAGATCGAAGCGGGTCGATAACGCCGACCAGTCGATGTTCAGACGCGGCAGCTTGAACTGGTGGTAGCGGCCGGCCTGGCTCGGGATCACGCGTCGCGCAATCGTGCACAGAATCTCGTCGTGGCTCGCGACCGGAACGCCGGGCGAGCCTGGCCGCCGGCTGCGCTGGATCAGGGCGATACGTTCGATGGGAGCTGCTGCTGCGGTGTCCCGATGCGGCTTGCGCGCGGCGTAGAACCGCAGGATTTCCGGGGCCCCCATGCGCAGGCTCAGCGGATCGAGCGGGGTTTCCATCCGGATTACGGATCGCGATTCGCCGAGCATGCCGAGCCCGTACAGTTCGCGAGGCGGCTGATTGCGGCTGCCATCCTGCAGCGCAATTTTCTCCAGCACGATGGTCAGCGCTGCCGGCGTCGAATCGCTGCGCAGGAACCAGCGGTCTGCCGTTTCCAGACGCCGCCCGGGGTTTTCGAATTCGAGGCCGTGGCTCCAGTCGCGAAAGCTGCCGTTGGTGACTGCGTTCGGGTCGGGCCGGACACCGTCGGCCACGTCGTCCGGCACCGGCGACATGGCCGGCTTCCATTCGAAACCCTCGAGGCCGAGTCCGGCCGCGGCGAAGTGGACGACGCCGACATCGTCCAGGACGTCGATCTTCAATCGTGCCTTCAATAGTGCCGAGCGCGAGGTGGCGGCCCTCGCCGGCAGTGACAGCCGGGTGGCCTGGTGGCTCCATCGGGGCAGTAGCTGCAGCGGCGCGCGAACCTCGGCGCGGGAGCCGTCGATGTCTTCGATCTCGAGCACCAGCTCGGCCCGAGCCGGTTTGTCGGCGCGCGCCACCAGCACGAAATCCAGCGGCTGGGCCGATGGCAGTGAGTCGATGCCTAGCGTTTGCGACAACAGCGTGACCGGTGCCGGTGCTGCCGCAAGCTCGTCGCCGGGCTGGGCCAGATCGAGTCGCAGCGCGAGCGGTCCGAACCAGGGCAGCTCGGCGTCGGCCAGATCGAGCAGGCAATGCTCGGGCAGACAGCGCAGCAGCCGGGTTTGCGTAAGCTGCCAGGACGCGGGGCACTTGCCCTGCCATTGCTGGAACAAGGCGTTGGCCAGCAGGTTCTTCGGGGCCTCCTGCACCGTGTGACGAGGCCGGCCGAGCTGATAGCCGAGATCGCGCAAGCGTGCCTCGAAGCTCAGCGCTGCTGCGGCCTCCTGCTGCTGCGCCGATAAGGGCACACGAAACTGCCGCAGCACGATGCCGTGACGACCTGGCGCGGACGTCCAGGTCACGTCATCGACCGGCGCCGAATCCAGCAGCAGGTCGATCGCCGTATCCACCGGCAGGAACGGCGGCATAGGGATCGTGCCCACCAGGGCGCCGTCGAGCAGCCGCAGGTTTTCGAGCGCAATGGCGCGGTGTACCGCGGCGCTGGCAGGGAATGCCACCGTGGTACCGGCGATACGGCACTCCAGCGTGGCTGACAGCAAATCGGGTCGCCCTAGTTTGGCCAGGTCGAAACCGAATCCGCAGCCGTCTGCCAACTCGTTGATCGGTGCGGCGCCCGAGGCCGTGGCCTGGGCGATGCGGACCCCGTCGAGCATCAGGTCGATGATCAACGGAGCGGGATCGGCGCCGAGGCTGCGGCAGTAGCCGCGCAGCACCGCGCCTTCCTCGACGCCGGTGACCGCGCCGTCGTAGCCCGCTCTCCATTCGGGGTTGAGCAGCACGGTGTCCCATGAGCCGACCAGCAGGTGGCCGGTGTCCTTGATCCGGGCACTGATCGCGTGATGGCGACCGTCGAAGGCGGCCTCGGGCAGGGCGACAACGAAGCCGTGGAAGCCGTTGCCGATCAGCGCCTGCTTGAGGTCGGCGCGTGGCCGGTCCGCCAGGGTTTCGACGACCGCGACGCCGTCGACCAGCAACTCGACGATGACCGGCCGCTCGGGCGCCTGGAAATCGATCGCCCAGCCGTCGGCCACGAAGTCACGCAGGGCGTCGAGGTGCCCGCGATACCGGACCGGTGGCGGCTTGCGACGGAGAATGCGATTCAGCCACGACGACAAAGCCGATCCCCTCCGCCTGTCATGCTTCATGTATTAGCCTTGATTGTGGCCTGCACACCCGTGTTCGGGCAACGAAGCCGGGGAGCCGGTCTGGCCGACCGGCTATAATCCGCGACGGCTTGCCTGCGCAGACGCCGAGCTTCCGCCGAGACTGTTTGACGTCTCCGCAAGTGTCCCGGTTACACCACGCGATGGCATGGGCCATCTTTTTGAATCCCAGGCTGCCTGCCGACGAAGATTCTCGGTGACGCGGCTTAGGCAGACGCAGCTGAACCGATAATGAGGAACGGAAGGTGCTGACAAACCAAGGGGCAGGTTCGCCGGCCCGGCGTGGAATCCTGCTGGCGGGCGGCACCGGCACGCGGCTGCACCCGATGACCATCGCCACCAGCAAGCAGCTGCTGCCGGTCTATGACAAGCCGATGATCTACTACCCGCTATGCGTGCTGCTGCTGGCCGGCATTCGCGACATTTTGGTGATCTGCACGCCCCGCGACCGGCCACTGTTCGAAACCCTGCTCGGCAATGGCAAGCAGTTCGGCGTCAACATCGAATACGCGATCCAGCGCAAGCCCAAGGGCATCGGCCAGGCCTTCCGGATCGCCGAGGATTTCATTCAGGGCGGGCCGTCAGCGCTGGTGCTGGGCGACAATCTGTTCTTCGGTCATGGATTGCCGGACCTGCTGGCCACCGCCTGCGAGCGCCAGCATGGCGCCTCGGTTTTCGCCTACCGCGTGCGCGACCCCGAGCGTTATGGCGTCGTCGAGTTCGGCGAAGGCGGCCGCGCGATCAGCCTGGAGGAAAAACCCAAGCAGCCGCGTTCGGATTTCGCCGTCACCGGCCTGTATTTCTACGATGCCCAGGTCGTCGAGATTGCCAAGAACCTGAAGCCATCCAAGCGCGGCGAACTCGAAATCACCGACATCAACCAGGTGTATCTGGAGCGCGAGCAGCTGTTCGTCGAGCACATGGGCCGTGGCTTTGCCTGGCTGGATACCGGCACGCCGGAGGCCCTGCTGGACGCGTCCAACTTTATCCAGGTGGTGCAGGAGCGCCAGGGACAGCAGATCTGCTGTCCCGAAGAAGTGGCTTTCAACATGGGCTACATCAGCCGTGACGATCTGCTGGAGACCGCGCACCAGCTCGGCAAGACGCGCTACGGGCGCTACCTGCGCGAAATCGCCGGCTAGCGGCCTATGAACATTGTCCAGACCCCATTGCCCGGTGTCGTCGTGCTTGAGCCCCAGGTGTTCGGCGACGCGCGCGGATTTTTCGTCGAGACGTTCCGCGAATCCTGGCTGCGCGACGCCGGCATCGACCAGCCGTTCGTGCAGGACAACCAGTCCCGATCCCGGCAGGGCGTGCTGCGCGGCCTGCACTACCAGCTGCATAATCCCCAGGGCAAGCTGGTGCGCGCCGCGCGCGGCCGCGTCTACGACGTGGCGGTGGATATCCGCGCCGGATCGCCGACTTTCGGCCAGTGGTTCGGCATCGAGCTGGACGATGTCTCGCACCGCATGCTGTACATCCCGCCCAAGTTCGCGCATGGCTTCGTCGTGCTCTCCGCCGAAGCCGACTTCGCCTACAAGTGCACCCAGTATTACGACGCACCCTCGGACAACGGTATCGCCTGGAACGACCCGGAGCTGGCGATCCGCTGGCCGCTGGCCGGCATCACGCCGCTGGTGTCCGGCAAGGATGGCCTGTTGCCGTCGCTGAAGTACCAGGCGCCCGAGCGCTTGCCGCAGTTCACCCCATGAAAATCCTGCTGACCGGCGGTACCGGCCAGGTCGGGCGCGAAATCATCCGCCGCGCCGGTCGCCGGCCGTTGTTCGAAGTCGTCGCGCCGGGGCGCGATCAGCTCGAGCTGACTCAGCGCGCCAGCGTCGAGCGCGCCGTGCAGCAGTATGCGCCGGACCTGGTGATCAATGCCGGCGCTTATACCGCGGTCGATCGCGCCGAAGACGAGCCGGTGCTGGCGCATACCATCAATGGAGAGGCGCCCGGCTGGCTCGGCAGCGCCTGCGCGGCCGCCAGCGTGCCGGTGATCCATTTCTCCACGGATTATGTGTACGCCGGCGACAAGTCCGGCGCCTATCTTGAGACCGATCCGACCGCGCCGCTGGGTGTGTACGGCGCGAGCAAGCTCCAAGGCGAGCGCGCGCTGCTGGCGTCGGGCGCGGACAGCCTGATCCTGCGCGTCAGCTGGGTGTTCGCCGGCCACGGCGGCAATTTCGTCAAGACGATGCTGAGACTGGGTGCCGAGCGCGACGAACTGCGCGTGGTTGCCGATCAGCGCGGCGGGCCGACCTATGCCGGACACATCGCCGAGGCCGCGCTCGATCTCGCCGCCCGCTATGAATCGCCGCGCCGCCTGCCCTGGGGCATTTACCACTACGCCGGCGCGCCGCTGACCAGCTGGCACGAATTCGCGCAGACCATCCTGCAGCGCGCCTTCGAAAAACAACTGATCCGCCGCGTCCCGACCGTGCAGGCGATCAGCACCCGCGACTACCCGACGCGCTCGCCGCGGCCGGGCAATTCCGAGATGGATTGCAGCCGCGCCGAGTCGCTGCTGGGCCTGCAGCGCCCCGACTGGCGCCTGGGGCTCGAGGAGACGCTCGAAGAGCTGCGGGTATGAGCGCGCCGACACGGTGCTTGCACGAAGCGCAAGGGCTGCAGGAGGCGCGCGTCTGCTCACGGCGACGCCTGCGCTGTCGTCTCGGCGATAAGGTGTACCAGTGAGCGCGGGCCCGCGATGATCGTCGCCGGCCCGCTGTCGCCCCCCAGCAGGCTCCGGCGCATCCGCAACCGCGCGTACCGGCTGTCGCGGCTGCTGCTGA
Organism: Hydrocarboniphaga sp.; assembly: GCF_028291725.1. Taxonomy (GTDB): domain Bacteria; phylum Pseudomonadota; class Gammaproteobacteria; order Nevskiales; family Nevskiaceae; genus Hydrocarboniphaga. Next base: position 15,861 of record NZ_JAQGNT010000097.1, on the reverse strand, counting down.
ACACCTTGCTGCAACTGCACTGGCTGTGGCCCTGGGCCGGTCAGAGCCGCGACCCCACGCCAGTGGTTTTGCGCGCCGCAGCTCAGCTGCAGCCCGAAGCACCGGACCAGTGGCTGGCCCTTGGTGGTGACCCGCAGTTCGAGGTCGCCAACCTGCGTGCCTGCCCGAAAGGCTGGGTCAGGCTGTCCGGGCAATGCAGCGCCGGGCCGGCCGGCGGCCTGCCTCGGCTCTACGTCGACAGCGGTCGCGGCTATCGCGAACAGCGCTCCATCGCGATGACCTATGGCCCGGATCGCCGCAGCTTCTCGGCGGAATTGCGGCTGCCTTTGCGCACGCTGCAGTTGCGGCTGGACCCGACCACTCGCGCCGGACGCTTCCGCATCGAAGGCCTGAGCGTCAAGCGGCTGCCCGCGGATCAGCAGTTGTCGCGCCTGTCGCTCGCGATCCTGCGCCGTCTGGCCTGGCCGCTGCGGCCGCTGCTGAACCGGCTGCTGCCGCGGCTGGGCCTTAGCCTGCAGAACCTGCGCTACCGCGCCTGGATTCGGCGCACCGAGCCGGCCGGCAGCACTCATCGCGGTGCCGTGGCCGCGCATATCCAGCGGCTCGCCGATCGGCCGCTGATCTCGATCGTGATGCCGGTCTACAACACGCCGCTGCGCTTCCTGCAGCAGGCCGTGGCCTCGGTGCAGGCCCAGCTTTATCCACACTGGCAACTGTGCATCGCCGACGATGCCTCGCCCGATCCGCGGGTGCGCGACTGGCTGAGCACGGCGGCTGCGAGCGACCCGCGGATTCGCCTCGTGTTCTGCGAGCAGAACGGCGGTATCGTCGCGGCCAGCAATGCGGCTCTGGACCTGGCCGCTGGCGAGTACCTCGGTTTTCTGGATCACGACGACCGGCTGTCCGAGCTGGCGCTGTACTACGTGGCGCTCGAGATCAACCGCGACCCGCGTCCCGAGGTGATCTACACCGACGAGGACAAGATCGACGAGCGCGGCCGCCGCTTCATGCCGCACCTGAAGCCGGACTGGAACCCCGAACTGCTGTTGTCCAACAACTACATCGCGCACCTGGCGATCTACCGGCGCAGGCTGGTCGAGGACGTCGGCCGGCTCAGGGCGGGCACCGACGGCAGCCAGGACTACGACCTGATACTGCGCTGCACCGCGCGCTGCCGGCCCGAGCAAGTCCGGCACATTCCGGTCGTGCTCTATCACTGGCGTGCGATCCATGGCTCGACCGCACGCGCGGCCTCGGCCAAGACCTATACGCAGACCGCCGGCTACCGCGCGCTCAGCCACCATCTGCACGACGTGCCGGGGGCCAGGATCGAGGACGGGCGTTATCCGAACATGTACCGGGTACGCTTTCCGCTCGGCGATCCGCCGCCGCGCGTATCGATCATCATCCCGACCCGGGACGGCTTTGATCACCTGTCGCAATGTCTGCGTTCGCTGCGCGAGCTGACCGCGTATCCCAACTTCGAGGTATTGATCGTCGACAACCAGAGCCGCGATCCGGCGACTTTGCGGCTGTTCGACGAGCAGGCGCAGATGCCCGATACGCGGGTGCTGCCATTCGATGCGCCGTTCAACTATGCGGCGATCAACAACATGGCGGCCGGCCAGGCCAGCGGCGAATTGTTGCTGCTGCTGAACGACGACATCGAGATCACCGATCCGGACTGGCTCGCCGAGATGGTCTCCTGGGTCCTGCGTCCCGGTATCGCGGTCGTCGGCGCCAAGCTGTTGTACCCGGACCAAACGGTTCAGCACGCCGGCGTGGTGCTCGGTGCCGGCGGTGTCGCCGGCCACGGCCATCTTGGCTCCGCGGCCGAAAGTCCGGGTTATATGGGCCGCCTGTGGCAGCCGCAGAGGGTGTCGGCCGTCACGGCTGCCTGCCTGTTGGTCCGGCGCGAGGTGTTCGAGGCCCTGGGTGGACTGGACGCGCAAAATCTGCCGGTCGCGTTCAACGACGTCGATCTTTGCCTGCGCGTGGCTGAGACGGGCCGGCACATTGTATGGACGCCGCATGCCTGCCTGATTCACCATGAGTCCAAGTCGCGCGGGCTGGACGACACGCCTCAGAAGCGTGAGCGCTTCGAACGCGAGATCGCGTACATGCACGAGCGCTGGGGCCCGCAGTTGTGGAACGATCCTTTTTACCATCCCGGCTTCTCGATGAAGCTGGCAGATTATTCGTTGTCTGCCGAGCCCGCGCCGTATTGGCCCTGGCCTGGCGGCGATCAACGGTATGCATAGGTATATGACGAGCTTGAACACCGGCCATCGCAGTGCGATCGACCGCCTGACCGAGTACTGCCGTGGCGAGTAGCTGGGGGCGTGTCCGCGCGTCCGGCGATCTGGTGGTCTCGCGGGTCATCGCCGAGCCCAAGCCGCAAGGCTGGTCATTCGGGTTCGACGCTCCAGCACCGAGGACCCTGATCCCGGCCGGGGAAAGCCTCGAATTGCGCGGCTGGATCATCGATCGCAACAAGTCGGTGACCGACATCCGGGTAGTCCGCGAGCGCGATGGACGCGATCTTGGGCAGCTGGAAGTCGGCCAGGCTCGTGAGGGGGTCGCTGCGGTTGACCCCAAGCTCCGGCATGCCGGCAATGGCGGCTTCGGCGGCGTCCTATCGCTGAACGAAGCGGGCCGGTACCGTGTCGAGGTATGGGTCGCCGGAGGCGCCCGGGTTCCGATCTTCAGCTTTGTGCTGCGCGATCCGGCTGCCCAGCCGACCAAGCTGCTGTTCATGCATATCGCCAAGACCGCGGGCACCTCGGTGAACCGGTTTCTTTCGGAAAGCGTCGGTGCTGCCCGCTGCGCGTTTCACCTCGAGGTCGATCCCCGCTGGCGCACCCAGGGTGGCCGGGCAGAGCTGGCGAAGAGTTCGGTGATCTCCGGCCACATCACCTATCCAGTGCTGAGTAGCCGGCTCGACTGCGACGACTATCTGAAAGTGACGCTGCTGCGGAATCCGCTAGACCATGTGCTTTCGCATCTGGCTTTCATCCGGCATCTGGCCGAGCCTTCACAGCGATCACGGCTAGCCGGGCATTCGCCCGCGATACGGGCGTTCGCCGCCAAGCTCGCGGCGACTGATTTTGCTGATCGCAAGGCGGTCAAGGCATTGGTCGCAGGGCTGGGCGCCGAAGAAATCGTCCTGGTCGATAACGTGCAGGTGCGCTACCTGAGTTCGGTTGCGTCCGCGGAGCGCGTCCGTCAAAGTCATTTGCAGTCGGCGCGACAGTCCCTGATCCACTTTGATCACGTGGGGCTTACCGAGCAGATGGAGCCTTTCCTGGCGGGCATTGCAAGCAGAATGAACTGGCCGTTGCCACGTTACGTCCCCCAGGAAAACCGCAATCCGGAACGTTACGGCATCGATGCTGACAACCCGGAACTTCGCGCCGCGCTGAAGCCGCTCGTCATTTACGATCAGCTGCTGTATCGCTACGCGCGGAAAGTCTTTATCGATGGCAACGACGGGCCGGCGCAGCGTTTGCGAAAGAAGGCGCAGGCTGCGAAAAGTACCGCTGCGGCGTCCGCGCCCCAGGCCAAGCCGGTCGTGCGGACGGCATGAACTGGCAGATCGTTCCCGGAGTGACGCTGGCACCGGATGATCGGTCCACGGTCATCGTATGGGGGCGACACGAGCACGCGGTCGCCGTGCTGATGGCACTGCTGCGTGAGCTGGGCTGGCCTGCGCATGGTGTCGCATTTCCCGGCTGGAACGATGTTGCGCTGACTTCTGCCCTGGCAGAGGGAGATGCCGGCGGGCAGCAGGCGATCATCGACCAGCGCTATCACCAGGGCCCGCGCTGGCAGCTGCGCGCTCCGGTCAAGGGCGAGGCGTTCAGCGATGTGCTGCCGCGCCTGAAGGGCGTGCGCTATCTGCTGGTGCTCGACGCTCCCGGTGTTGCCGTCGAAGCCGGGGCCGGAAGCGATGTGCTTCCCGCCTGGCTCGCGGACGATGCTTCGGCCAGCGCCGCCAGAATGCTGATCGGCTCCGAGGAAGTGCTTGAGTGCAGCGATGCGATGATCGACGCGCTCGCCGGCTTCGTCGGGCAGGCGGACGTCAAACGACGGATCTGTGCGCGCAGCTGGCAGCGGCTGTATCGCGCCTTTCCGGATCTGCCGCTAGGCATCTTCAAGACCAATGGCACGATTGATCGCGTCGTTCCCCGTGGTGGTGGCGGCTGGGCCTACATCGAGGGTGTCGACGCCCCGGTCGATATCGAAATCCGGGTGGGCAGGCGTACCCAGGTGGTGACCGCGGACCAGATGCGTCCCGACATCAAGGCACGCGGTTTTCATCCGAGCGGAGCCTGCGGATTCGGCTTCTCGTTCAAGAACCAGCTGGAAATCGGCGAAAAGGTTCATACGCGCGTCATCGGCGACAGTCGCGAGCTGATCAACAGTCCGGCGGAAGTCCAATCCCCGGACGCCGGCGGCACCAAACAGCCGCCGCCAGCGGTCTTGCTCGGCGAGACGAGCAAGACCGCTGAAGAAGAGCCGATCGAGCTGCTCGAGTTGCCGCGAATCAAGCCACGGCCGCCCGTCAAGGTCTTCCAGAGTTCGCTGTGGGCGTTCCTGATGCGCGAGATCCGCGCTCGTTTCGGCACCCAGCGCGGTGGTTACCTGTGGGGTTTCGTCGAGCCGGCGTTTCAGGTCGTCGTGCTGACGCTACTGATCCGAGGCATCAAGGGGCGCCTCAATGGCACGATCTACGGCGAAGACTTCGTGTTTTTCTTTGCTCTGGGAGTCATCCCGTACCAGATGTTTACTCACGCCATGTCGGGCAGCGGGATCATGGCGGGCAGCGGGCTGTTCAACTTTCGCCAGATTCAGCCGATCGACGTCGGCTTGGTGCGAGGCTTCATCGAATTCATGATGTATGGCGTCGTTTTTGCGCTGATGCTCGCCATCGCGAACTGGCTTGGGTTCCCCTACACCGTCGACAAGCCGCTGGAGCTGCTCTACTGCATTTTCCTGCTCTACTGGTTTGCGTTCTCGATCGGGCTGTTTTTCGATGTGATGACTAGCATTGTCCGCCAGACAAAAATGATACAGCAGGTTTTCGTCCGCATGATGTACCTGACCTCGGGCGTGATTTTTTCGATCGATGCACTGCCCAGGGTGATGCAGCCTTATCTGCTGTGGAATCCCCTGCTGCATATCATCGATCAGATCCGGGCTACCTGCATGAAGAGCTATCCGGCTCGGGGTGATCTCAACTACGCCGCCGAATGCGTGATCCTGCTGCTGTTTATTTCGCTGGCGTTCTATCGGCGAAATCGGTATCGGCTCTTTTAGGTTCCCCGAATGATCGTCGTCGACGGCATCACCAAATCCTATCCGCTGCTGGGCTTCCGTCGGCACTACGTTTTCCGCGATCTGCACATGACCATCCCGGATAAGCGCAGTGTCGGCATCGTCGGCCGAAACGGGTCTGGCAAGACCACGTTCCTGCGCTTGATCGGAGGCGTCGATCAGCCCGACCGCGGCCGCGTCACGATCACCAACGAAGGCACCATATCGCCGCCGCTGGGCGTGTCCACCGGCACCGCCGGCAACATCACCGGGCGAGCGAATGCCAAGTTCGTGTGCCGCATCCATGGCGACGACGACTACACGATGCGCCTGCGGCTGGAATGGATCGAGCGTTTCGCCGAAATAGGCGAGTTCTTCGACCTGCCGCTGAGTTTTTATTCGGGCGGCATGCGGTCGCGCCTGACCTTTGGCATCGCGATGGCGTTCGACTACGACTACTACCTGATCGACGAGCTGAGTTCGGCCGGTGACCAGGTATTCCGCAGCAAGGCCTCACGTACGTTCAGGGCCAAGCGGGGGAAGGCGGCTGTCATCATGATCAGTCATAATCTGCGTTCCCTCCAGGAAGAATGTGACTCCGGGATTTACGTACGCAAGGGTGAGGCGCTCTGGTTTGACGATATCCGCGATGCGCTGAAGCTGTATGCCGAGGAAGAGGGAGTGGATGTGCCATTGGTGGGGGAAAAGAAAAAGTGAACGGGCAAGTGCTCGGGCGCGTTTCGGCCGCGCTGAATGCCGGACTTGAACGTTTCGGATTGGCGCAGCCTGCGGATAGTCAGGGCGCGCGCAAGGCGTCGTTCCTGATCTCCTGGCTTTACATCGGCAGCATGGTCGTCCCGCTGATCCTGTACTCGACGTATATCGGTCTGATCCGCTCGCCGGGCTACATCAGCGAAGCCGAAATCGTGGTCCAGAGCGATGCGTCCCTGGGCTCGGCCACACTGGACCTCGGCCTGTTTTCCGCTTCCTCCGGTGCCGTCGCCGATGCCCTGCTGATCCAGGAATACATTCAGTCACTGACGCTGCTGTTGCTGCTGGACGACGAGCTCAAACTCAGGCAGCACTATTCCGATGCCAGCAAAGATCCCATTTCCAGACTCGATTCCGACGCGTCTCGCGAAGCCTTCCTGAAGTTCTACAACAAGCGCGTGCAGGTCCGAGTCGATGGGAGTTCCTACATCATCCATCTGACTGTCGAGGCGTATTCGCGTGAGTTCGCCCAGGCGATGGCGGAGCGGATCGTCAAAGAGGCCGACCACTTCGTCAACCAGATCAGTCAGAAGATCGCGCGCGAGCAGATGACCTTCGTCGAGCACGAGCTCGAGAAATCCAACGCGCGGCTACACACGGCCACCGCCCAGCTGATCGAATTGCAGAAGAAGAACGAGCTGCTGAGCCCGGAGACGGAGAGCGCGACGCTGTCCGGCATCATCGCGAGTCTTCAGGCGCAACTGGCCGGGCGTCGCGCCCAGCTCAGCGCCTCTCTGGGCTACATCAACGAGACCGCGGCGGAGATCGTTTCGCAGCGCACGGCGATCGCCGCACTCGAGAAGCAAATCGTGTCCGAACGCGCAAAACAGGTCGGCGGTGACGATAAGGGCCTCAGCGACCTGTATCTCGACTATCAGGCCGCACAGACCGCAGTGACCGTGGCGAGCGATTCCTACCAAGTCGGATTGCGCGCACTGGAGGCCTCCCGCCTGGCGGCCTCACATAATGCCAAGCATCTGGTCCAGGTCTCCAAAGCCAGCTTGCCCGACGAGGCCCTAGTGCCGGCGCGGCTCTATTCGATCGTCACCGCGTTTTTCTTGCTGCACCTGGTTTTCTTTATTCTCACGCTGATCGCCGCTGCGATCCGGGACCACAGGGATGCTTGAGCTCAGACGGACAGCGCACCTCAGCCGCGCCATCGGCCTTATCATCGCGCTGCTCTGCACCCCTCTATGGGCGCAGACCATGCCCGGCGCGGCGGCGGCCTATCAGCAGCAACAACAGCAGGCGGCGGGGCAGACTCCGGCCGACCCTGCCGCGGCTGGCGTCGCCGCGCCGATGGTGGCGGTCCCGCCAATCACCAGCACCTCCCAGGCGATACTGGCGACCCCGATCCCCCAAGTGCCCTTGGCGGCGCGCGCTGCGCCGCCGATCGTCGATTCGCAAATCGTCCAAACCGCGTTGACCTCGAGCACCCCGGTTTTCGGGCAGACCCTGTTCCAGGGTGCTTTCGCCCAGGAATCGTTTCAGAGCTTCAATCCCGATTACCAGATCTCGATCGACGACCTCGTCGACGTGCGGCTTTGGGGCGGCCTTACCCTCGCGACCCGGCTGCTGGTCGACACCCAGGGCAACATCTTCGTTCCTGGTGTCGGCCCCATCCACGTCGCCAACGTGCGCAATGGCGACTTGAACCGCGTCGTCGAAGGCGCGGTCAAGCGGGTTTACAAGCAGAACGTTGGCACTTATGTATCGTTGGCTGCGGCTCAGCCAGTCAAGGTTTTCGTCAGCGGGTTTGTGCGGCGGCCTGGCTTGTATGGCGCGAATTCTTCCGACTCGATTCTGCATTTCCTCGATGTGGCCGGTGGCGTAGATCCGCTGTCCGGCAGCTATCTCGATATCCGCGTGCTGCGCAGCGGTACCGAAATCGCCAAGGTGAACCTTTACGACTTCATGCTCGCGGGTAAGCTGCCGCTGATGCAGTTGCGAGACGGCGACTCGATCTTCGTTGGTCCCTTGGGTCCGACGGTAACGATCAGCGGACTGGTCGCGACGCCGGCCCGTTACGAGATGAACGCGCCAACCCCGCTGAAAACCGTGCTGACCATGGCCGGCGCCAACGCCACCGCGACCCACGTGCGCCTGACCCACAACACCGGCGACTCGCGTCGTGCAGAGTACCTGCCGCTGACCAGCGATCTCAGCGGCGTCGTCGTGCAGCCTGGCGACGAGGTCGAGCTCATCGCCGACCGCCTGATCGGCGAAATCATCGTGCAGGTGGAGGGCGAGCATCTGGGGCGCGGCCAATACGTGCTGCCGTACAACGCCACGCTGAAAGACTTGCTGGACACCATGCAGTTTAGCCCGCAGTCGCTGCGCGAAGGCCTGCAGCTGTATCGCCTGAGCATCGCCGCGCGCCAGAAGCAGGTGCTCAACGACATGCTCGACAAACTCGACGCCGCGGTTTATTCGGCGCGATCGGCGACGGCGGACGAAGCGCAGCTGCGCACCCAGGAGGCGGCGCTGATCAACCAGTTCATCACGCGCGCCCGCAGCGTGCAGCCCAAGGGCCAGCTGATTCTGACCGCGACGGCCGACCCGGCGCGCATTCCGCTCGAAGACGGCGATGTCATCCGCATCCCGCGCTCCAATCCGATCATCGCGGTGCATGGCGAGGTCTACTTCCCCAGCAACTTCGTCGAGGACGACAAGCTGCGCGTCAAGGACTACATCGGCATGGCCGGCGGCCCGACCCAGATCGGCGACGTCGACAAAGTGCTGGTGATGAAACCCAACGGCGAGATCCGCATGACCAGCATCGGCAGCCGCGAGAAAGTCGAATCCGGCGATGAGATCCTGATTCTGCCCAAGGTCGAGCGCAAGACCTTCCAGTTCTCCAAGGACATCGTCGAAATCCTGTATCAGACCGCCATTGCCGCCGGCGTCGTGCTCAGGCTCTGAGTTCGCCGATGCCGACTCTGTGCCGACAACGGGGCGGGTTGTGACTGCACCGGCGGACGGTCATCCGCGCTGCTCGGACCCGCTTCCTCTGGACGAAGCACTACAGGGGGCCGGTCTGCGCCGCGTGATGGGCGAACATTCTCCGGTGGCTCCGCTATGGAGCCTGTCCATCGTCAGCCATGGCCACCTGGTGAGCGTTCGCCGCCTGCTGGCGGACCTGGCGCGGTTTTATCAGCCCGGGCGCTTCGAGGTGGTCATCACCATCAACGACAGCGAGCTGGATCCCGCCGACGATCTGACGCGCATCTGGCCCGGCCCGCTGCTGATCACGCGCAACGATCGACCCCGGGGCTTTGCCGCCAATCACAACAGCGCGGCGCAGATGTGCCGCGGCGATCTGCTGGCGATACTCGACTCCGATCTGAGTTTTGGCGCCGATCCGTTCCAGGTTCTGGAACAGCATCTTTTGTCCCCGGGCTCGCGGCTGATCGCCAGTCCCACGATCGTCAACGTGCGCGGCGAAGTCGAAGACAACGCGCGCGGCCTGATCACGCCCGCCGCGCTGGTACGCCGTCATGTTTTCGGCGGCCGCCACCGTCGGCGCGTGGTGAATGATCGCCAGCCTGCCGATTGGATCGCCGGGCTGTTCATCGCCATCACCCGCCAGGATTTTGCACAGTTGCAGGGTTTCGACGAGCGTTATTTCATGTATTGCGAGGATGCCGATCTGAGCATCCGCGCGCGCAATCTCGGTTTCGAGGTCGCGGCGATCCGCACCGCGCCGGTGATTCACGAGGCGCGGCGCATGAGCGCGCGCAAGTTGCGGTATTTCCTCTGGCATGCGACCAGCCTGCTGAAGCACTGGACCTCCTCCGCTTTCTGGAAATATCTGCTGGCCACCAAGAAATCCCGGCCAGGGAATCCGAACCAAGGTTTATGAAACAGACCCTGCTCATCACCGGCGGCGCCGGCTTCATCGGCTCGGCACTGATCCGCGAGCTGATGGCGACGAGCGCGTATTCGATCGTCAACCTCGACAAGCTCACCTATGCCGCGAGCATCGAGGCGCTCGAGAGCGCGCCGCAGGACCCGCGCTATCGCTTCGAGCACGTCGACATCTGCGACGCCGCCGAACTGCAGCGCGTGTTCGCAAGGCACCGGCCCAGCGGCGTGATCCATCTGGCCGCCGAGTCGCATGTCGACCGCTCCATCGACGGGCCGGCCGAGTTCGTAGATACCAACGTCGTCGGCACGTTCCGCCTGCTACAGGCGACGCTCGCGTATTGGGAGACGCTAGAGGGCCCGGCAAAAAGCGCTTTCCGTTTTCATCACGTCTCGACGGACGAGGTTTACGGCACGCTGGGCGCCGCCGGCTACTTCACTGAGACCACGCCTTACGCGCCGAACTCGCCGTACGCCGCGAGCAAGGCCGCGTCGGACCACCTGGCGCGCGCCTGGCATCACACCTACGGCTTGCCGGTGCTGATCACCAACTGCTCGAACAACTACGGCCCCTATCAGTTCCTCGAGAAATTGATCCCGCTGATGATCGTCAACGCGATCGACGGCAAGCCGCTGCCGGTCTACGGCGACGGCAGCAACGTGCGCGACTGGCTCTACGTCACCGACCACGCGCAGGCGCTGATCAAGGTGTACACGGACGGGGTGCCCGGTGAGCAGTACAACATCGGCGGCCACAACGAAAAGCGCAACCTCGACCTGGTCGAGTATCTATGCGATCTGCTCGACGAAATGCTGCCGGATTCGCCGCACAGGCCGCATCGGCAGCTGATGCACTTCGTACAGGACCGCCGCGGCCACGACCAGCGCTACGCGATCGACGCCGCCAAGATCCAGCGCGAACTGGGCTGGGCTCCGCGTGAAACCTTTGAAACCGGCATCCGCAAGACGGTTGCCTGGTATCTGCAGAACATCGACTGGTGCCGCGAGATCCAGCGCAAGCGCTATTCCGGCGAGCGCCTGGGGCTGGGCAACAAAGGCTGACCCTGATACTTCCCCTCTCCCGATTGCGGGAGAGACCTCCGCCGGCTTGCACCTGCCGGCTTGAATCCCGGAACCGGCCAGCCCCTTCCCCCGCTTGCGGGGGAAGGTTGGGATGGGGGCGAGACGACAGCGCCGCGCCTTCCGCCCCCACCCGGCCCTCCCCAAGCGGGGGAGGGAGAGGTTCCTGGGTCCCGCGAAGCGGGGGGTGAGGGCTGAGGCTTTCCCGTTATAGCGGCTGGTCGCGGGTAACAGCAGCGCGCGCCGCTACGGCACAATCCCATGCGCCTGATATAGCGCCTTGTCATGCGCATCCAGCGGCCCCTGCGGCAGGCCTGGCTTCTTGAGCCCGGCGGCCCAGGCTGACAGCTCGCCCTGAAGCTCCTGCACCACCTCGGGATGAGCGGCGCTGACGTCCGCCTCCTCCGGCGCACCCGCACTCATGTCGTAAAGCAACTGCTGCTGGCTGCCGAGCAGGATCAGCTTCCACTGCTCCGACAGCACCGCCGCCTGCGAGCCCCAGCGCCAGAACAGCCGCGAGTGCGGCAGCGTCGTGAGCTGGCCGTTGAAGTAGGGCAGCAGGTCCACGCCCTCGAGCTCCGCCGGCTTGGCGATACCCGCTGCCGCGAGCAGCGTCGTCGCCACATCGAGCGTGCTGATCGGTGATTTGAAAACTCGGTTCGCCGGAATCTTGCCCGGCCACGCCGCCGCAAACGGCACGCGGATGCCGCCATCGGTGAGCATGCCTTTCTCGCCGATCAGCGGATCGTTCAAGGACCCGTCCCAGTCCGCGCCCAGCGGAGCGCCGTTGTCGCCGATGAACACCACCAGCGTCTGCTCGCTGAGCTGGTCCTTGGCCAGTTCCGCGCGGATCTTGCCGACGCCGTCGTCGATCGCCGACAGCATCGACAGCCCGATCTTGCGCGTCGCGTCGCTGACGTGCGCGAAGCGCTGCTGATAAACCTGCGGCGCCTCCAGCGGAACATGCGGAGCGTAGTAGGGCACGTACAGGAAAAACGGCTTGTCGTGATGGCGGCGGATGAACGATAGCGCCCACTGCGTCGCCAGATCGATCCGATAAGTCTCGTCATGGACGCCCGCAGGCGCATGGTCCAGCGCATGCCCGGCGGCGTCGTGGGACGCGATGAAATCGTTAATGTAGCCTTCAAAGTATTCGTCGAAGCCCTGGTTGGCCGCGTAGAAAAGCGCAGGGTCGGTGCCGGCGGGCACGTTCTGGGTGTTGTTCTGATCCAGGCCCAGATGCCATTTGCCGACCATCGCGGTGACGTAGCCGGCGGCCTTGAGTCGTTCGGCGATGGTTACCTGCTCGGGCCGCAGCGGGCCCGAGGCGTTGTCATCCAGGCCGAAACGGTTTTGATGGATGCCGGTCAGCATGCCGGCGCGCGACGGCGCGCATTGCGGCGCGGTCACGTAGGCGCTGGTCGCCAGCACACCGTCCATTGCGAGCTTGTCAATATTGGGCGTCAGCACGTCGTCGCGCACGCCCTGGATACCCAGATCGGCGAAGCCGTGGTCGTCGGAATAAAACACCACGAAGCTCGGCGGCCGCGTCGTCGTGCCACCACCACCGCCACCGCAGCCGGCCAAGCAGGCCCAGGCCAGCAGAACAAACCATCGAAGCGTGCTCATGCTGGGAGGCCCGGCAAAATTTTGTCTCCGAAGTATGCCGGCAATTCAGCCACGCGTTCGATTCTGCTGGTCACGTTTCGCCGCGCGTTTCTGCTTGCGGAACCGCGGCGGCCCGTCCTTGAGTATCCAGCGGGTCGGGATCGACAACGGGTTCCAGATCAACCGCCGCGCAAGCTCCAGGACCGACACCGCGCGCGTGCTCTGCACCGCTTTGCGATCCCGCCAGAACGGGCCCGATTTCAACCAGCCGTCGCGCCAGCCGCGCAGATACGCGCCCCGGGCGTCGCGGCTCCGGGTGGCGATACTCTTGACCACCACCAGAAGGCTGTGGCCGAGCAGCGCGAACGGCAGCACCCAGCCGGGTGCGTTCTTGACGCTCATCCAGATCAGGTTGCGATAGCCGTGATAAATCGCGAACTCGTTGTGCTTGCTGCGGCTGCAGGCGCCGGAGGCGTGATAGACGATCGCCTTGCTCACCTGCCAGCTCATCCAGCCGCGCAGGTTGGCGCGGTAGCAAAAATCCATGTCCTCGCAGTAGCAGAAGAACCGCTCGTCGAAGCCGCCGAGCGCCTCGTAATCCGATCTGCGCACCATCAGCGCCGCGCCGCAGACACCGAACGGCGAGCGCGGCGCCACCGCCTCGGGTGTGCGCCGCCGCAGATAGCCGCGGCGCCAGGCGACACCGTAGGCCGACAGATCGTCGCCGTTGCCGTCGAGCAGCCGCGGATTGGCCGCATTGACCTGGCGGCTGCCGAAGATCCGGAAATCGTTGCGCTGGCGCGCCTCGCGCAGCAGGTGCTCGAGCCAGCGGCGGTGCGGCGGCGCATCGGGATTGAGCAGCACGACCCACTCGCTGCGTGTCTGGGCCACGCCAAAATTGTTGGCTGCCGCAAAGCCCGTGTTGCGCCCGGCGCGTATCAGGCGAACCCGGTGATACGCCATGCAGGCGTCCTCCGAGCCGTCCTCGGAGCCGTTGTCGACCACCACGATCTCGAAGTTGCGGAAGGTCTGCAGCGACAGTCGCTTCAGTGTGCGCCCCAGCCAGGCTCCGGAGTTGTAGTTGACGACCACGACCGTAACCCGCTTCACGGTTTCCCGGGCGGCGAGGTCTGAATACGCGGCTGATTCCCCCATTTTTGAAGTCTGGCAGTGCCCGGGGGACGTAACAAGCCAGTTACGGCTTGAAACTTGAAAAAAATCAGGATGGTGACGGGCCGGGCTCAGGATCGCCAGGTGCGCCACTCACCCCTGTAAACCTCAAATCGCGAACGACTCCCGCTGGGCGCCGGCCGCTTCGGCCTCGGCCAGCCATTTGGGTGTCCGGCCACGGCCGGACCAGGTTTCGCCGGCCGGGCTACGGAACTTGGCGGCTACCTTGCTGCCGCTGCTGGCGCCTTTCTTGGAGACGCGGGCTGCGCTTTTCTCGGTGCCGCGCAGATCGGCGAGGCTGATGCCGTGCTTCTGCATCTTGTCTTTGATATCCGCAATAACGCTGTCGAGTTCTGCCTTGCGGATTTCTTCGGCTTGCTTGGTGAGCGATTCAATCTGCTTGAGCAGGTCGTTATACGTGGTCATTATCTTTTTCCGTAGTGATCGAGCCCCTTTTTGGGGCTTTTGATTGGGCTCTCAAAAAGAGAGCGGGAAGATAATAACGTAATAATCCGGTAATGCTGAATATAATCTCAGGTTTATTTGCGGGTCTCGGGCACGGGCTCGGCGGCTGGCGATAACGGCGCCGCGACCGATTTGCGGGAGCGCCGCGCCATCAATACCAGTGCCTGAGCCGGCCCGCCCTGCAGGCTTGCGGATTCCTCGCTGCGCTCGGTCGCCAGAGCCGGCAGCAGGCCGGCATTGGCGCTGTTGAAGGAATCCATCGGCACGCCGGCGAGGGCCGGGGTGGTGCTGGCGATCAGGATCAGGGTGGCAACGATTTTCATGATGGCTATCCGGCTGACATTAGTCCTCTCCCGCAAGCGGAAGAGGGGAACAGCAAACCCTTAAAACCTGAACCCCAGCCCCGCTGCCACACAAAACCGCGGGCTCGAGTTATGGTCGCTCAATAAATCCACATACCCCAAAGTCACCGTCAACGGCAGCCATTGAGCCATCGGCGCAACCGAAACCGCCGCATTGGTATCAAAACCATTGTATTCAGTGATCACCGACAGCCAGTGCGTCAAATAAAAACTCGCCGAACCGAATATATCGTTGTCGTTGCCGTTTTTATTGCTGACATTGTGGCCGGCGCCGGCGCTGAGCATCAAAACATGCTCACCCACGAAAACAGCGCGGGTAATCGCCAGATAATGCCCGGCGGGATTATTCGCATCGAACACGCTCCCGCCCCATTGGCCGACCGCGCTGGCGCCCGCCGCAATCGCGGTATACCCGCCCAGATTGCGATGCAGCTTGATCGAAAAGCTGCCTTCGTCCCCAAAACCGCCGGAGCCGAGACTCGAGTCGCTTAGCGAGGACAGCACCACCGCGACGTCCAGCCCCGCCGACTCGTCCGGATCGCCCAGGCCGGCGGCGACCGACAGCGAGGCGTCGCCCTTCTGCCGCTCCGTCACCATGCCGATGCCGACCGAGCCCCAGCTGGCGCCGAACGCCACCGGCGACTCGAACGACGCTGCCGCATAACCGACCGGCACCGGCCCCATCGCCAGCGAGGTGGCGCCATCGCCGGCCGCGGCCGGGCCGCAAATCAATGCGGCGCTGGCCCCGACAGCGCGCCATGTCCAGCTTTTCATTGTCTGACCTTGAGTGGGGTTCGCAATGGTCTGCAAAAAGCAGCCCCATTCCAGCAACGTGAAGAGCATTCCTACGTCAGCACACTAACGGTCCGCCGGCCTCGGTTTTGGGACGCAAGGCTCAAAACATGACGCCGTCGGCACCCATCCGGCGCGATATCCCTTATTCTTCGCGACAGCCGCACATAACAAAAAGATGACAGTCATGGAGAGCTTCTTTTATTTCGACACCTTCAACCGCCGCCGCATCCGGCCCCGGTATGTATGGGCGTTCAACGGTTTCGTGGCGGGCTGTGTTTTCACCACCGGGCTGCTGATCCTGATCTAGTGCCTAATTGCATTATACATCGATAGTATTATGATAACCCCCATTGCGGCGTTGGGGGGGATGAGATGGCTCGGGTGGCGGTGACACTGTCGTTCACGGCGGAAGTGGAGGCTGAGTTGGAGC
>NZ_JAQGNT010000094.1 GCF_028291725.1 Hydrocarboniphaga sp. | reverse complement strand
GCTCCAACTCAGCCTCCACTTCCGCCGTGAACGACAGTGTCACCGCCACCCGAGCCATCTCATCCCCCCCAACGCCGCAATGGGGGTTATCATAATACTATCGATGTATAATGCAATTAGGCACTAGCATGAGGTCATGCGGATTAATGCGATTGCGCAACGAGTGGTTTGCTGGCTCACTGAGACTCCCACCTCATTGGAGCCAGCGATGCACGCCACCCAGACCATCCTGATCACCGGCGCTACTGGCGGCATTGGCCGCCATCTCGCGTTGCAGCTTGCGCGCGCAGGGCATCGCGTCATCGCGACGGGACGAAACCTCGCCGCGCTCCAGTCGGTGCGAGCCGAGGCTGCGGACTCGCCGCTGCACACGGTGGCGCTCGACGTGAATGATCGCGCCTCCATCACCCGGTCGACGAGGTCTCGCGGCTGACCGATGGCTACGGGCTCGACGCGCTCGTGAACAACGCAGGCTACGGCGAGATGGCTCCGCTGCTGGAGGTCCGCGAGGAGGATGTCCGGGCCATGTACGAGACCAACGTCTTCGGCCTCCTCGCCGTCACGCAGGCGTTCCTTCCGCAGATGGTTCGTCGCGGCGCGGGACGCATCGTCAACGTCAGCTCCGGTGGCGGACGCCTCACCTTGCCACTGTTCGGCGTGTACAACTCGACCAAGTACGCCGTCGAATCGCTCTCGGACGCGATGCGGATGGAGCTGAAGCCGCTCGGTATTCGCGTTGTCATCGTCGAACCCGGCGCGACCAAGACCGAGTTCGCGAACACGAGCGTGCGCAAGATGGCGTCGTACCGTCGCGACGGTTCGCCATACGCCGCGCTCTACGCGCGCGCCGACGAGCTCAAGGCGCAGCTCGAGCGCCCGGCGGCGGACCCCATCGTGGTGGTCCGCGCCCTCGAACGCGCGCTGACCGCGTCGAGGCCGAGAGCCCGATACATCGCGCCGTTCGGCGCGCGCATCATGTTGGCGCTGGCGGCGTGGCTCCCCACGCCCCTCATCGACTGGCTCCTCACGTCGATGTTCGGGATGACCCGGAAGCAGTTGAAGGTCAGCACGCCCGCGTGATCCTCGATTTGCGCGAGGTCCGTCAGCCGAATGAACTGCGCAGCCAATTAATGCTGCTGCCCAGTATCACTGGTAGACGCTGCTCAGTGCTTTGACCACGCTCGTCCATTTTCTTGCCCGTATCCATGCTGATCCGCTACGTGCGCAAAGAGCAGCGGTTCTCGCGGAGGAGATGCACTATCGCTTGAGCGCGATGCCGGCCCACGTCGCCGGGCTCGCCGATCGCGGCGTACTGGCAGTCGGCAAGGCAGCCAATCTGATCGTCTACGACTTCGAGGGACTCTGGATCAAGGGTATGGAGTACAAATACCGCTACGACATGCCCAACAAGGACTGGAGGCGCTACCTGCCGACCGGCGGCTACCGCTACACCGTCGTCAACGGCGAGTTGACGCTCGAAGACGGCAAGCCGACCGGCGCCCTGCCCGGCGCCGTGCTGCGTGTGACCACTGCTCAGGCGACCGCGGCGGCCTGAACAGCGAGTGCGGCAATTTCGGCGTAGCTCTCACGCCTCAGTCACCTGCCACCGTAGTCCTGGGAGGTGCCGGCGCGGGCGGCAGGGTAGCCGCCATCTGCCGTCGCGCCCAAGCCTGCGGCATGTGCCGGAACAGAAATACGGCCAGCCGGGAACTGAGACCGTGAATGATCGACATGTCGCCGCGTAGGGCGGCTGCAACGGCTTCTTCCGCGACCTGATCCGCCGACATGAAAGTCTGGCCGCGCCGATAACCTTGGGTTTGCGCGTCCGAAAGTCCGCCAGCCTCAAATATCTCGGTATCGGTGAACCCTGGGCATGAAGCCGTGAACGTCACCCCTGAACCGCGCAATTCGCCGCTGAGTGCTTCGGTGAAGCGCAGTAGCGAGGACTTGACTGCGGCATATAGCGGTGTACCCGGAATACCCGGCGTATACGAAGCGACGGAAGCGACATTGAGCACGTACGCGGGCACGGCCTGGCGCAGCCGCGGCAGCAGCCGGTGTGTAAGTTCCATCGGCAACGAGTTCATCAGCCGCAGATCTTGCGACCAGGTGCGCCAGCCGACTTCCTCGAAGCGCGCGTAGCGGCCCACTCCGGCATTGTTGACCAGCCAGCATAGCGGTGCGCCGATGCGCTGAATCTCCCGCTCAATGCGATCCACCGCATCAGCGGCGGTCAGGTCCAGTACCAAGGGATATACCCGGCCGCTACAGGCCGTTTGAATTTCGCTCCCGAGGGCTTCAAGCCGATCGGAGCGCCGCGCGATCGCGAGAATTGAAAGGCCCCGCGCCGCCAGTACACGCGCAATCGCGGCGCCGATGCCTGAGGAAGCGCCGGTAACCACCGCCAAATGTCCCTTGTTTGCCTCTGCCGCAGAAGCTGCCACGCCGTTCATCGAAGCTCTCCTCGATACGCATGTCGAAATTTAATTATGCGTTTATTATATGTTTAATTATTACGCATAATTATTATATCAGGCACATCGCTTCCAAATACGACCATGCGGAGGAACCCTATGGCGACTTTCAACCTCGTCATCAAGAGCTTCGCCAGAGCGACAACGCGATCACCGGACGCCTCGGCGCGCAGTACGACTTCATCGAAAATGTCATGGCCTATATTCAGATCCTGCTGAAAACTCATCAAAACTTTGCGGTCTACGGCTCGCTGAGCATTTTTTCGATGCTCGAGCCGTACAGCGCGATGAAATCGTCTTGCGGGTCACTGCGTAGTCCAGAACCCGCGCTTCCAGCCGGGCTTCGGTCTTGGCCTTCGACGGCTCCTTCGGCAGGGTCGACAGCGCTACCACCCGGCCCGCGATGAACCGCTCACGCCAGCGCCGGATAAACCGCACGTCACAGTCCAGACGCGCCCGAATTTCATTGAACGCGATGCCATCGACACTCAGCACGATCAGCCGCGCCCGACGTGCCACTGCCGCTGATCCGCTGCGGCTACGCATCAGCCGATCCAGCGTCGCTCGCTCTCCCTTCCGTAGTTTGATCGTATCCATCCAGCTTGGATGCCATCAGACCCTTACAGTTCACTAGTTCGAAGGTCACCTTGCGCTCGGCGAAGAACGTGAGCTGCTTGTCGCCCGGCCGTGGGCGAAAGCGATGCATCGCGATCGGGGGCACGCAGCTAGCCAGGTCAACTTCCTGACGCCAGCCTTCGCCAAGTCCTGCGTCAGCTCGGGATACCAGGCGCGCGTCGCGTTGCGCAGACTGACCAGAAACAAAAGCGGCATGGTGTGCGCCACGCCGCGGTGGCGCCAATCAATGGAACGCTCCGGGAGTGATGGAGGGCGTCTGGAGCGGGATCCTGCTCGACGACGGTGACATTGAAGACCTATTGCTAAAACGCAAGCGCCGCCGATAGACCGGTGAGGGCAAGCCAAATCCCAGAGTAGCTTAAGGAAGCTCCTCAGCGATCCACCACCTCGACCACCAGCCCGTCGAGAGCCTCGTCCAGCTTGATCTGGCAGCTCAGGCGGCTGGCGTCGGTGACGTTGCCGTCGAACTCCAGCATCTGCCGCTCGACGTCCCCGGGGGGGCCAATCCGCGTCATCCATTCGGAAGCGATGTGCACGTGACAGGTCGCACAGGACAGCGCTCCGCCGCAGTCGGCGTCGATGCCGGGCACGCAGGCCGAGACCGCGGCCTGCATCAGCGTTTCGCCGCTCTTGCCGGCGACGTCGATGGGGCCTTTGTCCAACGTAACGAAAGTGATTTTTGGCATTGCGTCCATTCCTTCTAAAACCGGCAATGTTGAAGGCCGGCGAAGGCGCCAGCAATGGCTCCGCCATACAGATTTATTGACCGCCCCTCACCAGCCGCCGCAATGGATGAAGTGTTTTGATGTGTGAATAGAATTGTAGTGTCGGCGAAAAAAGTAGTCATAGCCGAGGTGATGGTTCTGACTCAGATCTGGAGGATGAGATCCTCGAAGACACGCAGATATCCCAGGCGTTCTTTTATGGCAGGGCGGTTCCTTCGCCTGAAATCTCGCGGTGCTTGGTGGCTTCGCGCAGATTGACGTGGTGTCCGCCCTCGACGAGTTCGCTGACGGCGAGCAGATATTTGCCTCGGCCGAGCGTCATTTCGGCATTTCGATGCGCAGTGATTCCGGTAGCACACACGACTCACGGTTACGGCACTACTCGCACATGATTGCCGCCTGGGCAGCGGGAAACGGCATCATCGATGGCCGCGAAGGCGTCGATGAGTTCCGTTCCAGCATTCGAGATTGGCTGCATGACTTACGCGAGCCGGGTAAACCGGGGCGCAACACACTGGCATTCACATCGGCTGGCACCATCGCCATGGTGCTCTGCGAAATACTTGGATTGAAATCCGATTACCTGCCGAACTTCGCAGGTGTGCTCTACAACGCTTCGGTCACTGAAATAGTGTACACGCCTTCACGCATTACGCTTCGAACGTTCAATGTTTCATCGCATCTGCCTCGGGATCTTCTTACTCTTGTTTGAAGCCTCAATAATGTGATGGGCTTATCGGCACACGACGAGCGACGGACAGCCATCCCACCAGTAGCATCCTTGCAACTAGCGCGATGCTCGCCACCGGCGATACAGCAAACCATGTTCCGGCTCATGCCGGGGTCGCCAAGGCCGGCATCAGCAACCTGACACCAAGGTTGGTTGGCACGGAGCGGAGTCCTGCCGACGAACGCGTCAACGCCATCGCAGCGAGCCCTATCAGCGATACGGAAGGCATGGCCCAGCTGGCGCCGACGAAGAGCCGAAATCCAAGATAGCCCGCGCGACTACGGAACCAAACGCGATCTCGCCGCCATCGCGGCGTTTCTGAGCGGCAACAACGCCAAATACATCACCTGCGCAATCATCGACCGTGATTGCCGCTCAGCGATCGGCGATGCCTCGGCCGACGCGCTGACGGTTCCGACCCGATGAGGTAAGCACTGCGCAATCGATGACGAGATTGCGCAACTCAGGCGATCCGCCGCTGGCGATCTTTCCAGAACGGTTCGCGCAGCACGTATTTGAGTAGCTTGCCCGCAGCCGACAGCGGCAACTCGCTGCGAAACTCGATGCTGCGCGGGCATTTGTAGCCAGCGATGAGCTCTTTGCAGTGGGCGAGCAGTTCGGCTTCACCAACATGCGCGTCCGGCTGGCGCACCACGATCGCGTGCACCGCTTCGCCCCAGCGCTCGTGGGGAATGCCGATGACGGCGCACGTCGCCACTTCGCGATGGCGCAGCAGCGCGTTCTCCACTTCGCAGGAATACACGTTCTCGCCGCCGCTGATGATCATGTCCTTGATGCGATCGACCAGGAACAGGAAGCCGTCGGCATCGAGATAGCCGGCGTCGCCGCTGTGCAGCCAGCCATCGCGCAGTGCGGCGGCGGTCTGCTCCGGCTTGTTCCAGTAGCCCAGCATCACGGTGGGCCCGCGCACGCAGATCTCGCCGACTTCGCCCGCTGCCAGTTCGACGCCGCCATCGTCGACGATGCGCAGCTCGGCCGTGCTCACCGGCAGCCCCGCCGAGCCGAGCTTGTCGGCGGCGGCGCCTTCCAGCGTGTGGTATGCGGCCGGCAGCACGGCGACCATCGGCGAAACCTCGGTCTGGCCGTAGGCCTGCACGAACTCCACGTTCGGCAACGCGTCGAGCGCCTTGTGCAGCAGCGTGGAGTCGATCGGCGCAGCGCCGTAGAGCAGCGTTCGCAGGCTCGCCAGATTGCGTTGCGCGAAGCCCGGTTGTTCCAGCAGCCGCCGGATCATGGTCGGCACCATGAAGCTCTCGACGATCCGCTCGCGTTCGATCAGATCCAGTGCAAGGCCCGGATCGAAGCCGGGCATGATGACCTGGCAGGCCATGCGCGTGGTCAGCTGGAACACGTAGGCGATGCCGCCGACATGGAACAGCGGCGCCGCGTGCAAGGCCGGCACCTGCGCGGCCCGCGGTGCGGCGGCGATCGTCGCGAGCACGTTGATGGCGAGATTGTCGTGGCTGAGCATCACGCCCTTGGGCACGCCGGTGGTGCCGCCGGTATAGAGCACGGCCGCCAGCTCGCTGCCCTGACGCTGCGCGTCCGCGGCGGGCGCCACTTGCGCGAGCAGCGTCTCGTAGCCGAGGCAATCCGCCGGCAGCGGGCCCTCGCCCACGTAGATCACGGTCGTCAGGCTCCTGGAGAGTTCGCGCAACGGCCCCAGCAGCGACACGAAGGCATCGTCGACCAGCAGCACTCGCGTGTCGCAATCGTCGAGCGAATAGGCGATCTCGGGCACGCTCCAGCGGATGTTCACGGGATTCACCGCGCCACCTGCCCACAAGCTGCCGTAGAGGTACTCGACATAGCGGTCGGAGTTGAGCGCCAGCATGCCCACGCGTGCGCCCGGCGCGAGCCCCAGACTGCGCAGAGCCGCGGCCAACCGCGCTACGCGATCGACAAGCTGCCGATAGTTGCGCCGACGGGCACCGTCGATGGTGGCTATAGCGTTGGGGCACTCGCGAACGGCTTTGTGCAAGGCCTGGGTCAATTGCATCGGCCGTCTCCTGCAGCAACGGCTGCGCTGCGCGTCTGGTCAGGCACCGGTGAAACGGGCGGGCCGCTTTTCGAGAAACGCATTGATGCCTTCCTGGTGATCGCCGGTGCGGCCGGCCGCACGCTGCAGGCGACGTTCGCTGGCCAGCGTCTGCTCCCAGCCCGATTCGGCGGCGGTCCAGGCGGCTTCGCGGATCAAACCCAGCGAACGCGTTGGCCCGTTGGCGAGGCTTCTGGCGATGTGCATCGCGGCAGTCTCGACCTCGTCGTCCGCCACCACGCGGTTGACCAGTCCCCATTCCAGGGCCTTGGCCGCGGGCATGCGCTCGCCCAGCATCATCATCTCCATCGCGCGCGGCCGGCCGATCGCGCGCGTCAGCAGAAACGAAGAGCCGCCGTCCGGCACCAGGCCGATGCGGCAGAAAGCCTGCAGAAAATAGGCGCCTTCGCCGGCGACGATGAGGTCTGCCGCGAGCGCGAACGAGCAGCCCACGCCCGCCGCCGCGCCTCGCACCGCGCTGATCCACGGGATCGGCAGATTCCGCAGCTTGCTCATCAGCGGATTGATGTGCGATTCGAGCACGGCGCCGGCATCGGGCAGGCCGTCGTCGGACTCGATGCTGACGCCGCCACTGATGTTGGCCCCGGCGCAGAAAGCGCGTCCGCTGCCGGTGAGGATCAGTGCGCGTGTGGAGCGGCTGAGTTGGTCCAGTGCGCGATCCAGCTCTTCGACCATCTCGATGGTCACGGCATTGAGCGTGGCCGGCTCGTTGAGCCGGATGATGCCGACACCGTCGACGTTCTCGACCAACAGCTTGGAATACGACATCGGATGGACTCCGTCAGGGATGTTGCATGGGATCAGGCGATCGTCACGACGATCTTGCCGACCGTCTGCCGCGACGCGAGCCGCTCGATGGCGTCGGCTCCGCGCTGCAGCGGGTAGGTTTCGGAGATGAGCGGGCGGATCTTGCCGCCGATGTAGAGATCGAACAGCTCGGCGATGTTCACGGCATGACGCGCCGGATTGCGCGTGACGAACTCGCCCCAGAACACACCGACGATGGAACAGCCCTTGAGCAGTGGCAGGTTGAATGGCAGCCTGGGAATACCGGCTGGAAACCCCACCACCAGATAACGCCCGCCCCAGGCGATGGCGCGCAGCATCGGCTCTGCGTAGCGCCCGCCCACCGCGTCGTAGATCACGTCGGCGCCATTGCCGCCGCATGCGGCCTTCACTTGCTCGGTCAGCGCTCTTGCCGCGGCGCCGTCGAACTCGCCTGCGGGATAGACCACGACGGCATCCGCGCCGCGCTCGCGGCAAACCTGCGCCTTGGCCGCGCTGGAAACCGCGGCGACCACATGCGCGCCCATCGCCTTGCCCAGCTCGACGGCGGCCAGGCCGACGCCGCCCGCGGCGCCGATGACGACCAGGGTCTCGCCTGCCTGCAGTTGCGCGCGATCCTTGAGTGCATGCTGCGATGTGCCATAGGTCATCAGCAGTCCGGCCGCGTCCTGCATCGGCATGGCGTCGGGAATGCAGAAGCAGCGCTCTTCGCGGATCACGATCTTTTCGGCCATGCCGCCCCAGCCTTCGCAGCCGGCCACGCGATCGCCGACGCTGAAGCGCGTCACACCATCACCGATCGCATCGATGCGACCGCTGACCTCGCAGCCGGGCGCGAACGGACGCTCGGGCCGAAACTGGTAGAGGTCGCGGATGATCAGGCTGTCGGGGAAGTTAACGCCGCAAGCCTCCACCGCGATGCGAACCGTGCCCGGCTGCGGCAGCGGATCGTCCATGGTCTGCAACACCAGGGTTCCGGTGTCGCCGGCTTGTACGCTCAACAATGCCTTCATGGTATCGGATGGCCTGCAGCGGGTCGGACCGGAGCACGGCGCGCGCCATGGCGATCGCACGCTGCTCCGACAAGCCGGCAGTATCGAAGCGCGATACCCAAGCGCCCATGACCCGGGGCGACGATCGGATAGGCGGCAGCTCACAGCGCAGTGCATCACCGGACACCGCCGACGACGGTTGTCAGAGTTGATCGACCGAACTGTCGCGCACAGTCATGGCGCTCCGCTGTGGGCAATGAACATGATCCTGTGCCTTACCGGCATTGCGAATCGACCGGCGGCCGCACGAGCCTGTAGCAAGCCGCGCCTGAAGCAGTGGAAGGCTTGCATCAAAAATAGAAAGATAACTTTGGAGAGAGAGCATGTCGTTAAAAACCTATGCCCCGGGGCTGCTGATGGCCGCCCTGTGTTCCGGTGCCATCGCGCAGACCGTGCCGCCTACCGTGCCGGAACCACCGGCTGAAGCGCTGCAGGACACCGCTCCCGAAGCCGATGCTCCCTCGCCCGCTGCCGCAGGCCCGGCCGCTTCGGCAGCCACCTCGTCCGACGCCGCCATCGATGAAGTGATCGTCACGGCCCAGAAACGCTCCGAGAACGTGCAGGACGTTCCCGTGACCATGAACGTGATGACCGCGGAAACCCTGCTCGATCGCGACATCAGCACCATCAACGATCTGCAGACCACATTCTCGGGCCTGAAGATCGACAACTTCGGCGGCTCTTCCAACATCAGCATCCGCGGCGTGGGCACGACCTTCACCTCCGGTAACGGCGAGAACTCCGTCGCCGTGCACCTCGACGGCGTCTACCTGCCCGATCCGAAGATGGCGACGATGGTGCAAGCGGACCTCGCTAGCATCGAAGTACTGCGTGGCCCGCAGAGCACGCTGTACGGCAAGAACTCCACCGCAGGCGTGATCAACTTCATCTCGGCCGCCCCGACCGAAAGCTTTGAAGCCGGCGTCACCAGCGGCCTGGGCAACTACTCAGAGCAGAACCTGTCGGCCTACATCAGCGGCCCCTTGAGCGACAAGATACGCGCACGTCTCTACATCGCCGGCGACCGCCATGACGGCTACACCGACAACCTCGTTACCGGCCAGGATCTCGACAACCTCAAGGGCATCGGCGGACGTGCTTCGGTGGAAGCCGACGTCACGTCGAACTGGCTCCTTGATGCCGTCCTGAGCTATCGCCACGAGGACACCAACGGTCCCAGCTACCAGCCCTACAATCCGGATTTGCCGATCCTGCCGCCGGGACTGTCGACCTACGAGCCGCGAAAGGTGACGTCGCCCTTCATCTGGGGCGCCTACAAGGAGCTGGAGGTACTTTCCGTACGTAATACCGTGGACCTCAGCGACACCACCTCGCTGGTGCTGCTGAGCGGCCTCTCGCGATTCAACTCCAAGTTCAAGTTCGACGGGCTGGCCTCCCTGGTCACAGTGCCACTGACCTCTCAGGCGCAGTCTCGCAACGTCTCGCAGGAAATCAACCTGAAGGGTTCCACCGAGTCGATGAAATGGCTGCTCGGCGCGTTCTACTTCCACGGCAAGGAAACCGACCCGGCGACGACGCTGCTCGACAACCTGCTGGCGGGTTCGCCGGCACCGGCACCGACGCACTACCTGAGCGTGGAGAATCCGCAGGTGCAGCGGCGCGCCAGCTCGTCGCTGTTCGCCGACGTCACCTATTCGCTCGGGCCCAAGACCCGCGTGTACGGCGGCGCCCGGCTGCTCAACGAGAACCTCGATCAGGAACTCACCAACTACCTGATCACCGGCCGCGACCCGAGCGACTACACCACCACCATCGTCTGCTCGCCGGAGACCAACCCCCAGCATCTCAACACCTGGAACGGCACCGGACGCCTGGGCCTGCAGCAGGACTTCGCCGAACGCGTGATGGGTTACACGCAGGTCTCGCGCGGCTACAAGGCCGGCGGCTTCTCGATCACCACCTGCGACAACGAGTACAAGCCCGAAACCGTCACCGCCTACGAAATCGGCCTCAAGAGCCAGTGGCTGGAGCGTCGGCTGACGGCCAACCTGTCGGCGTACTACTACGACTACAAGGATCTTTCGATCGAGCAGGCTTCGGTCACCGCCATCCCCATCGTCAACGCACCGAAGTCGCATGTGCTGGGTCTGGACTTCGACACGCGCTACAACCTCACGCGCATCTGGAGCACCGATTTCAACATGACCTTGCTGGATTCGGAGTACGACCGCTTCGTCAACTCCGACGCCAACTTTGCGCCGGTGGGCACCGACTTGTCGGGCATCGCCTTGAACAAGGCGCCCGGCTTCTCCGGCACATTCGGCCTCAACCTCAAGCTGCCGGTCATGGCCGAGGGTGCGTTCACGCTAAGAGGCGAGGTCTACGGTACCAGCAAGTACCAGCTGCGCGAGTTCGACACTGCCGGCGTCCGCCAGAGCGGCTTCACCATCTACAACGCCTATGCGACCTACACGCCAAACGACACGGTCACGCTGCGGGCATTCGGCAAGAACCTCAGCAACACCGACTACATCCTCGGCGTGACCGGGCTCAACGGCGGCATCGTCGGCACCTTCAACCAACCGCGCACCTTCGGCGTCGAGATCGCGGTGTCGTTCAAATAAAGCAGGCCACCGGAAGCACGCAGGCACTGCGTGCCGAAGGACCGCGAAACGCTGATTGAATGCGTGCAATGCAGTTTTTGCAGAGCCTTAGTCCGCGAGGTATGCGCGTTACCGCAGCGAGATTCCCGCTCAATCGAGATCGCGTATGACGGCGCCGATCCCGGTTGCCAGCGCGGCGCCATAGGCCGAGGCAGGCGACTGAAAGCCGGGCTTGCAGTCGCCAGCAAGCGCACGCCGGGCGATTTCGATACCGGCGTGTGCGGTGTATTCGTATCCGGAACCGGTCTCGATCAGCGATCGCGCCACTTCACCGTCGTCGCCGGCCACTTCGGCCAGTACGAACGCACGCCAGGCCGCGAGCTGCGCCGGTGTCGGGCCTTCGGGAAACGCGTCGATGCCGCCATCCGGCAGCGTGAGCCGCGGCCCGGTGGCCATGTGCACCTCGATGTCCGGAATGGCGGTGGACTTCCACGCGGTGACGAGATCGCCCATGGAAAGGATCGCGCAGCGCCGCTTGCCGATACCGGCACCGAAATCGAACTCGCGCACCGGCTGCTCTTCCGTCAGCTGCAGCAATTGGCCGCCGCGACGTACGCACACACCCTTGCCCTGCATCGCCAGCCCGGTTCTCAGCGTGCCGCGCGAAGGCTGGCCGTTGAGGTGGCACAGCACGATCCGCAGGCGGCGCGGCCGCTGTACGCGCAGCGCAGTGTGCAGCGCAATACAGTCGCTGGGTACCACGTCCCAGCCCACACCCGGCATGAGCATGATGCCGGCCGCCCGGGCATCCGCGTCCCGTGCGGCAGCATGGGCAAAGACGTCGACCTCGCCGGTCGTGTCGAGATAGTGCGTGCGCAAGGCGATACATGCCGCGATGACACGGGCAGCGGTCTCGGAGAAAGGGCCTGCGACATTCAGCACGCAGCCCGCGCCGCTGAGCCCGGCGCGCAGCGCGGCGGCGTCGTCCACCGCAAAGCACCGGCTTTCGAGCCCGAGGCGTTGCGCGAGCGCTTCGACCTTCACGGAATCGCGTCCGGCGACGATCGGATCGAGGCCCTTGGCGACTGCGCGCGCGGCCAGCATGCGCCCGGTATAGCCGGTGGCGCCGTAGATCAAAAGCTTGCCACGGCCAGGCTGGCTCATTGTTCTCCCCCTGAATTGAAAGCCCTGGATCAGCGGACCGCCGTCAGCGCCGGATAGTCGATGTAACCTTCGCCGCTGCCGCCGTAGTAGTGGTCTCGCGCGGCTTCGACGAGTGCACTGCCCGACTTCAGGCGCGCGACCAGATCCGGGTTGCCGATGAACAGCCGGCCGAATGCGACCATGTCGGCCTTGCGCTCGCGGCGCGCCGCGATGGCGAGTTCGGTGGTGTAGAGATGGTTGACGATGACGGCACCGCGGAAGCGCGCGGCCAGTGCATCGGTGTCGATCGCATCGTCCGGTGTGCGCGTCACCAGGTTGTCGCCTTCGACCAGGTCCAGCCAGCCGACACCGCGCTCGTTGAGACGATCGATGACGTAGGCGAAGGTCGCCGCGGTGTCGCTGTCGGACATGCCGCCGGCTCGGGTGTTCGGCGCAAGCCGCACGGCAACGCGATCGCCGCCGAAAACCTCGATCAGCTCGGACAAGGTCTCCACCAGCAGGCGCGCGCGGTTCTCCAGGCTGCCGCCGTAGCGGTCGCTACGGTCGTTGATCGCATCGCGCAGGAACGAGTCGATCAGATAGCCGTGCGTCGCATGCAGCTGCACGCCGTCGAAGCCGGCTCGCCTCGCGTTCTCCGCAGCCCGGCGAAACTGCGCGGCCACCGCCTCCACTTCGCGCGTCGCGAGCACCCGCGGCATCTCGTAGGGAACGAAGCCCGCTTCGGTGAACGCCGAGCCCGGCGCGATCGCCGCGGCGGGCGATACCGGCACGGCACCGTCCGCAGTCAAGGAGGAATGGCTCAGACGGCCCGCATGCCAGAGCTGCGCGAAGATCAGGCCGCCGGCAGCGTGCACCGCATCGGTGGTGAGCTTCCAGCCTGCGACCTGCGCGTCGTCGTACAGGCCGGGCGTGAACGCGCCGCCGCGTCCCTCCGGCGCCACCGCGATGGCTTCGGTGATCAGCAAGCCTGCGGAAGCACGCTGCCGGTAATACTCGGCCTGCGCAGCGCCGGGCAACCCGACGCTAGATGCACGCGCACGCGTCAGCGGTGCGAGCGCGATGCGGTTGCGCAAGCGCAGGCCGGCATGCTCGAAGGGTTCGAATAAGTCCGTTGCGGTCATGTCGGTGCCGGTCGGTTGGTGATCGGAAAGTCGTCGCGGATGCTTGCGGCAAAACTCAGCCGAAGCGGTGCGGCCCCATGTAGCCAAACAGGAAGCCGGCCACCTTGCGCATCTGGATTTCCTCCGAGCCCTCGGTGATGCGATAGCGGCGGTGATGCCGGTAGATGTGCTCGAAAGGCTTGTGCCTCGAATAGCCGATACCACCGTGCACCTGCATCGCGCGATCGGCCGCCTCGCAGCACAACCGGTTCGCCCAGTAGTTGCACATCGACACCTTGTCGGAGAGCTTGTGGGCCACTTCCGGGTGCGGCATCTGGTCCATCTCCCAGGCCGTCTTGCGGATCAGCTGGCGCAGCATCTCGGCCTGTGTGGCCAGTTCCACCAGCGGAAACTGGATCGCCTGATTCTTGGCCAGGGCTTCACCGAAGGGCTTGCGCTGCCGGGCATAGCGCACGCTCTCCTGGATGCAGTACACGGCGGCGCCCAGCGAGCTCGCGGCCTGGCGGATGCGGTTCTCGTGCACGAAGGCCTGGGCCAGCGGCAGGCCGTCGTCCTCGGGGCCGAACAGCGCGGTCTCCGGCACCCATACGCCGCTGAAGCTCATGCGCGGGTGGTCGGTGGGCATGTTGAACGTCCACAGGTATTCCTCGATCACCATCCCGGGCGTGTCTTTGGGCACCAGGATGCAGCTGATGCCGCGCGCGCTGCCGTCCTTGCCGCTGGTGCGCGCGAACACCGCGCAATGGGTGGCGATGTGCATGCCGGTGATCCACATCTTCTCGCCGTCGATACGCCAGCCCGGCACGCCATCGCGCGTCTCGCGCACCGCGCGCGTCTCCATGTGCGTGGCGTCGGAGCCGTGATTCGCCTCGGTGAGACCGAAGGCGACGAACATCTTGCGGGCAAGCAGTCCGGGGATGAACTGCTCTTTCTGCTGCTGTGTGCCGAAGTCGCGGAACATCACCACCAGCGGGTTGTTGCCGACGATGGAATGCTCGTTCTGCAGATCGTTGTGCAGCCCCAGGCCCTTGGCCGCGAGGTGCTCGCGGATGACCGCCATCCACAGGTTGGAGCCGTCCCTGCCGCCGAACTCGCTGGGCATCGAGAAGCGATAGTGACCCGCGGCATCGGCGCGCCGTTTGACCTCTTCCAGCAGCACTTCCCATTCGTGCCGGGGCAGGCCCTGGTTGTCCCAGTCGGTGCGCGCGTGCTCGCGCCGATGATCGAAGAAGCGGATGTTGTCGTCGGCGCTTTCTAGCGGCTTGACCTCGGCTTCGATGAAGCGGTCGAGCACGCCGAGATACTCGACGAGGTCCTTGGGAAGATTGAAATCCATGGCGGTAGTTCCGATCGGTAAGGCTTGAGAGAAGGATCGTCAGCTCGACGCGGCGTCGGTCGCGCGCCGCCGCGCGGCCGCATGCAGCTGCAGCGCGCGCACGTAGCCTGCGTACTTCGGCTGATCGACTTCGAGCTTGTCGCAGGTGGTTTGCCAGAGATGCTCGGCCAGGTCCGGCGACGCGACATCCAGGCGACCGTCGGCGATGCCTTGTGCGAGCGCTGCCGTCAGCTCCTGCAGCGAGCCGTCATGCCCCAGCAGCGCGCGCAGGCGCGCGTGCTCGAGCGGCGCCTGAACTTGCGCCAGCGAGGTTTCGCGTTGCACCAGGCTCAGCGCATTGATGGCCACGCGCAGCTGGAACGCGGTGGCGCCGTGCAGCAGCGGCAAGACCTCGTTGCTGAGGAAGTCGGCGACCACGCTCAACAGTTCGACGGGAGTCGGTGCGTCCTGCATGTGTTCAGTCTCCCAGCTGCAGCAGGCGCAGCAGGTCGATCTCGTTCTCGGAGGCGCGGCGCGCCACCATCGCGCGCTCCACCGTGCGGTCGGCGCCGCTGCGGAACACCGACACCATGTCGGCGCAGGCGATGGCCCAGCGCAGGCTGCCGAGCACCTCCCACCATCGCACCCGCTGCGCATCGACGGCGCCACCACCGGCCTCGTAGCCCGCAAACAGATCCTCGCGCTGGCCGAGTCCGCCCACGGGCGCGTCGACCGCGCCGAAACGCCAGGGCATCAGGCACAGCCAGCCGAGGTCTTCCATGGGATCACCCAGATGCACCAGCTCCCAATCGAGCACGGCGCGGATGCGGTCGGCACCGACGATCAGGTTGCCGTTGCGGAAATCGCCGTGAACCAATTGCGGCAATACCGAGGCCGCCGGCAGATGATCGGCCAGCCAGCGAAACGCGAGTTCGAGCACCGGGCGCGGCGTGACGTCCTTCAGATGGATGGCGCGCAGCATCACCAGGGTTTCGCGTGCCGGCAGCAGCCGCAGCGGCGGCATCGCTTCGAGTGGCGCACGGTGGATGCTGGCGAGCACACGCCCGAACTCGAAGGCAAGACGCGGACGAATCGCGTCGAACGCGGTATCGCGAAGAATCTTGCGCGGTATGGTCTCGCCTTCGACATGCTCGGTGACGAAGCCGTAACCCAGACCATCGTCCGGCAGCAGCACGTAGCGCACGCGGGGAACCGCGACGCCCAGCCGTTCCAGCTGCGCGATCACGGCAGCCTCGATATCGAGGCCCGACGCCGCCTCGTTCCGATACTCGCCGCCAGGCGCGCGACGCAGGATCAGCGCGAGCTTGCCTGCATCGAGATCGGCATCGAAAGCCCAGGTCTCCTGGCTCGCACCACCCGACAGCCGCCGCAGACCCGAGATGCCTTGCGCATCCGGCACCACACGACGGATCAGGGACTCGAGCGTCGATGCATTCAACACGGACGGGTTGGCTGCCGCTGCTGAAATGATCATCTCCATTGAGTGTCCGCGCCATTGATATCCGGCATCGGCGTTGTAAATGTCGAGCAGTTTGCTGCCGATCCAGCTCAGCAAAGCATTGGAGTCAGTATCCAATACGCTGTCGATGGATCAATGGCGGCCGGTGACAGGGCCATTGACCAGAATCATCAACGCAGGAACTGTGCGGCCCTGTCTATCGCGCTGTAAGCCGCAACCATTGTGGAGTTGTCTTGCGTAACGGGATGCTGCTGCCCACCGACGACAGCGCGTGCATCCCACGTTGCCCATGCATCGTCCACGCACGCGTCGTCTCGCATCGGAGGATTGTCATGGGCGGATTGTTCGATCTCTCCGGCAAGGTGGCGCTGGTCACCGGCGGCAATCGCGGCATCGGCTTGGGCATGGCCAAGGCGCTGGCCGAAGCCGGAGCCGAAGTTGCCATCTGGGGCAGCAATCCGCTGCGCAATGTAGAAGCCAAATCGAAACTGGCGGCGCTGGGGCTCGATGTCCACGCACAGACCGTCGACGTGACCAAGGAAGACGACGTGGTTGCGGGAATTGCCGAAGTGCTGGCCGTGCTGGGCCGCCTCGACTGCGTCTTCGCGTGCGCGGGCATCAGCGGCAAGGTACAGCCGTTTGCCGCCGCGACGACCGAAAACCTCGACGACGTCTTTCGCGTCAACATCAACGGAACGTTCTGGGTGTTTCGCGAAGCCTGCAAGGCGATGATCGAACGCGCCAAGGCCGGCGAACCCGGCGGATCACTGGTCGCCATCTCGTCGCTGGGCGCCATCGACGGCATGCCGCGCGCGCAGGCTTATGCCTTGTCGAAGGGCGCGCTGCCTGCACTGATGCGCGCCATCGCAGTCGAGTACGCGCGCCATGGCATTCGCGCCAATACCGTGATGCCCGGCTGGATCCACACCGAGATGACCGAGCCCTTGCGCGAAGGCTCCGCATTCCGCGATCGCGTGGAGCCGCGCATTCCGATGCGGCGTTGGGGAACCGCAGCCGATCTTGCCGGCATCGCGGTGTATCTCGCCTCCGACGCCAGCGCCTATCACACTGCGGACAGCTTCCTGATCGACGGCGGCTACTCGGTCTACTGAGCGCCGGCGTCGCGCGGCTAGGCCGCCGCGCGCGCGTCATCCCACAGCACCTGCAGGTGCGCGGCGTAATAGTCCCAGACCGTGTCGAAGCTCGGCATGAAGTCCATGGCCAACAGGTTGACCATGCAGCACTTGTAGATGTTGAACAGCTTGAAGTACTCCCAGTGCTGCACCTTGCTGCCGCTCTCCTGCTCGAAGCGCGCGATGTATTCGGCCTCCGTTGGCGTGCCATCGATAGGGCGGTCCAGAACCTTCAGGCTTTCGGTGATGAACACCACGAGCGCCAGGTCAGCTTCGTTGTGGCCCAGATAGGAAAGCTCCCAGTCGAGCACCGCCGCGATATGTCCGTCGCGGAACATCATGTTGGCAATCTGGGCGTCGCCGTGTACCAGCCGCGGCTCGTAGGCCTTGGGCTGGTGCTCGATCATCCAGCGATAGATCGTTTCGAGGTGGCAGAGCCGCTCGTCATCCTCCGGCCTGGCGAGTTGGCCTTCCTTGAGCCACCAGGACAGCTCCCGTTCGATCGCCGTGGCGCCGCTACCACGCTGAAGAAGATGCGGCACTTGCTGCGAGCCGATCGCCGCCTTTCGAAGGCTCCCATGGAAGCCGGCAGCTTCCAGCATCATGGCCTTGCGTCCGGCGGGCGTCGCCTCGGCGATCGCGCCGGCCGAGTACATGGCGCCGGACGGCGCATCGCCGACCACGCGTTCCATCACATAGCTCGGGCAGCCCACCTGTCGCCCGTCCGCATCGAGCCAGAGCACGTTGGGTACCGACAGGCCGGTGGCGCTGACCGCTTTGACGGTGAGAAACTCGTCCGCGAAACTCTTCTGCTTCAGCAGCCGGATCTCGCCGGGCGAGTAGCGCAGTACGAGATCGTAGCGGCGCAGACCTCGGCCGCGATCCAGCTCGGCGGTGAAGAAGGCGATGCCGTTGCTGGAGCCCGCGCCGCTGCGCGGATAGACCAGCGGGCTGAGCTGCACCTCGCCGACGATGTCGGGCTGCGCCTGCACGAATGATTTGAGCCGGGCCTCGTCGATGGTCGGGAATCGCGACTTGGCGTTCTTGATGGACTGCTCGTAGGTGCCTTTGAGATCGTCTTTCATCTTAGAACTCGTAGACCACGCTCTTCGACAATCCCTGGTCGATAGTGGTAAAGCTCACGTCCGCCTGCACCGGGATATAGCTGCCACGTCCGGGATTGGTACAAAGCTCCAGATCGAGGAAACCGGTCTTGCCCTCGTAGGTGAAGGTCGAGATGTGATCCTGCGAAGCGTTGGTGGTATTCGGCACCGGCGTCATGAAGCCCTGTACCGACTTGGTCTCGATGCGCAGCTGCTCGCCGTTGTCCAGCGTCAGGATGCCCAGCGAGCCCACCGGAGTGAAGCCGTCGTAATCGAAAGTGGTGAGCACGCGAAGATCGCGCACGTCGTGATCGACGCCATTGCGGGCGACGAAGCCTGCGACCATCTTGGGACCGTCCTTGAGATCGAGCAGGAAGCTGGCGAAGCTCAGCTCCGGCCCCACGGTGCCCGAGAACATCCGGTAGCGATGCATCGCGGCGCGCCGGTTGTCGCGGAAACCCCAGGAACGGTCGCGATGGGCCAGCGCGTCGATGCGATAGGTCTGACTGCCGATCCGGATCGGACCGCGCAGCTTGCCCGCGCATTCGAGATGGCCATCGGAATTGATGTTGCTCATGAACTTGTCGGAATGCCCGGTCTTCGACCAGTTGCGCGGCTCGTGGAAGCTCTCGTAGAATTCCAGGTCGGCGGCACAGTCCTTTTCGTCCCAGATGAAACGCATACGGCCATCGCCGAGCGCCTCGACGCTGTGACCGCCGACCAGCTGCTTGCTGTCCTGGCGCGCATCCGGCGTCAGATCGACCTCCACGCCGTCCCCCGAGCTCATGACGAAACGCTCGCCGCCTTCCTTGAAGGCGAACAGGGTCAGCTGACCCTTGCCGCGGTTGGGTTGCTGGCCCACGCGATGGAAGCCACCGATACCCTGGCTTGCGTCGTAAAACCAGTAGCAGTCGCTTTCCTGCCACAGCTCCTGCTCGCCTGGACGGTGAGGCTTGTCCCAGCTGACGTCGTAACTCATCGCATGTTCTCCTGATTGATGATGCGTGTGGATACTGCTGGTATCGATATCGCGCCCATCGCCATGCAATCAGTGGAAGGTATAAGCGAATTCGACTCCGTAAGTGCGCGGCTGGTTGAATGCGGCAACCGCACCTTGCAGGAACACGATAGTCCCCACCACGTAATCGGTATTGGAAATGTTTCGCACGTAGGCACGCACCGTGAACGGTTCGATCGGCGAATAGATCGCGTACGCGTTGTAAAGCGCGTATCCGGCTTGCCGGGAAGCCGACCCGTCGTATTCGCGAAGCCGGTAAGGACTGGAAAGAACAGTTTCA
This sequence comes from Hydrocarboniphaga sp., assembly GCF_028291725.1. Classification (GTDB taxonomy): domain Bacteria; phylum Pseudomonadota; class Gammaproteobacteria; order Nevskiales; family Nevskiaceae; genus Hydrocarboniphaga. Next base: position 2,477 of record NZ_JAQGNT010000094.1, on the reverse strand, counting down.
CCGCGCATCGACACGAACCCGCCCTGCCCGGCCGCCCACTTGAGGTCGGTGCCCAGAGAGCCTGCTGCGCTCGGCGCCTTGTTCAATGCACGCCCCTCGAGGCTGGTGCCGTCTGGTGTTCCCAGCGCCGCGCCGCCGGACGAGATGAACTCGTCGTAGGCGGACTTCAGGAACGTTGCGTTGCCATCGACTCCCCAGGTCTGAGTCAGCCGCCAGCGTCCTTGCAGATCGAGCCCGAGCACATGGCTCTTGGGCGCGTTGACGATGGCGGTTTGGGCAAGGCTGGATTGCTCGATGGACAGGTTCTTGTAGTCGTAGTAATAGGCGGAGGCGTTCAGGGTCAACGCGCGATCCAGCCATCGGCTTTTCACGCCCAGCTCCGCGGCATTGACCTTCTCCGGCTTGTATTCATTGCCGCAGGCATTGTTCGAGAAGCCACCCGCTTTGTAGCCACGCGACAACTGCGCATAGGTCATCGCCTGCTCGGTGACATCGTGCTGCACACCGACACGACCCGTGGTCGCCCAATCGTTGTAGACCTGCTCGGGGTTGCCGGGCGTGCAGACCGTGGCGACCGTCGTACCTTCAGTGTCCAGCGAGTTGGTGAGATTGTTACGCATGTACTCGTGGAGCAAGCGAGCTCCACCGAATACCCGCGTCGCGTCGCTGATCCGCCAGGTGGCGTCGCCGAACCCAGAAGCGCTTACCCGGGTCGCTGATTCCAGGCCGCGGTTGTTGATATCGGTCGGCGAACCGACCAGAGCGGCTGGCAAGACGATCGTTGAACTCACGTGGCTGCTTTCGTAGTACACGAAGCTGCCGAGTAGCCATTGCAATTTGTCGGAGTCACCTTTGAGATTGAACTCCTGCGAAGCCGTCTTGAACGTGATGGGCGTGTCCCCAGGCACAGAAAAGGGCGGTTCCGCCAAGTTTTCGTAGATTTGATGCATGTGGAAATGCGAGGCTCCGGTCAGCGAGACCAGGCTCAGGTTGTCGCCGAGATCAAAGGTGTTCCGAATCGACGCGAGCTCCAGGTCACGCTTCGAGTCGTAGATGACGTCCGTGTTCAATTCCCGGGGCGTGTAGTCGATATCCGGACTCGGCAGCGGCGGCGACGACGGATCGAAAGGCTGGAACGCCGGTCCGGCGAAGTGCTCGGTGCGGGCGGTGACGCGTGCTTCCATCAGCCAGAATGGCGTGATGTCGGCATCAATCGAAAGGCGGCCTCCATAGGCTTTCAGATCATCGAGCCCCTGCCCCGTCGTCAAGTTTTTGGTGTAGCCGTCACGGCTCTCGGCGTCGCCATACAGACGCGCACGAACCCGGTCTCCGATGGGGCCACCGACATAAGCCTGCGCCTTCTTGTCGCTGTAATTACCAAGGCCGAAAGTGGTGCCGGCCTCGAATTCGCTGGTGGGGGTGGCCGATATGAAATTGACCACGCCTGCCGTTGAGTTCTTGCCGTAAAGCGTGCTCTGCGGCCCGCTCAGAACCTCCACTCGTTGGAGATCGAACTGGCCCATCGCCGCCGCTCGCGCTGACGAGAGGTAGACACCGTCCTCGTGAAGCGCAACGGAGTTCTCTCCGGCACCCGTCGTGAACGTGGTGCCGATGCCGCGCACGGTGATGTTGGAACTGCCACCGACCGGATCGAATTTCAGGCCCGGAATCTGTGACTGCAGATCGGCCAGCGAGCTGAGCTGGCGGTCCTTGAGATCTTCGGCACCGATCGCATCGATGGTCGCCGGAATGTCCTGCACGCTTTGACTACGCTTCTGCGCGGTCACGATTACTTCCTCGACCTGGGATCCGGCATTGGGCCCCACTTCCGACTTCGTCTCGGCGTCCGCTGACGCAGGCTCGACCGCCGTGGGAGCCCCCGGCTCGTCGCCCGACGGCGGCAGCGGCTCGTTGACGTAATCGGGTTGTTTCGCATCAGTCGAAGCAGCCTCCTGTGCATTTGCATTTGCATTTGCATTTGCAACTGCAACATGCATTGCTGCGCAAGCGGCTAACGTACCAGCCCGCATCATGGACAACCTCATTCCGTACTCTCCTTTAATTCTTCTAGTGCGGAAGTTGTAGCACGTGGCGAGAGCACTTCCATTGACGCTACATCACAAAGCCCTAGTCCGATTTTCTCAGTCGAATATCCGGATGAGGGTCATGACGCTGGCTGGGCCAGGCACGGCGTGCGCACGAGGTCGCGTTGAACTACGTGCGCATGCACCAGGCTTTCGGCAAGACGCTGGGCGAACACGAAGGCATCGGCTTCATGATCGCCGACAACGAAATGGACCTGCACAGCGCGCGCCTCAACATCCTGCACCCGGCCTGGGTGCTGGACCAGGGCGGCCAGGGCGTCACCTCGGAGACCATCGTCATGCGCATCTTCAAGGACATCCGCGCCTTCCGCATTTACGACGGCCCCAGCGAAGTGCATCGCTGGAGCATCGCCCGCAAGATCATTGGCAAGC
>NZ_JAQGNT010000091.1 GCF_028291725.1 Hydrocarboniphaga sp. | reverse complement strand
GCTCCAACTCAGCCTCCACTTCCGCCGTGAACGACAGTGTCACCGCCACCCGAGCCATCTCATCCCCCCCAACGCCGCAATGGGGGTTATCATAATACTATCGATGTATAATGCAATTAGGCACTAGGAAGCGAGTCGCTAGCGCATTGAACATTCCATCGGCATGGAGCAGATAGCTGATGGGTGTCTTGGCGAGCCCGAGTTTGCGACTTGCCGCCTGCACTCGCGCATACAGGTCAGGCAATTGCTCCGGGCTCAACTTCACCGCCGATCCGCGAAGGTAGGAAATGAAGGCGGAATGAGCGAATACGTAGGCGACATAGAACAGCAGCAACCACAGCAAAGCGATGCCCACCGTGCCGACAATCAATGCAATCCAGAAAATGATCGCCAGCGTGGCAGCAATCCCGAAGCGTGTACGTTCCCCCCGGATAAACCAGTTTCATGAAGTCCCCTTGGTTTCAGTTCGACGCCTGTTGGCGCACGCGGCCCCCGCCAGCGTGGAGCGAGGGTAGGACCTTAAGGAAAAGTGCGCCAGGGGATGCACATTGGTCGCGACATGCGGCGCGGGTTCCCTTAGGCTAAACGCCCGCCCAATCTACTGAATCGAATCATGATCGTCCTCGTCACCGGCGCCAGTGCCGGCTTCGGCAGCGCCATCGCGCGCCGCTTTGCATCCGCTGGCGCCAGCGTGATTCTGGCCGCACGCCGGCGTGATCGCCTCGATGCGCTGGGCGAAGAACTTGGCGCGAGTGCGTATATCGTCGAGCTCGACGTGCGTGATCGCGTGTCGGTACAGAATGCAATCGCGTCCTTGCCGCCGCACTGGAGCGAGATCGATCTGCTGGTCAACAACGCCGGTCTCGCGCTCGGCCTCGCGCCGGCGCAGCGCGCTTCGCTCGACGACTGGGAGACGATGGTCGACACCAACGTCAAGGGCCTGATGTCAGTGACCCACGCGGTGCTGCCAGGCATGGTTGCGCGCGGCCGCGGACACATCATCAACATCGGATCTACCGCCGGCGAGTGGCCTTATGCGGGCGGCAATGTCTACGGCGCGACCAAGGCTTTCGTCCGTCAGTTCTCGCTGAATCTGCGCGCCGACCTTGCCGGAACGCCGCTACGCGTCAGCAACGTCGAGCCCGGGCTCTGCGGTGGCACCGAGTTCTCCAAGGTGCGTTTCAATGGCGACGACGAAAGTGCCGCGAAACTCTACGAAAACGCAACGCCGCTGACCGCTGAGGATGTCGCGGAGACGGTGCATTGGATCGCGTCGCGACCAGCGCACATGAACGTCAACACGATCTCGCTGATGCCGGTTTCGCAGTCCTTTGCCGGGTTATCCGTGCATCGTCGGGGTTCCAGCTAAATCGCGATTACCGCGCGGCAACTCTCTGTGTGAACTGCGTCTCTATCTTCACACGATAGACGGGCATAGCATCGGCAATCCGGCTCCGCCCCGGAGTCTGGACGCAGCCCAAGAGCTGCGGAAAGCGAGAGGAGAACCTGCGATGAAATCAATGTCGATACTGATGATGAGTACCGGACTTGCGGTAACTTCAGTTGCCGCCGTTGCCGGAAATGGAGCGGTGGGAAGCAAGGAGGTTCAGCGACCGGTGGCGGCCGCAGCCGTCGTGCTGACGCCGGTGTTCACGCTGCCGGGAACCACGCATGTCGCGGCCGGCGCCGCGCTGCGCAACCGGCCCTCCGCTGTCATCAACCTCAGCGGCGTCCCGTCCGGCTACACGCTGTCGGCCGCCTATCTTTACTGGGCCTATGCCAGCATCTCCGGCGAAACCGCGGATGGCGTCCACAACAAGATGCTGTTCAAGGGTCTGGCGCCGACTTCGTCGCAGGTTACGCTGAAGGGAACCACGGTCGGCAACGGCGCCGATCCGTGCTGGAGCGGCGGCAGCGTTTTTGTGTACCGCGCCGACGCCACCAAGGCGATCCAGAGTTTCATCGATGCTGTCGGCTCCCTGCCGCTGTCCTACCAGGTGACGCTGCCGGCCGGTGCAGCGGGTGACGTCAGTGGCGCCAGCCCCTGGTCCTCGGCCGTACCGCCGCTGGCGGAAGGTGCCAGCCTCGTCGTGATCCTGGCCAGCGCCAGCGAGACCGGAACCACGCTCGTCTACGACAAGAAGCTCGCGGGTCGCACGATACCGGGCGGCTCGCTGGCCTACAGCATGAGCCTGGTGCCGGCCGGCTTCTCGACGCTGATGACCACCATCGGCGCGGACGGCCAGGTCGGCGGCGGCTACAACGACAGCGCAACCGGCGAAACCACGACGGTCAACGGCACACTGATCGCCGGCCCCGGCTCGACGCGCAGCGACGGACACTGGAACGGTGCCGACGGCCATGCGATGCCGCAGTTGTGGGACACCGCGACACAGGATGTCTCGTCGCTCAATGACGGCAGCGGCACGATGTCGGTGCTGGAAAACTCGCCCGGTGATTGCCTGGTGCCGGTCGCCGACGTGCTGTCGGTGAAGTGAGATAGGCCAGGCTTGCAGCTCCAGCGCTGCAGGCTGAAGCGGCCTCGATCGGGCAGGGATGCCCGATCGACTCGCCCAGCCGGCGATCAGGTGCCCGGCATTACCGGCAGATCGGTCGCCTCCGGGTCGATTCCGAATTGCATCAGCAGCGTCGTAGCCTGACCTCGGTGATGGGTCTGGTGGTTGAAGAAATGGGTGACCAGCAGCCAGGCCGGCTTCGTGTAGTGCATGTCGTAGGCCTTGCTGTAGTAAGCGAAATCCGACGCCAGCCAAGTGGAGTCGACGGTGGCAGCCCAGGCGCTGATTTCCTGGTCCAGTGATTCGCGGTGTGCGCGCATTTCGGCGAAGGTATCGAAGCGGCCGCCGAGCGTCAGATTCTCGATGCTGCGGCCGGTGAAGCGGTACATCCACATCGTGTCGCCGCTGATCAGGTGGTCCAGCGTGCCGTGCAGTGACTTGAAGAACGCGCCGCGGTCCTGCCTGCGCTGCTCGTCGCTCAGACGCTCTGCGCAGGCATAGAGCCTGGCGTTCATCCAGCGGTTGTAGCGGGCCATGGTGATGGCGTATGCGCGGTCGATCATGATGTTGGCCTCTGGCTTGCGGCGGTAGGCGGCAGACGTATCTTAGCGATAGAGTCGGCCCGCCATGATCGAATCGAATACAGCAGCTGCCGCAGCGGCTCCGGAAATCTTCAGTGAGCTCGACGCCTGCGTCGATGCGATTCTTCAGCGCGTCGGCCGCGACGTGCGGCTCGGTATACCGCTGGGTCTGGGCAAGCCGGTCGAACTGGTGAATGCGCTCTACGAGCGCGCACGCTGCGATCCTGCAATGCGGCTGACGATACTCACCGCGCTGTCGCTGGAACGGCCGCATCCCAAGGGCCTGGAAGCGGCGCTGCTCGATCCTTTTCTGGATCGCGTATTCGAAGGCGTGCCCGAGTTGCAGTACGCCCTGGATCAAAGCGCCGATCGCCTGCCGGCGAACGTGCGCATCGTCGAGTTTTTCATGGCGCCCGGCAGCCGCCTGCATAACCCGCGCGCGCAGCGCGACTACATCAGCACCAACTACACTTTCGCCGCGCGCGATGTGTTCGAGCAGGGCTGCAACCTGGTCGCGCAAATGGTCGCGCGGCGCGATACGCCGGATGGCCTGCGCTACAGCCTGAGCTGCAATCCGGACACCGGCCCGGAGCTGGTGCGGATGCTGCGTGCGGCCGAAGCCGCGGGTACGCGCAGCATCGCGGTCGTCGGCCTGGTCAACCAGAATCTGCCATACATGGCGCGCGATGCCGAAGTGCCGCCGTCGACTTTCGACTACGTGATCGACCACCCGCGTTTCAACACCGCACTGTTCTCGACGCCGAAAACGCCGGTGGTCACGGCCGATCATGCGATCGGCCTGCAGGCTTCGGCCCTGGTACGCGACGGCGGCACTTTGCAGATCGGCATCGGCAGCCTGGGCGACGCGATCGTGGCTGCGCTGATCCTGCGGCATCGCGACAACGCGGCGTATCGCAGCGCGCTCGATGCGCTCGGCAGCGTGCAACAGCACGGTGAGATGATCACTCGCTTCGGCGGGATATCCGCATTCGAGCGCGGTCTTTACGGCGCCAGTGAGATGTTCGTCGATGGCTTCCTGGAGCTGATCCGCGCCGGTGTGCTGACGCGCGAGGTCTATGATTTCTGGGCGCTGCAGGAGCTGGTCGACGAAGGTGTCTGCGAGCCGGCCGCGCTGAAGCCCGAATTGCTGGACGAGCTGGTCGCGCGCGGCGTGCGTCTGCTACGCAGCCAGGACTTTCGCCGGCTGCAGAATCACGGCTTCTTCGCCGACGGAACTGTCTATGAAGACGGCCAGCTGATTGCCGCGGACGGCACGCACATCAGTGCGAACCTGGCCGATCCGGACGCCCGCGCACAGATCGCCGCGCGATGCCTCGGATCTCGTTTGCACAACGGCGTCGTCATGCATGGCGGCTTTTTTCTCGGGCCGCGCAGTTTTTATCGCGCCTTGAACGAAATGAGCCAGCAGCAGCGCGACTGCATCTGCATGACTGGCGTCGAGCGCGTCAACCAGCTCGACCTCGATCCGCGGCTTTACAAGGCGCAGCGTGTGCACGCGCGCTTCGTCAACACCGGCATGATGGCGACGCTGTCGGGTGCGGTGATTTCGGACGGGCTGGCTGACGGCCGCGTGGTTTCCGGTGTCGGTGGCCAGTACAACTTCGTCGCGCAGGCGCACCAACTGCTGACCGGTCGCTCGATCTTGCTGATCCGCGCAGTGCGGGAAGCCGGCGGTGCCAGCACCAGCAACATCGTGTTCAACTACGCGCACTGCACGATTCCGCGGCATCTGCGCGACATCGTCATCACCGAATACGGCATCGCCGACCTGCGCGCGAAGACCGATGCGGACGTGGCGAAGGCGATGATCCATGTCGCGGACTCGCGCTTTCAGGCCGGTCTGCTGGCGCAGACTCAGAAGGCCGGCAAGATCGAGGCGGGCTATGCGATCCCGGAGCGGCACCGCGACAACACGCCGGAGCGCCTGAGCCGCCTGTTCGAGTCACGCGCGAGCGCGTTTCCGGCGTTTCCGTTCGGGCATGAGTTCACCGCGCAGGAACTGCGTATCGCGAAGGGCTTGAAGGCGGTGCAGGCGCGGGTTTCGAGGACGCCGAAGTGGAAGCTGCTGGCGATGGCGGCGAAGCCGGCACTGAGGGTCGATGGCGCACTGCGCGAGGATCTGCAACGGGTCGGTCTGGTGATGCCCGAAGGTCTGGAGAATCGCGTGGCGCGGGCGCTGCTGATCGAAGAGCTGCGCCGCTCGTAGCGCGTAGGTTGGGGTGAGCGCAGCGAACCCCAACATTGCGCGGGTGATCGTTGGGGTTCGCTGCGCTCACCCCAACCTACATCGTACATTCGGTCAGCTGAGGTAAGTGTAGCCCGACAGCCCGGCCTCCAGCTCCGCCAGCAGCGCCGTGCGCTGCGCCTGCGGCAGATTCAGCACCGCCAGCTTCTTGCGATAGCTCTGCGCCAGATCCTCCGGCGCGATGTGCACGTAGCGCAGCAGTTCGTCGGTGCGGTCACCATGCTCGGCGCCTTCCAGGTGCCAGCCCTGCGGCGACTTCGCGTCGAGCACGACGTTCACCGCGTTGGTGTCGCCGAACAGATTGTGGATGTCGCCGAGAATCTCCTGGTAGGCGCCGACCATGAACAGGCCGATCAGATAGGGCTGGCCCTCGATCAGCTCGTGCACCGCCAACGTCGGCATCACGCCTTCGCGATCGACGTAGCGATCCAGGCGGCCATCGGAGTCGCAGGTCAGATCGCACAGACGCGCACGAACCGAGGGCCGCTCGTCGAGCCGGTGGATCGGCAGAATCGGAAACACCTGTTCGATCGCCCAGGCATCGGGCACCGACTGGAAGACCGAGAAATTGCAGAAGTATTTCGCCGACAGCTTTTCGCTCAAGCCCTCGATCGCCTCGCGCTCGGCGCGAATGCCGGAATCGAGTTTGGGCTGTACGTCGCGCGCGACCGCAAAGTACGCGCGCTCGGCCCAGGCGCGCTGGCCCAGGCTCAACAGGCCTTCGGCGTACAGCGATTGCGCTTCCGACAGGAATTGGGCTGCTTCATGCAGCGATTCGATCGGTCCGCGGCCGGGGCTGTCGTTCAGCAACTCGTACAACTCGCGCAGCACGCTCGGCGCGTCGGCGGCCGGCGCTTCGATCGCCGAGGTCGGCACGATCTCCTGGTCGATCACGCTGGTGATCAGCACCGCGTGATGCGCGGTCAGCGCGCGGCCGGATTCGGAAATCACGTTCGGCTGCGGCTCGCCGGCTTCGATGCAGACATCGCGCAGCGTGCGCAGGATGTTGCGTGCATATTCGCGCAGGCCGTAGTTCATCGAGCAGTGGCTGCGTGAACGCGTGCCTTCGTAATCGACGCCCAGGCCACCGCCGACGTCGACCACGTCGATCGGCGCGCCCAGACGGCGCAGCTCGACATAGAAGCGCGCGGCCTCGCGCAGACCGCGCGCGATGTCCTGCACCGCGGCGACCTGCGAACCCAGGTGGAAATGCACCATCTGGATCGACGCGATGCGGCCAGCCGCGCGCAGCATCTCGACTGCTTCGAGCACCTGCGGCGTGGTCAGGCCGAACTTGGCTTTCTCGCCGCCGGTGTTCTGCTGCGTGCTGCTCGAGTCCGCAGCCAGGCGCACGCGCAGGCCGATCACCGGCACGACCTCGAGCGCGAGTGACTCTTCAAGCACGATCGGCAGTTCGGACAGTTTCTCGACGACGATGTAAACCGTGTGGCCGAGCTTTTGGCCGATCAGCGCGCGGCGGATGTAGCCGCGGTCCTTGTAGCCGTTGCAGACGATCAGGCTGCCAGCCGGCGCGAGGCCGAGCACCGCTGCGAGTTCCGGTTTGCTGCCAGCCTCCAGGCCGACGCGCGCGCCGCCGTGGCGGACGATGGTCTTGACCACGTCGGCCTGCTGATTGACCTTGATCGGGTACACGGCCGTGTAACGACCTTCGTAGCCAAGATCCTCGATCTCGCGCGCGAACGCGCCGGTCAGCGCATCGACGCGGTCTTCCAGGATATTGTTGAAGCGCACCAGCACCGGCAGGTCGAGGCCTTCCAGCGGCAGCCGCCGGGCAATCTCGTACAGATCGATCGCGGGGCCGTCGGGATCGCGGAACGGCCGCACCAGCACGTGGCCGCGGCTGTCGCCCGCGTCGGACACGTCGAAATAGCCCTCGCCCCACTGCGGCAGGTTGTAGCGCTCGCGGGCGCGGTCGGCGGTCCAGGCTGGCTTCGACATCGTATCGTCACTCAAACAAAGTTATGGGCCTTTATACTCGCGCGTTCATTGCAACCCTATTGATGAGAGCGCGATATGGCACTGGATACCAGCTGGTTCACCGAACCCGTCGATGCAACCGGCACGGCATTTTCGCTGAAACTCGGCGAAAAACTGGTCGAGGAACAGACTCCGTACCAGAAGATCGAAATCTATCGCACCGAGACCTTCGGTTACCTGATGGTCATCGACGGCTGCACCATGGTGTCGACGCGCGACAATTTTCTGTATCACGAGATGATGTCGCACGTTGCGCTGAACTCGCACCCCGATCCGCGCAACGTGGTGGTCGTCGGCGGCGGCGATTGTGGGACTTTGCGCGAGGTTTTGAAACACCCCGAAGTGCTCAAGGCCACGCAGGTGGAGATCGACGAGCGCGTCACGCGGCTGTCCGAGCAGTATTTCCCCGAGCTGTGCACCGCGAACAAGGACCCTCGCGCGACGCTGTTCTTCGGCGACGGTATCCAGTGGATGAAGGATGCGGCGCCCGGCAGCATCGACCTGATCATCATCGACTCGACCGATCCGGTCGGGCCGGCGGAAGGTCTGTTCGGCAAGAAGTTCTACCTGGATTGCATGAAGGCGCTGAAGCCCGACGGCATGCTGGTGCAGCAGTCGGAATCACCGCTGCTGCATCTGGAGCTGATCCAGGAGATGCACCAGACGATGAAGGTCGCGGGCTTTGCGCAGACCCATCTGTTCACGTTCCCGCAGCCGCTGTATCCGTCCGGCTGGTGGTCGGGTTCAATCGCCTGCAAGACCGCGGCGCCGCTGCAGGAACGTCTGGACGGCGCCGCGCTGGCCAAGCTCGATGCGCTGTACTACAACGCGGCGATCCACCGCGGCGCGTTCGCGCTGCCGGGGTATGTGGCTAAGGCGTTGGCGTAAGGCTTGGGTGCTGGAACTGTAGGAGCGGTCCTTGACCGCGATTGTGCTGACGGGGCCTCAATCGCGGTCAAGGACCGCTCCTACCGCTAGTTCGTTGCCGATTTCGGCCGCACCTGCTGATACAGCCGTTGCGGCGCATCCGCAGCGCAAAGACCCGTCGTTTCGCGTTCGGTCTCCGCAACCAGCAAGCGCGCCTGCGAAGCCGACAGCCGATAGGTATTGCCATCCGGATCGCGTCCGTACAGCGTCTTGGCCGAGCGATAGCCGGCCAGGCGTTCCCGTGTCTGCGCGCAACGCTGCTCGACTTCGTGCGCAAACTCCGCGGGCACGATGCCGGCCCATTCCGGCACCGCCTTGACGACGCGCTTCTTGACGTCGTCCTGGGTCATCGCGTGGCCGCTCGCCTGGTTCATGTCGTCGTAGTGCAGCGCGCCCTGGCTGTCGGTCCACTTGTAGACCGCCGCATCCGTGACCACCGGCAGCGCGGCGATCCACAGCAGCAGGAGCGCAATCCGGCGGCGGTTCATACGCCCGGTCTGCCGCAGGCGCTCAATACTCGTCGCTCGGCGAGCTGCATCAGCTGGGTTCTCTGTGCCGGGTCGTATTCATGGCTTTGGCCCAGCGCGTCGGTCTCGACCACCGAGGCCGCGCTCTTATAGGCCTCCAGCTGGCTTTTGCGGCGTTCGCATTCCTGGGTGAGCGGCTGGACGGCCTCGGCCTGCTCGACCGGCCGGGCCTCGCCGCCACCGGGCCGGATTTCGATCGCGCTGACACCGGCACCGCGCTGGTCGCCGTAATGCACACGGCCGCGCTCGTCCACCCATCGGTAGATGGTCGCGGCCTGGGCGATGCCGATCCAGCCGATCAGCAGCCAAGCCAGCAGTACCCGCAGTGAGATCCGCCGGAGTGTCATGGAGCCATGCGTCGAGAAAAATCGGACGACGATCAGTCTATTCGCTTTGACCTGGCCCTCTTGTGCCTAGAATCCGACCATCGCTACCGCCGGACCGCTCCTTGAGACTGAGTCATTTGCTGTTGCGGGTTCTGCTGCTGGCCGCGGTCGTTCTCGGCGTCGCGCAGTGGTGGGCTCTGCATCAGGCGGAGCTGGCGGCGCAGCGTTTCATCTACCAGTGGCAGGCCTATGGCCAGATCCGCTACGAAACACTGTGGGTCAATCTCTGGGGCAGCGGCGTTCTGCGCGGCGTCTCGATGCAGCCCAGCGGCCTGAGCCAGGCGATGCTGGGCACGCCGCTGGAATACCGGATCACGGCCAAAGAGCTGCGCATCGACCGGCTCGACCTGGCCGACGACGGTTCGCTGGAGCACGCCAGAGTTCGGCTGATCGACCTGAGCCTGCCGATGAGCGACGGCTATCGCCTGCGCGGCCGCGACGTGCCACCGGCCCTGTCCGCACTTGGCTACCCCAGCTTGGATCTGCAGGCGAAGTTCGATGTGCGCTCGCTGCCGGATGCCGGCCTGCTGCTGATCGATGGCGATCTGGACGGAGCGGACAGCGCCGGCCTGCGCTTTGGCCTGCAGCTGGACGCGACGCCCGCTCAGCTGGCGCATGCGCCCGACCAGGTCGGGCTGCGCAAGCTGCAGCTGGACTATCAGGATCGCGGGCTGATGAGCCGCTACCTGGATCGGCGCGCGCTCGATCTCAATGTCAGCCGCGAGGCCGCGCCGGAAACCCTGATCGGCCTGCTCGACCAGCGCGCCAAGCGCGAGCACTGGCGCTGGGACGCGGCGTCGGCCGCCGCGCTGCGCGGTTTCATCCGCTACCCGCAGGCCTGCCGGGTGGTGATGGACCCGCCGGCCGAAGTGATTCTGCGCAACCTCAACCTGTACGCAGTCGGCGACTGGGCGCCGCTGCTGGGCTTCCGGTTCCAGCTGCTGCAGCCGAAGCCGGGCACCGCGGTGCGGTGACGGCGTAGGTTGGGGTGAGCGATAGCGAACCCCAACAGTGGTCCGCGCCGGTGTTGGGGTTCGCTATCGCTCACCCCAACCTACCAAGCGACCCAGTCTTGAAGCTCTAGACCGCGTTGACGCCGGATTCGCCGGTGCGGATGCGCACCGTCTGGCCCAGGTCGTAGACGAAGATCTTGCCGTCGCCGATCTGGCCGGTCTTGGCGGCCTTGGCGATCGCGTCGATCGCCTTGTCGACGTTCTCCGGCGCCAGCGCGACTTCGAGCTTGATCTTGGGCAGCAGATCGACCGTGTATTCGGCACCGCGATACAGCTCGGTGTGGCCTTTCTGGCGGCCGAAGCCACGGACTTCGGTGACCGTCATGCCTTGGACGCCGATGTCGGACAGCGCCTCGCGCACCGCGTCCAGCTTGAACGGCTTGATGATGGCGATGAGCATTTTCATGACGGGGGCCTTCTGCGCGCTTGAGAGTTAGGTTCGTTCAGTCTAGCCAAAGCGCGGGCGCTTGTAGAAGCGCTGTCGTAAATATTTGTACCTATCGGCCTGCTAGTGGCGCGAAGCGGCCGGCGTCGAGCCCCCGATGCCGTCCAGCGCCTGGGCTTTCAGCAGCCCCAGATGAGCATCCTTGCGCGCCCACAGGCCGTTCAGCCAAGCCTGGAAGCGGCCGCGGTATTCGGCGTCGGTGTCGTAATCGCCGTGCATCAGCTCCGCCGGGATCGGCCGCAGCTCGGCCTGCACCACCAGGGTCTGCTGCTGCCCGCACAGCCAGCTCCAGACGATGCCGCCGGCGCCAGCAGCGGGTTTGTAGGCGATGCTCACGTCGATCAGGCCGGCAAACTGCTCGCCCATCGCATTGAGCGTGAACGCCATGCCGGCCGACTTGGCTCGTAGCAGGTGGCGGTACGGCGACTGCTTGCCGTCGCGCTTGGCCTCGGTGAAGCGTGTGCCTTCCGGGAACATGATCGCGGTGATCGGCTGGCGGCGGTATTTCTCGCAGAACTCGCGGGTTGCGCGCAGATCGTCGCTGCGCAGCTCCGGGTTTCTGGCCAGCGCCTCGCGCGAGTGGCGCTTCATGAAGGGCATGTCCAGCGCCCAGCAGGCGACTCCGATGATCGGCACCCAGATCAGCTCGCGTTTCAGGAAAAAACGCGGGAAGCGGATGCGCCCCTGAAACGCGTCGCACAGCACCAGGATATCGGCCCAGGACTGGTGGTTGGCCATCAGCAGGTAGCTGCGGCCCGGCTCGATGGCCCCGGCTATCGTCACCTGCCAGCGCAGGTCCTGCAGCAGCCGGACGATCACCGCGTTGCCCGCGGTCCACAGGTCGGCGACGCCGGTCAGATAGCGCGTGCACAGATCGCGCGCCGCCGGCACCGGAACCGGATAAGCGAAGATCGCCTTGAGCAGGATGCCCGGCGCCAGCATCACGCCGATCGCCAGCAGCCAGCACAGCATCAGGCCCAGCGTCAGCACACCGATCAGCGGCGCCGGCAGCAAGATCGACAGCATCAACGCCCTCCTACTCGAACCGCTGGTAGGTCGGCAATCCCTTGCCGACGTGTACGGTGAATGCGCAACCGGAGCCTCCCGTCGGCAAGGGATTGCCGACCTACGACTTCAGCGCAGCGCCGGTAACGTGATGCGCCGGGCTGAGTTCGCGCACCGCAGCTATCATCACGCCAGCATGTTCCGGCGGCGTCTGCTGCAGGATGCCGTGGCCCAGGTTGAAGATATGGCCGGGCCCGGCTCCGTAACTCTGCAATACCCGCGCGACTTCGGCCCGGATGCGTTCCGGCGACGCGAACAGCGTGGTCGGGTCGAGGTTGCCCTGCAGTGCGACGCGGCCCGCGACGCGCTCGCGCGCCACGGACAGGTCCGTGGTCCAGTCCACGCCCAGGCCGTCGCAGCCGGTGTCGGCCATCTCGCTCAGGTACTGGCCGCCGTTCTTGGTGAACAGGATCACCGGCACGGTCGGCGCCGCCGCCTTCAGGCCGGCGACGATCGCACGCATCGGGTCCAGCGAATGCCGGCGATACAACGACGGCGCCAGCACCCCGCCCCAGGTGTCGAACACCATCAAGGCATCGGCGCCGGCCGCAACCTGCGCCAGCAGGTACTGGGTCACCGACTTCGCCAGCTTGGCGCTCAGCCGGTCCAGCACTTCGGGCTGCTCGTAGGCCAGTGCCTTGATCTTGGCGAAGTCGTGGCCGCCGCGGCCTTCGACCATGTAAGTCGCCAGCGTCCACGGGCTGCCGGCAAAGCCGATCAGCGGCAGCCGGCTGCCGAGCGCGCCGCGGATCGTGCGCACCGCGTTCATTACGTAGCGCAGTTCGCCTTCCGGGTCCGGGTCGGGCAGCGCGTCGATGTCGGCGGCGTTGCGCAGCGGCCGCGCGAACTGCGGACCCTCGCCCTCGGCGAAGCTCAGGCCCAGGCCCATCGCGTCGGGGATGGTCAGGATGTCGGAGAACAGGATCGCCGCGTCCAGGCCGTAGCGCTCCAGCGGCTGCAGTGTGACTTCGCAGCACAGCTCGGCGTTGCGGCACAGGTCCATGAAACCGCCGGCTTTCGCGCGCGTGGCGCGGTACTCGGGCAGGTAGCGCCCGGCCTGGCGCATCATCCAGGTCGGCGTGCGCTCCACGTTCTCGCGGCGCAGTGCGCGCAGGAACAGGTCGTTGTCGAGAATCCGGCCCTGTGAGGGCGCGCTGGCAGTTGAGAGTGTGTTCATGGCTTATTGTCGCCTGCCGGCACGGTGTTGACGATGCCCGGCGTCGGCAGCGATGGCATCGGAACGTAACGCTGCTGATCGTCGACGCCGGTATTGGCGGTCTCGAGCCGGCGCAGGCTGTATCCGGCGAAGGCCAGCAGCACCACGAACACTGCGACGTACAGCCCGGCCGGCCCGAGCAGGCTCATTACGGCGGCGCTGACGATCGGCCCGAGGCATTGGCCGACGCCGTAGCACAGCAGCAGGCTGGCATTCGCCGCGACCGGATTGCGGCCGTGGGTGCGATCGTTGAGCCGCGCCAGGCACGAGGGATACAGGCAGGACAGCGTGGCCGTGAACAACATGCTGGCGACGAACAGTCCGGCCAGCGACAACTGCCCGACGGTCGCGGCCAGCAGCGACGAAGCCGCGACCGCGATCGCAATGCCGAGAATCACCCGGCGCCGGTCGTAGCGGTCCGACAGCCGGCCGATCGGATATTGCAGCGCCATCGAGGCGACCACCGCGCAGGCCATGTAGCGCGCAACCGTGCCGACGTCATAGCCCAGCCCTTTTACCGAAATCGGCGACAGCTGATAGAACGCGGCCATCGCAAAGCCGGCGACCAGCGCCCCGGCGACGCTGATCCGCGACGCACGGAAAAGCTCGCGGAAGGCAAGCCGGCCCGAGGTTGGCAGCGCCGGTGCCGGGCGCGAGGTCAGCGACAGCGGCACCGAGGCCAGCACCAGCAGGCTGGCGGCGATCGCGAACAGCCGGTGATCGCCGGGCGGATACAGGCCCACCAGCAACTGGCCGCCGGCGCCGGCGAGGTAGTAATTGACCATGTACAGACTCATCAGCCGGCCGCGCGCCTGCGGCGTGGCGTGCGCATTGATCCAGCTTTCCAACACGATCAGCAGCAGCGCACCGCAGAAACCGGAGATCGCGCGCAGCAGAGCCCAGAGCAGGTCATGCAGGAGCAGGCTGTGCATCAGCGCCGCGCAACAGGTCAGCGCTGCAAACGCGGAAAACACCCGGATATGACCGACCCGGCTGATCAGCCGCGGCCCGGTGACCGAGCCGAGCATGAAGCCGAACGAGTAGCACATCATGACCAGACCGATGTGCATCGGCCCGAAGCCGGCCGCGGACAGACCCAGCGACAGCTGGGTACCGAGCAGCATCTGTCCGGCGACGAACAGCGCAGCGGCCGTGAAGACCGAAACAGCGGAAAGGACGAGCGGCAGCATGCGATGGTGCGATAAAAAAGCCGCAATTGCAGCTTTATCTATCAATTGATCAATAAGCGATGTTGTATTGTCCGGGAAAGCGGCAGCGGATGCAGGATCGGTGGCGGAAATTCGAGATCATGTTGGTGCTAATAAATTAAAAATAACGGTAAGAATAAATTTTAAATCACATAAATGTGTATTTTTATTGTATATTATGTCTTTATTAATTTAATCATCAAGCACAATACGATGTGCTGAATCGAACCGTATAAGAGCAATTAGCGATTTAAAATCACATATTATGTGATTAAAACTATATTAGTACGTCTTTTTTTAGGGAAAACGCACTTATGACCGCTGAGTCCTTGACCGAACCCGCGGTGCGCCTGGCGCTGGTTGCTGCCGGCGTCTTCTTTCTGTCGGGCTTGCTGACCGGGGTCTGGAAGTACGGCCATATCGCCACGAGCACGCGGGCCGCAGCGCCGGCCTATGTCGACATCGCCCATCGGGCTTCGCTGATGTACAGCTTCGCGGCGCTGCTGCTGGCGGTGTTCGCTTCGCTGTCGGCCTGGTCGAATGCCGTCGATCTGTGGTCGGTTGCGCTGCCCTTGCTGTTCTTCGCCGTCGCGATCGTCGGCTACGTGGTGCACGGCCTGCTGCGCGACACCGACAACCAGTTCCGCCGGCCGCAGACCATCGGCCCGTTGGCGCTGCCGCGACATGGGCTGCTGTTGTTGATGGTGGCACTGACGGTCGCCGAGATCGGCGGCTTCGTGGTGCTGTTCGCGGGTGTGCTGCGGCGACTCGAACTGCTCTAAATCTGCCAACTGTAGGAGCGGTCCTTGACCGCGATTGAGGCTTTGCAGCGCATAATCGCGGTCAAGGACCGCTCCTACAGTGGTTTTCCCGTGGCGCTGGCTACAACAGTTTCACCTCGAAGCCGACGATCACGCTCGCGCCTGGCAGCGGTACTTGGTCCTTGATGAACGACGTCGCGCGGCGCGCTTCCTGATCCAAAAGATTGCGCCCGCGGATGTACAGCGTCGTGCTGTGCGAGGCACCCGGCAGCGTGTAATTGGCGCTGGCATTGAGCATCGTGTAGCCGTCGGTGTCGGTTTCCAGGCTGGCGACACGATCCTGCTTCAGCACCTGGATCAGGTCGAGATTGCCCGACATCGGGCCGTGATCCGCCTCCAGGCCGAGGCCGATACGCGCCGGCGTGATCCGCGGCAGATTGTCGCCGCCGCTGAGTTCGCCATAAGCGGCGTCGCCGAACAGGCGGGCCTGCAGATTGATCGGCTCGCCCTGCAGCAGCGCATAGCCGATCTCGCCTTCGACGCCGTAGAAGCGCGCATTCGACTGCTGGTAGTTCACCAGCAGCAGTTCGCCGTTCGGGTCGTATGTGCCCTCGGCGTCGACACGATCGGGCTGGCCGTCGCTGGACGCGACGCCGCTGCCGTCGGCGTTCAAGCCCTGATCGGTTTCCTGCTCGAAAATGTAATTCTTGATGATTTCGTAATACACATTCGCGCGCCATTGCAGGCGGCCTCCGTGCTTGTCCAGGCCGATCTCGAAGTTGTTCGCGGTCTCCATGTTCAGACCGGCGTCACCACGCTCGAAGGTCGAGGTCGCACCGTGCGGCCCGAACGAATACAACTCCTCGGATTCGGGTGCGCGCTGCGAACGGGTCGCGTACAGCTTCAGGTGATAGTCGCGGCCGAGATCGAAGGTGGTGCCGGCCGACAGCGACAGCGGATCGAAGCTCTTGTCGGGAAAACCATCCGGGTCGCTCTGGGTGTGATCGCTGCGGATGCCGAGTTCGAGCGAGCCCCAGGACACCGGCCGCTGCTCGACCAGGAAAGCGCCGAGATCGGTCGAGATCGTCGGCGGCACAAAAGCCTCTTCGCCAATCGCGGAAAAGTCGCGATGCCCGTATTGCAGGCCGAACACGCCGGTCCAGCCGGCGAGCGGATCGTGCACGGCTTCCAGCCGCGTATCGCTCTGCTTGTTGCTGAAGCGCGTACCGGCGACGCCGGGTGATTCGAACTCGACATGGCCGTAGTCGTTGTAGCCGCTGCGCAGACGCAGCGAGGCGATGCCGGGCAGCGGGTCCTTGAGCTTGGCCTCGAGGTCGTAGCGCGTCTGGCTCATGTCGATGAACGCAGTCTGTTCGACCGGCAGACCGTATTCGGCGACCACCCGGCTGACGCTGCCGGCGATCGAGCCGCCGTCCCAGACCTGCGCCGCCGAGACCGAGCCGGAGTCCTTGCGCGTGGCGCTGTTCGGCATGTGGCCTTCGGTGCCGCTGCCGTCGCTGGCCGAGTTGCCGTGGATGTCGTAGTCGCTGGAGTTGTTGCCGGCAATATCGGCATGCAGCTGCGTGCCGCCGAAGCCGTAGCCGACGTCGGCGCTGCCGAAACGCTGATCGCCGTTGCTGCCGTAACCGGCTCCGGCACTGCCGGAGACCCCCGGCGTCACGCTGTCCGGCAGTCGTCCGTCGACCACGTTGACCACACCGGCCGACGCGCTGCTGCCATAGATCAGCGCTGAGGGTCCCTTGAGGATTTCCACCTGCTCGGCATGCGCCGGATCGATGCTGACGTCGTGATCGGTGCTGACATCGGAGGCGTCCATGGACGGGCTGCCGTTCTCCATCACCAGTACGCGCGGGCCGCCCTGGCCGCGGATGATCGGGCGGCCGGCACCGCGGCCGAAATCGGTGGTCGAGACGCCGAGTTCATGCTCCAGCGTCTCGCCGATCGAGGCGCCGCGCTCACGGTCCAGATCCTCGCCGCTGAGCACTTCGACCGGCTGCGTCAGCTGATCTGCGGCGCGCGCGAACGGGTCGGCGGTGACGATGATTTCGGGCAGGGCTTCGGTGCCGGAGACGTCCGCGGCGGCGAGGGTCGGTGCGGTATCGGTAACGCCGGGATCGGCGGCCAGCGCCGGATGTGGGTAAGCCAGGTACAAAGCCGGGTACAGCGCGCTCGCGATCGCGGAGCGGCGAAAAAGACGGGACATGGAGGGATTCCTTGAGATTGAGCCAAACAGGCAGGCCCGCGCAGATACGCACGGACGACACAACGCGGCCGCCGATGGCCGCCGCGCGAAAGCGCAGGCGGCTGCGGCGGTACGGGGTCAGCTCGAGGAAACGGGAGGGCCGCGGGCGCGGGCCGTCGGCAGCCCAGCCGACGCGGCATCAGCTGCGGCTTGTGGCGGCGGCAGTTCAGTGGGGAACCAGTACGCGATCGTCGGCAGTGCCGGCAACGGCATGCCGCCGTCGAGGTTGAGGCCCATCACGCAGACCGCGCAGGCCTTGTCCTGGGACAACGCCGGGTGTTCGACCGCGTGCGCGAACGTCAGCCACTGCGTCAGCAGCAGCGCACAGCCGAGCAGCGCCGCGCGCAGACGGCGCGCGCGGATACGCTCACCGTGGAACAGCTCGCCGAGGCGCGGCCGGTTCATCGGGTGGTCGAGGCTCGCTGTCTCATCGCGGCGGCGTCTACGCGGCGCGGGAACCGCGCAGCAGACGTCCCGTGACGCCGGCGATCAGCGACAGAACCGCCAGCGCGCACACCACCAGCGGGCCCGACGGCAGATCCAGCGGCACCGAGATGCTCAGGCCCAGCGCGTAACCCAGCGCGCCGATGCCATAGGCCAGCGCGACGCCGCGGCGGCCCATGCCGAGCACCGCGAGCGCCGGCAGGATCAGTGAGGCAAACACCAGATACACGCCGACCAGCTGCACCGACGCGGTAACCGTCAGCGCGAACAGAAAGTAGAACAGCGTGCGCCGGTGCTCGCCCGCCAGCGCCCAGGCCGCGAGTACCAGTGCATACAGCCCGGCGACCGGCAGCAGCTGCGCATAACTGACCCACAGGATCTGCCCGGCCAGCAGTTCGGTCATATGCTCGGCGCCGTGCGGGCTATGCGCGAGCAGCAGCAGCGCGCTGCTCGCTGCCACCACGTACAGGCTGCCGATCAGGGGCTCCTGGATCTGCGGGAACTTGTGCTCGGTCCAGGACAGCACGCCGGCTGCGATCAGCGCCGATACGCCGGCCGCGACCTGCAGCGCCCAGCCGTGATCGTCCGCGCCCATCGCCAGCAGGCCGATCACGCCGAGCGCGGCGATTTGCGCGATGGTCAGATCGATGAAGATGATGCCGCGCCTGAGCACCTCGCGGCCCAGCGTCACATGCGTTGCGACCACCAGCAGGCCGGCCAGCAGCGGCGGCCCGAGCAGCGTCCAGTCGAAGCTCACGGCGCACTCGCCTTGAGCCCGGCCAGCAGCTTGTCGATCGTCACCTGATACAGGCCCAGCAGGTCGTCGGTGCCCTTGTCGCCGCCGACCGTGAACGGCAGTTGCACCGCCGGCAACTTGGCGCGGTCGGACAGCCAGGTGGCGGCGCGATTGTCCTGGTAGGCCGAGTACAGGATCATCTTCGCCGGCTGCGTCTTCAGCCCGTTGAGCAGGTCCTGCAGATGCGCCGCGCTCGGCGGAATACCCGGTTTGGGTTCCAGCGTGCCGGCCAGTTTGATGCCGAGCCAGTCGAACAGATAGGCCCATTCCTTGTGATACGTGATCACCGGCTGGTCCTTCAGCGGCGCGGCCTGCAGCGCCCATTTGGCGACGGCGGCGCTCCAGCGCGCGTCGAAGTCCGCGGCGCGTTTGGCGTAGTCCGCGGCATGCGCGCCGTCGAGATCCGCCAGCCGCTGAGCCAGTGCCTTCGCCACCTTGCCGATGTTGCGCGGATCGGTCTGGATGTGCGGGTTGCCGTAGGGATGCACGTCGCCGTCGGCGCGGTCCAGATGCGTCGGTACCTCGAGCATCGTCACCGCCGAACTCGCTTCGAAATAGCCGGGCTGGCCGCTCTGGATCTTCGGATTGCCGGCGCTCTGCATCAGCACCGGCAGCCAGCCGATCTCGAGTTCGGCGCCGGTGCATACCGACAGATCGGACTGGCGAAAGCGCGCCAGCAGGCTCGGCCGCGGCTGGATCTGATGCGGGTCCTGTTGTGCCGTGGTGGCGGTGTAGACGTCGACGTCACTGCCGCCAAGCTCCTTCGCCAGCGCTCCCCACTCAGGTTCGCAGGCGAAGATTTTCAATGCGGCGGACGCCGGCATCGACAGCGTCAGCGCGGCCAGCACGACGCTGGCTTTGAGCGCGCGATACAACGAAAAACAAGGCGAATGCGTCATGTCGGTGCCTCAGAACACGTGGGCCGGGTGCGAGCCCAGGCTGAAGATGTATTGCAGGAGAATCTGGTTGTCGGTGCTGCCGTCGGCGCGCGAATCGTCGTGATTGAACTGCAGCCGCAGCCGCGAGAATTCGCTGCGCGAGTAATCCGCCATCAGGCTTTCGCGCGTCGCGTCGTGGCCGTCGTCGGCGACGATGTCGAAAGCGCCGTCGGCATTGTTCGGAACCTGGTTGTCGGCCGACAGCCAGTCGTAGCGTGCGCCGACACGCCAGCGCGGCATGAACTGGACAACGCCCTGCACGTAGGCGCCGATCGCGTTGCCGCGATACGCCGTGGTGGCGCTGTCGTCACCGAGCGTGACGTCGCCGCTTTCGTGACGGCGGAACACTTCGGCCTGCAGCAGCGCATTGCGCCGCGTGGCATTGCCCTGCGGCGCCCACTTCATTACGCCGTCGAGGCCGACGATGTCGGATTTGCCGGTGAACAGATAGGTGTTGCCGCTATCACTGTCGTCGCTGCTGTCGTTGCTTTGGCGATCGTGGCTGTCGCCATGCAGGTAGGAAGCGCCGAGCCGGTATGAATAGTCGATGCCGACATCGCCGCCCAGATGCACGAACGCGGTTTCGCCGTTGACGCCGCTGCGATGGTTGCCGCCGGACGGATAGTTCGCGCCGCGCGTGGCTTCGGCGCCGAATTCCAGGAATACATCGGTCGGCGCGACCCATTTCAGCTGCAGGCCGTCGTCGTCGAGCTGCCCGGCATAGAACGCCTGATACACCAGCGGCGCCTCGACGAAATCCCAGGCGTGACTGTGCTGGCGATTCTGATAGCCGATGTCGGAGAAGAAGCGGCCCATCTTGAAGGCCAGCCCTTCCGGCAAGGTCAGCGTGTTGACGTAGGCTTCCTCGACCGACACCGAGCTGTCGCCCTGCGCGTTGTTCTCGAACGAGATCGCGGCCCAGCCGTGCCACAGGTCGTCGATGTTGCTTTCGACTGCCAGCTCGGTTTCACCGAGCGAGAAACCTTCCGGCCGGGCTTCGGTCTCCGGGTCCAGCAGAAAGCCGCCGAAGCTCAGCGGCCGGTCGTGCTGGTAGTCGGCGAAAGTGCCCTGCAGCACCAGGCTCATTTTCGGATTGAAGGCATTGCCGGCATCGGCGGCCCAGGCCGCGGGCGTGGCACAGCACAGCAGCACGCCGATACGGCGCGCGCGGGAATATCGGGTGAGCAAGAAAGAATCTCCAAAACGTCTGAACTGGCCCGAAAACAGGCCAGGCCGGCGGCGCGAAATGCGCGGCCGGACGAACTGCGGATCAGACGGCGGATACGGGCGGTGCGCGGCTGCGGTAGACGCCGACCGGCTGCGCGATGGCGGCCGGTGCCGCAAGCGATGCCAGCCAGGCTTCAGCCGGCGGAACCAGCGTCAGCTGCAGCGACGGCCCCGGCAGCGCCTGCGGGCCGCCGCCGTAAACGCACCACGCGCAGGACGCGACGTGCTCGGCACCGGCGCCGGCGTGCTGCGCGTCGTGCCGCGCCGCCCAGATCTGGGACCAGACCAGGACTGCAGCGAGCAGCGCATAGCGCAGCACGGGTGAGATGCCGCCGCAACGCCGCCCTTGCGTACCCGAGGCCTGGAACGCGCCGATCTCTTCCCTCGCCCGCGGCGCGGCAGAGGGAAGCTCGGAGGCGGTCTTCGACCGCAGGTTCCTGGGTGGACGCATCGGGCGAGTGTAGCAGCGGCGCTGTCGGATCGACTGAGGACTTTTCAGGAGACCGCGGCGGTGGCCGCCGAGTTCGCGGTTGCCGCGGGCGCGCTCTGCGGAAACAGCCGGCTAGCCTCGGCTTCGGCGATCACCCGCTCGCGGAACCAGGCGCCGGCGCGGCCCTCTTCGGCCTCACGCCAGCCGATATGTGCGGGCGCCGATTCGCGTGTCAATTCCGGATGTTTGACGACCAGCCGCCCGGCGGCGATCTCCGGCTCGGCCATATAGGCCGGCAGATAACCGACGCCGAGACCGGCGACCTGCGCCTGAAGCTTGGCGATGAGCGTCGGCACGATCAGCGTTTCCTGATTGGCCAGCACGCCCGAGCTGCGGCCGGGAATGCGGCGCGACGAATCCGCGGCGACGACTGCGCGATAACGCGTGATCAGCTTGGACGGCAGCGGATCGGGCGCCTCCGCCAGCGGATGGAACGGCGCCACCACGTAGACGAAATCGATGCGGCCGATTTCGCGCGAACAGATGCCGAAACCGGCCGGCACCTCGCCGGGCGCGCACACCGCGAGATCGGCGCGGCGATCGATCAGCGCGTCCCAGGTGCCGCCGAAGATTTCCTGGATGAAACGAATCCGCGTGCCGGCCCTCTGCGCGTCGAATTCGGACAGCAGCGGGAACAGCCGGTCCAGCGGCAGCGCCTCGTCGACGGCGATAGTGAGCTGTGTTTCCCAGCCTTGCGCAACCCGTTTGATACGGCGCTCCAGGCTTTCGGCCTGGCGCAGCAGCTCGCGGCCCTGCTCGAGCAATTCGCGGCCGGCGGCAGTCAGCACTGCGCGCTTGCCGCTGCGGTCGAAAATCGCCACGCCGAGATCGGATTCGAGCTTGTTGACGGTGTAGGTCAGCGCCGAGGGCACCCGGTGCAGGCGCTCGGCGGCGCGCGCGAAACTGCCGGCCTCCTCGATCGCGTCCAGGGTTTCCAGTGCATCCAGGCTCAGGCGCATCGGGGTTCTCGCATGGGCATTTCTATGGGGTTCAACGTGGCTGAAGACTCGTTCCAAAACATTCCGATTTCATGCTGCCGGCATTGGCCATAGATTGATCGCAGACATTTTTACAGGAGCAGCGTCATGATCACCCTTCAAGCTGGCAGCGAGCGCGGCCATGCCCAGCACGGCTGGCTCGACAGCCACCACACCTTCTCGTTCGGCGAGTTCTACGACGCCGGCAAGATGGGCTACGGCGCACTGCGCGTGATCAACGAGGACCGCGTCGTTGCCGGCGCCGGCTTCCCGCCGCATTCGCACCGCGACATGGAGATCATCAGCTACGTGATCGAGGGTGGCTTGCGTCACCGCGATTCCACCGGCGGCACTTCGGTGATTCTGCCCGGCGAGCTGCAGCTGATGACCGCCGGCAGCGGCATCCAGCACAGCGAGATGAACGCCTCCCCTGGCGAGGCCGTGCATTTTCTGCAGATCTGGATCGTGCCTTCGGAACGCGGCGCGGCGCCGGGTTATCAGCAGAAAGCGCTGGACGCCGACGCGCTGCGCCGCGGTTTCACCATGGTCGTCGCGCCCAAGAGCGAGAACGCGCCGTTCTCGGTTTTGCAGGATGCGCGGCTGCTGATCGCCTGGCCGGGCGAGGGCCAGGCGCTGACGCAGACGCTCGACCCGCAGCGCCGCTACTACCTGCACCTGGCGGCCGGTGAAGTCAGCGTCGGTGGCCGCAGGCTGAAAGCCGGCGACGCGCTGACCTTCAGTGGCGAATCCACGCTGAGCCTGATCGCCGGCGAAGATGCGCAAGTCCTGCTGTTCGATCTGCCGGGATAGGGCGCGCATCAGCCCCGGTCACCGCCGCCGCGCCAGCTCAGCCCCATGTGGATGCTGAAATCCGGCGAGGAACTGGTGATCGGGTCTTCCTGGAAGCCCAGGTCGAAATCCAGCTGCTGGCCGATGTGGTAGCGCAGGCCCATCGAAAACTGCAGCGCCTCGCGGAACGGGTCCAGATCGGAGCCGCTGTACAGCGCGCCGCTGCCGTAGAGCTGCGCGAGCAGCGACAGCGAATTCAGCACGCGCACCGCGATACCGGCGCTGCCGAACGGAATCCATTGGTTCTGCATGTCGCCAAGCACGCCGGTCTTGCCGTTGTACGAGCCCCCGGCCGACAAGAAGCCGCTGAACATCGAGCCTGCCGGGAACGGCAGCGCGTAGTCGCCGTATACCGCGATGCCGCTGTTGCCGCCGGACAGATGCGATTCGCTGCCGGTTCCGAACTTGGCTTCGCTGCGCAGCGCCAGGCCGGCTAGCGCCTGCCAGCCCAGGCCCATGCGCAGGTCGCCGATGCCGGTGCCGCTGCGCTGCTCATCGAGCAGGATCGCGCCGTTGCGCTGGTACTGGTACAGATAGCGATTATGCGGCGCGTCCTCGCGGCCGCCGTTGGGCAGGCCGAAGGCGCTGTGCCAGTCCTCGACCACGCTGTCCATGAAACCGCCGCCCTGGTACAGCAGCGGCACGTCGAATGTCAGCTCCAGGTTCGAGCCGATACCGCGGCGGAAGGCGAACGTCAGCAGGTCGGCTTCACCGTCCAGAACCACCGACTCGGAAGCGTCGCCGCTGGCGTGATACTCGGTGGTCAGGTCGTAGCGCAGGTCGGTGATCGACGCGCCCGATGCCAGCACGCTGGTTTCGCCGAGCGCCGGCAGCTCGAAGGCCCGCGCCAGCGCGCCCTGGTTGTAGACCGCCAGCGGCCGCTCGCCGGCGGCGGCCAGCGCGCTGGCGGTGAGGCCGGCCAGTAATACGATTTTTTGTGATAAAAGCTTGACCACGAACGCTCCCTTGTATCCTTGCGAACACTCCCTGCGATGCCGAAGCTTAGCTCAGCTCTAGGGCGCCGCGGCGGCCTCTGCTAGCATCCGTGCCCCTTAAAACGCGATCTGCCGAACGGCACCGTGCCACCATGAAGTTCGTTACCGACAACATCCGCTCGCGCGCCCGCGCGGTTTCGACGCCGGCCCAGGTTCAGGCCGAACTGCCGCTGTCCGAGCGCGCCGCCCAGACCACCTTCGACACGCGCCGCGAAATCCAGGAAGTGCTGGCCGGCCGCGACGATCGCCTGCTGGTAATCGTCGGCCCCTGCTCGATCCACGACACCCGGGCCGCGCTCGAATACGCGGAGCGCCTGCTCGGCGCGCGCGAGCAGTTGAAGCAGAACCTGCTGATCGTCATGCGCGTGTATTTCGAAAAGCCGCGCACTACGGTCGGCTGGAAAGGCCTGATCAACGATCCGAAGCTGGATGACACCTATGACATCGATCAGGGCCTGCGCACCGCGCGCAAGCTGCTGCTGGATCTGAACAACCAGGGCCTGCCGGCCGGCGTCGAATACCTCGATCTGCTGACGCCGCAGTACCTGTCCGACCTGGTGAGCTGGGGTGCGATCGGTGCGCGCACCACCGAGTCGCAGCTGCACCGCGAAATGGCCAGCGGCCTGTCCTGCCCGGTCGGCTTCAAGAACGGCACCGACGGCAGCGTCAAGGTTGCGGTCGACGCCTGCCAGTCGGCGCGCACGCCGCATCGTTTCCTGTCGCTGACCCAGGAAGGCCAGATCTCGATCTTCGAGACCAGCGGCAACGAGGACTGCCACATCATTCTTCGCGGCGGCACGCTCGGCACCAACTACGACGCGCAGTCGGTGGAAGCGGCCAGCGCGGCGATGGCCAAGGCCGGCCTGCGCCCCGAAATCATGATCGACTTCAGCCACGCCAACAGCTCCAAGCAGCACAAGCGCCAGATCGTCGTCGCGCAGGATGTCGGCGGCCAGATCGCCGCCGGCGACCGCCGCATCATTGGCGTGATGGTGGAATCGCACCTGGTCGAAGGCCGCCAGGAAATCGCGGCGCCTGACAAGATGAAGTACGGCCAGAGCGTCACCGACGCCTGCATCGGCTGGGACGATACGGTGGACGTGCTGCGGACCTTGTCGGCGAGCGTGGCGCAGCGTCGCGCGCGGCTGCGCCCGCCGTAGGTTGGGGTGAGCGCAGCGAACCCCAACGTTTGTTCCGCGCCGATGTTGGGGTTCGCGATGCTCACCCCAACCTACCGCGCTGCCCCAGCCAGCGGATCACGCGCTCGGGCTTGTCACCATTCTTGATCACGTGCAGCGGCTTTTTGCCGGCGAGCTTGCCGCCGAGTGCCAGCACCACGCCGTCGTCCGGGCACAGGTCCAGGCATTTGCACTTGGCCATCGGCAGCGGCTCGCCGTCGAGCGCGCGCAGCTGCTGCTTGAGCCAGTCGTCGAGTTCGACTCCGTCGACGTCGCAATCGCGCCGCTGCTTTTTCAGGCACTTTTTGCAGATCAGCAGCGCGTCCGGCCTGGTGCGCCGGCTCAGCTTGCTCATGAAACGCGGAACTCCAGGCGCTGGATCAGTTGTCCGTCCGGCGTTTCCAGATCCACGCTCCAGTCGCCGCGCGGGTCCTCGGGGAAATTTCGCTTGCGGCTCCAGGTGCGCCAGCCGGTTTTGCCGCCGCCGTGGATCTCGGCCGGAATCCGGTCGAGCAGCTGGCCGTTCTGCACCCACTGGAACACCACGCTCTGCTCAAGGCCCATCGGCGCGCGGATCGCGACGAACGCGATTGCACCGCTGCCTTTCAGCGCGCTGGTCGAGAACGTGGTCACCGCGTTGCCGGGATCAAGGCCATCGATGGTCTGTGAAATGCGCGCATCCGTCACCGACAGACCGGCCGCCGGCACGTGCGCTCGCAACAGCCAAAGCAGGAACGGGGCCAGCAGCAGGCCGGTCAGGCCGAGCGTGCGGGCGCGCTGGGTCGACAGGTCCGACCAGACGCGCGGCAGGCCGAGCAGCAGCCACAGCCCAGTGATCGCCAGCGCCAGCGGCAGCGCGTTTTCGAGCTGGACTTTCAGCGCGATCGGGATCACGACCAGCGCACAGACGAAGCTGCAATAGGCATGAAACAGCATGCCCAGCGCTGGCCGCTGGGCGATGCGTTTTTCGTAGATCGGATCGAGCGTGCTGACCAGCGCCGCGACGCAGGCCAGGCTGGTGAACAGCCACTGGCCCCAGTCGCGCTGCGTCGCGCCGATGATGAAGGGCAGCGCGAAGAACAGTACTTCCTGCTGGATCGACTGCGTCACCATCTGCAGCGCATAGGGTGTCCAGCGCGAGTTGAAACGCCGGATCAGATAGCGATGCAGCCAGCCCTGCACCAGCAGCCAGGGCCAGCCCAGCAGCGCGACGATCGCGATGCTGCGCGCCAGGGTCTCGCCACGCCGCACCATGAAATAGCTCGCGGCGCCGGCGACGAAACTGCCCAGCGGCAGCAGCCAGGGATAGCGATCGAGCAGGCTGAGCACGCGCGCGAGCAGGCGCTGCAGCGGCAGCCAGCGTGTAGGCGCCGGTGGTGGTTCGATGAGTTCGGTCACGACGGGATCGTTGTTGTCGTTATTGTATGTTTAGGTGATACAGGGCATTAGGCTGTGCCGCGACTGAAGCCCGCGTGAGTAGCGCGGTAATCCTTTGTCGGCACGGAGTGCGTATGCAAGCGAGCCTGTCGGCAAGGGATTGCCGATCTACTGTTGGTCAGCGGTAGATCTGCACCGGGAAGCTCAACTCCAGGTGTGGCAGCGGCATGTCCGCTGCCATCTGCGGTACCGGCGAGGCGCGCAGGATCACGTCGCCGGCTTTGCGATCCAGCACCGGGTCGCCGGTGCTGCGCACGACCTGCACGTCCAGCACTCTGCCGCTGCGGTCGATTGTAAAACGCACTTCGACCGTCAGCCGCGGCGTCGCGCGGATCGCTTCGGCCAGCACCTGCTGGTTCACCTGAAAAAGATGCTCGGTCAGCTTCTGGAAAAACTGCCCGCGCTCGCCACTGGGTTCGCCGGGCCCGCGATCGGGCGCCGCCAGGCTCAGCGCATTGCCGGCAGTCGGCGGCGGCGATGCCGGGCTCTCGTCCGGCCCGGCAGGCGGTAGCGGCGGCGCCACGGCGACTTTCTCCTCCGCTGCGCCGCGATACGGCTGCACCGATGGATAGGCCGGCGGCCGGATAGGTTGCTGGATCGGTGGCGGCGGCGCCGATGTCTCCGCTGGTGTCGGCGCAGCGCTGCGCGCGCGGCTCGGCTGCGTCGATGCTGGCGGTGCGGCCGGCTCGATCGGCGCAGCGACGCCCGGCTTCGTATCCGCCGATGCCCTGTTTCGCTCGGCCGTCGGTGATGCTGTGGGCCGTGCCGGGTTGGTGCGGGCCAGCCGCAGTTCGGTGACCCGACCTGCGGTTTCCGGGGGCTGCTGCATTGGCGGTGTGCGCCGATCGGCTGCCAGCGCCTCGCCGGCCGCGGCACCGAGGCTGGCACTCATCGCGAACTTGCCGACTGGCGCCTTCGCCGCGCTTGGCAGCGAACCTCGCCGCGGGTTGTTGCGCGCGACCGCGCCCAGTTCGGTCTGCATCTGGAAGCCGGCGAGCGGCAGACGGATGGCGATCACTTCGCCACTCGGCGTCGTCGGCGGTTCGCGTGGCAAGGGCGGCGGCACGGGTGCCGGCTTTTCCACAGCAGCGGACGCGCCGAGCAGGCGATACAGGCCAGGCCAAGTCAAAGCGGCCAGCACATGCAGCGTCAATGCCGCCGCGAATGCGAGCGACAGTCGCGACGGCATCGGTTTGAGCGGGGCGGCGGCCATTAGCCGAAAAGGCTAAGCGAATTCGCGCGATTGATGTCGGTGACGTTGCAGTTGTAGGTTGGGGTGAGGTTGCGAACCCCAACGGTCGCGCGCGCAAATTTTTGGGTTCGCAAGCTCACCCCAAACTACGTCGCTGCGACGCGCCTACCAGTGCTCGCCCTTGAACACGTTGGCGAACACCATCTGCTCCAAGGTCGGCTTGTGGCCTTCCTTGCGACCTTGGCGCGCGGCCGATGACGACGGGAACAGCCGGAAGCCCCAGCTCAGCACGTAGTCGTTGAGCTTGGGCCACAGCGCGTAGCTGACCGAGGCCGCGGTGCCGAGCGTGGTGGCGACCGACTTGGGCCGCTCCAGCACCGCCTTCATCACCACGTCGCCAGCGGTATCCGGACTCCAGGTCGGCACGTAGTCGTACATCTTGGTCGGCGCGATCATCGGCGTGCGCACCAGCGGCATGTAGATCGCGGTGGTGTGCACGTTGTGATTGCGCACTTCGGCCGACAGGCAGCGCGTGAACGCGTCGAGCGCCGCCTTGCTCGCCACATAGGCCGAGAAACGCGCCGCGTTGGCGAGCACGCCGATCGAGCTGATGTTGACGATGTGGCCGCTCTTGCGCTTGGT
Organism: Hydrocarboniphaga sp.; assembly: GCF_028291725.1. Classification (GTDB taxonomy): domain Bacteria; phylum Pseudomonadota; class Gammaproteobacteria; order Nevskiales; family Nevskiaceae; genus Hydrocarboniphaga. The sequence goes on along the minus strand of NZ_JAQGNT010000091.1, from coordinate 17,438 downwards.
CATGCTCGGCAGCAGCTTCATGATCAGCCGCACCGCGCCGAAGTAATTCAGATCCATCGTGCGCTGGTAGTCGTGGAATCGCGTGCTCGATTCCATCACCGCGCGGCGGATCGAGCGGCCGGCGTTGTTGATCAGGATGTCGACATGATCGAAGTCGCGCAGCACTTCGTCGGCCATGCGGTCGATGTCCTCCATGTTGGACAGATCGCAGGGGTAGACATAGGCCTCGCCGCCGGCGCGCTCGAGCACGGTCCTGGCTTCCTCGAGCTTGTCGAGCGTGCGCGCCACCAGGATCACCTTGGCGCCGGCGGCAGCGAATTTCTTCGCCGCGTTGAAGCCGATGCCGGAGCTGCCGCCGGTGACCATGACCACCTTGCCGGCGAGTTTCTGCATCGCATCGGCCGGGATCTTCACTTTCAGATCCAGGAACAGCTCCCAGTACGCCCACAGCTTGTCGGCGTAGTCGCGGATGTCCGGGCAGCTGACGCCGGTGTTCTTCAGCGCGGCGCGCGTGTGCTTGTTGTCGAACACGCTGCGGTTGAACGCATAGCCGATCACCGACATCGGCACGCCGATGGTGTCGGCGATGCGCTTCTGCGTGCCCTTGGGCACCGCGTTGGCCACTCGTGAGCCGATGTTGCGGACGAAATCCGGAATCGCCGGCAGCTGGATCTTGGCCGCGAATTCCGGCCCATGCGCGACTTCCATGCAGGTTGCGAGCAGTTCGCCGACCGTCGGTGACTTGTTCTGCATCAGGTGGAAGCACTGGCCGTCGAGCTTGGGCTGATGCGCGATCGCGTCCATCGCCGCGGCGACGTAGTCCACCGGCACCACCGGCATGCGCCCGCCTTCGATGCCCAGCAGCGGTAGCCACTTCGGCACTTTATGGCTGATCTTCTGCAGCGCCTTGAAGAAATAGTAGGGGCCGTCGATCTTGTCCATCTCGCCGGTGACGCTGTGGCCGACGACGATGCCGGGGCGATACACGCGGAACGGCAGCTTGCTCTCGTTGCGCACGATCGCTTCGGACTGGAACTTGGTGCGGTAATACGGGTGCTCGACGCTCTGGCCTACGTCGAACATGTCTTCGGTGAACTTGCCGATGTGCTCGCCGCCGGCGACCGCGACGCTGGAGACGTGATGCAGGCGCACGTCGCCGCCGAGACTGTTGGCGAACTCGACGACGTTGCGCGTGCCCTCGTTGTTGATGCGGTCGGCCAGCGCATCGTCCATGTTCATGTCGTACAGCGCGGCGAGATGGAACACATGGTCGATCTTGCCGGCGAGCTTCTTGAAGTCGGCCGGCTTGACCAGGCCCGCCTCGGTGATATCGCCGTATACCGGGACCAGGCGCTTGGCCGCCTCGCCGTAGCGCAGGGTCTGGATCGCGAACTTGTCCTTGGAGCTTTCGCGGACCAGCACGTAGACCTTGGCATCGTCCCGCGCCAGCAGCCGTTCCAGCAGAAACTTGCCGATGAAGCCTGTGGCACCGGTGACGAAATAGTTCATGGCGTTCTCCTTATGATTTTATATTTTGATTTTCAACAAAGACCGTACAGGCGGCTGTGCCCGGCCTGCTACGGTCGGCCGCCCTGGAAGTGATCCATGCTGCTGTAGATGTGGAACACCTTGTCGGCAATGAAATCCCAGACGGCAAGCGGCAGCAGGCCGCGGCTCAGCATCGCCAGGCGCACGGTCCAGGGCAGCGTCAGCTGCGCCTTGCCGATCTTCATCGCGGCCCAGACTTTGTCCACGACCACCTGCGGTCTCAGGATCGGTGTCATCAGCGGCGCCTTCACGCCTTCGAACATGCCGGTCGAGATGTAGCTCGGCATCACCGTGGTGACTTTCACGTGGCGGTGGCCGGCCTGCTCCAGCTCCAGGCGCAGCGAATCGCTCCAGCCGATCGCGGCCCATTTGCTCGCGCAATACACACTCATGCGCGGGTTGCTGACGGTACCGGCGGCGGAGGCGATGTTGACGATACGGCTCTGGCGGCCGCCGGCGATCATGGCCGGGATGAAGGCGCGCGCGATATACATGATCGCCAGCGAATTCACTGCCATCGTCATCCAGATGTCGCGGCGGTTGTCGTGATCCCAGAAATACTTGCCGCGGATGATGCCGGCATTGTTGAACAGCAGATCGATATCGCCGATTTCGCGCTGCACCTGCGCCGCGTTCTTCTCGATGTCCTCCAGGTTGGACACGTCCACCACATAGGCGAACACGGTGCCGCCGGCGGCCTTGAGCTCAGTGACGGTCGCGTCGAGCGCGGCCTGGTTTACGTCCCACAGCACCACCGCGCCGGCTTTCTCGCGCACCGCCAGTTCGGCGTAAAGCTTGCCCATGCCCATGGCGGCGCCGGTGATCAGCACCTTCTTGCCTGCAACGGTTTCCATCACGCACTCCGATCAGCAAATAAGCCGGGTCGAGCCGCCGTTGCCGTCTGCGTCGATGCGCGGACGATGGTTTTGGTAGGTGGGCTGGCTCGGATTGCGCCAGTGTGTTGCCGCCGCGCCGCAACCGCAACCGTTCGGCAAGCGTTTCGCTGCTACAGCCAGCGCCAGTCGGCGCCTAGCAGCGGACCCAGCTTCGCCAGCCGTTCGCTGCGCTGCTCGGGCGTATAGGGCACGGCCGGATGGCGGCCCCATACCGGTGCCGGCCAGGCCGCATCGCCGTGATGCCGGACGATATGGTGCAGGTGCAGTTGCGGCACCATATTGCCGAGCGCGGCGACGTTGAGCTTGTCACCGCCGTAGGCCTGCATCGCCGCGCGCCCCAGCGCCACCGATTCCGCCAGCAGCAGCTGCTGGCCGGCGGTATCCAGCTCGTAGATTTCGCGCAGGCCGGCGATCCGCGGCACCAGGATGAACCAGGGATACTGGGCGTCGTTCATCAGCAGCAGACGCGACAGCGGTGCGTCGGCGATCACCGCGCAGTCGGCCGCCAGCTGCGCATGCAGCGAGAAACCGCTCGTTGAATCGGCCTGCATAAACCGGCGCTCCGCGATCGTCACCCATCGCCCCCCGAATGACCGCGTTAGTCTACGCAGGCGCGCCGCGCACCGGGATGCTGCTGCCGATGCGGTTCAGGCCGGCAGCGCGCCCGTCGCCGGCTTGGGCCGCGCCGAATAGCGTGCCACCCGGCGCACTACCGACCAGTACTGCCGCGGCAGACTACCCGTGTTGTATTGCAGGCCGTAGCGCTTGCACAGATCCTTGAGCCAGGGCTGGATCTCCGTATAGCGGTGCGACGGGATATCCGGGAACACGTGGTGCTCGATCTGGTGGCTCAGGTATCCGCTCATCACATACAGCAGCCAGCCGCCTTCGATGTTGCACGAGCCTTCGATCTGCCGTGCGTACCAGGCGCCGCGGCTTTCGTTCGCGGTCTCATCGATCGAGTAGATGCGTGTCTGCTGCGGGAAGTGGCCGCAGAAAATGATCACCGCCGACCAGATGTTGCGGATCAGGTTGGCGAGGGCGTTGCCGGCCAGCACACCCAGCGCATGGCCGGTCAGCAGGGCCAGCGCGGGGAACAGCAGATAATCCTTGAACGCCTGGCGCCGCAGCTTGCGCCCGAAAGCGCCGAGCCGGTCGACGAACTGCTTGAAGCTGATGCGCCCGTCGCGCACCGCCTCGGGCTCGGCGTCGTGGATGCCGACGGCCCATTCGAAAATCAGCGTCGTGGTCAGGCCCAGCACCAGCTGGGCGCGGCTGCGACGATGCCAGGGTACCGCGTCGGTGAGCCGCAGCACGCCGTAGCCGAAGTCGGGGTCCCTGCCGACGATATTGGTCAGGTCGTGATGCTTGACGTTGTGCGACTGCTTCCAGTCCTGGGCGGCGCAGACGTTGTCCCAGTCGTAGGTCCGCGAATCGAGCCGCGGGTCGCCGGTCCAGTCGTACTGGCCGTGCATCACGTTGTGGCCGATCTCCATGTTCTCGAGAATCTTGGCCACGGCCAGGCTCAGCACCCCGGCGATCCAGGTGTAGGGATTGAAAAAGCTGAACATCAGCAGCGAGCGGCCGCCGATGCTGAGCAGCCGCGACACCCGCATCACGCGGCGGATGTAGCGCGTGTCGCGCTCGCCCAGATCGGCCACGAGTTCGCGGCGCTTGGTGTCGATTTCGGCGCGGAGCGCCTCCTGGCGCTCCGCGTCCAGCTGAAACGGGATGTGCATGCGGGTCCCTCCATTCCCGGCGGCGTGGCCCCCGGGCCACCCGCCGTCACAAGACTAATCCTGAGCTAATCCCGGGCTAATCCTGAACTAATCCCGGGCTAATCCTGAACTAATCAGAAAGGCTTCTCCAGCACATACCGCACCAGAATCGCCTGTGCATCGTCAAAGTAGCGCCAGGAGCCCGGAAAGAACGCGACATACTTGTTGAATACCTTCATCCCGACCAGGCTGATCGCGCGTTCGCGGTTCGCAACCAGGTTGTCGAACCAGGCGCGCAGCGTCGGGCGATAGTCGTGGATCGACCGGTGGGTGACGCGAAAGCCTGCCTTTTCATAGGCTTTGAACTGGCTCGGATGCGAGGGCGGCATCGACCCGGGGAAAAACACCTGTGCGGCGAACATGCCGGGCGTGATGGTGTCGGTCAGCGGCGCGAAAAAATGATTCACGAAGCGCCCGCCCGGCTTGAGCGTCTGGTAAATCTTTTTCAGCACCCCATCCAGATCGTCGGCGCGCACGTGCTCCCAGGCGCCGATCGCGTAGACCTTGTCGAAAGCCTCAGGCTGGTAGTCGCCGGTGATGAAGTTCTTGAACTCGACATTGAATCCGAACTTGGCTTGCACGTAACTGGCCTGCTCGGTCGACAGCGTGTAACCGGTCAGGCTGCCCGGGTCACCGGTGGTGGCCGCGATGTGCCGCATCATCGGGCCCCAGCCGCAGCCGAGTTCCAGGATTTTCTCGCCGGGCTTGGGGTCGATCAGGCCGAGGATGAAGTTCGCCTTGATCGTCTGCGCCTCTTCGATGGTCTCTTTGCCGGTGGGGAAATCCGCGCAGCTGTAGAACATGAATTTCTTGTCGAGGAACAGCTCGTAGAAGTCGTTCGAGACATCGTAATGCTCGGCAATTCCCAGGCGATGATCCTGCCGCATCCTGGAGGCCAGCAGCAGGCGGCGCGCGAAAGCCGGTGGGTGATGGAATCGAAAGAAGTTGAAGACCGGCCCGGCGGGCGGCTGGCGCATCAACAGCTTCCAGACCTTTTCAGGGTCGAGCAGCCTGGGACTACGAACCAGGTACTGCATCAGGGCGTAGGGAGCACCGTAGATCAAGGTGTCCCAAATCGCGGCCAGCTGTCGGAAAGGGGCTCGCATGGCGGTTTGGTTTCCTCCGTTTTCTCATCGGGATGCAAGCTTCAGTCCACGGAACCAGCGTCCCCTGGCGAGCAAGGCTATGCCATTATCACAGCTGCGGATGCCGCGCCAGTGACAATCGGCAAACCGCGGGCGTCCGCTGCCGGGTCCTGCGACTACACTGAGCCGACTTTGTCAGGGAGGCCAGACCGCCATGTCTCGCCACGCGGTACTGGCCGGCGCGACCGGCCTGATCGGCTGTCATCTTCTGAGCGGCCTGCTGTCCGAGCCCCGCTACACGAAAATCACCGCACTGAGCCGGCGGCCTCTGATGGCCAGCGATCCGCGCCTGCAGGTGCTGTTGACCGACTTCGGCGATCTCGATGCGCATGCCGCGTCGCTCGCTGCCGACGACGTCTACTGCGCGCTCGGCACGACCCTGGCCAGGGCCGGATCGCGCGAGGCCTTTGCCCATGTCGATCACGATCTGGTGATGGCGCTGGCGGGCGCTGCGTATCGTGCCGGCAGCCGCCAGTTCCTGCTGGTGTCGGCGGTCGGTAGCAGCGCGAATTCGCCGTCGTTCTACAGCCGCACCAAGGGTCGCGTCGAGGAAGATCTGCGCGCGCTCGGCTTCGAATCACTGCACATCATCCGGCCTTCGCTGCTGCTCGGCGAGCGTACCGAATCGCGGCCGATGGAGGCGGTCGCACAGAAACTGGCGCCGGCGCTGGGCCTGATTACCCGCGGCTTTCTGGCGCGCTATCGGCCGGTCACGGCGGCCGAAGTCGCACGGGCGATGATCGCCTGCGCGCTCAGCGACCAGCGCGGCGTGCAGGTGCACGAGGCGCCGTTTCAGTGAACCCGGTAGGTCGGCAATCCCGTTGCCGACGCGAGGCTCCGGTTGCGCATTGACCGTACACGTCGGCAACGGGATTGCCGACCTACGGGGCTCGCGTCCCCTTGGTTTCATCGCGGATCGGTCGCAGCTCGAGATCGGGTTCGTCGTCGGGCAGCGGATGTTTCGCCGCCTGTGGCGCAATATCGGTTTCGATGAACTCCGGCAGATCGAGCGCGCCGTTGCCGGGCAGCGTGCGGTTCACCACGGCCACCGTCACCGCGGAGTCCGCAGCATCGGCTTCGACCCGCAGCTCGTAGTAAGCCTCGCGCAAGGCCTGCTGCAGGCGCTCGCAGCGTTCGCTGCGCATGCCGGCTTCGAACAGATCGGCCGACACCGCGCTGAGCAGATGCTCGAAGTCACGCACCCGCGTCGCCTCGCTGGACAGCGCATTCAACAGCCGCTCCAGTTGATCGAGCGCATCCTGCCACGGTACGGACGGCTGGCCGTGTTTCAGCAGGCGCTGGGTCAGCAACGGCCCCCAGCCAGCGCGCAGGAACAAGCGCAGACCCTGCGGCCGCGCGTGCGCCAGCGTTGCGCGCGCTAGCGCCAGCGCCACCTGGCGGCGTGCGTCGCCGAGCCGTGTTTCTTCGCGAGTGCCGTCCTGCTGATGCCGCTGATCCAGGCAGCTGTCGATCTGCTGCGCGGACAGCGGCGCCAGTTGTGCCAGGCCGTCGTGCACGAAGTCGGCGTTCATCGCGACCTGCTCGATGCGGGAGCAGGCCCGCTGCCGGCGCTGTTCGTCCGGATGCTCGCAGGCATCGCGCAGCAGCGAACGCTGCGGATGGCCGGCGTTGAGCAGGAAGACCGGATCGGCCAGCACGATCTTGATCAGTGTGAAGCGTAGACGTTCGACATCGCGGCGCGCGGCCGGCGGCAGCGGCTCGAACCAGGCGGTGCACAGCGGGCCGAGCAGCGCGATGCGTTGCAGCACCGGATGCGTTTCGACCTCGTCGGGCGGTATGCCGCCGACGATCGCCAGCAGCGCTGCGGCGAGGCGCGCATCGGCGCGCTGCGATCCGCCGGCCGCCACCTGGTGCAGCTCAGCCAGCATGGCATCGTCGATCGTCAGCCTGGCGTGTCGGATCGGTGCCGCCACCGCTGCGACGGCATGGCGATCCAGAATGCTCAGCGCCTGTTCGTAGAGCGGCCCGAGCGCCGCAGCAGCGGCCTGCTCGTAGCGTGCGAACAGCAACTGCCGCTGCGGCCGTTCGATATCCAGCGCTTCCAGCGCGATGCGAAAACACTCCAAGGCGGTGGACGGCGAATAGACCGTCGTCGCGATCGGCAGCGCGGCGCGTCGCACCAGCGCGCGCAGCTTTTGCTCCAGCTCCTGCAGCTGCGATGCCGGGGACGCCCTCAGCCGGCGCGCCAGCGCGGCCAGTGCCAGCTGCTCCTCCAGCGCCTCGGACGGCGGGCGCGTATAGCCCTGCAGCTCGCGTTCGCTGCCGCCGCCGGCCGGCTGCGACAGCGCCTGCGGATGGAAGCGCCGGCCAATTTCATGCAGATAACGCCGCTGCAGCCTGGAGCGGTCCAGGCGCAGGCGGCGGGTCAGCTCGATGGGCAGCGCCGACGTGTCGGCGCTGCGCCCGGTGCCGGATGCGGAGCCCTCGACGCCGCTCAGCAGCGCGTCGAGCAGCTGCCGGTGGGCGTCCACCGCGGCGGCCGACAGCTCGTCGACCAGCGGGTCGGTCCCCTGCGGCCCGGCGGGCTGGCGGGTGTCGGATGGCGGATGCATGTGGCACTTTGGCTTACCCGGAGCGCCGCGGCAAAAGAGTCACGATCAACCGGCAAGCGCCTGCCGACGGGTGGCTCCGGACACCCTCATTGAAGTCATCCGCCTATCCGGATGACGAGATATAATCAGCCATGTACGACGCCAGCCCCCCGACCAGTCCCGACACCCGCCCCGATTGTTCCGGCGCCCTGAAGCGCCTGCTGGCCGAGCGCGTGCTGGTGCTGGATGGCGCCATGGGCACGATGATCCAGGGCTACAAGCTCGAGGAGGCCGACTACCGCGGCACGCGCTTCGCCGACTGGCACCGCGACCTCAAGGGCAACAACGATCTGCTGGTGCTGACCCAGCCGCAGATCATCCGCGAGATCCACCGCAAGTACCTCGACGCGGGCGCGGATTTCATCGAGACCAACACCTTCAACGCGCAGGTGATCTCGATGGCCGACTACGGCATGGAGGCGCTGGCGTATGAGATGAACATCGCAGCCGCGCGGCTGGCGCGCTCGGCTTGCGACGAAGTCACCGCATTGAATCCGGCCAAGCCGCGTTTCGTCGCCGGCGCGCTGGGCCCGACCAACCGCACCGCGTCGATTTCGCCGGACGTCAACGATCCGGGCAAGCGCAATGTCAGCTATCAGGAGCTGGTGAGTTCGTATCTCGAGCAGGCCAATGCGCTGGTCGACGGCGGCGTCGATCTGCTGCTGATCGAGACGATCTTCGACACGCTCAATGCCAAGGCCGCGATCTTCGCCTGCGAAACCTTGTTCGAAGAGCGCGGCCGGCGCTGGCCGGTGGTGATCTCCGGCACCATCACCGACGCGTCGGGGCGCACGCTTTCGGGACAAGTCACCGAAGCCTTCTGGGCCTCGGTGCGCCACGCGCGGCCGCTCGCGATCGGCCTGAACTGCGCGCTCGGCGGCAAGGACATGCGTCCCTACATCGCCGAACTCTCGCGACTCGCCGACTGCTACGTGAGCTGCTATCCGAACGCCGGCCTGCCGAATGCCTTCGGCGAATACGACGAAACGCCGGATGAGACCGCCGCGATCGTGCGCGAGTTCGCCGAAGCCGGCCTAGTCAACATCGTCGGCGGCTGCTGCGGCACTTCGCCGGGCCATATCGGCGCGATGGCGCGCGAAGTCGCCGGTATCGCGCCGCGCGTGCCGGTACCGCACGACGGCATCACCAAGCTCGCCGGCCTGGAACCGCTGAACCTCACCAGCGCGATCCGCTTCGTCAACGTCGGCGAGCGCACCAATGTCACCGGCTCGGCCAAGTTCCGCGATCTGGTCAAGGCCGGCGACTACTCGGCCGCTTTGACGGTGGCACGCCAGCAGGTCGAGGCCGGCGCGCAGGTGATCGACGTCAACATGGACGAGGGCATGCTCGACGGTGTTGCCGCGATGGATCGGTTCCTGAAACTGATCGCGTCCGAGCCCGATATTTCGCGTGTGCCGGTGATGGTGGATTCCTCGAAGTGGGAGGTCATTGAAGCCGGCCTGCGCTGCGTGCAGGGCAAGCCGATCGTCAACTCGATCTCGATGAAAGAGGGCGAAGAGAAGTTCATCCGCGAAGCGCGCCTGTGCCGCAAATATGGCGCCGCGGTCGTGGTGATGGCTTTCGACGAAGAAGGCCAGGCCGACAATCTGGAACGCCGCAAAACCATCTGCTCGCGCGCCTACAAGATCCTGACCGAGCAGGTCGGCTTTCCGCCGGAAGACATCATCTTCGATCCGAACGTGTTCGCAGTCGCGACCGGCATCGAGGCGCACAACAACTACGGCGTCGATTTCATCGAGGCTGCGCGCTGGATCAAGCAGAACCTGCCGGGCGCGCACATCAGCGGCGGCGTGTCGAACGTCAGCTTCTCGTTCCGCGGCAATAACCCGGTGCGCGAGGCGATTCACAGCGTATTCCTGTATCACGCGATCAGCGCCGGCATGGACATGGGCATCGTCAACGCCGGTGCGCTGGTGATCTACGACCAGCTCGATCCTGAGCTCCGTGAGCGCATTGAGGACGTGATTCTGAATCGCCGGCCCGATGGTACCGAGCGACTGCTGGAGATCGCACACAAGTTCAAGGGCGACGGTGCCAAGCAGGAAGTCGCGGATGAAGCCTGGCGTTCGCTGCCGCTGGGCGAGCGCATCACTTACGCGCTGGTGAAAGGCATCGACACGTTTGTCGAAGCCGATACCGAGTTGCTGCGGGTCGAGATCTTTGCGCGCGGCGGCCGCCCGATCGAAGTGATCGAAGGTCCGCTGATGGACGGCATGAACGTGGTCGGCGATCTGTTCGGCGCCGGCAAGATGTTCCTGCCGCAAGTCGTCAAATCCGCGCGCGTGATGAAGAAGGCGGTCGCGCATCTGATTCCGTTCATCGAGGCGGAAAAGAAGCCCGGCGACGTGCAGAAGGCCAAGGGCAAGATCCTGATGGCGACGGTCAAGGGCGACGTCCACGACATCGGCAAGAACATCGTCGGCGTCGTGCTCCAGTGCAACAACTACGACGTCGTCGATCTCGGCGTGATGGTGCCGTACCAGAAGATTCTCGACGCGGCCAAAGCCGAGAAGGCCGACATCATCGGCCTCTCCGGCCTGATCACGCCATCGCTGGACGAGATGGTGACGCTGGCGAAAGAGATGGAGCGCCAGGGCTTCGACATTCCGCTGCTGATCGGCGGCGCGACCACCTCGCGCGCGCACACCGCGGTAAAGGTATCGCCGCAGTATCACGGCCCGGTGGTCTGGGTGAAGGATGCGTCGCGCTCCGTGCCGGTCGCGTCCGCGCTGCTGTCCGACGAGCAGCGGCCGAAGCTGATGGCCGAGATCGACAAGGACTACGCCGCGATCCGCGAACGCCATGCCAACAAGGATCGCCAGGAAAAATTCCTGACGATCGACGCCGCTCGCGCCAACCGCACGCCGATCGACTGGAAGACCTGCAAGCCGTTCCGCCCGCGCATGCTGCTGCAACAGGCACTCGATGTTTGCGAGGGCCCCGCGTGTGATCATCACCACGAGCACGCCACACAGTTCATCAAGACGCTGCGTGACTACCCGATCGCGGAGCTGCGCGAGTACATCGACTGGCAGCCGTTCTTCATTTCCTGGGAGCTGAAGGGTCGCTTCCCCGATCTGCTGAACAACCCGGCCAGCGGCGAGACCGCGCGCAAGCTGTTCGCGGACGCCAACAAGATGCTCGACGACATCATCGAGCATCACTGGCTGCAGGCGAACGCGGTGTTCGGCCTGTTCCCGGCGAACCAGATCGACGGCAGCGACGACATCGCGATCTACACCGACGAGACGCGCCAGCACGAACTCGCGCGGCTGCACAATCTGCGTCAGCAGAGCGAGCATCGCGCCGGCGTGCCGCATCGCTCGCTGGCCGACTACGTCGCGCCAAAATCCACCGGCTTGCACGACTACTTCGGCGCGTTCGCGGTGACCGCGGGCATCGGCTCATCCGAGAAAGTCGAAGAGTTCAAGCGCAACAACGACGACTACAACGCGATCCTGATCGAATCGATCGCCGATCGTCTCGCCGAAGCGTTTGCCGAGCGCCTGCATCAGCGCGTGCGCAAGGAATGGTGGGGCTTCGTGCCGGACGAGCGGCTCGACAATGCCGCGCTGATCGACGAAAAGTACATCGCTCTGGGAGGGGGCATCCGCCCCGCGCCCGGCTACCCCGCCTGCCCCGAGCATACCGAGAAGGGTACGCTGTGGCAGCTGCTCGACGTCGACAACACCGCCGGCATCACGCTGACCGAAAGCTACGCGATGTGGCCCGGCGCGGCGGTCAGCGGCTGGTATTTCGCGCATCCGGAATCGCAGTACTTCGTCGTCGGCCGGATCAACAAGGATCAGGTCGCCGACTATGCCCGGCGCAAGAACTGGACGCTGAAAGAGGCAGAGAAGTGGCTGGCGCCGAACCTGGGTTACGAACCCGAGGATTGAGCGGCAGCCCGCGGTACCGTTGATGCTCGGGTTTAGTGCCGTTTGCCGGCCGGTCGCGGCAGGACTCGGACCGCCGTCGCCTGCATGCTAGCCTCGGCCGAAATAATTCAGCCCGAAATCGCCATGCCTGGGAAGGTGGAGGCACTACGACGCAGTGCGTCGATCAGCGAAGAGCAGCGCATGCGCTTGGTGATAGAGGCGACGCCCAATGCCATGATCATGGTGGATGGAAGCGGCGCCATCGTCCTGGTCAACTCGCAAACCGAAAAGCTATTCGGCTACGGCCGCAGCGAGTTGCTCGGACAACGTGTGGAGATGCTGGTGCCGGCACGTTTCCGCCACCACCATGACGGCTACCGCCGGGGTTTCTTCGCTCACCCCGACACGCGGGCCATGGGCGCTGGTCGCGATCTCTATGGCCTGCGCAAGGATGGCAGCGAAGTGCCGATCGAAATCGGTCTCAATCCGCTGCAGATGCCCGAAGGCGACTTCGTGCTGGCGGCGATCATTGACATCACCGAGCGCAAGCGTGCCGAACAGCGTCTGCGCCTGGTGATCGAGGCCGCGCCCAACGCCATGCTGATGGTCAATGCCCGCGGCGGCATCGTACTGGTCAACTCGCAGACCGAGCAGCTGTTCGGCCATACCCGCGAGGAACTGCTGGCCCTGTCGATCGAAGCGCTGATACCGAGCCGCTTTCGCGGGCGTCACGAGGGCTACCGCAAGGGTTTCTTCGCGCAGCCTGACGCGCGCGCCATGGGCGCCGGCCGCGATCTCTACGGCCTGCGCAAGGACGGCAGCGAAGTGCCGATCGAGATCGGCCTCAATCCGCTGCAGACCGAGGAAGGTTCCTTCGTGCTGGCCTCGGTGATCGATATCACCGAACGCATCGGTGCCGAAAAGCTGTCGCGCGCGGCTCAGGCCGACCTATTGCGCCAGTCGATTCTCGACAGCCTGCCGTTCAGCATCATCGCCACCGATGTTGACGGCCGTATTCTCACTGCGAATCCGGCGGCGGAGCGCCTGCTGGGATTTGGGCGCCATGAACTCGTCGGCCAATCCGCGCTGGTGATGCACGAGGCAGTCGAGTTGGAACGCCGCGCCAGCGAGCTGTCGTTGCAGACCCACGCGGTGATTCCGCCGAACTTCCAGGTGATCGTCGCCTCCGGCAGCCAGGACACGGCCGACGAGCGCGAGTGGACCTACCTGCGCAAGGATGGCTCGCGCCTGCCGGTCAACATCGCCATCACGGCGATGCGCGACGACCAGGGCAAGGTGGTCGGCTTCCTCAAGGTTGCCTATGACATCACCCAGCGCAAGCGCGCCGAAGCCTTCATCCGCCACATGGCGCATCATGATGCGCTGACCGGGCTGCCCAATCGCACGCTGTTGTTCGACCGGCTGGAGATGGCGATCCACCAGGTACAACGCAGCGGCGGCCAGCTGGCGGTGCTGATGCTGGATCTGGATCACTTCAAGCGCGTCAACGATTCTCTGGGACATCAGATCGGCGACCGCCTGCTGCTGTCCATTGCCAAGCGTCTGCAGGACAGCGTGCGCCAGGTCGATACCGTCGCCCGCCTCGGAGGCGACGAGTTCGTGCTGCTGCTGACCGATGTCGGCAGCCGCGGCGAAGTCGTGGCGATCGTCGACAAGATCAGCAAGGCCATCGTCATGCCGATACAGATCGACAGCCACGAGCTGCTGATCGCGGCCAGCATCGGCGGCAGCCTGTTTCCGGGCGATGGCGACGATCCTGTCACCCTGCTCAAGCACGCCGACACCGCGATGTATCACGCCAAGGCTGCGGGCCGCAGCAACTTCCAGTGGTTCAGCCAGGCGATGTTGGAGCAGACCGAGGAAAAGCTGGCACTGAGTACGGCGCTGCGGCGGGCGATCGACGGCGAAGATCTCGCAATCCACTACCAGCCGGAGATTTCGCTCAAGAACGGTCGCGTTGTCGGCATGGAAGCGTTGGTGCGCTGGGATCGGGGCGCGCTGGGCATGGTTTCGCCGGAGCGCTTCATCCCGGTTGCCGAGGAAAGCGGGCTGATCCTGCAGCTCGGTGAATGGGTGTTGCGCAGCGCCTGCGCGGAATGCGTGGGTATCCGGCAGCAGACCGGGCGCCTGCTGAAACTGGCGGTCAATGTCTCGCCGCGCCAGTTCCAGCAGAAGGAGTGGCCGCTGATCGTGCGGCGCGCGCTCGACGACAGCGGCCTGCCAGCCGACAGCCTGGAGCTGGAAATCACCGAAGGCATGCTGATGCAGCATCCGGAAGACGGCGTCGACATGCTGCGCGCGTTGCGCAAGCTCGGCGTCGGCGTGGTGGTCGACGATTTCGGCACCGGCTTCTCCAGCCTGTCGTATCTGACGCGCTTCCCGATCGACAAGATCAAGATCGACCGCTCCTTCGTGCGCGATCTGACTACCGATACCGCCGACGCTGCGATCATCTGCGCGATCCTCGCGATGGCCCACAGCCTCAACATAAGCGTTGTCGCCGAGGGTGTTGAAACCGAGCAGCAGCAGCGTTATCTGCAGGAGCGCGGCTGCGACCAGGCGCAGGGATTCCGCTACAGCAAGGCGGTGCTCGCGGGCGAATTCGGCGCACTGATTCCGATGATCGAGAGTCTGTGACGGGAGCCTGTGACGGGAGCTCGTAAAGGGCGAAGCCGCCGCCCCGAGGTGCCTGGCTGGCGCTTGCGCCATGGCGCAGAATCGGACGAAACGCTCCGGGACTTTCAATGACGAAGCCGTATTTTCGCGCTGCGATCACCATGCTCGCCAGCCTGCTGCTGACACCGGCCTGGGCCGATTCCCGGCTGATCGATTTTGCCGGCTACCAGTGGACCGTGAAAAGCAGCGGCAGCGGCACTGTAGGGCCGGGGCCGAACCACTTCTCCGACAGCAGCGACAACGTCTGGGTCGATTCCAAAGGCAAGCTGCATCTGAAAATCACCCAGGACAGCGATGGCAACTGGCAATGCGCCGAGGTGTATCTGAACCCGTCGCTGGGCTACGGCAGCTACCAGTTCAAACTGGCGACCGATCTTGGCGATATCGATCCCAACATCGTGCTCGGCCTGTTCACCTACGACAACAACCCGGCGTATCACTACCGCGAGATCGACATCGAGTTCGCGAAGTGGAGCGATCCGGCCAATCCGGACAACGTGCAGTACACCGTGCAGCCGCCGCGCAGCGGCACGTACTATGCGTGGCCGCTGACGACCGGCTACGCCAAGACCACGCACTCGTTCAAATGGGCGGCGAAGAAAGTGTCGTTCAAGAGCGTCGCCGGTGACGTCACGCTGGCGCAGTGGAGCGACACCCGCGCCGGCAGCATTCCGCCGCCGGGCGCGGAAGTCGTGCATCTGAATCTCTGGCTGAATCAAGGCCAGGCGCCGATGAATGGCACGCCGTTCGAAGTCGTGATCAGCGGCTTCACGTTCACGCCTCCATGAGCATCCGGTGCAAGGCTCGGCGATGAAGCTTTCGTCACGCCGGATCTGGTGCTGCTGCGGCCTGCTGCTGGCGATCGCGGCGGGCGTCTGGCTGATGACGCGCGCGCCGGCGCAGCATCCGGATACCGCGCATTTTCTGCAGCGCCGTGCCGGCGTGGAGCTGGTGGATGGCTATCGCAGCTATTCCAGCGTCGCGGAGGTCGGCAAGGCGCTGCAGGCACGCCGGCTGGGCGCGTCGCGCCGCACGCTGGCGCGGCCGCCGGACCCGCGTTATCCGCCGCATGCGCTGGATACGCTGACCGTCGAGCAGCTGGCGCTGCTGGATACGCAGGGCCGGCTGAGCCTGCAGTTTTTCAACGACCGCCTGTTCGAGATCGATTTCAAGCCGGACGATGCGGCCGCCTGCGCCGCGGCGCTGAAGCGCGCCGATCCGCAGCTGCAGCGCGACCGCAACGGCCGCGCGGAACACAGCGTCGGCGATCGGCGCCTGGCCACGAACGTGGGACTCGCGTCCAGCCATGTCGGCGAGTATCTGGGCACCGAGCCCTACGTGCTGTGGCAGGACCTGCGCCTGACCCGCGAGCGCGACGAATGGGACCGCCGCTTCGGTGCCTTGCCGTACAAGATGGTGGAGTGAGGCGACGCGTCGTTCAGCTCCGTGGCCCGCAGATTCTCTGCGACCGGTCGCCCGTCGCTTGCCACCGGATATCCCGCGTTCGCATTTGTAGAAGGCGGCTTGGTGCCAGAATCGGCTGCCTGCTGCAGCGGGCGGGAGAATCTTTGGGCGATGAGTTCCACGGGACCACCATACGTATTGATGGCGGTCGTCTGTTTGTCGGGGGCGGCGACCTGGTACGGCATCAATGCCAAGTTGCCGAGCCTGCGCTCGGCAGGGATGACAGCGCCCGCACCGACAGTCGCGGTCAGCTCCGAGGACTACACGCGTCGCCAGCCTGGCCGCCCGCTGTTCGCCGGGCTCAGCAGCTATTCCAGCATCGACCAGATCACCCGTGATTTCGCCGCCAGGAAACTGGTGCCGGTGCGGCGCACGATGTCGCGTCCGCCCGATCCGCGTTATCCGGTTCACGCGCTCGACCTGCTGACCCTCGAGCACTACTCCATGCTCGGTACTCAGGGGCGGCTGAGCCTGCAGTTCTTCAACGACCGGCTGTTCGAAGTCGGCTTCAAGCCCGACGATGCCGCCGCCTGCGCCGCGGCGCTGAAGCGCGCCGACCCGCAACTGCGCCGCGACGCCAACGGCCGCGCCGAACGCACCGTCGGCAGTCAGCGCCTGGCGACCAATGTCGAACTCGCGGCCAGCAGCGTCGGCCAGTCGCTGAACACCGAGCCCTACGTGCTGTGGCAGGACCTGCGGCTGGTGCGCGAGCGGGACGACTGGGACCAGCGCTTTGGAGCCATTGTCCAGAAGACCGAGCAGTAAAGAGGCTGCAGGTTCTGCAAATGTGATCTGTTTCGCATTCCGATGCCGGCTTGTCCATTAGTGTTCGAATAGTCGCCGGGCCGCATGTCCGGATCGATTGAGGCCGGGGTCCATATGGCACTTGCTACCTCATTGAAGGAGGGGTTGATGAGCATGAGGGCGAAGAAGGCGGGGATTGTCGCAGCGCTTGTTCTGATCTCACTCAGCGCCACGGGTGCGTCCGGGACGGCGACATACACCTACGACAATCTGGGGCGGCTCAAAGGCGTCTCCTACGAAGACAGCACGGCGCAGAGCTATACCTACGATGCGGCCGGCAATCGCCTGAGCACCGGCTCGACCGGCCTCTCGACGGTATCCATCGCTCTGACGGCCAGTGGTGTCGAGGGCAACGCCATCTCCCTGCAGATTTCACGCAGCGGCTACACCGCTTCCGCGATCGTATTGGCGGTAGCCGCCGCAAACGGATCGGCGACCGCCTCCGTCAACTACACCCCGCCGCAGAGTTCGTACACGCTACCGGCGGGCCAGTCTTCGGGCTCATTCCCTGTCAGTACCATTCGAGACGGTAAATACAACACCGACTTGAGCTTCACGGTCTCGATCAGCACGTCGAACCCTGCCGTGCAGATCG